>CAITIQ010000673.1 GCA_903892415.1 uncultured delta proteobacterium | reverse complement strand
GCCGCTGCGCTGCCACTCGGTAAGGAGGCGTTCTGTGATCGCGCCGTGGCGCTCGGGGAGCTCAACTATGCGTCGTGCACCGACGGGCAAAAGGCGAACACGCCGGCGCTAAGTCATCTAGCGAGCCTTTTCAATGCCAAGCAGGAGTGCCTCGCGCGTGTGAACTCTGCCAAGGTCGAATTTCACGGCGAGGTAGCGGCCGCTTGTATCGCAGCCGCACAGGCGCGCGGAGCGAAGACCACCTTCTTCATCTTTGATCTCCTGCCCGCGTGCCAAGGGGTGGTTACCGGCAAGGCTGGGGCAGGGGAGCCGGTGCTCTACGCCGAGGAGTGCGGCAACGGGCTTTCGATGCTGAAGAATCGCTGCGTGAAGCCGATCGCCAAGCATGGCGTCTGCGAGGCGGATTGGGGTGGTTTGCTTGGTAAAGCGGCCGAGCATCTTCCGTGTGACGCGGGGCTCGCCTGCCTCATGACGGAGGGCTCATCGGACGGCTATCCCGCGGTCTACCACTGCTTACCGCCGCTCGCCGTCGGCGACCGCTGCAAGCTGGGCCAGGAGCTCTGCGGCGCCGAGGCTTCCTGTTACCAGGGCCGTTGCCGCGCGCTTGCTGCTGCGGGCGGAGAGTGTATGTCGTTGTTTGACTGCCAGCCCAAGCAGAACTGCGAAATCAAGGGCGGCGTGTTCGGTCGCTGCGTTGCTTCCACCGCGGTGGAGGGCTGTACTCCGACTGTGCGGCATTGAGCCCTGAGCCGTTGCGCATACTGGCGTCGGCTCAGAGGTCGCGCTTCTTGTCGCTCGCACGGGCGGGGTATCGCGCTGCGCAGAGCGCAAGAGGAACCACGGTTCGGCCCACTCTGCAGATTACTCCGGCGGGAGCGTCATCGGGTCTGCCTGTCGCGAGGAACGCCTCGAATCCGCCCTCTGGAACGGTGGGCAGCGTGAGTTGTTTCCCGGTCGCAAGCTCGATCCAAGGTGACCCGCGCTCGTCAGTTACCCACTTGCCGTCGGGGTCGAAAGCCAAGGAATCAGCGTCGAGTGCGGGGAGCGGCGCGACTGCGCCGTTCACGCGAGACACCGCGAAGGCAAGCGTGCCGTTGCGGTTGGTTGCGATCACGTGGTCGCTGGGCCCGAAGGCGAGGCGGAGCTGCTCGCCATCAAGCTGAGGGAGCGCGACGCGGTGAAGAAGCTTCTGCGTCCGCTGGTCGATCAGCAGCAACTCGACGCCTCGCGGCGCAACGGGCGTCTCGCCGGCGAACAGCGCGAGGGTCCTTTGGTCAGCGCTCGTCGCGTACGAAATGATCGTGAAGTAGAGGGAGACGCCCGTTGGGATGAGCTCGAGCGGGGGCTTGACTAGATCTCGATAGGGAGCTGCAAGGGACGCCCAGACTTCACCGGGCTCCAGTGGGATGGGGGGTTTTGTAGCCGATTTACGGAGACCTCCTGGAGTGCCGACTACTGGCGCAAAGCGAGCGCGCACCGTTGGCGGGAACTGCTGCGTCATGATGTTCGGTTTCCTCGAACTCACGATCAGCGTGCCGTCGGCTTGGAAGAACACGTCGGGCGTTTCGTTCTCGTCCCCGGGCACACGGCTCGTCTCCACGCGGTCGAGCTGGCGGTCGTGGATCGTGAGCAAGAACTCGAACGTCGGACCTCCCTTCGGTCCGGCGAGGATCGATGCGACGAATCGTCCATCCGGAGAGAGAGCTGCGGCGGGCTGAGTGTCGCAGGCAACAAGCTCATGAGCGTCGAGATCGAAGATGCCGAGGCCCGCGTCCGAAGCGCTGCCGTGTGGACGACCGGAGTCGACCAGCACGAGGTCGCCGAGCTTCGTGAAGCGCGGCGTGTGGCGCACCTTGCAGGGGAAGCTTGCGGACGGTTTGCGTGCGTTCAGGTCGAAGACGACCACCTCCGCTGCAGTTTGCGTCGCCACGAGCGGACGCTCCGCGGAGAAGGTGACACGACCCCACGGCTCAAGCGCGAGTGGCGCTGCGTTCGGCTCGGTGAAGTAAAGGTTACGGTGTTCAGAACCTTCGACCACGCTTGCGATGAAGGCCTGCCCATCGGGCGCGAAGGTGACGCTCGTCGTTTGCCCGGTGATGAGGTGCGTAAGCGTGAAGGTTGTCTTCTCCACGGAAAGCAGCGCTTCTCCGGTGGCCGTATTTGCGGCGAAGAGCGCATGATCCGCGACCTTCATTGGGCGCAGGCTGTGGAGCGCGTCGAAGCCCGCTTGCGCGTCCCAAGCCCGTTCCAGGAAGCGACGTACTCGAGCCCTCTCCCGCTCGGAAAGCTGCGCGACGTGGGGCAGCTGCTTCGTCGCCAAGGCGAGCAGCTCCGCAGGCGCACGCTCTACGTCTTCTTCGAGCTCTCGAGCGATGGCGTCGCGGCGCATGGCGAGCGGTGCGGGGATTGGGCAGCGAGCGTCACCAGGCGAAAGCTCGCTGAGTGCTATGTCCAACGCTCCCTGCGTAAGGGCGGCGTCGAAGGCGCGCTCGCGGGTGCTCCACACCTCGGCGCACGAGTGCGTTGGCGTCGTCGCTGAAGCGGGCGGTATTGTCGCCGTTACGGCGCCGCAGCCGAGGTGGCTCCCGAAGGAGAGCACGCCGAGCACGGCTCCCATGCGAAAGCCGTGCACGACTGACCTGCAGCTCACTGCGGCACGGGTACGTTCAAGCACACGCCGACCTCGAGGATCACGTAGAGCAGCGCGAGCTCTTGCGGCAATAGGCCGTCAGAGGATTCCGAGTGGTAGGTGCTGAAGAGCACGCGGCCACATTTGTCCTCGAAGCTGACGGTGAGGGGCTTGTTGCCTTGCGGTGTAGCGCCGGTGATCCAGGTCTTGGGCGTGACGTTGACCGGCTGCCCTTGGGTGTCGGTGGAGGCCACGGTATTGAGCTGATTGATATAGGTGTAGGCCGCCTCGAACTCGGGGTTGTTGATGCCTTGCGCCGCGAGCCAGGCTTGCAGATCCGCGTCCATCTCGGTGGCTTGCGCCGTGTAGTTGTCGAGCGTGCAGGCATCCCCGCTGCTCTCGTCGAAGGTCACGTAGCCGGGGAAGGGCTGCTGCATCCACTGATAGGACCAATCGGTTACGTAGTACTTCCCGCCCTCAGCGACGAACTGGCGGATGTTGGCGTCTTCCCCACCGGTGCCGCCATTGCACGAGGAGCACGGAACGAAGGCGATGTGGAACTGCGAGAGCGTGGCGTAGTCCTCGAAGGCGCTGTCGCAGTTGAAGCCGACGCAATCGAAGACGGTGATCTGGTCTTCGTCGACGCCGAGCCCGGTCAAGGTCGCGAGGATGTCGTCGTAGGCGCCCGCTTGGATGGCCATCTTCGGAATGTCATCGCCGTTGGCTTTGTCCATCCGTGAGGGCAGCCGCGTGGCATTCGGGTCTGCGGTCATTGGGCCCTCGATCACGTCGATCGAGCGCACGCGTCGGAACTGGCCCTTTTGCACCACGAGGTATTGCGGCCCTCCGAGATAGGTTGGCAGCTCGAACGTGCCGTCGGGGTTGGTGAAGGTGTTGGGCACGCTGTTGTCGAGTTCGACGCAGGCATCGCAGAAGACGCCGTCCGGGATC
>CAITIQ010000672.1 GCA_903892415.1 uncultured delta proteobacterium | reverse complement strand
GCTCCCGTCCCTCCTCAGGGGCCCGTGCGCAGACCCGATCTCCTCCCATCGAGCCTGAACCGGACCGCCGATCCGTGTCCAAGGGGCCCAGGTTCAGTCCCGCCTTCCGGTCAGATCGCAGTTCGAATTTCCTAAGCGCTCCACCGCGTACAACCTCGCGAGGCACCACGGCATCACGAACGTCGTGGTCGTGGAGAAGGGATACCTCTGTAGCGGCGCGAGCGGCCGGAACGGAGGCGGCGTACGCGCGCAGTTCTCGAGCGAGACCAACGTCCGGCTGATGCAGGAGTCCCTTCGGATTTGCAGGGATTTCGCGGCCGAGATGAAGATCAACGTGTGGTTTCGCCAAGGCGGCTACCTCTTCCTCGTCCGGAGCGCCGACTCGGAGCGGAACCTCGTGGCGAGCGTCGCGGTGCAGAACGACTGCGGTCACCCGACACGCCTGCTCACGCCGGGGGAGGCGAAGCGCATCGTCCCCGAGCTCTCGACGGAGGGCGTCGTCGCGGCCGCCTACAATCCCAACGATGCGGTCGTCTTCCCGTGGCCCTTCGTGTGGGGCTACGCGAAGGCCGCACAATCGCTCGGGGTGCGCGTCAGAACGTTCACGGAGGTGACGGGTTTTCGCACCCACGGCAAGAAGATCCTCGGTGTCCTCACGAGCCAGGGCGAAATCCAGACGAACCGCGTCGTCAACGCGTGCGGCGCGTGGAGCCCGGAGGTCGCGAGGATGCTCGGGGTGGAGCTGCCCAATCGTCCCCACCGTCACGAGATCTGCTCGACCGAGCCGCTGAAGCCCTGGCTCACTCCGCTCGTCGCAGATCTCTCCAATGGTCTCTATTTCTCGCAGTCGACGCGCGGCGAAATCGTCGGGGGGATCTCCAACCACGACGTGCCGGACGGGATCGACATGGAGTCTTCGGCGAAGTTCTTGTCCCTCTATTCCTCCGCGCTGATTCGTACCGTGCCCAAGCTCGGGGCCCTGAAGGTGCTCCGCCAATGGGCGGGCTGCTACGACCTCACGCCGGACCAGAACCCGATCGTCGGGCAGGTGGACGAGGTGGAGGAGTTCCACCAAGCCTCGGGCTTCATGGGGCACGGGTTCATGATGGCGCCGGTGATGGGGAAGCTCCTCGCGAGCCACCTCGCCGGAGACGTCGACCTTCCTCTCTTCGAGCGCTGGAACCTCCGTCGCTTCAAGGAGGGTCGCCTCCTCACCGAGTCGATGATCATCGGCTGAAGCGCCCTCGGGTCCTCGGCCCACGCGGTGTGCGGGGCTCGTAGGGGCTCGCCTACAACAATTGGATCATCTGAGATCCAGTCTTGGGGTCCGCCGCCCGGAAAGTCCGCAAAACACCCTGGAAAACCCTGGATAGGGAGGGGCGCTGGGGCTTGGCAAGGTCGCTGCAATAGGGGGCTACGAGAGGCGAATCGGCGCCTCCAGAAGCCGGAGAGCTGACCATGACCAAGACGACGATCGGGATGTTGGGCGCGATGATGATGCTGGTGGGCGTGGGCTGCTCGGCGAGCCAAGCCGAGATCGCGGACCCCTCCTCCCTCGAAGACAACCTGCCCCTCTACACGGAGGAGGAGCTCCAAGCTCGCATGATGCAGGGCCAATACGAGGTCGCTTGGACCGACACGCGCGAGCGCGCGCCGAGCTCGACGTCCCAAACGAAGAAGGTCGCCTCGACGACGTTCGCGCCCGAGAAGGTCGTGAAGAAGGACCGCATCATCGTACCGGTCTCCGAGTGAGCGTCGCCAGGTGTGGACGTACGGAGCGCGGGAGATCAACGCGCCCGCGCCTCATCGGGATCGCTCCCCCGGGCGATAATGCCCTCTGCTGCCTCTCAGTATTCGTCGCCCCGGATTTCGTGGCGCTTCATCAGATCGATGAAGTGCGAGCGGTCCACGCGGGCCTCGCGGGCAGCCTTGGACACGTTCCCCTCGGCCTTGCGCAGCACATGTTCCAGATAGCGACGTTCGAACGCCGTCAATAGGATGGTACGCGCCTCCTTGTAAGCCAAGTCGATCACGGCCTCGAACGGGTCTCTCACGTTCCCCTCGGCCGACTCTCCTCCGAGATCGATCGCCTCGATCCGAGGGGCCTCGCCGGTCGCGACGGCCGCCTCCACCACGTTGCGCAGCTCGCGCACGTTCCCGGGCCAATGATGCGACGACAGCGCGTCGAGAGCGCCCGCTGGAAAGAGCGCGCCGATGGGGCCCGTGTGCCCGCACTCGCGGGCGAGGTGCTCCACTAGCATCGGGATGTCGTCCAGTCGCTCGCGCAGCGGAGGGACCGTCAGGAGCGCCACCGCGAGGCGGTAGTAGAGATCGAGCCGGAACGTCCCGGCGTTCACCTCCGAGCGCAGATCCCGGTGAGTCGCCGCCACGACGCGGACGTCGACGGGCACGTCTACCCGCCCGCCGAGTCTGCGGAAGCGCTTTCGCTCGAGCACTCCGAGGAGCGTCGGCTGCAGGTGCACGGGTAGCTCTCCGATCTCGTCGAGGAAGATGGTGCCCCCGTGGGCCCGCTCGAACGCACCTGCGTGAGCGCGCTCGGCCCCCGTGAAGGCTCCCCGCTCGTGACCGAAGAGCTCGCTCGCGACGAGTGTCGGCGAGAGGGAGCCGCAGTCCACGGTGACGAAGGGACCCTTCGCTCGGGGGCTGCCGTCGTGGAGCGCGCGCGCCATCAGCTCCTTGCCGGTGCCGGATTCCCCGATGATGAGCACGGCGGCCGGCGTCGCCGCGAGCCTGGAGAGCTGCGCCATGAGCCGACGCATCGCTGGGTTTCTACCGCGGAGACCTCCCAGCGCCTCGCCGTGGAAGAGCTCGAGCGCGACGGTCTCGGCGTCGGCGATGCGGACCGTGGTCGTGCCCAGCTTCAGCGGAGTGCCGCTCGGGACGAAGGCTCGCTCGATTCGAACGGGCCCCACGAACGTGCCGTTCGTCGAGCGATGATCCACGACGAGGGCTCCGCCTTTCTCCCCGGGCCGCAGCTCCACGTGATAGCGCGACACCGCAGGGTCGGTGAGCACGAGGTCGTTGCCTTCGGCGCTGCCAATCGCGAAGGTCTCGTTCTCCGCGACGAGGGTGCGACCAGCGTCGGGACCGTCGAGGACATCCACACGGATCGATCGGAGCGGCGCTACGAGCGCGTGCTGGGGAAGCGTGAGCTCTTGCGCCATGGGCGCGCAGCCTAGCAGACGGGAGGCGGCCCCTCGCGCCGCCCCGGTCCTGGCCGGGAGATAGGTAGTTAGTCGGTCTTTCATGGGCGGGAGCTGCCGTTGGGAGCGCCCTACACAAATGGGATCATCATGGATCCACCCCAGGGGGCTCGATGGGGACTTTCGTTGAAATACCCGCCGAAGAACCATGGATGACGGGCTCGGGGCGTTGCCGGAGGTGCTTGGCAAGGCGCGTGCAAACGTGGCTCACGTCGGCGACGAGCGAGGGGCTCGCGCCTCCGTGAGGTGAGAACATGAACCCGTCCAACCACGCCGCTCGTCGTCTCGCTTGCCTCGCTGTCGTCGTCGCGTCGGCCCTCTTCGGGACGGGTTGCGCCGCGAATCTCTCGGGGCATCCCGAGGCGACGACGGTGGCTGCTCGCCGAGCCTCATCCATCGACGCGACGGCCTTCGAGGTCGAGTTCGGACACTTCGAGGACGCGCGCGTCCGAACAGCAGGCGCACCCTCCGGGCGACCGGGCCTTGGCTTTGCGGGCGTCGCTCCGGGCGCTCGCTCGCTCGTGGCGCTCCGCGTTTCGCGTTGAGCGGAGTCCACGACCGCCGAGCGTCGACGCTCATGCTGCGTCCCGTCGATCCGATCTCGGTTGGAGTGCGTGTCGAGTCCCGGGGTGGCCTTCGAACCGAAGTTGGCATCGCAGCCCCTTCGTCGCTTGGGGTAGCCTCCGTGGACACTCCTTCTTGGCGAGCGTCACCCCTCGAGCCAGATGAAGCACAGAGAAACCCGGCCGTTAGCGGTGGCACGGAGCTTCCTGAGGCGCCCCGGCTGTGGCTCACCCAGCAGCGCGGCACGCGCACCATGCAGCGAGCTCCTACGAGCGACACCGCCCCGAAGAGACGGTGCTCTACAGGACGCTTGCGGCGCACTGGGCGGAGTTCTGCGAGCGCGCCGAAGAAGCGGGAGGCCTGCCGCGGTTTGTGCAGCGCGAGGTGGACGAGTACCTGCGTTGCGGTCTGCTCGAGTACGGCTGCGTACGCGTCGGCTGCGAGCGGTGCGGCTTTGAGCGGCTCGTCGCCTTCTCCTGCAAACGTCGAGGCTTCTGCCCCTCGTGTCTCGGCCGGCGCATGTCGGACACGGCGGTGCACCTCGCCCAGAAGGTGATCCCGGAGGTGCCGGTGCGGCAGTGGGTGTGCTCGCTGCCGTGGAGGCTGCGTGTGCTCTTGGGCTACGACCGGCGGCTCTGTG
>CAITIQ010000671.1 GCA_903892415.1 uncultured delta proteobacterium | reverse complement strand
CTTTCGTCGCCAGTAGTTCGAACTCTGCTGGGCTGACATAGCCGATCGTTGAATGCCGACGACGTACATTGTAGAACCGCTCGACGTAATCTAACAAATCAGCTCGGCATTGGTTGCGCGAGCGATACTGCGTCCGACTCGTTCGCTCGGTTTTCAAACTCGAGAATAAACTCTCCATCGCCGAGTTGTCCCAGACGTCACCACGACGGCTCATGCTGCAGGTGATGCCAAACTCCGACAGCAGCGTCTGGAAGCGCTCGCTCGTATATTGGCTACCCTGGTCCGAGTGGTGCAAAAACTCGCGAGGTTTACCTCGTCGCCAAAGCGCCATCACCAGCGCATCGGTAACCAGCTCTGCCGTCATTTCCTGACTCATCGACCAGCCGACAATGCGACGGGAGAAGAGATCAAGGACCACGGCAAAATACAGCCAGCCTTCGTTCGTCCAGATATACGTGAAGTCGGCGACCCAGCGTTGGTTCGGCACTGTTGCGTCGAACTGCCGATCGAGCAAGTTCGGCGCGATGTAATGCTCGGGCCGAACGCCGATATCTTCTGGCAGCCTGCGTCGCTTGCGGCGGGCCTGCAGGTCCGCCGCAAGCATCAAGCGGGCCACGCGGTTCTCGCTGCATCGATAGCCCCAAGCGATCAGATCGCGCCAGACGCGCGGACTGCCGTACGTGCGATCGCTCTGCTCGAAGCTATCGCGAATGAGCGCCAGCAGTTCACGGTTGGCTTTGGCCCGATCACTCTCGGGTCTGCCCAGCCACTCGTAGAACCCTGCTCGCGAGACACCGAGCGTTCGACACATCAGCTGCGTCTGCCAGATCCCGCGATGCTTGGCGATGAACGCAAACCTCACGGCGGATCCTTGGCAAAGAAGGCGATGGCTTTTTTTAAAATGTCGCGCTCCGCTTTGGTGCGAGCAAGCTCCTTACGAAGCTGGGCGAGTTCGGCATCTTCAGTCTTCATCACCCCCCGTCCAGGAAAAGCACTCCCCTTGCCGGAGGCTGCTTCGCGAACCCAGCGGCCAAGTACGTTCTCTCCGATACCCAAATCCCGAGCGGCCTGTGCAACCCTCACGCCCCGCTCACTGACCAGCTTCACTGCCTCGAGTTTGAACTCCCGAGTGAACATCCTTCGAGTACCCATCCCATACCTCCGAGACCATCTTTACACCTTATCTCTGTGTCTGGAATCTCGGGGGAAGCCCAGACCGAACTCCTCGCACGCCTAACGGATGCTCAGGCCTTTCTTCTCCACTGCCCAACTGGCCACTTCGCGCCGGCGAGATGTCCTCAGGCTTTTTTGCGAGCGCCTCCGCGACGATGTCAGCCTTGATCTGCGCCTCGATGTCGAGCGTCTTGGGGCGCCGGTTCTCCTCCTCAAGCTCCTTCATCCGCGCCATCAGCGACACGTCCATCCCGGGGATTGCCCTCACGAAGTCCGGTGGGCTCAATCAGTTGAAATCCTGCGGCGTGGCTAAAGTTTCGGCACCCCATGGCGACTGCAAATGCTCCCTAAGTTGTTGTTTGTAATAGCACAAACGCGCAACGCTACATCCCGCTAAAGGTTTCTCCGGTGCTGACGACTGGCATCGGTGAGGCGGGAGTAGAAGTTACACCGCACATAAGCACCGGAGTTCAGTCATGGGAATCGTGATCAACACCAATATTCCGTCCATCCAGGCCGCACGCGCGCTGTCTAGCACCCGCGCCGATCTCGAGCAGGCAAT
>CAITIQ010000670.1 GCA_903892415.1 uncultured delta proteobacterium | reverse complement strand
TCGCAAACCAAGCCGAACCCTCGCGCACCGCCATGAACGCCTGGGTCGCGAAGGAGACAGCAGGCAAAATCCCGACGCTATTCCCGCCGGGCTCGATCAAGCGGGAGACACGCTACGTCATAGCGAACGCCGTGTACTTTCTCGGCACCTGGAAGACGCCGTTCGACAAGAGCCAGACGACGCCGAAGCCGTTCTTCGTCGCGGGCGGTGAGGCGTCCAAGCCGGCACCGATGATGCGCAAGACCGCGCATTTCGGCTTCCTCGAGGAGGAGAACGCAAGCCTGGCGCTGCTGCCGTACCAAGGCGACACCATGGCCATGGTCGTGGTTTTGCCGAAGCAGCGCGCGGGTCTGTCCTCTGTGCTCGGCGCGCTCGATGCGGCGACGCTGACGCGCTGGCACGAGGGGCTCAGCTCCTCCTCACGCGAGCTCGCGCTCGAGCTACCGAAGTTCGAGCTCACAGCCGGTGGCAGCATCAAGGACAAGCTGAGCGCCCTGGGCATCAAGCAGGCCTTCAACGAGGGGGCGGACTTTTCCGGGATGGGCAGCGGGCGCTTCGCCATCAGCGACGTCTTCCACAAGACCTTCATCCGCGTGGACGAGAAGGGCACCGAGGCCGCCGCCGCGACCGGCGTGGTGATGGCTCCGACCTCCCTTCCTCCCGCGCCCATTCCCTTCGTCGTCGAGCACCCGTTCGCGTACTACTTGGTCGACAAAACCAACGGCCGCGTTCTGTTCATCGGCGTCGTGAACGATCCGACAGCGTCGTCGTGACGAGCCCGCTCAAGGGATCGCGAGCTCGGCGCTCTTTAGAACCTTGTTGTTGCCGAGACCGCCGACCACCAGCACCTCGCCGGTGAGCAAGACGGTGGAGCTATGCAGCACGCGCGCCGAGGCGAGCGGGCCGAGCGTGCTCCAGGTGGCAGCGTCGGGATCATAGACATAGGCGTCTTGCAGCAGCTCGAAGCCCGCCGTGCTGCCGTGCAGACCCGCGAAGGCGAAGCAAGAAGCCGAACATCCGATGCACGGATGGGCGCCGTACGAGGCTTACCTGCTGATCGCGCTCGAGCGAGAACCAGCGCCCAGCGGGACCCACCTCGAGCTTGCGCTGCGAGGGCGCCGAGCGCGCATGCAGCGCCTGCACGAGCCGCAACGCTAGCCGCTGCTCGATGCAGCTCGGCGTGATCGCGGTGCTGGCGTCGGTGGCTGTGAGACCGCTGGCGACGATCGCGATCGCCCCGCGTTCTCCATTGCAGTCCGCGCCAAGCCGGGTGCGCGCAGTGGCGAGCAACTCGGCGGCCACGTGCAGATCGCCGCCAGCTGCGTGCCCAGCGCGTTCGAGCGCCCGCAGCGCGACCGGGTTGTCCCCGGCGACGCGGAGCACGCGGGCCTCGGCGAGCAAGAGGTCCACGTTGTGGCGATCGAACGCTGGCTCTGGGACGGGCTGTGCGTCGCTCTGCGCTGCCTCCTCCTCGGTGCGCTCCGCGGCGTCCTCAGCGGCGCTCAACGTCCACTCGACGATCATGTGGAACCTCGGCGGCGGGATGAGCGCAGCGATGGCGGGCGCAGAGGTCGAGCGGCTCGAGGACGAGCGCAACCGTGCTGTCGCTCCGGGGCTTCTTGAGGAGGTAGCGAAGCTTGCCGCCGGCGTCCTCGACGAGGCGCTCTTGCGCGACGGGCGCTACCTGCACAACCGCTCGAGGCGAGCGCGGTCCCGAGCCGGCACCGCGACCTCGGCGTGCACATTGACCCCGAGGCTCTCGCCCACTCGCCCGGCGATGCGGGCCTTGGCAGGATCAACGACGCGGAGGAGCTTTGCCGCTCGATATACTGGCAGGGGGACACGCGCTGGACGGTTCGCTCACTCGAAGGTGTTGACGCCTTCAATCAGGAGTATTCGTTCCGAGTTCGGCTGGATCTCGCGGCCGGGACGCTCACCCAGGAGGACCTCGAGCGTGTGCTCGAGGCGCCAGCGACGCTCTCCTTTGTCGAAGGCGAGCTCGAGCTGAACCGCTTCTCGGGCGTTGTCGAATCGCTCACCAGCCGCCCCGACATCGACCGCAAGCGAGTTGACTTGGACCTCACGCTTGTCCCGCGGCTCGCCCTCGCCGCTCACCGGCGCGGCAGTGAGCTGTTCTTGGACCGAACCATCCCCGAGGTGCTGTTCGAGAAGCTCACCGCGTGGGGACTGCAAGCAGACGAGGACTGCGCCTCCCTACTGCGCTCGAGGTACTTCCGCCGGGAGATCGTCGCGCAACACGAGGAGTCGGACCTCACGTTCTTCCGCCGGCTCTGCGAGGCAAACGGGATCACGACCTCCTACGAAGAGCGCGACGGGCGAGAGGTGCTGGTGCTCAGTGATGGCAACACGCCCTTCGAGGACATCGCAAGGCCACGGCTTCGCGCGCGGCGCCGCGCGGATCATCCCGCCGCGTACGACGTGGAAACCACGTTGCGGCGCGTGCCTGCGAACGTTCGCGTGCACGACTACAACTACCGAACGCCAACGCTCTCTCTGCTCGATACCGATCGAACGCAGCGAGCAGCGGCCGTCGGGGAGTGGAACGAATTTGGCGATCACGTCAAAACGCGTGACGATGTGCGGGCTGCTGCGGTCAAGCGCCAAGAAGAGCTCGCGTGCAAACACCACACGATCACGGGGTACGCCACGGAGGCGGGCCTTCGCGCGGGTCGGGTCGTGCACATCGTCGACAGCGTTGCGGCAGAGCAAGCGGTGCTCTTGACGCGCGTCCACTACCGATTTCGACCGGCAGCCGACGGACCCGCTGATGCGCAAGGTTGGGAGAACCGCTTCGAAGGGATCCCAGCGAACCTCACGTTCCGGCCGCCGCGCGTGACAGCCACGCCGAAGATCGCCGGCTTGATGAACGCCGTCGTCGACGGTGCTGTTCGCGGTGACTACGCCGAACTCGACGACATGGGGCGCTACAGGCTGCAGTTGGCGCACGACCGGTCGGGCCGCACCGATCTTGGTGCGACGCATCCGGTCCGGATGATGCAGCCTCACGGTGGGGCGAACTACGGCATGCACTTCCCGTTGCGCCCAGGGACGGAGGTGCTTGTTGGCTTTGTGAACGGCGATCCGGATCGCCCGGTCATCCTCGGCGCCGCGCCCAACCCAGTAAAGACAAGCCCCGTGGCTGCACGCAATCAGACGCAGAACGTGCTTCGAACAGGCTCGAACAACGAGTTTGTGCTCGAAGATCTGAAGGAGCACGAACGGATCAGAATCCACACTCCACACGCCGCGACAACGCTGCAAATGGGGTCGCCCGAAGAGGCCGAAGAAGGCTTCCTCCTGACGACCGAGGCGCATGTCACAGCCGCGTCGCGTCGCTCCAACAACACCCTGACCGATCGGCAGACGACGATCGCACGCAGCTCGACGACGGTACTCGGAGAGCGGCTCGTGATGCTGGCGGGTGTCCGAGGGATCGCCGAGGCGGCGAGCAACGCGATCGAGCGCCCAGGCGCGGCCTCGGCCGAGCAGATCGCCGCTGGGCTGCATCGACTGACACGGCCTCCCATCCAGGCGGGCTCCACGTCGATCCCCGAAAGACCGGCAATCCCGCCCATCGTTCCACCGGCCGAGGCGGAGCTTCACAGCGACGCGATGGCGCGCGCCTCCGATCGCTCGGATGCTGCAGCGCTCGATATGGTGAGGAACTTGACGCGAACGGCCGAGACCGGGCTTGAAGCAGCGATGGGTCGTATCCAGGGAGAGCCGCTTGGAGAGCCGACAGATCCGGCCGCCATCCTAGGGAGCGACAAGCTCGCGGCGTTGGTCGGCCGGGAGAACGTCCTCGTGTCGGGCGATCGCACCGCGACGTTGTCCTCGACCAACTCGACCGCCGTGATCGGTCATCAGACCACGGTTGTAAAGTCGGCGGGCGAGGTGGAGGTCGCCGGCGGACGGTCCGTGCACGTCACCTCTGGCGGCGTCGTCGACGTCGCTGCCAAGACGAGCCGCATCGTCGCGGGCTACTACCCCGAAGCCGAAGCTCCCGAACTCGACGACGGCACCTCGCTCGGTGTGATGTCCCGGCGAGACCTGCGGATCCACAGCGTTGAGGACTGCATCCTTTTGTGCGCGAACAAGAACCTGATCGGCAGTGCAACGGAGGGGGACGCGCGGATCTACGCGAAGGAGACGGTCCTCCTCCAAGGAGGCAGCCTCCAAGGTTCTGCAGGGCAGATCGCGCTCGACGCCTCCGGCGACATCAAGGTGGAGGCAGGCGGGGGAATCACCGTGAAGGCCGCAGCCGATGTGAGCATCGACGGAGCAACTGTGACCATCACCGCCGGAGTGATCCGCCTCGTCGGGAGCGTTTTCGTCGAGGGCGATCTGATGTGCTCGGGCAACAGCAACCTGAAGTGAACACCTTACGATGAGCAGCCTACGATGAGCACTGCGGAGAGGCGCTGATGACACGATCGATCGACGAGTTTGCCGCGCTTCGCGCCGAGAGCCTGCAGACGGGCGACCTCGGCACCACCCTCGAGCGCGCGGGCCTCGAGCCGAACGAGTGGGCGGCGCTCGAGGAGCACTGGCAGGCGGCGCTCGCACGTGAGGCCGCAGCAGGACGTCAAGAGCTGTCCGCGCAGTATCTCGCGGCGTTCCAGCGCTCGGACGGAGGTGCACCGGAGCCGGCGCAAGCCTTGCCGACGTATTTGATCGCCCAAAAGCAGGAAGCGCGCTCTCGCAGCGTTCCGGTCGACATGCCGCCCACACGGGTAGGTCCAGCGTTGCGAGCTGGCCTCCCGGTGCTTTCGATCGAGCAGTACGCTTGGGTCAACGCAACCTTGACCGCTGCGAGCGCAAGGGAGCTGCCCGCGGCCCTCGCCAGGCTGCGGCTCACGCCGGAAACACGCGCGGAGCTCGAGGCTGGGTGGAACACGTTCCTGCAGACAGACAGCGCGGCTCGAGCCACCTTCATGCTCGCGGTTGGCCGAGAGTTCGAGGCGCGACCGAGTCCGCCCGTCGCACCCGCCGCGCCGGCGGCAGCACATTCCCCCCCCGCGGAGCAGGCGTCGTTTCCGCGCATGACGGTCGCGCTTCGAGAAGGATGCGGCGCCGTGCCGGGCCCCAACCCGGATGAGACACAGCAGGGCGGCGTAGCCACGGGCCGGCCGCTCCCGTTTGTGGCCGAGGCTGCCCCGAGCCCGGAGCCTCCGTTGCCTCCGGCGCGCGAGGTGGCGCCTTCCCCGCTCGCCGGCCGGACCGTGTTTGGGTCATCGGGTGCGAGGCCAAGCCTGCCGTTCGCTCGCGGAGAGGGCGCCAACCTCCCCGATCTTCCGCCCGGCTGGACGCTCGCTCGTTACGCAGCGCTCTCCATCGACCTCTACACGAGCGGCATGCCGGAAGATGAGGTGCTTCGTGTCGCCGGTCTCACGCGGGTGCAGCTGAAGGCGCTTAACGCTTATTGGGAAGCGCGCATGTTCGACGAGCCTTCGCTGCGCGCTGAGTGGAAGGCCTTTGCGGACGCACGGCAGGCGGAGCTGAAGAAGTAAATGACCATTACGTACGTCGTCAAAGCAGGGGATTGGCTGGCGAAGATCGCGCGGGAGCACGGCACTACCGTGCTTGCGATCTGGAACCACCCGGCGAACGCGAGCCATCGCGACAGAAGAGACTCGCCGGACCTCCTCTATCCCGGGGATGTGCTGCGCATCGAGGCCCTTGAGGCGCTCACGAGTCCGGCGGAAGGCGTCAACCAACCGGTCCTGCCAGAGCCTGCTCCCGCGGCCGGTGTACCGACCTTCAGCCCGTGGCCGTACCCAGCGTTCAAAGGCGTGTGGACGACCGGGCCCACGTGGGAGTGCCCGAACGGGGTTTGTGTTTGTGAGCCCGTGAAGGAGACCGCGCCCGGCGAGCCGCACACCATCGTGCTCTACGACCCTCGGGGTCTGCGCATGCCTGGCGCGCGCTGCCGCATCGAAGAGCAGGGCCGTCTCATCACCGCGGAGGGGCTCACCGCCGATGCGCTGGGCGAGGTGCGTGTGAACGTCCGCGCGACCACGTCGACGTTGAGGGTCGAGTGGGCGCCGCCCGATCTGCCGGGCCAGCCGTTCATGCCCTATCGCAAGCTGTACAACGTCAAGCTGTACGACGGCGACACCGGGCTCGACAGACGTCTTGCCAACCTTGGCTTTTCGCAAGGCAAGCGCCGACAGGACAACGTCGCGGACTACCAGCGCGCGTACTCGCGTGAGCCTACCGGCGACCCCGAGGAGATTCGGCTCGAGGTGCTCCAGCGTCACGACCATGGTGCCGTGGAGCCGTTTCATCCGCAGGAGGATGCTCCCGAATTGGACCGGGTTCCGAGAGCGCGGTCGAACTTCGCGGCAAGCCCTGTGCCCCGATTAAGTTCGGTGGCGATGCTCGCTGAAGAGGAGCAGATCGGGGCGTCGGGTGGCACCTCGCTCGGCCAAGGCGCGGCCGTGCCCGACGTTTCGGACCTGAGCCTGACGGTGATCCCGCCGGCCGGCTGCCAGGTCGACCTCGCTAGTGCCAAGGTTTGGTTACGCGTGGTCGCGGCGCGGGACATCCCGCCCAACGAGCGTGACAAGGACATCCCGCCCAGCGCGTCCCCTACGACCTTGGGCACCGAGCTGCTGTACGTCTTCCGTGGGCTGCCACTGGGGACGTACGATGCGCTCGTGGTGATGGAGGTCGCGGCCAAGGGCAAGCCGCGCAAGGTTGCATCCGGCTGGCGGCGCGTGACCGTGCGAACCGGTTTGGTGAACGTGTCGTCTCTTGCGGCCGAGGTAGGCAGACCCGTCCACAGCATCGACGATCCGTTGCTGGACGCCGACATCCCCGGCATGCAGCGCAGACGCAAGCTCTTGGCGACGCTCTTCACCCACTTCCCCATGTGCCATTACCCCCGCGACCCGGAGTGGAAGCCGCCGTACGAACAAGGGGAGTACAAGCGCATGCTGATGGGTAAGCGGGCTGAGAACACGTGTACCACCGTGATGCAGTCGATGTTGCAGAACGGGCTCGGCTCCACCCTGCCGAGCCCCAAGCCTCCGGCGACGGGAGACACAACGGGCGCCGGGGATGCGAAAGCAATTCAGGAACTCGCCGCGAAGGACTATTTCGTGAGCTTCGCGGAGGGCCTCGCACCCAGTGTTGGCGACGTTGTCTACTACACCAATGAAGACGGGCTTTTCCAACACACGGGGATCGTGGTCGACGCTTCACCCGAGGTCGACGTCAACTGGATTTCGGCGGATGGGGGGCAGCCCGCCCACGCAACCGAGTTCATGAAGGGGTCCGACAAGGACAAGAACGGTAAGGGTAGGCCCGTGACGTGGGAGCGTTTCTGGCACAAGCCCGACTACAACCAAGGGAACAGCGAGTCGGCGTGGTTCCTACCGCGTCGGGTCTTCCGAACCGACAGCGGCAAGATCCGCGTCGCGCAAGGCTGGGCGCGTCCCGTGTGGAGCCCTGCCAACACACAAGGGTATTACGCCCACAGGATCGCCGGATGGGTGGATATCGCGCATCCGTCGTTAAGGTTTCAGAACACCGAGTACACAGCGATGTACACGAAAGCGGCGTACCGAGCGTGCAAGGAGCTCATACGCAAAGTGCGGAACGGAGCGCTCGCCGACCAGATCGCCTGCCGCTCCATCGTCGCCTACGAGGACGGATGAAGAGCGCGGCAGGTTCCAGCTGCGCGTTCGTGGGGCTCGTCGCGCTGGTCGCGTGCAGCGCTCCAGAGTCGCCCCCACGGCCGCTTGCGGTCAGCGTCGTCCCGTCGGTTTCCGGCCCCGCCGTCGTCCGTGCCAGCGCTGCCCCGTCGGCGGTCGCTTCCGCGCTCCCGGAAGCTTCGAGCGCTCCCTTGTCAAGCGAGCCACCCGAGGACGACATGGTCGACGTGCCCGCCGGCAGCTTCTGGATGGGCTGCGCGAAGGGCGACCCTGACTGCCGCGACGACGAGAAGCCACGCCACAAGGTCACGCTGCGCGCGTTCCAAATCGACAGGCTCGAGGTGACCGTTCAGCAATTTCGAACGTGCCTTCAGGTCGGAGCCTGCGAAGGAGGAGAACAAAAAAAGCCGAAAGAATGCAACATCAACCTCGCAGGCCGTGATCGTCACGGCATGAACTGCGTCGATAGGGGCGAGGCGCACGACTACTGCAAGTGGCTCAATAAGCGCTTGCCGACGGAGGCGGAGTGGGAGCGGGCGGCCCGCGGAACCGATGATCGCATCCACCCCTGGGGCAACGAGCTTCCGAACCAAGCCCGGTTATGTCTGCCTAAGGGTGCCTCCTGTCCGGTCGGCTCTTTCCCGGACGGCGCCTCGCCCACCGGCGCCCTCGACATGGGCGGCAACCTTGCCGAGTGGGTATCGGACACGTATCTCGAAAACTACTATTCGCGTTCACCCGCAAAGAATCCACAAGGGCCAGACCCCATCAGGGTCTCCACCGTGCTTTACGGGTGCGGGGGCGGCCATACGTGCAGCGCAGCGCGCGGAGATTCTGCCCGTATGACTGAGCGCTGGGGCGCAGAAGGTCATGCAATGATACAGATAGGTTTCCGCTGCGCCCGCAGTGCTTCCCAGAAGCCCTCGGTGGCGCCGTAACTCTCTATGTGTGGAGGTCGAGCTGGCTGTCAGGCATCCAGGAGGCCACACAACGGCGAAGTCCAAATGCCGACCATCTCCGACTTGGTTCTCTGGCGAGCGGACCGTGAGCGACTCGCCGAATCCGCCCGAGCTGACTAGCCCTTGATGAAGTCGACGCGCGCGATGCGCCCTGCGCGCACGGTGTAGACCGCCGCGACCTCGAAGCGCTCGCCCTCGGGGGTTCGAGCTACGTCTTCGTGATCGATCACCGTGTTGCCGATGCAAATGCGGTGAACGAGCCGGGCGTGGTTTTGGGGGTACTGCGCGAACATCGCTGCGTAGCGCGCTCGAATCGCCGCTGCGCCGCGCAAGCTGATCTCACCGTTGAAGTCAGCGACCACGCAGTCCTCCGCGAAATGGGCCATGTAGCCTTCGAGGTCCTGCGCGTTGTACGCGTCCAGTTGGCCCTGGGCCACGTCGCTCGGGTTCATCCGTTCTGCGTAGTCGAGTCCCAGCCCGGGCCCAAGCGGGGTGAATGCCGGTAGCCCTGTTACCGATGTCCTTGTCCCATAACGGTGGTTCGCTCGGAACGAGCGGGGGATATGGGACGCGGGCGGCCGAAGAAGGCGCGAGTGCGCGCCTGCGTTCCCGATTACGTACTGCTCGGTACGTCGATGCACACAACAGCATCGAAGGTGCCGTCGACGAGCTGGCCCGCGTTGTCTTTGGCGACCACCTTCAGCTTGCCGCGCGCTGCGTGCGAGCCAGCGTTTGTCGGCTTTTGGTCGATGCTGAGGATCTCGATGCGGCCTTCCACGGGGCCGGTCCGCTTGCCGTCTTCACCGTCGAAAATGAAGGAGGTGTCGCCGGCAGGAAGCGCTCCGGGGGTTGCTGCGGCTTCGGTCTCGACGTTGAGCATCCCGCTATCGACGACCCAGCCCATCATCTGCTTGCGGCTTTCGCACACGGCGGCAGCGGCGAGGTTGGTCTCCTTGCCCTTTTGACCTTCGTTGCGCTGCCACAGCTGGACGAGCTTGATGCGCCCCTTCTCCACGCGAACGAAGATCTGATCCGGAGCGAAGGGTTTGCGGGCTGAGGCGGCAGCCGATGGAGCGGCCGACGGGGCAGCTGGATTGGCGCTCGCGGCCGATGAGTCGACGGTGCCCGGGCTCGGAGCCTCGGCGCTCGTAAGCGAAGCCGACGTATTCGGGTCGGCGGCGGTCGCTGGGAGGGACGCGTCGGCGGCGCAGCTCGCGAGGGCAAGGAAGGAGAGCGCCGCGAGAGGGAAGGCGTACTTCATCGCGCCCTTATAGCCCCGACTTAGGAACACGAAGTCCCGCTTTTTGACCCTTTTTGCCCGAAAAACCGGCCCTGCGCTTTTTTTTCGAGGGGCCTGTCGATTGAGGCCAAACACAAACGTCATGGCGCTGAAGGGACGGTCCTTCGGAACAACGAGAGAGAAACGGCCATGTCGATTTTGACGGTGTTGGGTTACGGGGTTGGCGCGCTGATGACCATTTCTGCGAGCACGCTGCTGCTACCGCGCCACGTGACGGTGACGCGCAGCGCGACAGTGGAGGCGGCTCCGGAGGCGATCTTGAAGCTGGCCGCGTCGAACGCCGGCTATCAGGAGTTCAGCCCGTACAAGAGCGATCCGTCGCTCCAGATTGAACTCG
>CAITIQ010000669.1 GCA_903892415.1 uncultured delta proteobacterium | reverse complement strand
TCATCGCCGTGCCGATCTCACGCACCAATTTACGAAAGTTCGCCTCGTCCAGCGTCACTGAGAAACCCGGGATCGCCTCAAGTTTGTCGAGGGTGCCACCGGTGTGACCAAGGCCCCGGCCCGAGACCATGGGCACGCGAACCCCGCAGGCGGCGACCAAGGGCGCGAGGCAGAGTGAGACCTTGTCTCCAACTCCGCCGGTCGAGTGCTTGTCTACCTTCGCTCCGGGAACGTCGCTGAGATCCAACACGTCTCCGGAGTGGAGCATCGCCTGCGTCAAGGCGACGGTTTCCGCGTCGCTCATGCCCCGGAAGAATACCGCCATCAGCCACGCCGATAACTGGTAGTCCGCGAGCTCACCGGAGGTGAACGCCGTAATGATTCTGGCGACCTCGTCCCCCGAGTGCTCTCCGCCATCCCGCTTCTTTGCGATCAACTCGACCAGGCTGTGCACACGTTTCTCCTTCCGCTCACCATCTGCTCGTAGGGGGGCCGAATCAAGCGCGATGTAGAAGCGCGAACGGGAGAGCGTGCTGTCCGCCCTCCCGTTCATTCAGCCTATGTCGACACGCTTCAGGCTACAGCGTCGGATTCTGCGTGAAGCAGCAACGGAAGCCAGTGTCGAAGAACTTGAACTCGTCGTCCACGTTGTAGAACGTGAAATCGCAGGTCGAGCCGGCCTCCGCCGCTGAATTGAACGCACCGCCCATCAGGGTGTAGGTGGTGGCGTTCAAACGCGTGATCTCTCGAAGATTGCCGGTGATGTCGAACAAGCGTCCGTTTACGCCGACGGGGTTGCTCTGCAAGTTCTCCCAGGGTGACCAGCAGTTTTGAAGCAGCGCCGAGCCGGTGGAGAGCAGGCCGTCTTGATCGCCTGCTACCCCGCTGTTGAAGTCGAAGCTGGGCCCAAGATTGCAATACTTCGACGCGGTGAAGGGGGACGTGCAGGCCGCCGCGTTGGCTGCGTAGCCGAAGGTGCAATCGGCACCAGCGAGCGGGTTGACGCGACAGGCGTCACGCCATTGCGTTTGTGTGCAGATGCTACCGCCGGCGGCGAGGCAGGTTTGCTCCACCTCGTCGGGCGTGACGTTGAACCACGGAATACGCGCGGGTTCCGAACAACTCGGCGTCTGATCTTGGGTGGTTGCTGGCGGTGAGCTCGTCCAGTAGCCGTTGCCAAAGCCCGGAACCGTTGTGCTCGCGTTGGGTCGGCTCGCCTCGTGTTGGTAGATCCAAAGGCTGTTCGCCAAGCGGATTACGCGGGGGCGGTAGAAGTTGGCGGCGTTGGTGCCCTTGTTGTTGAAGGTCTCATCGGTCAGACCGTCACAGTCATTGTCGACGCCGTCGCATACCTCGGTGCAGCCGCCGGGGAGTGACGCGCAGTTGGCAGGCATTGCCGAACAGGTGGTTGTCGACCCGGAAGCGCAAACTTTGGTGCCGGTGGTGCGACAGGCGCCATCACCGAGCGGGTCACCGTCATCGCTGGCGCAGGGAGCTCCAAAGTCCGGAACGTTCTCGTTCAGGAAGCCGTCGCAGTCGTTGTCGAGGCCGTCGCAGGTCTCGTCGTTGGGTGAGCAACCACCGGCGCAAACACCGGCGGGGAAGGTGCATTGCCAGCCACCAGCGACGCACGCGACCGTGACGCCGGTTGTGCACTCCGGCCGCGAGGCCGCGGCAGCGACACCGCAAACCTGCTTCGGTGAGGGTGCTACGACGCCTTCGTCCGTTTGGCCATTGCAGTTGTCATCCTGGCCGTTGCAGGCCTCCTGCGCCGACACGAACGTGCATGCGTATTCACACGTGCCGTTGTTGTCGAGGTCGAAGAAGCCAGGCAAACAGGCGTTAAACACGCACTGGCTGTTGACGCAGTTGAAGCTGGCGTTGACGGCAGCAGCGTTGCAGTTGTTACCGCACATCCCGCAGTTGGCGACGCTGTTCGTCAAGTTGGGCTGGTTGGTGAGCGAGCCGTCGCAGTTCGCGTCGACGCCGCAGCTATCACCAACCGAGGTGGGCCCAACCGAGCCAACGCATTGAACGGTTCCGCCGATGCAAGCTCGAGTGCCCGCCATGCAAGGCGAGGTCGCGCCAACGGGCGGCGGGATGGGCACGTTGCAAGTGCCCATGGCGTCCATTGGCGGATTGCCGCCGGCCAAGTCGATGTCGCCGTCGCAGTTGTCGTCTTGGCCGTTGCAGGACTCTGTCCCTGGATTGATGGCTCCTTGGCACGAAAGCGACCCGGCAATGCATTGCAACGTGCCGAAGGTGCACGGGAAGATGTTGCTGATGCCGCAGGGACCTCCCGCGTCTGTCGGAGAGTTGTCCGTGAGACCGTCGCAGTTGTTATCGACGTTGTCGCAGTTCTCCAGTTGGTCGTTCTCGAACAAGACGTTGGCGCCGGTGCACGTCACCGTGCCGTTGACGCAGGCGCTGATACCCGCGTTCGCCAGTTGAGCGCACTCTCCGTCGGGATCCCCAAAGCACTGCACCCCGATGGCGGGATCATTCGAGAGATCGTCGGCCGAGTCGATCAGGCCGTCACAGTCGTTGTCTACCTGGTCCCCGCAAACCTCGGGGCCGGTGGCCACGCAAGCGTACTCACAGCCGGTGGCGTAAACCCCGTCGAGATCGACGAAGCCAGGGTCACAGGTATCGATCGCGCACTCGGTGTTGGTCTCGTCGCAGTTCGGCGGGTTGTCCGCGACGCAGATGGTAAGCGCATTGGCCGCGTTGCAGATGCCGCCACACTTGCCGCAGTTCTGCTCGTCGGTGCACTTGTTGACCTGGTCGTCGATGACGCCGTCACAGTTGTCGTCCTTGTTGTTGCAGACCGTGTCCGGCCCGGCGAACACGCAGTAGTACTCGCAGGAGAGGCCGTCTCCATCGAGATCCTGGTAATCGGCGGCACACGTGCCGGAGCAGTCCCCAGGCACTACCCCCGGCTCTGGACTCGGGGCGCATTCAACCGTCGCTGGGTCGACGTTGGTGAGCGTCAGGTAGCAGTTGTTGCCGCAAGTGCCGCAGGTCTTCGGATCGGCGTAGTCAATGTCTGCGATGTCATCAGTTATCGCATTGCAGTCGTTGTCGATGCCGTCGCAAACCTCGACCCCACCCTCGGTAGGCTCACAACCTCCGCTGCCTCCGTTCCCGCCTCCACCAACGAACACCCCGGAGCTGCCCCCGGTGAAGCCGGCGCCGTTTCCGCCTGCTCCACCCGCTGCGCCATTGCCCCCAGCAGGTTGGTTCCCGCCGTCTTCACAATCGCGGAAACAAAAGGCCTGGGTGTCACAAGCGGTCGAGAGGAGGGACGCAAGGAGCAGGCCCCATTGGAATTTCGTGCTCACTGGGTCACCTCCGATTTGGCTGCTGCAAGTTGACGTAGCTTTCTTCGCTCACGACGGCGGCGACGTACCAGTGCCAGGCCAAGGACTGCCAACCCCGCACTCACAGTTCTAGGATTATCCGAGCTTGCATCACTGCGGCAAGCGCATCCGCCGCCACCGGTCGCGAGCCCCCAAACGCCTGGCTCGTTGGCAGTGCCACCGCCAGCGCCGGACCCATTTCCACCCGTTCCGCCGCTGGTGCCGCCGCCGCCGCTGGTGACAGCGCCGCCGCTACCGCCCTCACCACCCTGGCCCATGCTCTGGAAGCACTCACCGTTCGAGCAGTCTTGACCTTCGGGACAGATGACACCTTCGCATGGGCAAGCGCCGCAGCTACCGTCGATCGGATCGCAGCACCCACCGTTGGGGCAGGAGGCGTCGTTGCAAAGGTTCTCAACACAGGTTGGTGGGTCTTGCGCGAGGTCACACACCTGAGTTGCGGCACAAACCGGACTGCAGCCGGTCTTACACACCCCGTCTTCGCAGATCTCACCTGGCTGGCAATCGACGGCTGCGCAGGACGGCGAGCAGGTGAAGGAAGTGAAGTCCTCTGAAGGCTTGCAGACCTCGCCGGGGGCACAACTGTCCTCGGTGCACGGGTTAGCGACGCAGCCGCCGTCGTTGTTGCAGACCTGATCACAGCCAGCACAACCAAGGTTGAAACAGTTGTCCACGACGCAGGTTCCGGCCTTGTCCCCGCTGGTTGCGCACACGGTTGGCGCATCACAGGCAACATTGAAGCAGGGCTCCTGACAGCCAAATTGGCCTTTGCAAACGCACTCAGGCACTTCAACGCAGTCTGTTCGCGGCGTCCCGGAAGGCGCGCAGACCACCGCCCCAGCGCCGCTCGTGACCGTCTTGGTCGTGCAGTCTCCACAGTTGTCGGCCACGCAATAAGCGCCGAGCCTTTCGCCTGTCTCGCTCGATACGACCTCCTCACAGACCTGGCCGGTGGGGCACGGGAACTCTCCGCCCCCGCACGGCGCTGCGCACTGGCAGGAGCCGGCCGCGGCGATGCAGTCTTTCCCTTCGCCGCAAAGCGGCGGGTTGTTATTCGGATTTTCGTTGTCGGTGACGCCGTTGCAGTCGTTGTCGCTGCAGTCGCATTGCTCGGGCTGTGGACCCACTCCGTTCACGCATTGCACCAGGCCGTTCACACACGAGAGCACGCCCTCTTGGCAGGCTCCGGCGTCCACGCCGCACGCGTCTCCAAGGTTGCCAGCCGGCGGTGGGAGCGGATTGGCCGAGCCGTCGAGCCCGTCAGGAGCCGGGCCGGCTTCGTCGATGGTGCCGTCACAATCGTTGTCGATGCCGTCGCAGATTTCAGCGCTGGGTCCGACGCCGCCAACGCAGATCAGACCGCCCATCGCGTCGCATTGGAAGTTGCCGGGTTGACAGGGGGCAGCCGAGCGATCTCCGGGGAAGGCGATCATGTCGTAAGGAGCTGCGCACGGCCCACCGATCGGGATGCCGTTGTCCACCAAGGTGTCGCAGTTGTTGTCGATGCCGTCACAGATCTCGGCGCTCGGAGGTACGTCGCCAACGCAGTCGAGCGTGCCGGCGGTGCATTGAATGGTGCCTTGTTGACAAGGCGCAACGGCAAGTCCGCAGGCCTGTCCCTCGCTCGGGAAGTTGCCGTCATCGATCGTCGCGTCGCAGTCGTTATCGACGCCGTCGCACACCTCCGCAGCTGGTGCAGTTCCACCTTGGCATTCCCAACCGGAGAGCCCGCCGCAAACCAACGTGCCAGCGTTGCAGGGATTCACCAACGTTCCTTCACCCGTGCAGGTCGCACCGGGGGGAGGGCACCAATTCAGTTGGCCGACGCCACTGCCAAGGGTGCAACAGTTGCCTGCGAGCTGCCAACAGCCGTTCTGTCCAGGCAGCGGCGCGTCGGCGAGCGGGGCCTCGTCGGCTTGGCCGTTGCAGTTGTTGTCCACGCCGTCACAGACCTCAGGTTGCGGCTGGACGCCGCCAACGCAGGTCAACGCTCCGTTCACGCATTGGGTCGTTCCTGGTGCGCACGGTGCGGATGAAACGCCGCATTGTTGACCGATCGGGGCCCCCAACGCTTCGTCGACCTGGCCGTCACAATCGTTGTCGATGCCGTCGCAGATCTCGGTGGAGGGTCCAACGAAGCCTGAGCACATCCCACCGCACGGTAGACTGCCTTGCTGGCACTGGCTGCTGCCCCCGTAGACGAGGTTGTTGGGTGTACCGTTGGGAACGCAGGCAGTGGGAGCGACATTGTCGTCGGTGATGCCGTCACAATCGTTGTCGATGCCATCGCAAAGCTCGGTCTGCGGAGAGTTGTTGCAGGTGCCGAAGCCACCGCCCGCCGCGCACCCGCCGATCGCCACGGCCTGGGGTGGCGTGCAACTAATCGTACCGACGCAGTTGGGGGGGGTGCTCAATCCGCAGGGAACAGCCGCGATCCCGTCGTCGGCTGTGCCGTCGCAGTCATTGTCACAACCGTCACAAACCTCGGGGCTCGGCACGCATGCGCCGCAGACTCCACCGTTGTCAGCGGTGCCGTCGCAGTCCTGATCCAGGCCGTCGCAGGTTTCAGGGCTTGGGCAAGCGAGCGGGGAGCCGCACTTGTTCGCTCCTTCGTCGATACCCGAGAAGCAGTTGTTGTCGACGTTGTCGCACTCGTCTCCCGGGTTGAAACAAAGCCATTGCGACGGGACACTTTGTTGGCCTGGCGTCGTGCAAGGCAGCAGGCTGAGGTTCCCATCCGGGGGATTGGTGTTGAGTGAAGCGGCGTAGTTGTTGAGGCATTCGGTGCGCTGGACGTTGGTGCTCCACGTGCAGCAGGTTTGTGCCGTGTTGCAGTAGTGGGCGTAGCCTTCATCCGTACACAGGTTGCAGTTGTTGTCTGTGTTGTCACAGATCTCTGGCCGCACACTGGCGCCGATGATTTCGGAGAGCGCTAGCGATAGCTCCGTCTCGTTGGTAGCGGCGAACGCCGAAGCACTGTTGGTTGGTGGTCCGTCTCCGGCGTCGGCGATCTGATCGGCTGTTGCTCCAGCATTGCCGAAGTCAATCACGCTGGTACGCACGTTCCACGTGAGACCGTCTTTGCTGAAGCCCGCGAACAAGTCGGCCGCGGCGTCTACCGCGTCTGCTCCCGCGTCACAGGTTTCACCGCCGTCGGTGACGAGAATGACGTTGACCGAACGGCAAGCTCGCTCCCCCGCCATGATCGAGGTGAGGGGGGAGTTGAGTGTGAGACCGCCCGGCGTCGCGGGGGGCGTCCAGGCGTTCGAGTAGTAGCGGAAGGCGTCACGCAGCATGCCGTTGAGCGGCGTGCAGCCGTTGGCGAAAATCTCGCGGCTGTTGGAGCAAGAGCCGTCCACCCACTCGAGCAAGTTCGAGATGTTGCTCGCTGGGCTACCGATGTCCTGCAACATTTCGACGCGAATCAGCGCGCCGGCGCGGCTCGAGGAATTGGTCCCGCCGCCGGGTTCGGGGCCACAGCCGGTGCTGCCCGAGCAGTTGGCTGCGGCGGAGTTGCCAGTCACGTTGCCGTAGGTGCAGCTACCGAAGTTGCAGGCATTGGTGTTCACCGTGTTGCTACAGGCGCTCAACGTGCGTGCGAAGGTCGCCATACCGAAGTTCACCTGGCCCGCGTAAGCGAGCAGGGTGTTGCGCACTGCACAGCGTGCGTGCGCTCGGCGATCGCTACCGAAGTTGGTGGTGGTGCCATTGGCGTTCAACACCGAGCACGAGGTGTTGATCGCCATGCCTTGCGCGTTGTTGACCGGGTCGGTCATCGACCCGGAGGTGTCGATCAGGAGCAGGAAGTAGGGCTTTGCGGCCGCCGGCCACTCTGCAGGGTTTTGGCTCAGGCAAGCTGCTGGCTCTTGCGCCTGCGCGGCGCGTGGGTCGCTCAGCAGCGCAATTGTACCCAGCAGCAGCGTGCTCAAACCGAAGGTGCCGGTCGTTCTCAAGTTGACTCCCTCCTGGCTCGACGAAGAGCTAGCTGGTACGTCGCCGTATTGGCAGCACGCCTTTTGATGAGGCGGGCGCATGGTGTGGGATTGGGAAACTGAAGGTGAAGTAAGCGTGGGCTCGGCGCGAACGCCAACCCTCAGAGTCAGAGAAGAGCACAGCCGCGTGGAAACTATCAAGTCCCCCGCCCAAGAATTGCCGAACGCTAGTGGCCAGGTCGCTTGTCGGTTAGTGAACAGCGCATGCCGCGCAAAACAGCAGCTGGGTCGGAGGAGGACGCACCTCTTCTGCGCCCGACACTCCCGCCCACCTCGCGACAGTCGATGCCTCCGCTAGCGACGCGAGCTTCAATTCCGCCGGCGTCGCCCAGTCGGGCGTCGATTCCACCTCCGCGGGCTTCGGTCTTTCCCTCGGCAACGCTTCCCCCTCGACGTGGTCGGCCCAAAGGTTCCTTCACCCAAGCCCGCCGGCTCGAGACGTTGCGCGCGCTGCTGGTGCGACACCCAAAGGGCCTGAGCCTGTACGACCTCGCGAGGGAGCTGCACGTCACCCCACGCTCGATGCGGCGCTACCTCGACGAGGTGAAGCGAGAGATCGATCTCGTCTCTCATCGCGTGAAGCCTGGTGGCCAGGCACTCTGGCGCTTGGCGCCGGGCGAGGCCATCCGCAAAGTGGAGGTCCGCCGAACTCAAGCATATGCGCTCCTGGCCGCACGGCGCCTGTTCGAGCCGATGAAAGGGTCGGCGTTGTACGAAGAGATCTCGATGGCCAGCGAGAAGCTGCTCACGGTAGCCAAGCGCCCAGGTCGGGGGCCAAACGCAGGCTTGGCCGATGCTCGCTTGGAAGAGCGCTTCTTGTATTTGCCGTTTGCACCGAAGGACTACGGCTCGCGAACCGAAGAACTCGACGACGTGTTCCAAGCCGTCGCCGATTTACGCCCGCTACAGTGTCGCTATCGGCGCAATCGGGACGGCAAAGAGGAGCGCATCGTCATTCACCCGTACGCAATGGTGCTCTACAAGGACGCGATCTATTGCGTCGGCTTGCACGTCGCTAAGGAGGAGGTTCGCACCTTCCTGCTCGATCGTATGCGTGACACCGACTGTTCGATCGAAGGGCGCTTCGAACTCCCCGACGACTTTCGTATCGAGGACTATTTCCAAGGGCAGTTCGGCATTTGGCACGGCGGTGAGCCGCAACGGGTGGTGATCGATTTTGACGCTCGTGTGCGCGAGTACGTCGAAACCCGTCGCATTCACCCAAGCCAAGAGATCGCCGTGCAAGACGACGGCAGTGTTCGGCTTTCGATGACGATCGGCGACTTGACCGAGGTCACCACCTGGGTGCTCGGCTTCGGCGAAACAGCGAATGTCGTCGAGCCAGAGTCGCTACGTCAACGCGTGCGCGGCGAGCTCGAGAATGCTCTCAAGCGCTACGGCCCGAGCGCTCCTGCAGCTGCAGCGTCGGCCGGTGCAGCGTCGGCGCCTGCGTCATCCGCAGGTGCGCCAAGCGAACCGGCTGCGAAG
Organism: uncultured delta proteobacterium; assembly: GCA_903892415.1. GTDB lineage: Bacteria > Myxococcota_A > Polyangia > Polyangiales > Polyangiaceae > Xiheicaenibacterium. Next base: position 77,668 of record CAITIQ010000669.1, on the reverse strand, counting down.
TCGAAGTCGCGGGAGAAAATGAAAGCGACCTCGCAACGTTGAGTTGGGAGGTCGCCTGGAAGATAGCTTGGAGACTCGCTAGCGAACGGCTTGCAGCGCCTCTTCCACCATTGCCTCGTGCTCCTTCGGATCGGCCCAGCGCCGCTGGCCCTCTTCTGGCAGCTGGTTGACCGGATCAAAGTAGAGGAACGGCTGCCCGGGTTTCACACTGGGCGCCTTGTACACCGACACTCCGGTGGTTCGGTTGTAGTACTCGTACGAGTGGCAAACGCGCTTGCCACCACCGCCAGGTGCATCAACGACGAAGGTCGGCGTGTTGAAGCCAGCCGTGCTGCCCCGGACGTACTTCTCGATATCGATCGCCGTTTGAACCGTCGTCCGGAGCTCCTCTGCTCCCTTCACCATGTCGTGAACGTAGACGTAGTACGGATGCACGTGGATATGCCCGAGGCGGCGAACGAGCAGCTTCATCGTATCGCGAGAGTCATTCACGTTGCGGATCATGACCGACTGGTTGCGCACGGTGATGCCGCGCTCAAACAGTCGCAGCATCGCGTCTCGGGTGATCCCGGTGACCTCATTCGGATGGTTGAAGTGCGTGTGCAGCACTACTTCCTTGTGCAACTTCCTTCCGAGTTCGACCACCCAGGTGACCGCGTCCAGCCAATCGTGATCCGTCAGGATCTTTTGCGGCATGACCGCGGGGCCCTTGGTCGCGATGCGGATGCGACGAATGTTGTCCATGCGCACCAACGTCTCTCCGATGAAGCGCAATTGCTCCGGCCGCAGTTGGTAGGCGTCTCCTCCGGAGACCACGATGTCTTCGAGCTCCGGACGCTCCGAAATGTATTGGAAGGCCTTCGCCCAGCGTTCTACGTCCACTCGGAGGTGCACCTTGTCGACCAACTCCGTGTCGTTGCCGACGGCGTAGGAACGTGTGCAGAAGCGGCAGTACACCGGACAGGTATCGAGCGGGAGGAACAGTGCCTTGTCTGCGTAGCGATGGGTGAGGCCAGGAACGGGCGCGTCTTCCTGCTCGTGGAGCGAATCCAAGCCCAGCTTCGGATGGTCCGGCAGCATGCGCGAGGCGATCGGGATGAACTGAATGCGTAGCGGATCATCCTCGGGGTTGTTCCAGTCGATCAGGCTCATCAAGTAGGGCGAGACCCGCACGCTCATCGGCGCTCGCGAGAAGCCTTCCGTCGCGTCCTTGATGAACTCGGGGGAAGCGATGCCAGCCAGCGTTTCGAGCAGCTTGTCTGGCCGCGTGATGGACTTTTTGGCCTGCCAGTTGTGGTCCATGAACTGCTCGTCCGTCACGTCCTTGTAGGCCGGAATACGGCGCCAATCGGGCTTCTCGAGCAGCGTCCGATGAGCCAGCTCTTCAGCAGCGACCGGGGGCTTCTTGTGTACGGGAATCTGAGCGTCAGAGACGTTGAGAACGGGAAGACTCGCCATGGCTTACCTAATGAGACTCTGTCAAAGGTCTGTACGGGGGGGAACTCGAATCATCGACGCTGCGTTGACGTCGGCAGTCGATCGGTACGCGCTGTAGTAGGTGCGCACCCGCACGACGTAGTCACGGGTCTCGGGGTAGTTGGGAATGCCTTTGGCGCGCTCGACTGCGCCTTCTCCCGCGTTGTACGCGGCGATGGTTAGGTCGAGGTCACCGTTGAAGAGGTTCGCCAAAATTCGCAAGTAGCGAACCCCGCCGAAGATGTTTTCGCGTGGGTCGAAGGCGTCTCGCACTTGCATGCGCGTAGCAGTCTCCGGCATCAACTGCATCAAGCCCATCGCTCCGGCGCTTGAGACGGCTCGCGGGTCGTAGTCGCTCTCGACCTTGATCACCGCCCGCACGAACTCTTCCGGGAGTTGATAGAGGGTGGCGGCTTGACGTATCCACTTGTCATAGCGGGTAAACCGCTCAGGCGACCGATCACTAGGCGGGACTGGAGTGCCGCTGAACTTGGTGCCTTTGGCTCGCTTGGACGTGCTCTTCACGTACAGCTCAAAGCGCGAGTCGCCCTTGGGATTCGTGGCGAAGTGAACGATGCCGTCCTTATCTACATAGCTGTAAATGTCAGCATCTGCCGACCCAGGAACCGAGAGGCCCAGGCCGATCAGCACGCCCACGGCTGCGAAGCATGTGTAGGGCCCAACGAGCGATTTTTTGCGGTGCTTAGAGGGACTTTGCATCGGCTCGGTCAGCGTAGCTGAGGCGGAGGTGCAACGCGAATTCTCCTGCCAACCACCGCGGTCAGGGCGGGTAGAAAACGGTGGGGAGCCCATCTTTGGCGGAGATCGCCAGGAAGTCCATCAGGATGGCCACCGTTACATGAACCAGGAAGCCTGCGTAGATGCTCTTGGTCCTCATCGACAGGGAGCCAAGTGCGATGCCAGCAATCACCGCTCCGCAGGTTTCGAGGTACGGCTTGCCAAAGTGAATCATGCAGTAGGGAACCGCCATCGCGAAGATGGCGCCCGAGCCAAGACTGCGCCTCAGGCCGTTGAGCCAGAACCCTCGAAAGAAGATTTCCAACCCCAAGAACTGCAAAATGTATTGCGACTCCCAAGCGATCAGGTCCACCCACGAGCGCGAGCACTTCTTGTAGAACGGGTAGTAGTTCCCGAAGTCCGGCTCGCTGGCGACCATGAACACCGCTGGAATCACCGCGCCCAAGCACAAAAGGTAGATCCACGCGTGGCTCAAGAAGCCCTTGCCACGCAGTCCCATGTCGAGCAGCGAGTCTTTGGGAAAGGCAATCTTCCAAATCGTGAACGGGAAAACCGTATAGCCAAACAGGCGTGTGAAAACCCACCAGGACAGGCTGTACAGATCACCGTACTGCTTCATGGAGACGTACTGCCCCAAGCCAAACGGCAGTATCCCGGGGTTCTGTTCGACTTCGCGCAGCCAAGGCTTGACGTGGGCGTTGTAGAAGTCGCGGTCGTAGTACCACTGCAACGTGAGGATGACGGCGGTGGTCACGAAAAGCACGAGGGGGCGCTTGTCGAGCTCCCCGCGGGCGAGCGTCTCACGCTGGTGCTCGAGCGCTTCTACATCGAGCTCACGCCACGTCCGGCGGAACACGAAGTAGACGAGCGGCAGCACCAGCAGATAGCCGATGTAGGGCGCCACCATCATCAGCAGCGTCTGCCAAACTGCAGGGGCGGCCTTTGGGGCCGGCGCGCCGGGCGCGAGGCCCGCCGACGCGAGCAGGACCGCAAACTCCATGGTCAGCTTTGCGCCTTCTCACCCTCGGTGCTCTGCGCAAGCGAGGCGGCTTTGCGCAAACGGGCAACCGAACGGCGCGCGCCGAGCAGCACGGCAACCTCGAACAATCCCGGGGAGGCCGACCGCCCGGTGAGAGCGACACGCATGGGTTGGGCGAGCACTTTCATCTCCAGCCCGAGCTCCGCGAGCAGCTGCTGAAAAGCTGCTTCGAGCGCCGGGGCTGTGAAGTCGGTAGCCTTCTCCAACATGTCGGCCACGGCGTTGAGCGGAGCGGTCACGGCTGGCACCAGGAACTTGGTGCGAGCTTTCTCGTCGAAGACCGGCTCCTCACGGAAAAAGTAGTCCATGAGTTCGGCGGCGTTCGCCCAGTTCTGCCCGCGCTCACGGACCAGCGGTAATGCACGCTGTGCGAGCTCGCGATCAAATTGGAGTCCCCGCGCTTCAACAAAACCCTTGAGGGCGTCGAGGTACGCGTCATCCGAGAGCAAGTTAGCGCTCTTCATGTGTTCGAAGGTCACCGCCGCAAACTTCTTTTGGTCAAACTTGCCGTCCCCACGCCCGCAGCGCTCCCAGTCGAACTTCTGGACCAAGTCATCGAGCGAGAAGATCTCCTCGTCTCCAAAGGACCAGCCGAAGCGAGAGAGGTAATTGAGCAACGCGTGCGGCGGAATGCCGGTGTTCTTGTACTCGCCGACGCTGACGGCTCCGTGCCTCTTCGATAGCTTCGCGCCGTCAGCGCCAAGCATCATTGGTAGGTGTGCAAACTGCGGTAGTTTGGCGCCGAAGGCTTGGTACAGCAGGATTTGTGGCGGCGTGTTGATCATGTGATCGCGGCCACGTGCGACCAGTGTGATGCCCATGCTGATGTCGTCTACGACAGCGCCGAAGTTGTAGAGCGGCACGCCGTCCGAGCGCACGAGCACAAAGTCTTGGTGCGTGTTGTTCGGCGTCGTTACCTCGCCAAAAACCAGATCCTGGTAGGTGATTGCTCCATCGGAGGGGACCTTCATCCGCACGACGAACGGCTTGTCGCCCGGCTGGTGGTCCTTGTCGCGACAGGTGCCGGGGTAGCGGAATTGAGCCTTTGGATCTTTCGCCGTGATCTCGGCCCGGGCCTTCTCCAGATCTTCTTTGGTGCAGGTGCAGCGATAGGCCAGCCCTTGGTCGATCAGCCGGCGAGCGTATTCGTCGTAGAGAGCGAGCCGCTCCATCTGACGGTAGGGGCCGAAGGCTCCCCCGATGTCCGGCCCCTCGCCCCAATCGAGCCCGAGCCAGCGCAGGCTCTCCAAAATGATCTGTTCATTCTCCGGTGTACTGCGGGCCTGGTCCGTGTCCTCGATGCGCAGAACGAAGGTTCCACCCGTTTTCTTCGCCCAGAGCCAATTGAAGAGCGCAGTTCGAACTCCGCCAATGTGGAGGTAGCCTGTGGGGGAAGGTGCAAACCGCACGCGGACAGTCATGCTTGCGTCTCTACCACAGACCACGCTCGTTTTTCGGGCCCGAATGAGTCCAAGGCTTGGTTTGCGGCTGCACGTCTGCTAAGTGTGCCGCCCTCGATTTTGCGGAGCGTGCGCCGAGCGAGTCGAGACAAACCATCGCCGCACGAGTTAACTCGTGCACCCTTAGGGAGATCCCCATGGCTAAGTCCGAAAAGCCCGCCGCAGAAGCTGCTACCAAAACTCCGTCCAAGGCCCCGCCGGCCCGCACGCGAACGCGCGCCAAGTCCGCCACCGCGCACAAGGCCGCTCCCAAGGTAAAGAAGGTTGAGAAGGCCAATCGCGTCTCGCCCCTCGGTCGCGTCAAAGACAAGTTCGAGAGCAAGCAGGCTCTCGTTGACGCGGTTGCCGCGCTCGCCGCTGCTGACCTTTGGATTCCGCGAACCAACGTCGAGCGCAACGCCGAGAGCGAAGACGCCAAGAACACGGTCTCCGGGCTCAAGCTCGTCTCCAACGCAAAGTTGCTCCGGCTCCACGCGGTGCTCAGCGCCGTGAAAGAGAAGTTCGGTACCCGTGACAAGCTGATTGGCGCGATTCTCGAGATCGAGAAGCGCACCAAGGACGAGGGTTACAAGAGCCGCCTCTCGGCCTACCCGGTTCCCCGTCTGTTCGACTACTACAAGGCAGCGCAGAAGCGCTCAGGGAAGAAGTGAGTCGAAAGGGCCCGCGCCGACCCGGCTGGGCCCGACAAGTCTTGCTGGTGGCGAAGAAAGACCTCTTGATCGAGGTCGCCACCGGCGAGATCGTCACTACCGCCGGTTTCTTCGCAGTGCTCGTGGCAGTGATATCTTCACTGTCTTTTTTTGCGGGTAAAGACTCGATGCGGGACGTCGCTCCCGGCGTGATTTGGGTCTCCATTGCGTTTGCCTCGGTGCTCGCCCTCTCGCGCACGTGGCAGCGGGAGCGAGATGAGAACGCGATTCGCGGGCTGCTCGTCGCGCCTCTTTCACGGAGCGCGATCTTCGTCGGCAAAGCCCTTGGTGTTGGCGCGTTCGTGACGGTCGTGGAGTTGATCGTCGTGCCGGTGACGGCGGTGTTGTTCCGCATTGATCTGACGTCGTTCGGTCCCCTGCTGATGGCGTTGCTCTTCACTGCAACACCGGGTATCGCCGCAAGCGGGACGTTGTTTGGCGCGATGACCATTCGCACTCGAGCTCGCGACCTCGTGTTGGCCACGGTGATGTTGCCGCTGCTCTCACCGAGCATCCTCGCCGGCGTAGCTGGTACCCGCGCCCTCTTTTTGGGTGCTACCGCGGGTGAACTAGGCGACTACTTCGCGTTGCTTGGGATGTTCGGCTTCATTTTCGTCGCCGGTGGGCTTGGGCTGTTTGAGTCGGTCGTCGACGGCTAGCCGTTGAAGCTCGCGGCCAAGGCGCGAGCCAGCCGCACAGCTTGATCCCTGATCAACGGTGCATCCAGTGCGCAGCCGGTGCACTCGCCGACCGCCCACAGTCCGTGGGGGTAGTGGAAGGGCGCGTCGTCACTCATCCGCGCGCGGCCGTCGTCGTCGACGTCGAGCGCGAAGCCGCCAGCGCAGCGCTTGGTCGCGGCTCCGGCTTGTGCGCCCAGCTCGAACGACGGACTGGCTGCAAGCTCGACGCAAACCAGGGCGGCTTCGACGGTTTCTCCCCGCTTTAGTCGCACGCCCTCGACCTCCGTTGATCCAAGCACTGCATCAAGCTCTTCCTCCGAGATCTGTCGCATCGTGTGGTTGCCCAGCTCTGCGCGCAGCGCATCGGACCAAGGCCCGCTGCCGACGATTACGACAGGCCCGTCCGCTACGATTCCGAAGCTCGCGAGCCGCACTGCCGCTCGCGAGCTCATCACTCCTGGGAGGTCATTGCCTTCAGTGCAAAGCACACCGTCGTGCGCCCCAGTCGCAAACACCAACGCTTGGGCTCGGAGCAGCTCAGCGCCGCTCGAGGCGCCCGCAGGCGTGTGCACGTCCACCAGCACGGTGTCATCGAACACCCCTACAGCAGTGCCTCGGAGGTGGTGTGGCACCGCGAGCTCACGCAACGCTTGAGTGGTCGTGCGAAGCGATTCGATTGCCCACGGGAACGCGGCCAACTCGTCTCCCTCATCAAGGATTTTGACGCTCATCCCCTGCGCCAACAGCTCCGCGGTCACGGTGAGCCCGGCAAGCCCACCTCCGAGCACGAGCACCTGGACCTCGCTTAGCGTGCAAGCTCTGGGGGCTTGTGCTTGGTCCGGGAGCCGACCGATGCCGGCCATTTGCCGTGCGAAGGTTTGCATCACTGAGCCTGCGCCCGGGATTCCGGCCAGAAGATGGTGATGGTCGATTCCGTTTGGGAAGAACCAGTCAGTGAGACGCATTAGATCCCGTTGTCGCGAGCCGAGAACGTTTTGCGCGAGCACTGTCTCCCCGCCGCGACAACGCCGTCGACACAACATCACGTTGGGCACGCCATCGACTCGGGCGATGCAGCCGTCACAGTCCCCTCTGAAGCAGGCTGCGCCGCGCGGCCGATGGAGCTTCGGGCTGCGCGCGAGGATCGTCTCCCCGGCGGCCAAGAAGGAAGCGGCGAGCGGCTCGCCGCGCTCTGCGGCAACCTCGCGCCCATCGAGCGAAACCATCACCTTGTCTTGGAGTTCCCGCCTTCGGGTGAACATGTCGCGAGCGTAAACCAACCTGCTTGCGCGTGCTGCTCGTTCGGTGGTCGGCCGACCTGGGAGGCTTGTGGTAAGCTCCCGCCCCCATGCGGCTCGGTGTAATCGGCACGTTGAAAGGCGAGTTCTCGGCGCTCGCTAGCGCCGCGAGCGTTCTCGTCGACAAGGGCCGAGTGGACCGTGTTCTTTACCTCGGTAAAGACGATGCTCTGGATCGGGTCGTAGCGGCCTGGGCAACGGAGATCGTGGGCTTCAACCCCTCGCAAGAGGCGCTGTTTGCTAGAGCAACGCGCGCCTGCGTTAACGCATCGTTCGACGAGATCCATAACTTCGTCGAGTCGGAGCGTGCGCGCCGCCGGCTTCGGGTATTCACCTCGCTACCCCTGCCACCGGGGCGCACCATCGAGATCCTCGACGGGCGGGTGGCAGTCTTCGTTTACGACAAGGGGGCGCTCGATGCCGACGATATCGCCGGAGCCTCGATCCTCGTGTTTGGTCGCGCTGACGCGCCAATCGTTCACCGCGTTGGCTCGCGCGCCTTCGTGAGCCCAGGTCCTCTGCGACTTCCGGATTGTTCCGGAATGGCAGTGCTAGACGATGCCTCCGGTTCGATCGTGGTGGAGTTTCTCGCGCAAGATGGCTCGGTTCAAAGGGTGGAGCGGCTTGATGGCAAGGCGGCGGCGGGCAAGCTCAAGGTGCAAGCCGGGGTTGAATGAAACAGGTAGTTGGCATTTTCGGCGGTAGCTTCAACCCGCCGCACGTTGCCCACGTGCTCGGTGTTGTCTACGCGCAGCTGATTGCAGGCTTCGACCGAGTTCTGGTGGTCCCAGTCTTTCAGCATCCGTTCGCCAAGGGGCTCGTTCCGTTCGTGCATCGTCTGCGCATGTGTGAGCTGGCGTTTGCGTCGTTTCCTTTCGTAACCGTTAGCGACGTCGAGCGAGAGCTTGGTGGCGAGAGCCGCACGTTGCGGACGATCGAGCATCTGGCCCAAGCTCATCCGGACTGGCAGTTGCGATTGGTGCTCGGCACGGACGTTCTCGCCGACCTGCACAAGTGGCATCGCTTCGACCGCATCGCCGAACTAGCGCCGCCTCTGTTTCTCGAACGTACGGGCCACCCTTCACATGCGGGTGTGTCTGGCGTTCTTCCCGAGGTCTCGAGCTCGGAGGTTCGGTCGCTATTTGAACGCGGCAACGAGGGTTCAGAGCGGCTCGGACTGGTGGTTCCCAGCGCGGTGATTTCCTACGTGGCTGAAAACTCACTCTACACACAGGTGCTCTGATGGCCCGGCTACCAGACCGAGTCATTTGTGTTGGGCGTGGCAGGCTCGGCAAGACCTTGGCTGCTGCCCTGCGATCCCATTCTGTCGAGGTCGAAGTCGTTGCCGGTCGCGGCAATGCAAAAGTGCTGGTTCAAGGCGAGACGGTGCTCTTGGCAGTGCCAGATGCGGCCATCTCGACGGTGGCGCAGCGGGTGGTCGGCATCAAAGGAACCGTGGTTCATTGCTCGGGATCGCTGGGTTTGGCGCCGCTCGAGCCGCTGCGTTCAAGCGGCTTTCGTGTCGGCGTATTGCACCCACTGATCTCGATTCCGAAGGTGCTTGTACCCGAGGAACTCCGGGGCACTTCGCTCGTCGGAACGGGAGACCCTGCGGTACTAAAGCTCGGCGCTCGTTGGGCAAAACTTCTCGGAATGCGCTGGGTGCGAGTGGAACAACTCGACCCAACGATGTACCACGCAGGGGCTGCTTTGTTGGCCAACGGTGCGGTCGCGTTGGCGTGGCAAGCTGAGCAGCTCTTGCTGAAGGCCGGCGTACCGGACAACCAGGTCCGCGGCATGCTGGGGCCACTTTTGGCGAGTGTCGCCAAGAACCTTACTGGCGTTGGCGCTCGCGCCGCGCTCTCGGGGCCCGTTGCTCGCGGCGATGCCAACACAGTGATGCGGCATTTGGAGCTGTTGCGGCGCAACAAGCAAACGTCGGCGTTGCGAGCTTACGAAGCGATGCTGCTGCTGCAGCTCGAAATGACCGGCCGCGACGTTTCCTCGTCGGTCGACGACGCCCTCTTGCAGCTGCTTCTGGAGCAGAGCACTTGAGGGCGCGCTCATGCGTGGGGAGGCTAGGCCCAGCTTTTGCTCGGGCCTCGTAGAGCTGCCGAAGTCAACGCGGCTTGATCCAGTTTGAGGGGTCTTGAAGGTCAAGGGCCTGTTGCTGCTGTGTCGCAGCTTTGATACGCAGAGAGAGTCGTATGGGTGCCTACTCTCTCGCAGCAGCTACCGAAACAGAGCGAGTGGAGCCGCAAGGTTCGCCCGCCGTTGGTTCCGCCTCCCGAGTCGCTGGCGCCTTCGAAGCGCTGTCGCAATGGTTGCTGAGCCGTCCGTTGCCAAACGCCGCCTTGGTGAGCGGTCCCGACCTGAGCGTGTTTGCCATCGCAGATCACGTCGCTCGCTGCCTGGCTGGGTTGCGCGTCGTGCGTGGCGCGGGGGCACTCGGGGTTGAAGGTTTCGTCGACGTTCTTCGCTCACTGACCGAATCCGTTCAGAGCGAAGGTCCCCGTTCGGTTCGCGTGGTAGAGGGAGCCGCTCGGATTTCTCCACTTGAACTGGCGTCAAAGCTGCGGGCGCTTGTTGAGCAAAGCGATTGCAACTGCCTATTGGTAGTGGATTCGATTGGTTCAACGTTCGGCAGGCAGGTGTTCGCCGAGGCTGCCAAGCTTGGCACTCCGGTCGTTTGGGTCGTCGGCAGCGCTGGCCCGCTTTCTCCGGCTAACTTCATACACTTCGAGCTGCCGGCAACGCTCGAGGCAGCAGACGTCGCACGATGGTGGTCCGTGGCGGCTCAGGGAGCTGTTTCGCAAGTCACTGAAGGCTCGATCGAGCAACTCGAGATGTGGTGGCGGCGCTCTACGCGTGGGCTGGCCAAGGGCGCAGCCCCCCACCACAACGAACTGGCCGCCCGACTGCGATTGGTTGGCCGCGCCGTTCCAGTGCACTTGCTGAGCACGTTGCTCGGCTCCGATGCGACGTCCCAACTCGACGAGTTGGAGGGAGATCCGTCGGTCGACCGAACGGGGGCTTGGTTCTTTGCGCGGCCCGTGGCGCAACCCGAGCGGATGAGCGCGGAGGCTCGTGATGCAGGCGTCCTCGTCCTCGAGCGCTTGGCGAGCTCCGGTGCCGCGGTGGATGCGTGGGCACTATTACGCGCTGCCGAGCTTGCCTACGCGGTGCCTGCGGGAGCGGGGGAGGCGGTTGACCTCGCAGCCTCGTCGCGTGGGGACCAACTTGCGCTGCGAGCAGTCTCCTCAGCGCCAGATGCGGCAGCTCGCGGCGAGTTTTGGCAGCGGGTTCTTCATGCGATGCCTGCGGTCGCTGGCGATGCTTCGCTGCGAACTGAACGAATCGCGTTGCTACCGTCTTGGGTCGAGTTCGCGCTTGGAGCGGGCGATGCGGACGTTGCGCTCCGGCTGGCCCGTCAGTTGTGTGAACTCGATGGTGGAGCGGACCGGCCGCAACATGTGTTGCTTCTGGGCCGAGCATTGTCGGCAACGGGCGACCTAAGTGCGGCAACAGGGCTGCTTGAGCGCGTCGCGAATGACGCTGCCGTGGGGCCCGCGTCGCGGGCGCGCGCCGCGGTAGAGCTCGCTGAAGCGAGGTACTTCTCGAATGACCTCGCGGGAGCGGCTGAAGCCGCCGGACTCGCAGCGACATCCGCGGCAGCTTCCCCAGAGAGTGGGCAGGCTAGAACGCTGTTCTTGGACGCGCGCAACGTGCAAGGAAAGCTGCTGTTGGCAAGCGGCGACTTTGTGCACGCCGAGCGACATTTCGTCGCGGACGCTTGTGATGCAGCCATTCTCGGAGAGCGTTCGCTTGAGCTTCGGGCGCGTGCGAACCGGGCGATCGCGGTCATGTCGCAGGGGCGCCGTTCCGAGGCCCAGTCGATGCTCGAGGCAATCCTGCACGACGCGGAGGAACTCGGAGAGCTTCGCGCCATCGGTATTGCGCTAATCAACTTGGCGCCGCTCGCCATTTTCGATCACCGCTACATGGACGCACTGGAGCTTTCGGAGCGCTCGGTGGAGGTCTTGCGCCGGATCGGCGACAAGGTCCGTTTGGCGCGCGTCGTTGCGAACCTTGCAGAGCTTCGACTTCGCCTCGGTCTCGTCGATGAGGCCGCACACGCCATTCGCTTTGCTCTTCCCGTCTTCCGCGGTGGTCCCCCGGCCGAACGCGTTTGGCACAGCTCGTTGCTGCTTGGCCGAGTTGCTTTGGCCAAAGGGGACACCGCCAGCGCGCAGCGTTACGTCAACGACGCGCTTGCAGCAGTTGGGGCAGGCAACGTGTTGCGGCTACCGCCGGGTGACCCGTCGCTGGCCAACGTCGCGCGCGGACCAGTTCATTCTCGCATCTGCGATGCGTTGTTAGTGGGAGCGCGCGCCGCTCTTGAAGATGGCGATGTCGTGCGAGCGGAGCTTTACGCCTCTCGTGCCGACACGGATCGCGTGCCTCCCCGCTCGGCGGCGTCAGTACTATTGTGCCGGGCGCTCCTCGCGCGTGCCAAGGGTGAAGAGTTCTTGCCCGCGGCGACCTCGGCGCTGCAAGCCGCGCGAGAACTCGATGACGATGAACTCTTGATCGAAGGCCACCTGCTTCTGCATCAGGCCTACGTGTTGACCGGGGCGCGTACCTCGGCCAAGCATCACCTGGTTTCCGCCATTTCGACCCGCGATCGCGTGAGTGAGCCGCTGTCACCCGAGTTGCGCATCGCCTTTCTCTCGCGCCGGGATCTACTCGAGCTCGCTCGTGCTCAGCAGACCTTCGAAGGGGATGAGGCGCTTTCGTGGGACAGCCCTTCACCTCGTTCGCAAGGTCTCTCATCGGTGCCTTCATCTGGGCCTGGGTCAATGCGCGCGGAGGGGCGAGTTGAGTCCGCACGAGAGCCGGGCCTGTTCGTTGGCAGCCACCCAACGATGAAGGCGCTACAGAACGCGGTGCGCAAGGTTGGCTCGAGCGATTCGACCGTGCTGATTCACGGTGAGAGCGGTACTGGCAAGGAGCTCGTTGCCGAGGCGCTACACCAGTGCAGTCACCGCGCAAAAGGCCCGCTGGTTAAGGTCAATTGCGCGGCGCTGGTTGAGACGCTCCTTTTGAGCGAATTGTTTGGCTACGAGAAAGGTGCCTTCACTGGCGCAGCAAGCCGGCGCCGCGGTCGCTTCGAGGCGGCGGAGGGCGGAACGTTGTTCCTCGATGAAATCGGGGATATTTCGGCCCGCACGCAGGTCGCCCTCTTGCGGGTTCTGCAAGAAAAGACGTTCGAACGAGTTGGAGGCAACACGTCCGTACGTGCCGACGTTCGAATCGTTTGTGCGACGCACCGCGATCTCAAGGCGCTCGTCGAGGCGGGCCAGTTTCGCGAGGACCTCTATTATCGGCTCTGTGGGATCGTGTTGCAGGTACCTGCTCTTCGGAAGCGACGGTCCGACATCGGTGCCCTTTCGAGCATCCTGCTGAACCGAATTGCTGAGGAACGAGGCGGGAGCGTTAAGAAGCTATCGCAGCGCGCACTTTTGGCTCTTGGAACCCACACCTGGCCTGGCAACGTTCGAGAGCTTGAGAACGCGCTCCGAGCGGCCTCGGTCTTCGCGGAGGGCAACGAAATTGAGCTTGAGGACTTTGCCGAAAATGTTGAGAGTTTGCGGCATCTTGCAGACTCAGCGCTGGAACTGACGAACTCGTCCAACGCCCAACGTGTTCTCGAGGTCCCACGTGTTTTGTCCGCAGCGGTGGCCTCTAGTCCTGGCTCGCTCGGAGTTGGCGCTGATGTTGCACCGACTGCCATCGTGAACTCCACGCCGTCAAGTCTTGCGCAGCCATCGGCTCCCGCCGAGGTTGCATACGCTGCGGTACGGGGCGGAATAAGCCTTCACGATATCAAGCGAACCATCGAGCGAGATTGCATTGCACGTGCGCTTGCTGAGACCAGCGGGAACATCACCAGGGCCGCTGCGGTTCTTGGCATGAAACGCCCCAGGCTCTCCCAGCTCGTCAAGCAGTATGAGCTGGGCGCTCAGTTGGATGGTGCTCCCGCCAGTGATGATTTCGACTCTGCAGCCGCAGAGGAGGAGTGATATGAAACCGTCTGTGTGTCGCAAGTTGTTCCTGATGCTTGGCGGTCTTCTCGTGGCTGCTGTCGGCTGCGTTGATGAGTCACAGGACTCAGCTGAGTCCGTTGAAGATGTTGGCGAAGCGCTGCTGCTCGGGCAGGAGCAGCACATGCCCCGCTCCGGAGCGTTGCTTGATGAACCTTCGATCGATCGCGGGCCGTTCGAGGAGTTGGAGATCGAGGAAGTTACTCCCTTGGCTCCAGGCTCTGAAAACAGTGAACCAGAGCCCATCCCGTGGCATGGGCCCAAGCCGGATCCCGGTGATGACGACACGGTGCACACGGGCTTGCCCACGTAGCAACGTGGTTGCGTTCGCTCTCGTGGGGCGTCGCGTGACTTTGACGTAGGTCGAGTGGCTCCTCGAAGAGAGGAGCCTTTCGTTTTTGTGGCTCAGCCGGCGTCCATTCGGTTCAAGCGTTTCGTCGGAGCGAAGGACTAAGATGAGGTCCTGATGTTGTACGAGCTACGCACACGCACTGCGGTCGTGGTGGGCGCCTTGGCGATCGCGCTCGCTGCGTCAACGTTGTTGCGTGGTCGTCCACGACGCGTGCACCTGCTGTTCAGCTTCTTCTCAGCAACGCTTGGCCTTTGGTACCTGACGCAGTCGTTTTACGGCTTCTTTCAGTCGTTGATCTGGCAGCGGACGACGGCTTTGCTGGCGGTGCTGCTTCCCGTGCTCGCGATCGGACTCTTCGAATCGATGGTGCCTCGGGACTCCGCTTCCAAAGGCTGGGTGTTTCGAACTGCCTTGCTGCTTTCGGTCCCGCTGCTGGGCATTCAGTTGACTCCGCTTTGGGACAACTCGCTCGTTCGAACTGGCGTCTTCGTCTACGTATTTTTCTTCATAACGGCTGGGCTTTACGAGTTGGGCCAGCGAGGTGCTGGCAGTCCCTCGCGAACTACGAAGCGTCGCGTTCGTATTCTCGTCGTCATTGGTGCGCTGGCTGGACTGGCCACGATTCTCGACTTCTTGTGGATCCTCGGCGTACGAACACCCCCAGTGGGCGCGGTGCTTTCGGTTGTTTTCGTGTTTGCGTTGTCTCAAGCGCTCGAGAGTGAACGACTACTCGATCTCTCGGAGTTGCTTGGCCGTTTGATGGTGGCCGCTGCGGTCGCCTTTTTGATCGCGTTCATCTTCTACGTCCTGCTCACCTACTTGGGCGGGTTCAACACGATGTATCTGAACGCCGTGCTAGCAGCCACGGTCGTGCTGGTGTTGTACGAGCCTCTGCAGGCGCGGGTCGAGGAGCAGATTCGCCGCCTGTTCTTCCGCGAACGTTTCGACCTCGAAGGCGCGCTCGCTGACGTTAGGCGAAAGCTGGTCCACACCTTGGATGTGGGCGAGATGGCTTCGATGGTGATGGAGGCACTCGAGAGTTCACGGCGCGTGACGGAAGCAGGCCTTTTTCTGCGCGACCAAGAAGGCACTGGCTTCGATCAAATTGGTGCGCTTGGCGAAGGCGTTCCAGCTCGCATTGAACTTGCCACCTCGCGCAAGCTGCTCGAAGGCTTGGAGCTTGGCAGCATCCTGCTGGAGCACGTCGAGCGCGACATCAAGGAGCACGCAACTCGGGGTGAGCGGTTTGCGTCTGGCGACGCAATCATGAGTGCCGCCGAGGTACTCGGTTCGCTCAAAAATGGGGCGCTCGTAGCGATTCGCGATGGCGGTCGCGACGTGGTAGCGCTGATGGCGCTCGCCGATCGCCGCGTGACTGATGCGATCAGCCACGATGAGATCGGTCTGGTCGAGCAGCTCGCTACGCAGGTAGGCGTCGTGATCGAAAACTCACGCTCGTACCAACAGATGAAAGAGCGGGACCGGCTCGCTCTGCTGGGCCAGATGTCCGCCGGTCTCGCTCACGAGATCCGCAATCCGCTGGGCGCGATCAAGGGTGCGGCTCAGTTGCTCGCTGACCCGGGTCCCGGAGCCACGGAGGACCCGGTCGCTCGTGAATTCATCGGCATCATCCTCGAGGAGGTCGAACGCCTCAACCGAGTGGTCGGCTCGGTACTCGACCTCGCAAGGCCAGGCGATCTTTCGGTTGTTCCGGTGGACGTCAACGCGGTTGTACGTCGCACGCTCCAGGTACTCTCCACAGAGCGACGCGCGGACGACGTCGAGGTCCAATCGATGCTCGCCAACGATTTGCCGCGAGTAGCCATCGATCCAGAACAACTTCGGCAAGTGCTGATCAACCTGGTTCGTAACGCGCTACAGGCCGTCGGAACGCGAGGAAAGGTAACGCTCTCAACTCGGGTGCGCTTCGGCCGCGGCACTCGCTCTGGTAAGAGCGAGACCGAGTCCTTCGTTGAGCTCACTGTTGCCGATACCGGCCCTGGTATCTCCAGAAGCACGCTCGAGAAGCTGTTTCTTCCGTTCTTCACCACGAAGGAGAAGGGAACGGGGCTCGGTTTGGCGATTAGTCAACGCATCGTACAGGGGGCTGGTGGTCGCATCGAGGTGCGCTCGCACGAGGGGAAGGGCTCAACCTTCTCCGTCGTGCTTCCAGCAGCCCCTGAAGGGCTTTCTACCCCAACGCCAGGCCCAACGCGTGCGCTGCCCGTTGAGGGGGCGGCTACACCCAATCCGGCGGACTAATCCGGCGGACGAGCCGCCTACTCAACCTGCAGGTATTGCTGGGCGATTAGCTTCAGCATCGTTTCAGCCGTCTCAAGGTCCGTCGCCGGGCTCTTATTGAGAATGGTTGCCACATGGCCGAAGTTGATCGCGAGCTGCAGCACGTCCAAATCAACGGGGCTGAGCTTGCGAAGAGAAGCTACCAACGGGTGCACGAGCAAGACGCGCGCGTCCAAGTCCGGGAGCCGGTGGCGGAGGTTGTTGAGCTCGTCAATCTGACGCAACCCCTCCATCAGGATCTCTTGGACTGACGCGTCGATCTCCCCTTCGATCGGATGCTCGTCGTACGGTTCGAGCGAGAAGGTGCCGGTGGTCCAAGTCAGGATTCGATAAACGCTCTTCAGTGGCGGTACTTCTTCGAGATCGTTGATCGAGGCGAACACGATCTGCCCCTTGCGCATCACGATCTTCCCGATGTCCTCGTCGGACTGCACCACGAGAATGCCACTCTTCTTCGAGGTGCCAAGCAGCTGCAGCAAGTCGGGGAGCGGGATCTCGTCGATCGCGCCGGACATGGTTTTCCCCGGTTGATTGCGCGGCGCTTCTCCGCCTGTCTGCCTTCGGCCTGTGCCGCTCGTTTGGTCGCTGAGCACCACCTTGAGGATGCTCGTGCCGATCAAAACGCGGTCACCTTCTTTGAGCGTCGAGCGCTTGATCTTCTCGCCGTTGACGAACGTTCCGTTCGTGCTGTTGAGGTCTTCAATGGCGATTTCGACGTCGGTGCACGCGATTCGCGCGTGCTTCCGCGAAACCATGTCTTCGACAAGGACCATGTCGAGATCGCTCGATCGTCCAATTACGATCTCGCGATTCTCCGCGAGGGGGAACTCGCCTCCCTGATACTTCCCCGAAATGAACCGCAGAGCGAGTTGGCTCAGCGGTCCCCTGGGAGGTTGGTTTTCCATCGGATAGAGCGGCGGGTTTGGGTTCAAGATGGCCGGCTGGGTTGTTCTAGCGAGCCTAATGCGCAAGGAGAGTAGTTTCTGATGCCAACTGCGGTCAAGTTGAGCATCGGCTCTTGAACGTCGTTCCCGCCGCTTTAGAAAAAAGGCATCGTTCTTCCCATGGAATTAGGTGACCCCCTCGGACTACATCGCGTCATCCCGGAGGCAGACCCCTCTGCTCCCCTCCCGCTGCCCCAGCGGGCCTCCAGGCTGGACAACGACCCTCAAAAGCGCTTCGCCAGTGAAATCGTTGTGGAAGTTTCCACGCTGAACATCGACGCAGCCAGTTTTCGCCAAATGGAGGAGGAGGCTGGAGACCCTCAGGGGGTCGGAGCAATCGTGCTTCGCACGATCGGTCACCGCGGCAAGCAGCACAATCCGGTCACCGGTTCGGGCGGAATGTTGCTTGGGCGCGTCTCCTGGGTGGGTGAGGCCGTCTCCGAGCGAGCGGCTGTCGGGGACCGTATCGCTACCCTCGCATCGCTTTCGCTCACGCCGTTGCACGTAGAGAAAGTGCTGGCCGTGCGTGCGGCGAGCGCGCAGGTCGACGTCGAAGGAACAGCGTTCATATTTGCGACGGCGCCGTTCGCCAAGCTACCGAAGGACCTCAACGAGCGCTTGGCGCTCGCCATCCTCGACGTGGCCGGTGCTGCTCCGCAGGTCGCTCGTTTGGTGGCGCCAAAGCAGACCGTGCTGGTGCTGGGGGCGGGAGGAAAGAGCGGCATTCTCTGCTGCGCCGAGGCGCGAAGGCGCTTGGGTAAGTCAGGTCGGTTGGTGGGTATCGAAAGCCACCCCACGTACGCCAAGGAACTTAACTCGCTAGGGCTGTGCGACATGGTCGTAGAAGCTGATGCACGTGATGTGGTGGCCGTGCGCGACCGCGTCGCAGAGCTTACGGAGGGCGAAGGGGCTGACGTGACCTTCAGCTGTGTAAACACGCCCGGGTGCGAAATGGGCGCTATCTTGGCAACCAAGGATCGAGGCAAGGTTTACTTCTTCGCGATGTCCACTTCGTTCACCGCCTGTGCGCTCGGCGCCGAGGGCGTCGGCGCTGACGTTGACCTGCTGATCGGCAACGGTTTTGCCGAGGGACATGCCGACCACACGCTTGCGCTGGTTCGTGAAGACAACCGGCTTCGCTCGTTATTCGAGCGTCGCTACACCTGAGTCGCCAGCTGAGTGAGAGGCCTCACGGGAATGCCCGCTTCTTTGGTGGCGAAGCAGGGCGCCGCAGCCAATTGACGATGCGCTCACCACAAATCGATACTTCGTACACGAAGCAACTTGCTCTTAGCGGCCGTCGGGGGTACTCACGCTCGCTCATTCGGGCCCACTCACGGGAGGCACCACCATGGCTGTCGATATTCAGAACCTGTTCAACACCGAGATCCCCGCAGCGATTGCTAAGAATGCAGACGCGGCGAAAGAAGTTGGCGCAAAGTACCAGTTCGTCATCACCGGCGACGGCGGCGGCGAGTGGTTCATCGACCTCACTGCGACCGGCCCCACGGCAGTTGCCGGGAATCCCGGTGGCTCCGACTGCTCGCTGACCATGACCAGCGAAGACTTCCAGAAACTCTATGAAAATCCCGACCAGAATGGCATGCAGCTATTCTTCGCCGGGAAGCTCAAGGTCGCTGGCAACCAAATGCTTGCGATGAAGTTGAAGAAGCTGTTCGCGCTCAAGTGAAGTGCATCGCGGAGGCATCGCCTCCGCCCAGTTGAAGTACCCATCGGCTCGCGGGATCGTCTCGTGGGCCGATGTTGTTTGCTTGGGGATGGAGGGGTCGATGTCCGCGCTCGCAGGAATTCGTGTTCTTGACCTGAGTCGGCTGTTGCCGGGACCGTTTGCTTCATTGGTACTGGCGGATCTCGGCGCCACCGTCGACAAGGTCGAGGATCCTGAACAAGGCGACTATTTGCGGTATCTGCCGCCAATGGTTGGAGACTCCAACGTTGCTTTCCAGATGCTCAACCGGGGCAAACGCAGCTTGGTTCTCGACCTGAAGGCAGCACGCGGTAGGCAAACGTTGGAAACGATGCTTGGCCACTACGACGTGCTCTTTGAGCAATTCCGACCAGGGGTTATGGCTCGACTGGGGTTCGCACCGGAAGAACTCTGCGAGCGTTTTCCAAAGCTGATTGTGTGCTCGCTCACGGGATACGGCCAAACCGGTCCGCTCGCGGGGCGATCGGGCCATGACCTCAACTACCTGGCCCGATCAGGACTGCTAGGGCACCAAGGGCAAGGTCCAGAAGCACCCCAGGTCCCTGGCTTTCAAGCTGCGGACATCAGCGGTGGCATGTGGAGCGTAATTGGCATTCTCGCTGCCATTTTGGAGCGCCAGAAAACAGGCAAAGGGCGCTGGCTCGACATTGCGATGAGCGAGGGCACACTTGGTTTCAACCTGCTTGGGCTGGCGGCCAGCATGGTGGGCGAGGCACCGGAGCGAGGTGGAGCTCAACTCACCGGAGGTATCGCTCCCTACGGGGTCTACCGCTCAAAGGACGACCGTTGGGTAAGCTTCGCGGCGATCGAGCCGAAGTTCTGGATGCGGTTCGCCCAGGCGTTCGGCATCGAGGCGAGCATGGGGGATTTGGTTCCGGGTGAGCATCAACCCGCGTTGCGCGAGAAGGTCAGTGCGGCCTTCTCGAGCAAGTCGGCGGAGGAGTGGACGGAGTTTGCGCGGCTTCACGACCTTCCGCTCGAGTTGGTGCTGAGTCCGCAGGAGGTGCCCCAAGACGCCCACATCCAAGCGCGCAACATTCTGTTCTTCCGGGAGTCGAAGGACGGGCCAGTGCCGCAATTCAAGACTCCGGTATCCCCTGAGAGTGCCCGCTCCGCCCCGCTGGCGCCGCGACGAGGCGCCGATACACGAGCAGTTCTGGCAGAAGCCGGCATTGCAGCGGCAGATATCGACTCCCTGATTGCTGAAGGTATCGCGAGGAGTTAGCTCGACAGAGAAGCCTCCCACGCAGCTCGAACCGATGGTACGGTGCCTGCGTGGCGGAGGTCGTTTGCCCCCAGTGCGAGCATCCGTGTGAAGCGGCGCACAAGTTTTGCCCGGTTTGCGGCTTTCCCGTCTCGGAGTTTCAGAGCAAGTCTGACGATTCGCTGATCGGGACAACCCTTCCCGGTGGCTACGTCATGCTTGAACTCGTCGGTGTGGGCGGAATGGGCCGGGTGTACCGCGCCGAGCAAAAGGTGCTGAGTCGCACCGTTGCGATCAAGATCATCCACCCTCACTTGCTAGGCGATGACAGCGCTTCAGCTCGCTTCATCACCGAGGCGCGCGCGGCCTCACGACTCAACCACCCCAACTCCGTGGGTGTGATCGACTTCGGTCGCACCGGCAATCAGCTGTACCTGGTGATGGAGTTCTTGCGGGGCCGAGACCTCGCGCGCGTCACCTATGAAGAGGGATTGCTCGCGTTTCCTCGCATCGTGGACGTGATGGTTCAGGTGCTCGCCGCGCTCGCGGAAGCGCATCATCTCGACATCATTCACCGCGACCTGAAGCCCGAAAACATCGTGCTCGAGCCGATGCGCTCGGGCGGTGACTTCGTCAAGGTGGTGGACTTTGGGTTGGCCAAAATGCGCGAGGCCAACACCAACATCACGAGCCCCGGACTGGTGTGCGGCACTCCCGACTACATGGCACCCGAGCAAGGTCGCGGCGACCCGATCGATTGTCGTAGCGACCTTTACGCGTGTGGCGTGATCTTGTTCCAGTTGATCACCGGAAGGCTGCCGTTCGAGGCCGAGTCGCCGACGCAGGTGGTGCTCATGCACCTATCGCAGCCGCCGCCCCATCCCTCCTCCGTAGCACCCGACCGTGAAGCGCCCGCGGCGCTGGTCGCAATCACTCTCAAAGCGCTGTCGAAGAACCCCGACGACCGCTTCCAGTCCGCCGACGAGTTTGCGGCAGCACTGCGCGAGGTGATGGTCTCCGAGCGGAGCAACACTCGCGATTCCAAAGTTGACCCAATGGAGGCTGGCACCAACTGCACCTCCTGCAGCGCCCACGTCCCGTTAGGCCAAAAATTCTGTGGGGATTGCGGGAGCCGGGTCACTCACGCAGCCCCTGTAACGAGCAACGCGGACACCAACCGCCTGGCCCAGCTGCCAAAGCTCCCTCTCCCTTTCACCGGCCGCGAGCAGGATCTCGATTGGCTCGAGCTGACACGCTTCGAGGTCGGGTCTTGGGTAACGACAGCTCGGCTCGTTGGCGATCACGGTGTTGGCAAGTCGCGTCTGATTCGGCAGTTCGTAGCCAACGCAATGTCCTCCAACGACTTCGTGGTTGAAGTGGGCCCCGACCCGTGGACCGCCGACGTCGGCTATTGGGCAGTGCGAGCAGCCATCGTTGGCCTTGCGGCCCTGCCCGAAGACGGTGGAACAGCGGCCGAGTGGACGGGAGCCACGCCCGAAGCGAGACGCGGACTTGAGGAGATTTTCGGGCATCCGCCGCCGCAAGGTCCCACCCGCGAGTCGACGCCACAGCCTTGGGAGGTCGAGCGCAGCGAGATGTCGTTCACCGACCGACGCTTCGTTGCCGCAGAGGCCTTGCGCTGGGCGATGGCCAGAGGTGCTCGTGCCGCTCAAAAGAACCGCGTGATCCTGATCGTGGAGGACGTGCAGGCGATCGATGGCGCAAGCCGCAACGCCTTCATCGACGTGATTCACGAACCGCCGCTGGTCGGAATGTTGGTACTCGGCACGCACCTGCCTGATTTCGATTCGGGCTGGGGCGGCCCGGAACGACAGCTGACCGGCATCTCCCTCGCTGCGGCCCATTCACTCGCCAGGGGATTCGCGCCGGCACCCAAGGCTGACGATGGCACCACGGCCAAAACGGTCTCCCCAATGTACGTCGAGCAGCTCATTCGCTACACGATCGAGGGAGGCAAAGGGCCTGCGGCACGACTCGGCGATTTGGTCGCCCAACGGCTCGAGCGGCTTCAAAGCGATGCGCGGCGGCTGTTGCAAGGTTTGGCGGTACTGGGTGACGAGACCGAGGCCGATCACTTGCTGACCACCGTGCCGGTGGCCGACCCCGACGGCGCCATGGACGAGTTACGGACCGCTGGCTTCATCGAGGTACACACGATGAAAGTGCGAGTTGCTCACCCGTTGGTCCGGGAGGTCGTGCTCGCGACGATCCCTGCTGGTGTGAAGCGTGAGCTGCACGAGAAGGCCGGTATTGATAAGAATGGCAACACGCGCCGCGTTCCTCCCGAGGTTCTCGCCTTCCACGCCTATCACGCCCAAAATTCCTTTGAGGCGCTGATGCTGCTCGAGACCATCGCGACACGCGCCTCGGCGCGCGGAGATCTCAGTGGCAGCGTGATCGCGCTGCGTCGCGCACTGGATCTCGCACGCCGTGAGCTATTCCGCGGCGACATCGACGATCCTGTTCGTGCCGTGTTGATTTTTTCGCGCAAGCTGGGCGAAGCGTTGGTTCGCGCTGGCAACCACGCGGACGCGAACGGCGTGCTGCTCGAGGCGCTGGATTTGGCTGGCCCAAGCGGCCAGGACCGAGTGCAAGTACTCGGTGCACTCGCGCTTTCAGCTCGTGAACGCGAACGTCCCGGCGAAGCCAAGAAGTACCTGAAGGAGGCCATCCAACTGGCGAAAGACGAGCTGTTGGTCGACCTCGTCGATTCCCTCGAGCGGGCTAGGCGAGACTGGGCTCTGCCGTGAGGAGAGCTGTACCGTGAGGAGACCTGTTCGTTGAAGGACCCCACCAGCTTGGTAGGCGCAGCCGAAGCCGTGTCGCTCCCAACGCTGATCGCACGCTGGGATCTGGATAAAACCTACCTGCGCACGGACTTCGACACAGTCAAAGATCTGGTGCGGACGGCTCTCGAGCGGCCAGACCAAAAACGTACCGTGCCAGGCGCGGCAGCGCTCTTGCGCCAACTTCAGAAGGCTGGGGTCGAGACGCACATCCTGAGTGGCAGTCCCGAGCAACTTCGTTCGCGCATCGTGGAGAAGCTTCGACTCGACGGAGTTCGCTACGCCTCGCTTCGTCTTAAGCCGAACTTGCAGAACCTACTGCGGCTGCGGTTTCGCGCGTTACGCGGGCAGCTCGGCTACAAATTGCCGGCCCTTTTGCTCGGTCGCTGTGAGCTAGCGAATCAATCGCCGAACGGCGCACTGCTGCATGAGGTACTTCTGGGAGACGACGCGGAGGCCGACGCCTTCGTTTACTCGCTTTATGCAGACATCTGCGAAGGTCACGTGAGCGACGACGTGCTGGCCAAGGTGCTTACGATTGGTGGCGCCTATGAGGACACCGTTCGAGACGCCCAGCGCTTTGCCCAGTACGTGACCAAGGGACCTGTCGTCGAGCGCATTCTCATCCACCTTGAACGCCAAAGCTCGCCAGGGGACTTTGCGATGTTTGGCCCGCGTGTAGTGCCCTTCTTCAACTACTTGCAGGCGGCGTTCGTCCTCTTTGAAGACAGAAGGATTTCGGCCAAAGCAGTCATCTCGGTCGCCAGTGAGTTGGTGATCGTTCACAACTTTCAACGTGCGGGCCTATCGCGCAGCTACGCAGACTTAGCTCGCCGCGGGCATTTGCGCGGTCTGCGATTGGAGGAGCTCGGCGCCGAACTCGAGGAGCTCGTGCCACGTCCCTCCTCTGCCGCTGCTGGAGATCTCAGGGCGATGCTTGATGAAATCCGCCAGATTCCGATCCCGGCTGATAAACCACTGCCTACGACTCCGATCGACTACCTCGCCCTTGTGAAGGACCACAACCCTCGCCACAAGAAGAGCAGGAAGCACTGAGTCCACGGCAGGCCGAGCCGCGGGGATTTCAATTTTGGTGCAACCAGGTAGAAACCACCAGTAAGCAATGCTAGCAAAGGCCGCGCTGCTCTGACTTTTTGGGGCGGGCGCACTGACCTCGACCGGTATGGAACCGGTCCACTTCTGTACCAGTGAGGGTTTTTCGGTGGATAGTGATCTTGCCGAAGCTGTCGCGACTCTAAAGGCAGCTTTTACCCAACGAAAGATCCCGGCGACGTTTGCGCCCGCGGACCCCCAAGAGATCGAGCGGCTGAGGAAGTCCCTCAAGATCCCTGCTCGCTTTCGCTCGCTGCTTGCCGCCGCTGATCCCGTCGATGTGGAGACGGTGACCCCGATCGAGCGTGTGAGGCTGTTTCCCGCGTCCAAGCTCTTCGAGGAACAGGTCGGGTACGCGGTACCGGAGGAGGGCGGACAACCCAAACCAGAGTGGCGCAAGAGCTGGATCATCATCGGCAGGAGCGCCTTGCTCGGTGATCCCTACTTTATCGACATCGCAAAGCTCGACGCCGAGGGCGACTGTCCCGTCTTCACCGCCATGACCGGCACCGAGCAGCTCAAGCCCACGCTTTGCGCTTCGAGCTTGCAGCAATTCCTGCGCATCTTGGCCGCGTCGATGGAGGTGGCCTCTGGATTTGGTGAGGCCGTTCTCGACGATGACGACGAACGCACCTTCCGCGAAACCCTCGCTCCTCACGTGAAGAACATCGACTCCGCGGCGCTTCGCGCGGGGCACTGGACCTAGCGAGCGAAGCTCATGAAGTGCGCAGCCTGCGGTGGCTCGAACGAGGCTGGCTCTTCTTGGTGTACGAGCTGTGGAAAGCCGCTAGGTGCTGGCGTCGCGAAGACATCGCCAGGTGAACCGGCGGCGGCGGCCTTCGAGGTAGCGCCTGCCGTAAAGACGGAGCCTTCGAGCGGGCCTTTGGTATCGGAAAAGTCTGCCGCGGTCGCCAAGCAAGACCCGTTGGCCGCCGGCTCGATCATCGACAACAAGTACAAGCTGGTGCGCGTCCTCGGTGAAGGAGGGATGGGCATCGTTTACCTCGCCGAGGACATCCACTCGGGAATTCAGATCGTGCTGAAGGCTATGCGGCCCGAGCTTTCACACCGCAAAGACGTGCGGGAGCGAACCTTGGCCGAAGGCCGCACGCTCGCGAGAATCGACCATCCGAACGTCGTGCATCTCAACGCGATCGTCGCGGACCACACGGGGTTGTGGCTCGCCATGCAGTACATCGATGGGGAGAGCCTCGACAAGACGATCAAGCGCTATCGAGGTGAGAATCACTTCGTTTCCTTCACCGTTGCGATGGACATCTTTCGGCAGATCTTGGACGGCGTTGCGGCCGCTCATCGCGAGGGGGTGATTCATCGCGACCTCAAGCCCGCGAATGTTTTAGTGCGCCGCAAGGATGGCGTCGCGAAGGTGACAGACTTCGGCATTGCAAAGCCCGAGGAACAAGCTCGCGTTGGACAGGGCAACACCAAGGGGGTTATCGGCTCCCTCTGGTATATGTCGCCCGAGCAGGTTCAGGGACGACGCGACCTCGACAAGCGACTCGACGTTTATGCACTCGGCATTCTGCTGTTCGAGTTGCTGACCGGTAGCGTGCCGTTCCAAGCCGAGTCGAGCTACGAGATCATGCGGCTGCACGTTGAGGAGCCGCTGCCGCGCGTGCTCGACAGACGCAAAGACGCGCCCGCTTGGGTCGATCGAATCCTCGCGCGCGCTTGCGCAAAGAAGCGGGAAGATCGCTATCACAGCTGTGAAGAGTTCCTGGCCGACATCGACCGGGAGATGGGGAGCGGCATGCGTCCTGCCGCTGGAGCAACCCGCATTTTGCCCTCCCTGCCGGCTCCCGAACCAACCCATAGCGATGAGACGGCCAAGCCAGTTGAAGCCAGCCTCGCGTCGAAGCCGCCAGCGCCGAAGCCCGATCTGGTGAACGGCAAAGGTCCGAAGTCACTCGAGCTCGAACGCCCCTCATCCGCAGCGCAAACCAACCCTGAAGTCGAGGGCAGCAGCAAGCTCCCGAAGCTCGCGATCGTCGTCGGTCTCGTGCTCGCCGCCGCTGCTGGTGGATACTTCTTGCTGCGAGCATCCGATTCGAAGCCGAAACCAAAGTCACAAGCGAGCAGCATCGTCGACGCCGAGACAACCGCCTCTTCTGAGGCAGCCGAGGCGACCGCTTCAACGACGACGGCGGCGGGCACGAGCGTCCGTGCGCCGGACCCAATGGCGACGCTCGTTGGACGATGGAAGAGCGAAGGAGGGACCGACTTCGACGCAGTGCGCGTTGGGGATACGGTGGAGTTTCGCGTGGTGGACCCGGCGCAGTTTGCTCCGGTCGAATACGCGGAGGGCGAGGCTCGCTTCACGCTTAGGGTTGGGTCTCCTGCAGGAACGTTCAAAGTCGAGGAAACCATGCGGCCCTTCTTCAAAGAGCCTTTCGACCCCAAGGCGCGCACGACTTGCCAAGAGATCTGGACGGAGGTTGAAGGAAAGCCGCTGCTCGCGACGCTTGACGGCGAAGCCCTCCGAGTCGACTTCGCGCGCGCAACCTTCTCGCCAAGCATGGCTGTGGTGAAGGACGGCAAGGTCGTGAAATGCCAAAGCCTGCGAGGGTCAGTCGCAGGCCGAGGAAGAACGACGTTGAAACGCCAGCCGTAAGCCGTTTGCGAGAGCAGCCGATCAGAAGCCGCCAACGACCTCAGGAACGCTCGTCGGCTTGCTGCCGTTGATCACCGAACACTTGACGGTCGTCGTTGCAGTCTCACTGCTCGCACGACCTCCGCCCGCGACCAAGGGAGAGAACAGCGACACCACGCTGGCTTGCGCTTCTGCAGCACCAGCCGGCGGCACCGCGTTTCCACTGGTGTCATAGACCGCCACGCTCGAGGCGATGCCCTTGGCCACTTCACCGCCAGGGAAGCTGAGATTCACCGTCACGCGCACGAGCGAACCTGCGCCGTTGCTGACGCCGAAGGCGATTGGTTTTTTTGCGATGGATGAACAGAAGCCTGGAGCGCCTGGCCCGTTGGGGGGCCCGTAGGTCGAGAAAGCCCACTGCTGGACATTGACGGTGTACTCGTTGCCACCGCCACCGCTCGCGTAAGGCACACAGCGGTTGTACGCCGGATCAAATTGCTCGCCCGTCGCGCACTCACCGCCCTTCGCGCAGACGGTGCCGTTCCATACCTCGTCCTTTGCGCACGATTGAGCGGCGGGAACGCAAGCACCCTGACCTTGACTCACGACAAGGACCTCGGGGGGCTGACAGCCCAACTTTTGGCCGGCTCCGAGTTGGACGCCCGTTTGGGCGGCCACCTGATCCTTCGGAAGGCAAAGGCCAGTGGTCTCATCCAGGTTGTCCCCTGGGCGACACTGGAGCTTCACGCAGCCGCCGCGCGTTTGCCCTGGCTGAATCACCCAACCAAAGCCCTTGCCGCAATACTCGTTGGCATCCGCTTGGGTGAGACATTGTCCGGCTACGTCGTAGTGCCCTGGAGAACACACACAGCGTCTTCGCTTGAGGTTGTAGTCGGCGCCGTCCTGACAGGAGGAGATGGAGCACTTGCAGTTCTTGCCTTCGCAAATCTGCAGGAAGCAAGAGTTCGCAGGGCAGCCCGTCAGCAACAACGGTCCGAACGCTGACGTTGCTAGCAACACGGAACCGAGGACGGCTACGCCTCTCGAGCGAGAGACGGCCAGGTCGAAGAGGTTTGAAAGGTCGTGAAACACGCGCACGAGGCGACCGTACCTTGTTCAACCAACTACTGAACCAGAAACTGCGGACAGCTTGAGGTGAAATGGATCAATAATGATCCACTTACCTCGATCAACCACGAAACCGGGTCATTCCAACCGAGTGTCGTGTGTGTTACGAGCCGCTGCTCGGGTCCGAGTACCCGAGCGGGGTGGTGCAACCGCCCCCGGGTGGAAAGGAGTAAGGAACCTAACGGCAAAGGAGGACGCCCCGAGCGCAAAGACCCGAGTTGAGCACGGCCAAGTAGCTAAGGCTTTGATCAATCGAGAGTTTTAACCGCACGAGCCGCCCGCTACGCCCTAGGCATGAACCCTGCTTCCCGCTCCGAGGACCTTTGTGTCCGTCGCACAGCCCCTTGTGGGTGGGGCAAATTTCCCAACCGAGACCGTTAGCAAGCGAACGCCGCAGATTGTTCCGGGAGGCCATGACCTCCCAGCCCAGACCCTGAGGCGGCAAACAAGTTTACGTAGTTTTTATGCAGGATTTTGACTTGAGCTCGGGGTGCCGAGCTCTGGATGTATCAAGGAGGACAAGCCGATGAGAATGTGGATGCGGGCGGTCAGCGTAGGCATGTTAGGCCTCGCTGCCGGAGGATCCTGGGGATGCGCGGAAGAGCGTGCCCCCATTATCCGGACTCAACCGAACCAAATGCCAAAGTCGTTCTTCGTAGGCGAGGACTTCCAAGGCACCGCTGATGACCCGAGCTTCTATGCTCGCGTGGTCGTCACCGACGTCGCCTACGGTGCTTCGCAGGACGGTCTTTTCACCTCGACCTACGCGCAGAACCCGACGGTCATTAAGTGGCAGGTGACCGAGGACTTCCTCCTTGGCCGCATTGTCTACAACCGCATCGACGGAGCAGACGGCAAGGGCGACGGCGCAAGCAGCGTCGACGGTCAACTTGCCTACGCGTTCCCCATCCTCAGCCACTTCGATATCCGCCGGGACTACAACCCGAGCACGGGCGAAGAAGGCAACGTCATCGTCGAGAACACTTCGGACCGCCCGTGGGACCAACGGACCCACATGCGCGTGGATTGGTCTCGCAACCTCAACGTAGACGCCTACGACTTCGACACGCTGTCGCTCATGGGCATCTTCGGCGGTATCACCTACGAGCCGCTCTCCTGGTACGTCAACGACCCGAACGATCCGGATGCACCCGAGTTCGCTCTGGACGAGGGCTACTTCGACGTCACCACCAAGGCGCTCGCAACGCCTGGCCAGATTGACCTCTCGCACCTGGGCTGGGGCATCGACTCCTACCCGGCTTGCTTCCTGCCGAACGACATCCTCGGCGGCAGCAATCCGTCCGGTAACTGCAACCCGACCGAACTCACGCTGCGCATGGGTTTCCGTCGTGTTGAGGCCAGCGACTACGAGCCGGCCGACTGGACCGGCCAGAAGTTCGACGCCTTCGGTATCTTCTACGGTGAGCGTTTCGGCTACGCCCGAAACTACGGCATCGTGGACAAGCAGTGGCGCCGCTTCGCAGCCCGCTACAACATCTGGGAAAAGCACCACGCATACCAAGAGCAAGCTGGGGAATGCCCGGCCGGCTGGGTTGAGAGCGCTGACTTCCCCGGACAGTGCGAACTGCCTTGCTACACCTCCGACAAGACCCCGGCTGGGCTTGAGCCCACCCGCGATTGCGGAACTGAAGTTGGAGCCTGCGCCGCTGGCGAAAATGCTCCGAACGGAACCGCTGACGAGTGTGAAGCAGCAGGCGCTGGTTCACAGTGCGATCAGTTCTCGCAGAAGTGCACCTTGCCGTACGTCAAGCGCACGCAGAAGCCGATCGTTTGGCACTACACCAAGGGCTCCGCACCGAACTACTTCGAGGGCACCGAGTGGGCCACGAACGAGTGGGACGTTGCCATGCGCGCTTCCGTTCGTACCGCTCAGTACGGCGAATGCATGAACGTGGAGACGCTGAAGGGCACCGCGGTTGCCGACGCGCAATCGAAGTGCTGGTCGGACTTCCCGGTTTACTACGGTCAGCAGGACGAGAACGAGGACGCAATCGCCCTCGCTCGCGACGTTGACGATTGTCGCGCCGCCATCGGTGTGTGGGCCGAAGACGCAGGCGGCGCTGCCCCCTGGTCAGAAGACCGCCTCTCCTTCTGCAACAAGCAGGCGGACAGCCTCGGAGCCAAGCGTGGCTACAGCGCCGGCGTCATCTCCATCGCCAAGATGGATGAGATGGCGACGCTCTGTCACAGCCCCGTCGAGGCGACGGACTCACCGGAATGCATCAAGGACATCCAGCGCTTCAAGACCGACGCCGGCAAGGCCGAGGACACGCGCAAGGTGCTGCCCGAGGGTGTGACCGCGGCGATGTGTGATGCTAACTGGGTTGCTCGCTACGACGACCCGGGTGCTGTCGACGACAAGGTGCTCGAGGCCTGTGACAACGGCTTCACCGTGCGCATCGGCGATCTTCGCTATCACCAAGTCAACACGATCAAGACCCCGCAGACTCCGTCTCCGTGGGGCATCATGGTGGACGCTGACGACCCGCGAACGGGCGAGAAGATCCACGCCTCGATCAACATCTGGTCACACGTGAACGACCTGGCAAGCCAGGGTCACGTGGACACGATGCGCTACATCAAGGGTGAGATCTCCACGGACGAGATCACCGAAGGCACCTACATCCGTGATTGGGCCAGCGCTGCTGGTGCAAGCAAGGGTCTCGGTACGCAAGACCGTGAGACCGTCACTCGTCGCCAGACGGCCGTGTTCGACGGTCGCTCGCTCGAGAATGGCTCACCGCGCGCCGACGCAGCCGCACTCCCCGAAGTCACCGAGGAGATGAAGACCTTCCACAAGAAGATCATGGCTGAGAAGGGCCTCAACGCCATTCGCTCCGACGCAAGCGTGCAGTCGGTCAACCGTCCGTACGTGGAGGCTCGCCGCACGGCTGCCCTCGACACGCCGACGGAAGCTTCGCTCATCACCCCTGCAATGATGAAGATGGCCGGGCTCAGCCAGGCTGACATCGGAGCAGCGCAGTCCTCGCTCGTCGCGGGCAACGGTGTCAGCGCTGGCGCTGCAACCGCATCTGTGCTGCGCAGCCTGAACCCGTCGCTCCGCCGTGACCTTCGCAACGCACGAGAGAACGCTCTCGCCGCGCGCGGCGCCTGCATCCTCGACTCCGAGGCAATCATGTCGTCGCCGACGCCCCACACGTACACCAAGATGGCGAACGTGATGGAGCGCAAGTTCGGTCCCTGGGGCGCTGCCACCAAGGACGAGCAACTCGCGCACGCCGAGGCAATTCGCACGTACCTCGCTCAGAAGTACCAGTACGGCGTCATCATCCACGAGATGGGTCACTCCATCGGTCACCGCCACAACTTCGTCAGCTCGTCCTTTGCTTGGGGTTACCGCCCGCAGTACTGGCAGCTCCGCACGAAGGACGGCACGGTCGACAGCACCTGCATCAACGTGAGCGACGACGGCGAGGATTGCATTGGTCCCCGCTACTTCGACCCGCCGACCGAGACCGAGACGGACAACCTGCTGTACATGTTCCAGCAGTCCTCCGTCATGGATTACGCCGGTGAACTCGCACAAGACATGATCGGCCTCGGCGCATACGACTTCGCCGCCGCACGCATGTTCTACGGTCAGACCATTGCGGTTCAACAAGGTGAGGACAACCTCGCTGATGGCCGCAACGCCGACACGCTGTTCGGAGTCATGGACGACTTTGGCGGCATCCTCGGTTACTCCTGGGTTCGCAACGGTGGCAACCCCATCCACTACTCGAAGCTGCAAGACGAGATGGGCCTCATCTCCAATTGCCAAGAGGTCAACGTTGACGACTTCAAGCCGCGCCACTGGGACACCAGCAAGAACGGCGAGTGGGACTCCCTGATCGACGGTCTGATTGTCACGCAGGATGGCAAGGCCACCCGCTGTGACACGGTGCCGGTTGACTACGTTCCCTACGACTCACTTCGCATGCCCACGAGCGGCGAAGCTGGTGCCTTCTATCGCGGCGGCCCCGCTGTGGATCGTCAGAACCGTATTCGCGCTCCCTACGGCTTCGCAACGGACCGTTGGGCTGACACCGGCAACCTCGCAGTCTTCCGCCACGACAACGGCGCGGATCCCTACGAGCTCTTCAACTTCTTGATCACGACCCAAGAAGTGAACCACATCTTCGACAACTACCGTCGCGGTCGCACCTCCTTCAGCGTTCGCAGCGCTTCGGGTCGTACGCTCGGTCGTTACAACGAGAAGATGCGCGATGCAGCGAAGGGTCTCGGACTCATCGCCAACATCTACCGCGAAATCATGCTGACCTCCGGCCTCGACTTCGACGCAGGCGCAGGCGCTGGTCTCTTCAACTTCTTCTTCCCCGAGAACGTGCTCGCCTCCGGCCTCGCGTTCGATCACTTCACCCACCAGTTCCAGCGGCCGCAGCCCGGTGGACACCAGGTTGGTTGCAAGATCGGCAACGCGCTCACCGGCGCAATGTGCTCGATCGCCGAAGAGGATCGCATCCTTCGTTCGACCGATGAGAACGCCTACAACGGCGCTCCCACCGGCCTCAACGTGAGCATCTTCAACGGCGCGACCGGCGTCTACGACATGGTCTCGTTCGGCGGTAAGGTCGTCGAGAACCGTCTCGGCTCAGGCCAAGGCGACTTCGACTCGGACTACACCATCAACGCAGGCTCCTACTACGACAAGGTGTACGCCCCGTACCTCCTCACGGAGTCGGTCGATAACTTCATCAGTGACTCGCTCGGTGACTTCACCGATCCGCGTTACCGCGCAGTCTCGATGGCCGACCTCTTCCCGGATGGCTACCGTCGCTTCCTCGCAAACAACCTCACCGGTGATGACTGGATCAAGGGCACCCGCGTTGCCTCGACGGGCGGCGCCAACGCTGGCCCCGTTGTGGACAGCGAAGAGTATCCGGTTGGTGGCATCGGCTGGACCACCTGGTTCACCCCCGAAGTCTCGATCTGCTTCCCCGGCGAAAATCAGCTGCTCTGCTCGCAGTACGGTTGCCCCGAAGGCACCATCTGTGAGTCCGACGGCAACCTCGAGCCGACTGCGATCGTCGCTCTCGACAACCCCGACGCTCCGACCACCACCCTCGCGGTTGACCCCCAGGTTAGCTGGGAGCAGTGGACCTGGCTCGTCGCCCAGACGCTCCTGTATCTCCCCGAGAACCAGAAGCGAAACTGGATCAACATGATGGGTATCTGGGAAATCGGTGCTGACACCGACCCCGGCTTCGAGAACCGCATCGAACTGCACATCCCCGATGGTCCGATCTACGTTGCCCGCACCTACGGCACCGAGGTCATCCACGGCCGCACCGTTCAACGTGGTATCGGCGCTCGCGTCCTCGAGTACGCCAACAACATGCTGAAGGACGCCTACGAGACCACCGAGTTCACCAGCGCTGCTGGCACGACTTGGTACATCCCGGTCATCGAGAACGGCAAGTCGCAGGTGCTGTTCGACGTGAACGTCTCCAGCACCTCGCCCAACCCGACCTGCAGCGCAGCTGACAACAGCGGTTGCACCTGCTCTTCGAACCTCGCTTGCGTGGCCTTCGAGAAGTACATCCCGCTGCCGGCTTACATCCGTCAGACGATGCACGACTTCCGCATGGCTGACGCGTCGATGAAGGGCATCTACGACTGATCGTAGACGTCTGACGAGGGCCTCACTCCGCTCGGAGTGAGGCTGCTCATCACAAACGAAAAAAGCCTCGCGCAAGCGGGGCTTCTTTCGTTTGTGGCCCGCTCGCGGTTGAGCACTCGAAAGAGGGGCGCTGACCGCTCGGTCCGGCTCTGGTAGAAGATGACGGTGTTTCGAAAAGTCCTGATTGCGAATCGCGGCGAGATCGCCGTGCGAATTATCCGCACTCTGCACGAGATGGGCATCGGCGCTGTCGCGGTTTACAGCGACGCCGACCGCGCAGCCTTGCACGTCCGTATGGCCGATCAGGCCATGCCGCTAGGGCCAGCTGCTGCCTCGGAGAGCTACCTCCGCATCGACAAAGTAATCGATGCTGCGAAGCGCAGTGGTGCTGACGCCATTCACCCTGGTTACGGCTTCCTTAGCGAGAACGCCGACTTCAGACAGGCGTGCGATGACGCCGGTATCGTCTTCATTGGGCCGCCGGCCTCGGCGATGCGCTCGATGGGCTCCAAGACCGCCGCACGAGAGAAGATGGCCGCCGCTGGGGTTCCGATCACACCGGGAGGTTCGGCCAACACGGTCGAGGAGGCTCTCGCGACAGCCGAGCGCGTTGGCTACCCGGTCATGCTCAAAGCAGCGATGGGCGGAGGTGGCAAAGGCATGCGCCTCGTTCACCACGCTTCCGAGCTTGGGCACAACCTCGAACGCGCCCAGAGCGAGGCCTTGCGATCGTTCGGCAACGGCACGGTCTACATCGAGAAAGCCATCGTCAATCCACGGCACGTCGAGATCCAAGTGCTGGGTGATCAACACGGAAACATCGTCCATCTCTTCGAGCGAGACTGCTCGATCCAGCGGCGCCATCAGAAGGTGGTGGAGGAGACTCCGTGCCCGGTGGCAACGCCTGAGTTGGTGGCAAAGATGGGGGAGGTGAGCGTGCGCGGAGCTGCGGCCGTGGGCTATTTCTCCGCCGGCACGTTCGAGTTCCTTCTGGGCGAAGACGGGAGCTTCTACTTCCTCGAGATGAACACCCGCCTACAGGTCGAACATCCCATCACCGAGTGGATTACCGGCGTGGACCTGGTCCGTGAAATGGTGCTCGTGGCAGCAGGTGAGAATCGAGGCTACCGCCAGGAAGACATCACTCGACGCGGCGCTGCGATCGAGTGCCGCGTCTACGCCGAAGACCCTCAAACCGGCTTTCTACCTAGCCCAGGGACGATCGAGGCGCTGCGTTCGCCGAACGGTGCATGGGTACGCGATGATGGCGGCTACTACGCTGGGGCGGAGGTTCCGAGCCATTACGACCCGCAAATCGCGAAGCTCAGCGTATGGGGGCCCACTCGCGAGCAGGCCCTGCGACGGATGCGGCGCGCGCTTTCGGAGTACGTCGTCACGGGCATCCGCACCAACTTGGCGTTTCACCAAAAGCTGCTCGACCACCCTGAGTTCCAGAAGGGTAAATACGACACCGGTTTCATCGACCGCTTCCGCGCTGAGCTGCTCGGCTACGCCAATCTCGATTCGCATGATGAGGAGCGCATCGCCGCGGCCATTGCGCTGGCCGTTCACCACGAGTCGCGCGAGCCAAAGTTCGGCTTCGATGCTTCCGCAACGGCCGTATCGCCCTGGGTTCACCACCACCGCGCGCGCACCCTCGGGTCCTGACCCGAAAGACTCGGCCAGGCGGGCCGTCGGCCGCTTGTCCGGGACTGGGCACGAGTCACTCTTATTGCTGAATCCACCTTCGGTGGAATGGCCGTTCAGGTGGCATGCGAGCGCTTGGAGGCCTAGTCTTCCCAATCGCCGATAGGGTGCTACGCTCTCGCCTGGCCCTCGGAGGTTGGATGGCCGACAGCGTGACAGTGCGTAAGGAAGCGGGGGACGCGGACGGAACGGCTGCGGCTCGCTCGCGTTCGACAGCGGTTGTTGACGAGACGTCGGCCTCCGAGGCGGCGCCCTTCAGTCTCGACCGCGATCGCATCAGCTTCGACGTCGTCGAGCGGCTCGCTCCTCGTGGCGCTTCCGGACACGCGATACGTCTTTGGGTGGCCGGCGCGATCACGGCTGGGGTCGGTTTGATCTGCGCTCTCACGTTGCCGCAAGCGAACTCGTTCGGTGCCGTCTTCGTTCGTCTTTTGGCCTTGGGGCTCTCGCTCGGCGTGTTGAGCGGCATTGCTCTCGTGGCGCTCCGGCAGCACCGTCGAGCGCCCCGCAAGCTGGTGAAGGCCCGCGCCCTCGTGCTCGAGGAGAACAGTCTGACGCTCGAGCGACGAGAGCCACCTCGGCCGAGCGCTATCGTGGAGTCGTTGTGTGAACTCGGACTCGAAGACCGTTTCGGGGTGATCCTACTCACCAACCGGAGTCGCGAGCGTTTGGTCGCCTTGGTCACTACGCCCGCCGGGACGATGCCCGTGGCGACCAATGTTGCACCCGACCAGAGGCACGAGCTCGAGGAATTGTTCGTGCGCGCTGCCTTGCTTAGCTCCGAGGACAACGCGCTGTTTGCGGCTGGGCCTGACGGTCGTTCGGTCGTGGTGGAACCACACGCGTTTCGTGAGCTGCTCGCTCGGCTGCTCGGTCGGGACCCGACGTGTGTTGGAAGAATGGTCCTTTCCGACCAAGCTGGTCGTCCACTGCTTGTTGACGATGATGCGCTCGTGGTTCGTGGCCATCGTCTGGATTTGCATCGGCCGCTCGAGTGGCGGCCCATTCATTTTCAGGAGATTTTTGGCAACGCCGTCACCTACTACCAAGGAACTTGGGTGCGGCAGGATGCCGTCGAAGTGGTGTTCGTGTCGCTGCTTCCTCCAGCCTTCTTCGATTCCGACGTGCGCGACTCTTCGCTCGACGCCGACGTAGACCTGCGCGAACAGGCCCGGCTCCTCGGCGGCGCGTTGACCGAGCCTCCTCCACTTTTTCAGCGTGTTGCGCTCGAGGGGCTCTTCGTCTTGCCGATGCGTTCCGCGCTCGATAAGGCACCTCGTGCCAAACGTGGCTCCTCCGAGACTGCGCACTGAACTTCAAACTTCTGCGTCGGAGATGCGGTAGATGATGGTGTTGTGACGGACGCTGAAGCGAGCCCCCCAAAACGCATCTACTCGGTGAGCGAGCTTGGGCGAGCGCTGCGCAACCACCTGGAGAAGAAGACGGCCGGCATCGAGGTATGCGGTGACGTGACCGGGCTCAAAGGGGCCGAGAGCGGGCACGCCTATTTCGCGTTGCGAGACGACCAGGAAGAAGGCTCGATCGACTGCGTGCTTTATCGCAGCGGGCCGGTGCGTTCTCGTCGATTGATCGTAGAAGG
Source organism: uncultured delta proteobacterium (assembly GCA_903892415.1). Taxonomy (GTDB): domain Bacteria; phylum Myxococcota_A; class Polyangia; order Polyangiales; family Polyangiaceae; genus Xiheicaenibacterium. The sequence continues at coordinate 41,005 of CAITIQ010000669.1, read as the reverse complement.
CGCCAAGGTGATCGTGAGCGGTCGCATCACCTTCTGGGCGCCACGTGGGCGCGTGCAGTTCGTGGTCGAGAGCGTTCGGGCAGCGGGCCGGGGGGCGCTGCTGGAACAGCTGGAGAAGTTGAAGGCGAAGCTTCTCGCAGAGGGGTTGTTTGCCCCGTCACGCAAGCGTCGTCTCCCCAGCGATCCGCGGGTGATCGGCGTGGTCACGAGCGGCCAAGGCGCGGCGTTGCATGACATCGTCAAGGTTGCGTTTGAACGCGGACCAGCGCGGATTCTACTTTCGCCCGCGCCCGTTCAAGGGGCCGGGGCAGCAGCGGCTTTGGTGCGCGCTCTCAGCAAGTTGTTGCGCCATCCGGAGGTTGACGTGGTCATCCTCGGGCGCGGTGGGGGCTCTCAGGACGATCTGGCCCCCTTCAATGAGGAAGAGTTGGTTCGCGCGGTGGTTGCGTCGCCAGTGCCCATCGTCAGCGCGGTTGGTCACGAGGTGGATACGACGCTCGTGGATCTTGCGGCGGATGTTCGCGCGGCCACTCCTTCTCAAGCCGCAGAGCTGGTGGTCGCAGATTCTCGCGCGCGAACCACCAAGCTGGAGCTGGCGGCCCAGCGACTTACCCGCTCGATGGAACGCAAACTGCGCGACGCCTCGCAGCGCACCGATGAGCTCTTCGGCGAGTTGGAGTTGGCGGAGAAGGTCCGCCTTGGTCAACAGAAGACGCACATGCAGGAGCTATCGCGACGATTGTCCGCTCGACATCCCACGCGCGTGTTGCGGGCGTTCCGGCTGGACGTTGGGCAGAAGCTCGAGCGTATGAATCATGCGATGCAGATGCGGGTGCAACGCGCAAAGCCGATGCCAAGCACCTTGCGGTTGCGCTTGGATCAGGCCATCCGATCGCGTCTCGACGTTGAACGCAGCACCGTCGAGCGACGGGTTACCGCGCTCGAGGCCCTTTCTCCTCTGTCGGTCCTCACGCGTGGCTACGCAGTAGTGCGCAAGCGTGCCGGCCGAACCCTGGTGCGCGACGCTACCGCGCTTGCGCCGGGAGAGCGGCTGGCGATCGACTTCGCCCAGGGGACCGTCGTGGCTGAGGTGGTGGAGGTCATACCCAAGCCCGATGAAGCTTGATCTTGCGCGCCGCATGTGGCCTTCATGCAACACGTATGTCGATGAAATCCTCGTTGTGGCCCGTCTGGGGGCTGGCGCTCTCCTCCGCCATCGCGGTGCTGTTGGCTTGTACTGAGCCGCCACCGCCGAAGGCGCCACAAAAGAAGGTTGCGGCCGCGTCGGACTTTGACCCGTGTGAGGGCAGCAAACCTTCCTGGCGGGAATACTTCGGTCCACTCAAGGGCGTCCGTTGCGAGCAGGAGCAGTTCTTGCGCATGGCGGACGTGGCTCGCCAGCTCGACGTGAAATGCCAGCACTGCCACGTGCCGGATCCGCAGAAGGAAGATGCCTTCATCTACTCGGATATGACCGAGAACAAGGAGAAGGCCTTGTGGATGCACCATTCGCTCATGACCGGACTGCGGCGCAAAGACGGCGAGCCGATGAAGTGCAAGAGTTGCCACCTCGACAAGAACGGCAAGCCAGCTGCAAAGTTCCTCGGCTCACCTCGAGACCTTGCCTTCACGGTGGAGTGGATGACCACGGTAATGACCCGTCAGTTTGAACTCGCAGACGGTGGAAAGCTGATGTGCAAAAGCTGTCACGAAGGTGGTTGGGGCACGCAAGCCTTCAATCCCAAGGTGATCGGCAAAACGGTCAATGTGCCGCGTGGGCCCGACGCCGATGCGATCGATCCGGCTCCCGTGCCGTCCAGTACCGCCCCTGACGCCTCTGCAAACCCTGCTGCGTCAGCACCACCCAGCGCGTCTGCGGCACCCACGCCCACCACTCCTGCGGCGAGCGCTGCTGCTCCCTCGGCGAAACCACTTGCCACGCCTTCCCCGACAAAGAAGTAGATCCCGATGGCCCGCGTTCCCGTTGATACCCAGACCGTCGCTCGTTGCCGCGAGCTTGCTGCAGACATCGCCAAAGACGTGCAAGCCACGATCGACACGCACACCACTGTCGGCGTCGAGCGCACAGTTCTGCGCGCCTACGGAACCGAGGGCGCCGATCCCAACGGCACTCCGCTTTCGAACGCTGTGGTGGACAACATCCACAAGCGCGGACTGACCGGCCTTGGAGCGGCCTACTTCCTCGGGGCCGCGCTTCACCGGGGAGCCAGCTCGGTGCAAGAGGCCGCAGAGTCCCTGGCGTTTGGCGAGAAGCTACCCACTCCCAATGACGGTCCATCCTTGGAGGAGGCTGCCATCGCTTTGCGCCCTCATACCAAGGCGGCGCTCGAGCGCATCGATGTGGCGCGCTACGAGCGTGAGGGGCTCAAGACCCGCACCCACGAGCACAAGCCAGACACCGGCCCGATGAAGTATGTGATCGTTGCGACGGGCAACATCTACGACGACGCAACGCAGGCTAAAGCCGCTGCGTTTGCCGGTGCAGACATCGTCGCGGTCATCCGTGCAACAGCCCAATCCCTTCTGGACTACGTTCCAGAAGGTCCCACCACCGAGGGGTTTGGTGGGACGTTCGCAACGCAGGCGAACTTCCAAATCATCCGCACCGCGCTCGATCAGATCTCGGTCGACCTCAATCGCTACGTGATGCAAACCAACTATTCGAGCGGGCTCGCCATGAGCGAGATCGCTTGGATGGCGGCAGTCGAGCGGCTCGACATGCTGCTCAACGACGCGATGTACGGCATCCTCTTTCGCGACATCAACATGACGCGGACCTTCATTGATCAGTACTTCTCCCGCCGGTTGATCGCTCGCAGCGGCATCATCATCAACACCGGTGAAGACAACTACCTGACCACAGCCGACGCCGTCGAACGCGCGCACACGGTTCTGGCGTCACAGTTCATCAATGAGGCGTTTGCGCACAACGCCGGCGTCCTGCCCGAAAAAATGGGGCTCGGTCACGCTTACGAAATCGATCCATGGCTCGAAGACAGCTTCTTGCTCGAGGTCGCGCAGGCACAGCTGATCCGTCAAATCTTCGATAAGCATCCAATCAAGTGGATGCCGCCGACAAAGTTCAAGACTGGGGACATCTTTCACAGCCACGTACATGACGCGATGTTCAACCTCGTGGGCGTGATGACCAACCAGTCGATCGAGCTCTTGGGAATGTTCAGCGAGGCCATTCACACTCCATTGTTGATGGACCGCTATTTGTCTCTGAAGAGCGCCAAGTACATCTTCAACACGGCGAAGCATCTCTCCGACGAGATCGAGTGGAAGCCGGGGGGTATCGTCTCGGAGCGTGCCAAAACCATCCTTCACGAGGCCCACACTCTGCTGGAGGACGTGCACGCGCGATCGATTTGGGATGCCATCGGTGTGGGCGTCTTTGCCGACATCAAGCGCACGCGGACGGGTGGGAAAGGCTTCGCTGGTGTGGTCAAGCGGGACGCGGCCTACTTGAACCCGCTGCTCAGCGTGCTTGAAGGAAAGGAGACGGTCTGATGCTGCGCTCAAAAACAGGCGGTCGGGTGCTGCGCGCCTACGGAGACCGCGAAGGGGACGGCATGGTGCAGCTCTCCTTCACGCTGGCCATTCTCCCCGGAGACCGCGCACGCGAGGCCGCCAAGCGCTTCGCTGAGGCCCACGGTCTATTGAACCCGCTGGTCGTGACGATGGAGCAGGCCTCCCCCGAACACAGCTACTTCGTAGCCTACGGTCACTCCCAGCACTCAGTGGACGTGGACGCGATTCACGTCGAAGAGCTGAGCGCCAAAGAGCTGAGTCGTGAGGACATCGAGGCCTCCGCCAAGAAACTCGGCCGCAAGATTGTGGTGGTAGGAGCTTGCACCGGGAGTGACGCTCACACCGTCGGTATCGACGCCATCATCAACTACAAGGGCTATCGCGGGGACAAGGGGCTCGAGAGCTACAAGTCTTTCGACGCCCATAATCTGGGTGCTCAAGTCGAGAACGAGGAGCTCGTGGAGCGCGTCCTCGCGCTGGGAGCAGACGCTGTGCTCGTCTCGCAGATCATCACCCAGCGCGACTGCCACAAGGAAAACGGTCGCGCGCTCGTGGAGATGGTGGAGAAGCGCGGCTTTCGCGAAAGAGTACTGCTGCTCTTCGGAGGCCCGCGCATCGATAACAAGCTCGCGCGTGAGCTCGGCTTTGACGCAGGGTTTGGTCCCGGCACCCTCCCGTCGAAGGTTGCGGCCTACGTCGTCTCCGAGGTCTTGCGCAAAGAAGGCCTCGAGTGAGACCGAATCGGCCTATTGCGTGAGCTTGTGATAAGCGGCCGAGAGGCGTGCAACGCGCTCGGTGCGTTGCGCCCGCTCGGCGTCCGAGTTGGCATGGTCGGGGTGCAAGGCCGCTACGGCTTTGCGAAAGGCGCTCTTGATCGCCAGCAGGTCCGCATCGCTCGTGAGCCCCAGGCTCGAGAGCGCGCGACGTCGCTCATGTTCGATCTCACCGGAGTTTGGGGCGCTGCCCTCTTCGGTGGCGCGCACTCGTGCGCGCGGGCGTCCTTCGAGAAACTCGCGCGGGGTCATGCGTGTGCCACGCGGTCCAGCTCGAAACCACCGTCGCAGTTTCTCGCTTTCGAGCATGGCCGTACGAAAGCGAATGGTCCCATCTCGCAGCGCAAAGAGCGCTTCCAAACGGACCTTGGTCTGCTGACGTAAGGCAGCCTCTACCGCCTGCTTGTCAGCGCCGAGGTCTTCGAGAATCTCGCCAAACAGGCGCGGATCTCCCTCACTCTGCAACTGCGCTGCCTCTTCGATCCGGGCGCTTCCGAGCAGGCCGCCCAAGCGTTCTTCGTCCTCGCCGAGGACCATCACGGGCGAACCGTTCAACACCAGGATGCGCGCGCTGCTCCCATCGATCGCTTGAATCTCGAGCACGCCGCTCGCTCCCGAGCGATGCAGATTCCCAAGTACATCGCCCAGCGTGGTGTCGCGAAGTCGAGCTGGCAGGGTGGCAATGCCAAGGGAACTCTTGCGGGGGTGCTGCATCCCTTGCGCGTAGCTCTTTCAGTGGTCGTCGGGAAAGTTTCGTACAGGTCGCTCAACGTAGTCATCGTCACTGGATCACAAATTGTCCAAGCTAGGCTGCGCATGGACGGCCAATGTCCCACGCTGCAGGATGCAGATAGCTTTGTCCCTGGTATTTGGTGCTGATGTAGGACACGCAGACCGCTACCCGCGTTGGTCTGCATCATGCTTAGCTGGTGACATGGCTCTTTCTTTCCTGCGCGCGCTTGGCGGATTGACCCTCGTGATGGTGGGAGCTGGCTGTGCCACCACCGACACTCTGACCGACGGCAGTGGCACCACGTCCAGTTCGGGCAATGGACCGCAGGGGAATGAAGATGGCATCTGCTTGCTGCACAACTGCAACAGCGACGCAGAGTGTGGCTCGTGCTCGGATGGGCGAAACACCTGCTTGGAAGCGGAGCATCGCTGCGTGGCCTGCAACGCCGACACAGGCACCGGCTGCCCGGACGGCCAATACTGTTCGAGCTGGGGCAACTGCGTTGAAGACGGGCTCGAGTGCCCCACCGACGATCACGGTGTTCCGCAGATCAGCTGCGCGCAAAACGGTGACTGCGCTGCCTGCGACCCGATGCATCAGATTTGCGACCCGGTCTCGTCCACTTGCGTTGCCTGCACGTCGAGCGATACCAGCGCCTGTCAATCCACCGACATCTGCATCCACAGCGAGTGCTCCGCCGAATGCCCGACCGACTGTTCGGTGGACAACGACTGCGCGCAGTGCGGTTCGGATGCAGCGCCAGCACGCGCTTGCAATCACGGCATCTGCTCCGAATGCTCGGCGACCTACGCCTGCCCGGCGGGCTTGAGGTGCTCGGAACAGGGCGTGTGCGAGGATGTTTGCGGCACCGACGGCGACGGAACCTGCTCGACCAACGCGGATTGCGATGGCTGCGGCGCTGACAACGGCGTGTGCCACAAGCCGATCAACAGCAGCGTTGGTCAGTGTGGCGTCTCGGCCAACGGTTGCTCGGATCTCGGTCAGGGCGTTGCCGTTTTGCCCGAGCCCTTCGACCAAGTGACCAACCTCTGCTCGAACGACGGAGATTGTTCCGGCGTTGGCATCACCTTCAACGTCGGTGAGCTGCTTCGCGATATCACAGGCATCAACGACATCGGCGATGCCAACATCGAATACGGCATGAATGTGTGCGCCTCGGTCGAGGTGGCCAACAACTCGTGCGGAGTGTGCGTGCCGTGTCGAGTGGATTCGGACTGTGCGCCGATCAACATCGACGAGGTGGCAGGCGAGGCCTTCGGCCCGATCGGCAGCTTGGCCGCCGCCTTCCTGCTCGACCAGGTATTCGGCCCCAACGAGCACGCCGTGCAGATGTATTGCTCCACGGTCGCTGGGGATTACGGCGTGTGCGCCCCGTGCCCGGGGATCATCTACGAGTGTGGAACTACGACGGGAGGTGGAGGCGGAGGCGGAGGCGGGACTGGCTCCTGCGATCACGACGTCTGCACCGCAGGTACCGCACTCGATGGATCCTGTGACAGCTGCGCCGCGGATGTTTGCGCTCAAGACGGCTTCTGCTGTTCCAACGCGTGGGATCAGCAATGCATCAACCAAGCGACCAGCATCTGCGGGCAATGCGGTGGGACCGGGACAGGCGGCGGCGGCACAGGCGGTGGCAGCGGCACCGGCGGCGGCAGCACCTGCCACGACGTATGCGTGGAGGGCGCGGCGCTCGACACCAGCTGCAGCACCTGCGCGGCGAACGTCTGCGCGCAAGATCCCTATTGTTGCAACACCGACTGGGACTCGGTTTGCGTCGGCTACGTCGAAGACTTCTGCGGCGGTTGCTGAGCGACTGCCGGTCAGGTCCGCGTTCGCAGCTGCGTCCAGTCCGTCGCGTTGTCACATCGATTGTTCCGCTGGGGTCTCTCTGTTAGAGACCCAGCACTTTCGATCGTGAGGCGATCGACCCTGGAACGTTCGGAGACCGAATGAAACGCTTGCTCGTCACGAGTGCGCTGCCTTACGCCAACGGCCACATTCACCTCGGCCATATGGTCGAGTACCTGCAGACCGACATTTGGGTTCGCGCAGCGCGAATGAACGGGCGCCGCACGGTGTACGTCTGCGCCGACGACACTCACGGTACCGCCATCATGATCCGCGCGCGCCAAGAGGGTCGCACGCCGGAGCAGGTGATCGCTGACATGAGCGTGGCTCATCAGGAAGATTTTGCCGCCTTCGGCATCGAGTTCGATCACTACGGCAGCACGCACAGCGAGGAGAACCGTCAGTTCTCCGAGCACATTTGGAAGTCCTTCGTGCGGGAAGGGCTGGTGACCAAGAAGCTCGTCAAGCAGCTGTTCGACCCGGTCGAGAAGATCTTCCTCGCCGATCGATTCGTCAAAGGGAGTTGCCCCAACTGCAAGTCGGAGAACCAATACGGAGACAACTGCGACAAGTGCGGTGCGACGTACGAGGCGACGGAGCTTGGCTCACCCAAGAGCACGCTCTCCGGCGCGACGCCGGAGCTACGTGAAGCCGATCACCTGCTCATCGACATCGAGCGTGAGCGAGCTTGGTTGACTGAGTACACCCAAGGCGAAGGCCGCATGCCGAAGGAGATCGCCAACTACCTGATGGGCTTCTTCTTGGGCCAGCCGCTCCACAGCTGGGACGTCTCTCGGCCTGCACCCTACTTCGGCTTCGAGATCCCCGATGAGCCCGGCAACTTCTTCTACGTTTGGTTCGACGCACCGATCGGCTATCTCGCGGCGACCAAGCAATGGTGTGACAAGTCGGGAGAGAGCCTCGAGCAGTGGTTGCACTCGGAGGAGACCGAGATCGTTCACGTGATCGGCAAGGACATCGTGAAGTTTCACACCTTGTTCTGGCCGGTGATGCTGAAGCTAGGCGGCTTCTCGCTACCGAAGCGCATTCAGGTCCATGGTTTTCTGACCGTGAACGGTCAGAAAATGAGCAAGCGAGACGGCACGTTCGTGTTGGCCTCCACCTTTCGCAAGCACCTTGATGTGGGGGCGCTTCGCTACTATTACGCAACCAAGCTCTCGGCGAAGGTCGACGATATCGATCTCAACCTCGAGGACTTCGTACAGCGCGTGAACGCGGAGCTGGTGAACAAGGTGGTCAACCTGGTGAGCCGTTCGTCGAAGTTCATTGGTGAGGGCTTCGCCCAGAGCTACCCCGACGACGGCGGTCTGTTCGCCGCAGCTGCGGCTGCCGGGGAGGAGATTCGCGAGGCCTATGAGAGCTGGGATTTCGCACGCGTAACGCGCTTGGTGATGGGCCTCGCTGATCGAGCGAATGAGTTCATCGACAAGGCGCAGCCTTGGGCGCTGGCCAAGCAAGAAGGCAAGCAGACTGAGGTGAAGAACGTCGCGTCGATCGCGCTCAACCTCTTCCACCAGATCATTGTGTACCTAGCTCCGATCGTGCCGGCCTTGGCCGAGCGCACGGGCGAGCTGCTAGGTAAGCCTATTCGCAGTTTCGACGAGGCCAAGACGCCGCTCGTTGGGTCGGCTGTGGGCAGCTATCAGCACTTCATGAAACGGATCGATCCGGAGGCAGTGACTCGTATGGTTGATGAATCGAAACCCACCGAAACGCCTGTTGAGACTGCGGCCGCCGCCGCCCCTTCGGCTCCCGCTGCGGTCGAGGACGACGGCAGCGCTCTCGAGAAAGAGCCGCTCGCGCCCACGTGTTCGATCGACGACTTCAGCAAGGTCGATCTGCGGGTGGCACGCATCGTCGCTGCCGAGGCCGTGCCCGAGGCCAAGAAGCTTCTGCGCCTGACGGTCAGTCTCGGCGGCGGTACGACGCGCAACGTCTTTGCCGGCATCAAGGCCTACTACAAGGCCGAAGACCTGGTGGGTCGGCTGGTGATCATCTGCGCGAACCTTGCGCCGCGGCAGATGAAGTTCGGCCTTTCGGAGGGCATGGTGTTGGCGGCCGGCGCAGAGGGCGAGGCTTACGTGCTCTCGCCTGATTCTGGCGCTAAGGCCGGGCAGCGAGTTCACTGAGGAGCGTCATGGGCAAGCTCGACGGCAAGGTTGCAATCATCACCGGTGGCGCTGGCGGGCTGGGCAGCGCTCACGCTCTGCTCTTTGCGCGTGAAGGCGCGAAGATCGTGCTCTGTGATCCCGGCGTTGAGCGGGATGGTACCGGTGGGGATCCTGCTCGGGTCGCTGAGCTTGCCGCGCAGATCGAGGCCGAGGGCGGGGAGGCGCGCGCAAGCGCAGCTCCCGCACACACGGCCGAGGGCGCAAGCGAGGTGGTCACGCTCGCCGAAGAGGCGTTTGGGCGTGTGGACGTGCTCGTGAACTGTGCCGGCATCCGCCTGAACCGAACGCTGTCGAAGATGAGCGGCGAGGACTTCAGCGCTGTGCTCGACGCGCAGCTACTTTCGGCCTTCCACATGAGTCAGGCTGCGGTCAAAGCCATACTTCGTCACGGTGAAGGCGGTCGCATCGTAAACGTGACCTCGGCGGCGGGCTTCTTCGGCAACAAGGAGCAGGCAAACTTTGCTGCGGCGAGTGCCGGCGTCTACGCGTTGACTCGGACTCTCGCGATCGAACTCCAACGGCAGAGAATCTTTGTCAACGCATTGGCACCGGTAGCAAAGACGCGCTTGACCGAGGATCTTCCTATGTTCGAGCACACCGAGACGCTCACGCCGGCGCATGTGGCTCCGGCCGGGCTCTTCCTCGCGAGTGACCTCTCGGGTGAACGTACCGGCCTGGTGCTCGCGGTCTCAGGCTCGCAGCTCTACACCTTCAAACTCGTGCAAACGCCCGGCAAGTTCAAAGACGGCAACGCTCCCTGGTCCGCCGAGGAGATCGCCGATCATTGGGACGCCATTTCCAAAGGCTAAGGCCGCGAGGTCGATGGGACCTCAGCGGTAGGGCGTTTCAGGCGCCGCTATGCTGGTGTCGGCGATGATGAAGCCTTCCTTCTTGTTGGGCAGCTCCTCGAGCGAGGCTGGGTCTTTCACGTACCACTCCACCCAGCCGCAGCCGACGCAGGCATAGGCCTCGAACACGCCGAACACGCGGCTGCGCCAAATGCTCGGCTTGGCCAGCGCCAACTCGCTCGGTCCGCCGTCTGCTCGGTCCAGCACGCTGGGGGCGTGCAAGAAGCGGCGGCCGCCACAAGCTGGACACACGCCCTGCTGTCGCAGCGTGGGCGTGGGACGGTGTTGTGCGCCAAGTTCAGCTCGTAAACGCGATATCTCTTGCTCCAACGCGCTCAAACGCAATCCAATCGCTTCGTCGCTCATGATCTGAATGGCTAGCTGCGCTGGGATGCCGTTGGTATCGCTATCTGCGGCCGGTTTTTCCGAAGAGGGGCATCCGCCTTCGGCGGAATGAAGGTTATCTGAGGCTCGTCACGTTGCTGGGGTGGGGTCTGGGTGGTAGCTTGAACAGGCTCAACCTCTAGTTTCTCCTCCAACATGTCCCGAGAATTCACCATCCCCCTCGTCCTCTGGGCCTGCGCGGCGCTCGTCGCCCACGCTGCCATTGGTGGTGGGGCTGTGACGGTGACCCACATCGAGGAGAAGAAGGCCAAGGAGCGGGCTGAAATCCGCGACATGGTACGGGACGTTCGGCGGGGCTTGGGCGGCGTTGAAATCGAGATCGGCGACACCACCCCGTGGAAGCCGCGCGAAGAGAAGCCCAAAGAGTCCAGCCCCACCTTGAGCGCGCTCGGCAAACTCGGAGAGCTAGTCGCTGCGACGGACTCCCCCGAGTTCCAGGCCGAGGTGGAAAAGATCAAAAAGGAGCTGGAAAAGAAGGCTCCTCCGCCAGAAGAGAAGCCAGAAGAAAAGCTTCAGGAACCTGAGAAGAAGGCGGACCCTGAGGAGAAGCAGCCGGAGGCTACCAAGCCGATGGAAGTCGTCGCGATGCCCGACGACAACCGCATCAAGATTCGTCAGGCCGCCCAGTCGGAGAAGGACAACCCCAACGCCCCTCGCTTGGCCGAGCACGCTCTCAGCGTTGAAGAGGAGACCATCGCCAAGGCTAGGTCGAACGACACGGTGTCGGAGAACCCCTCGCTCGGATCGAATCAGGAGGGGCCCAAAGAGAAAGAAGGCAACTCCACAGCCGAAGTGAACGGGCAAGCCGAGGACCACGCGGGGGACAAGCGCAAGGCTCCCGGAAACGCCGCAGACCGCGCCCTCGCCGAGAAAGGCCGCAACGCCGCTGCCGGGAGTGAGAAGGCCTCTGGCGCGGCTGCGGGCGGTCAAGCGGGGCAAACACCCACGGCCGCTGCGACGCCCGCGCAGGCGGCTGCCGAGGGGGGGCGTGAGGCCGCTGCGCATGACCACGTCCACAGCGAGCAGAGCGCGTGGGATTTGCAAGAGGCTGCACCGGGCGGCGATGGGTCAGGAAACAAGGCCGGTTTTGGCCAACTGGCCGTCCCCGGCGCACGCGTTGCGGTTCCCTTCCGCATTCCCCGTGCACCTGGCATCGGCGGTGGGCCAGGCGGTGAGGGCACTGGCTTCGATCTCGATTGGACGCAATTCGCCTCTGCGGTGGGCCAGGCGGAGCTCGACCAACAGCAAGCGCGCATCGGAGCGAGCGTTCGTAGTCAGCGTAAAGGTCGCTTCGACTCGGAGAAGTTTCAGCGTTGGCTGCCCGACATCGAGAACTACGACCCCGCGGTCAAACTCGGTAATCAGACCAAGCTCAACGCCGCGCAATCGGTGTTCGCTACCTACCTATCGACCATTCACAATGCCATCCACCCGATCTTCGCCGACGAGTTCCTTTCTTCGTTGAACAGGCTTGGCAAGAATCACGAGCTTAACGGCGATGTCGTTACCCACGTGGAGATCATCCTGTCGAAGGATGAGGGGCGAGTCGTGCGCATGGGTATCACCCGCAACAGCGGATTCACCTTGTTTGACGCCGCCGCGCTCGAAGCGATCGATCGTGCTCAGCCCTTTGGCCTGGTTGCTCCCGACGCGATTGTCTCGCCCGACGGCAACGTGTACTTGCATTGGGAGTTTCACCGCGACCCGGTGGACGCTTGTTCGACGCGTAACGCAAGTCCCTTCATTCTCGCCCAGCCAAAACCAATCAAATCAAATCTCCCAAAGCGAAAGCCGAAGCGACTGAAGAAGCCTGCAAAGGGTGAAGGCGGGACCGCAGTTGAGCCCGGCGGTGAAACGGCTTTGCCCAGCACTCCGACGGAGCCGCTGGTTCCACGTCGAAAGAAATGACTGAAAACCGCCAGTCGCTGATTCCGAGTGCTCGCCCATCCGTACTTCTCGCAGCGTTCGCCGTAGGGGTGGTGTTGCTTTCACGCGGCCTCGGACCTGCGCTTCAAGGCGCGGTTGTCGGCCTCAGCGACACCATCGACTTCCTCGCGATGACTGGCGAAGCCGCGACGCAGTTCTTGTTCATCACGCTCATGGTCGTAGCTCTTGGTCTGCTATCGGCCTGGGCTCAGCTTCGTGCGCCGTTCTTGTTGAAGTTGTACGTCGTGGGGCTCACCGTCCCCATCTGTTTCGTCGCACTAGCGACGATGGCCGTCCCGCGAACCCATCCTGTAATGCACCTCTTGGTGTGCGTTCTTTCCAGTCTCGCAGCCGTGGGGCTCGGTCTCGACGCCGCCATTCGGCGCAACCTCCACGCCGGCATTCCAATCGCGATTGGGTTGGCCGCGCTGGTTCGCGGTGTGAGCTCCTACTTGTCGGAGGCGGCCATCGTGACCCACCACGATCTTGCGACGATGGGGGATCGTTATCAGCAGGCCAGGTTGTGCTCTACCATCGCGCATGGCCTCCTTGGCTTGGCCCTCATCTTGGCGATCAGCCTAATGCTGCGACAGTCGAAGTTGCGCGGTGGCCTTTCGCTGCTCGGGCTCGTTGGCTTGAGCGTTCTGAGCTTTGTGTTCGGGCAGACGCCACCAGCCGAGCTCGAATCGGTTGGCAGCATTCTGCTCGTTCGTCTCGGGCTTCGGCTTTCATCCTTGCCGCCGCCCTTGCTTCCGCCCGGGCTCGAGCATGTGCTCGCGCTCGCGCCATTGTTGGTGGCAACGGGGCTCCTTGTCAGCTCGGCAAAAGGAGAGCGCCGTGCCGCTGCCTGTTTGGCTCTCGTGATTTTGGCATCGGTCAACGCAGAGGTGCCGCTGCTCGGGCTATGTCTCCTTTGTGGCGGTCTTGGCTATGCGCTGGAGCGGCGTGACCCGCACGGCGTCTTTCGTTCGGGGCAGGTTTAGGGCGCTATTGCGCTGCGACCAGCTTCTTGCGCTGCCCGCCGAGCTCGATCGCCTTTTCAATCAAGCGGACAAACTCGCTTTCATCCTCGTTGTCACGGGCAGCGGCCTTGGCCTGGGTGAGCGTCTGATCGAGTCCACCCGCGTAAGGGCTTTGACGCAAACTCTCGGCGAACCCCGCGATTGCCACCGCTAACTGATAGTTGCGTGGGGCGGCCTCGAACGTGGTGAACAGGGAGCTATTCGGCATTGCGAACGCGAGCTCCTCCGCCTGGGTGCTGCCCTCGGGTACGAAGCGGACCCTCACCGTGGCCAAGCTGCTTGCGCTCTTCCCCTTGGCTTGCTCGTTCAGCTCCAAATCATAGAGCGCTGTGACGGTATGACCTGCACCAACCTCACCGCCATCCACCTTGTCATTGCGGAAGTCTTTGTCCGCTACATCCCGATTCTCATAGCCGACCAAGCGGTAGCGTTTGACCAACGCCGGGTCAAAGGTGACCTGTAGCTTGACGTCTCTAGCCACCACCTGAAGGTTAGCGTCGAGCTGCTGGCCGAACACCTTGCGCGCCTCGGCGGCTGAGTCGATATAGCTATAGTTGCCGTCGCCCTTGTCAGCGAGTTGCTCCATCATCGTATCCTTGTAGTTGCCGTTGCCAACGCCGACGGTGCTCAAGGTGATGCCCTGCTCTTTGTACTGCGCAATCTGCGCGAGAATAGCCTCATGCCCACTTGGCCCGATGTTGGCATCGCCGTCGGACAGCACGATGACTCGGTTGATCTCACCCTTCTTCAAGGTTCGCTTGGCTAGCGAATAGGCCGTGTCGATGCCGCTCGACATCGCGGTGCCGCCGCCAGCGGTGAGGCTATCAATGGCAGCGAGGATCTTCGCGCGGGACTCCATCCCGGTTGGTTGCAACAGCTCCTGCGTGCTCCCCGCGTAGGTGCATAGCGCGACCGTGTCGCCGGCTTTCAGATTCTGCGTCAGTGTGCGTAACGTCGTCTGAACCATTCCCAGCTTGTCTGGCGATTGCATTGACCCACTGGTGTCCACGAGAAACACCAAGTGAGCCGCTGGACGGCTCTGAGACTGGTTCTTTTTGCTCGAAAGGCCGATGCGCAAGAGGTGATTGCCTTGAACGGAAGGCGAGGGCGCTGCGGCAAAATCCACTGCGAAAGCCTGGTTGGCCGGGGCCTCGTAGCCGTAGTTGAAGGCATTGACGAACTCCTCCACCCGAACAGCGTCTTTCGGAGGCAAGCTGCTCTCGCCGAGCTTGCGCCGGGCGATGGCGTACGAGGCTGTATCAACATCGATGGCAAAGGTGGAGAGGCTATCTTCGGCTGTATTGACGTAGGGGTTTACCCCGTAATCCTTAAACGCCTCAGCACTCGGCCTCTCCTCTTGTGCCCTTTCCAGGTAGAGCGGCGCGGCCGTGGCCATGGGCGGCGCGTAGGAGGGATAGTTCGACGCGGTGGGGCTAGCGCTGCAGCCCGCGGTGGCGAGGAGGAGGGCGAAACTAAGGCGGCTCTTGTGGTTCACAACAAGAGAACGCAGGCACGCGTCCGCTCCTTACACCACCTCTAGTCGAGCCCGCGTTTCCCCGGCGCCCAATACGCCTTGCTCTTTTGGCCGCCGAGCGAGAGGCCCCGCTGTTTGAGCCCGACCCGCAAACGTTGGATGGCGACAGACCGTCCTGTCAGCACCAGCTGGCAGCGCTGCTCCGTCGTAATGAGCCGCGCAACCGCCTCTTCAATAGTGGCGAGGTGCGAATCATCTGCAGCTCGATGGAACAAGCGCGCGCCTTCAACGTCCAGATTGGACAAGGCGCGCTCCGCGTCATCAGGATCTTGGCACTCGAATAGCAGTTGGACCTGTGCTGCAGAACGTTGCTCGCGCAGGACCCGCCCGAGGGCGAAGGACGTCTCGTCCCCGAAGACTACGCAGGGGCCACCCTGTGCACCCAAGTCGAGCGAGCTTCGAGGGCCAAAGCACAAGGCCTTGTCTCCAGCTTTGACAGTCTTTCCCCAGACAGCGCCGGGTGAGCTGCCATGCTCATACACAAGTAGGCTCAACGTGCCTTGTGCGCCATCAAACGAGAATGGCGTGTAGGTACGCGCGCCAGCTTCCAAGAAGATCTGCACCTTGTCCCCTGCGTTGAACGACGCTCCCACGAGCCGCTCTCCAGCGAGCTCGATGCGACGAAAGCGTGGCGCCACGTCTCGAGCGCTTACGACCCGCACCGGCCGAAACAGAACTTGGCCTAAGGTGTCCGCAAAGAGCTTCTTTACCGCCGACATAAGCTCAGGTTTAGCTGGTCCAGCGATTGCGCTGCTTGAAGCTACATTAAGAAGTGCGCCTCACTCTTTGGGTCTGGGGCCGCACCAGGCTTTGGCCGCTTCGAGTGACATCGTCGAGGGAGCCTCCTCCTCCGGCTTTGTCCCTGGCTGCGGCTCGAAACGGAAACGGACCTGGCGCGTCTTGTCCAGGAACACGAGGTCATCTCGTACCAGGATTTGCTCCAAGCAGGGGATGCGCTTCGGCTTTAAATAGCTAGGTATATCGGGCGCCTTAGGGGCTGCTTTTGCCTTGCCTATGCCACATTCAAGCGCAAGAAAGCGTGCAAGGTTATCATCCCCGAGGCCGACCAATCCCACTCTGCCACTCTTTCCGGTTCGAGGCTCATCGGGCTTGGGTTCGGCCGCGTCGAGCAGCGTCCAAAGATCCACCGCGCCGAGCGGATCGACATCAAAGTAGCTATGCTCGAACACCAATACGCGTCCGAGGTGGTTCTTGTTGCGGCACTTACCTATGACCTCAAACGCCAAAGCGTCGTGAAAGAAGAAGAGCTTGCCGGTCTCGCGTTCGACATAGAAGAGGGCGTTGGAAGTCGCCCAGCCGTTCTTGGTGAAGTAAATACGTTGCTCGTCCGGCGAGAACGTTGCCGAGCCAATTCCAGTGTTCTCGAGCTCCGGAAGGTTGGCCGCCGTGTTCTCCGGCTTGAGTACGCCCGATCCCAGCAGCTGTTTCGGGGCTCCGTCTTTGGACTCAAGCCAAAGTTCTGTGCCTTTCTTGATGATGGCCTTGAAGGCTCCACTTGGGCTCACTACCGTCACGTCCGAAGGGAGTGGAGAGGCAGAGTCAGCCGGGCTCTCGGTGGGTTCCAAAAGTGGCTGCGCAGACGCTGCGGGCGTCGCGCCTGCGCTCGTTACGATGGCGGTGGCCGTCGGTGGCGAGGCCATTGGGGCCGGTCTCGGCGCTACTTCGGCGCTACAGGCCGCTAGCAACACGAGGAAGAAGAACCGAGTGCGAGCGCTCATGTTGCTCGTCCCTGCTCGTGGGCGGCCAGCTCGAAGAGCTGTGCTGCCTCATGCACATAGCTGCCTGTCTCCTCGCTGAACGCTACGTGAACCATCGCTTGGGCCACCGTCTTTGCGTGGATGGGACGATAGGCGCGCAGCCCAGGCAGGTAGTCGAGCACATGCATCACCGCCAAGCCGAGCCTCTCTGCCGGTCTGGACTCCTGGCGGTTGCCGTCAAGGATGCTCGGCCGGAGGACGTGGCAACGCGCGAAACCGAGCTCACTCACAGCTTGGTCCAGCTGCCCCTTCATACGATTGTAAAAGAGGCCGGAGCTCGCGTTTGCCCCGGTCGAAGAAACCAATACATAGCAAGCGACGCCATTCTTGGCGGCGGAGCGCGCAGTCTCGTATTGAAACGTGTAATCGACCTCGCGTTGAGCCTCCTGGCTGCCTGCTTTTTTGCGCGTGGTTCCCAACGTCGAGAAGAGCACGTCTCCGACAAGATCGTTGGCGAAGCTCTCCGGCTTTCGAAAGTCGACAACGTGCTCGCGCAGCTTGTCGTGGCTGCGTCCGCTGCTGCGTCGGACAAACGAGCGCACCTCCGAAAAGCGATCGTCTTCGAGCAGTAGGTCGAGCAGTGCCCCGCCAACGAGACCCGTAGCCCCAATCATTGCTGCGGACTTCATCGGGCGAGTCTGCCTCGTCTCCGGGCGCCAGGGAAGCGCCGGCCCTATTTGACCGGCCGTGCCACGGGCGCAACGCAACGCAGCCCAACGCTTGGAGTGCGCGCTGTCGCCGTAAACGTGGCGCGTGCGTCGCTGCGAACGCTTTCCGACTCGCTTTGACTGAAGCTGCCTCCGCGAACGATGTTGCCGTCGAACTCCGCTTTCGTGGAGGTCCACTCGGCGACGTTGCCCGCTAGATCGAGCACGCCATCACGCGATGCTCCGAGGGCAAAGTTGCCCACCTCGGCCGTGCCCGGAAAGCCGTCGTCTTCATCGTAGGCTGGGCTTCGGCGCACGCCGCCTTGGGCGAAGGCTGTGCTGCACTCAGCGCCGCATAGGTTGCCGCGCTTCGTCGAGGGAGGCTCCGCGCCCCACGGAAACGCGCGCCCTTCCTCACGTCCGCGCGCGGCCCACTCCCATTCCTCTTCGCTGGGCAATCTCGCCTCGCGAAAACGACAGTAGGATTCGGCCTGCAGCAAACTTACGCAATTGATGGGGTGGCGTTGGCGGCCGGTGCGCTGGGTATTGCAATAGCTCGATAAAAAAGCGGTCTCACGCAGCTGCAGCCCCTCGAGCTCTACTTCGGTAGAGGCGCGTGCGCAGCCCTCGGCCGCTACACATTCGTTGAATTGCTCGACGGTGACCTCGAGCTTGTCGACGCAGAGACTCTCAATACCTTTGCCATTCAGCTCCCCGCCCTGCACCAGGACAGCGCCCTCTTTGCAGGGGAGCACAGGCTTGGCTGGTTCTGCGACCGGCGTCATTGCCTCCAATACCCGTGAAGGCTTTGAGCCACAGGCGGATAGAGCCATAGCGAAGAGGTAGCAATGTAGTAGACGCAAAGAGCGACGACGAGAGTAGTCAGCTTGAATTCCAGCCATAGCGAGAGCCTTCCTGGCGTATCGCCTCGCTATACGTCAATTTGATGCAGCCACCAATCAGTCATTGGGTGCAGCCTCACAGTCCGAGGCCTGACGATTGTTACTTGCAGCGACGAATTACGGGAAAGGCGCGCTTCTGCGAGTAGACTCCGGCGATGGAAGCGAAAGTGTTGTGGAAGAGTGTGGGCTTGCTTGGTGGAGGCGCACTCGTGTTAACGACTCTCGCCTTCAGCTCCTGCACCACGGTGGACGCTGGTCACGTGGGGATCGTCAAAGTGTTCGGCGCTGTAAAGGCTGAAACCTTGGCCGAGGGCATCCACTGGAAGAAGCCTTGGGAGTCGGTAGTGGAGTTCGAGGTGCGACTCCGCTCGCTCAACAACAAGGCAGCCGCGGCTTCCAAAGACCTTCAGACGGTTACTACCGAAATAACGATTCAGTATTCGCCTAACGCTGCGATGGTTTCGGACATCTACCGTTCGATCGGGGACATTGCTCGGCTGGAGCCTGTGATCGTGGCCCCTGCCGTGCAGGAGTCGCTCAAGAGCGTTACCGCGCAGTTTACCGCGGAGGAATTGATTACTCAACGCCAGCGCGTAAAAGGGGAGGTGGAGGCCGCCATCAAAACCTTTATTGATGCGACATTGCACGAGAAGGGGCTCTCAGGTGCTATCGACGTGGCCAACATCGCTATTACTGATTTCAAGTTTAGCGAAGAGTTCAACAAGGCAATTGAGGCCAAGGTAAAGGCTGAGCAGGAGGCGCTGAAGGCCATCAATGAAAAGACGCGGCGGATCACCGACGCAGAGGCGACGACCGCCGAGCAGAAGCTCGCAGCGGACGCCAAGGCCTACGCGACCGACGTTGAGTCCAAGGCCCGTGCCTCGGCGATACAGCGTGAGGCCGATGCACTGAAGGCCAGCCCGGAGGTGATTCAGTTGCGGGCGATCGAGCGGTGGAACGGGGCCCTGCCAACCTATCTGGGAGCAGGCGAGCCAACCCCCTTCATCGACGTCTCGCCCGGTACGCTGACGCCGGCCAAGAAGTAGCCCCCTGGGTTTCTGGAGCGAGCTTCTGCGCGGCCGACTTGCCAGCAGAGGCTCCGAATTGGGACGACGCTACGTCCTTCAAGTCTTCAGAACTACAGCGGAAAAGGTTGGTCGGGGAGATGGGATTTGAACCCACGACAACGAGCACCCAAAGCTCGTGCACTACCGGACTGTGCGACTCCCCGGTGCGTAAGCGGAGCGGACCTTACCACCGTCCGGCCCGCTGTGCGAGTCCTACTGACGCGCTTGGGTGCGATGAGACGGTCAAGCTGCCTCGGTCTGACGTCGGCGGACACCGCCCCCTTCCGTTTTTGTCTACTGCACCACCTTCGGCTGCGTCTACCGCATCCACCTTCGCTCAAGTGGTGGCATGCTCGGGCGGTGCAGTTCTCGGCGATCGCGGAGGCCCTTGCGGACGAAGAACGAAGGCAGCTCGCGTGGAATTGCGTGCGGCCGTTACATGCCACTCACGCTCGGGACGCGAGGCAGATCGAGGAGCTCGTGCCGTGTGGTTGTCTTGCTGAGCTCGTTGCGAGCTATCGGCTGAGCCAGGCACCTCGTTCCGTCGAACGTTCGCACGAGTCCTTCCCGATGCAGCCGCTCGAGGACGAGGAGGGGGTGCGAGTGCCAGCGTTTTCGAGGCCCGTCACCGACGCACACGTTCACGTTTTTCCTGATCCCGTTTTTGCCGCGTTATGGCGTTGGTTTGAGGCGTACGGCTGGCCGGTTCGCTACCGACTGCGCACTCCCGAGCTGCTGTCGTTTCTGTTTTCACGCGGCGTCGAGCGCGTGGTCGCGCTGCACTACGCGCACAAGCCGTCCATGGCGCGGATGCTGAACGAGTACATGGCCGAGTTAGTCGCACGAGAGCCGCGCGTGATCGGCCTTGGAACGGTGCTACCGGGCGAGCCCGACGCACCGGAGATCATCGCCGGTTTGCGCAGAAGTGGCCTACGCGGGGTGAAGCTTCATTGCCACGTGCAGTCCTTTGCGCCCGACTCCGCAGCGGCGTTCGAGGTTTTTGCCGCTTGCGAGCTCGCCCAGCTGCCGGTGGTGCTGCACGCCGGCCGTGCACCAAGAAGCCCTGCGTATGCAATCGACTCGTACAGCCTTTGCGCCGTCGAGCGCGTCGAGCGGGTGCTCCGTGCGTTCCCCAAGCTCAAGCTGTGTGTGCCGCACTTCGGCGCGGATGAAGCTGCGGCGTACCTAACGCTGGTCGAGCGCCACGATCGGCTTTATCTCGATTCGACCATGATGCTCTCCGGTTTCTTCGGAGGCGACTACCTAGAGCTCCTCGAGCGCTCTCGACCAGACCGCGTGATGTATGGCAGCGACTTCCCGAATCTCCCATACGCCTGGGATCGCGAACTGCGCGCCGTCGCTGCTTCGGATCTGAGCGACGAGCGGATTGAATTGCTCACCGACAAAGTCGCGAGCGAGTTCTTCGAACTCGAACGCTCGCAGGGCTAAGGCGTACGCAAGGCTGCGTCTTCATCCTCGTGGATGGGACGCTTGCGCGACGGCGACCGCTCCCTGCGCGAGTACGGTCGCTCGTGCGGGCTGCCGTCGAGATCATCGAGTGCCTTGTAGAGCTCATTGACGATGCGTGGTTTGAGCCAGCCGTCGTTGCCCTGCTCGTATTCGGACGCGCCCTCTGTCAGCAGCTGCTTTGCGTCTCCTCGATTGCCGAGGTTGTACTGGGTGAGCCCACAATAAACGAGGTAGCGCACGTGAGCCTTGTCGCTTAGCTGATCGTGAACTTGATCGAGCTCGCCACAGTGACGCTCCGCCGCGTTGTAGTGACCGACCTCGTAACGCGTGATGCCACCGCGAAGCTCGCGGCCCGCAACGCTGCAACCTAGCGCCGCGCAGCTGGCGAGCGCGAGCACGAGACCGTTGATTCCAGTGCGCAACATCGAGGGCTTCACTTAACTCCCATTTTCGGAGGCTCAGCGCATTTGCGCAAGGCTGCTTTCGGGTGTCCGCATACGAAACCAACGTCACCTTGCGCGCACACTGGAGACTGGATCGACGCGGAGACGGAGTTTGACTACACGCACTCCTGTGTCGCGACCTGATGCAGCCCAACCTCGGTTCTCATTCGTGCGGGAGGAGTTACGCCGAGTTTGGAGCGACGTGCGAGGGGGAAATCTCTCTCCAGCCCGCATCGCAGCCTCGGTCGTACTTGGCACCTTCATCGGCTGTCTGCCCATCTTTGGGCTGCATTTGCCCGTCGTTCTACTGCTCTGCTTGCGCCTTCGGCTTGATGGTGCGCTCGCTTATCTCGCGGCCAACATCTCGAACCCGTTCATGGCGCCGCTGCTTATTACGGGCCAGGTTCAGCTCGGCGCGTTTCTGATTGAAGGGCGTGTTCCTGCTGTATCGGAGCTGGGCACCGTCGATGCGCTCACCAGCTTTCCGCTCTACTTGCTGGTCGGAGCCCCTATCGTGGGCTTGGGGTTGGGCTTGGGCTTGGGTTTGGTTGCGTACGTCCTTACGCGCCTCAAGCGGTCATTGCTTGGGGAGGCCAAGCGAGAGCCGTACAAGCTTCCGGCCAACGCACCTCCCTGGGTCGCCGCCGTCGAGCGAGTTGCCGCACGCTACTCGGGGGATGAGTCGGCGAGCGCCAAAGCCCAGTTCAACTACGTTCGCATCAAGCTGCTCACCGATCCGATCGCCAAACTGATCGCCGACATTGCAGGGGATGCGCAAGGTGCGCTCGGGCGCGTGTTTGATGTCGGGACTGGGCGCGGGCAGCTACCAATCCTGTTGCTCGAGCTAGAGCGCGCAACAGCAGCAGCGGGATGCGATTGGGACCGGGAAAAGATTGAGCGTGGAGTCGCTGCTGCTGCGCTCGAGCCTGCGCTCGAGGTTTCACTCCAGGCCGGGGATGCGCGCACAACGCCGATCCAAGCGGCTGACACCGTGCTGCTCGTCGACCTTCTTCACTACTTCACGATCGAGGAGCAAGACGCGCTCTTGCGACGTGCCGCGCAGGCGGTATTGCCAGGGGGCCGGCTGATCGTGCGTGAGGCCGACACCGAACGTGGTTGGCGCAGCCGAGTGACGCTGCTGGAGGAGCGCATCTTTACGTTCCTTCGCTTCAATCGCGGAGAACGCGTGAAGTTTCGCGCGGCCCGCGACTTGTCCGCACTGCTCGAGTCCGAGGGGCTCCGTGTGGAGGTGCGCCCCGCGTGGGGAAAGACGCCGTTCTCCAACGTGTTGATCCTGGGCCAGCGGGCCGCGGGCCTCGAGTCGGTCGCTTAGTCGAGGGACCGTTGAGTCGAGCGACCGTCGAGTCGAGCGACCGTCGAGTCGAGCGACCGTCGCGACCTTCGTTGCGAGCAAGGTGAAACCTCAAACCTGCTCCAAGCACTTGACCCAGAGCTCCGTGTGTAGCTAGATACCTTGCAGTGCAAGACGACGTGCCTAGCGAGGTTGCTGCTTGGAGATCCCAGCTCCGGAAGGGAACGCTCGAGCTGGCGGTGCTCGTGTCGCTTCGAAAGCGCCGGCGCTACGGCCTTGAACTCGTCGACGTGCTCAACAAGGCGCAGCTCGGGATCAGCGAGGGCAGTATCTACCCGCTGCTTTCACGCTTGCGCAGTGAAGGCAAGGTCGTGACGGAGTGGGTGGATGAGGGCGTTGGGCACGCGCACAAGTACTACACGCTAACGAGCCACGGGCGAGCCACGCTCAAGGCGATGTTGGCGGCCTGGCGAGAATTCAACGCGGCCTTTGAGTCGCTTATTGAGGGGAACTGAAGTCTCATGGCGCTACCGGAACACGCGGAACAATTTCTCAAAGAGCTACGTCGCGGACTTGGAGCTATGGCGCCGGACGAGCGCGAGGACGTTGTCCAAGAGCTGCGGTCGCACTTGCTGGAGCGGCAGGCACAAGGCAGGACGGACCTACTCGCAGGCTTTGAATCAGCTCAGGACTTAGCTGCAAGTTTTGTTGCTGAGAACGCCCTGCGCGGCGCCTTGGCAGTTGGGACTCCTTGGGCCTTTGGGCGCGCGCTGTTGGTCGCGGCGCGAGATAGTTTGCTCGCGCTCTTTTTGCTATTCCCGCTGCTGCTCACGCAGATCGTCGCGTTTTTCTGCGTGCTCACGGCTGTGCTCAAGGCCTTCTCTCCAGCGGACTTCGGACTGTGGATGGGCAATGGCTCCTTTTACGTCGGGCGCCGCTCCGAGCTCGCTCACGAGGTCCTCGGCAACTGGGGAGTGCCAGTCTTGCTGCTCGCGGGGCTGTTGCTGTTCTGGGGCTCCAATCGCGCGTTGCGAGCGCTCGCAAGCTGGCGGCTGCGCTCCTATCGGTCCCTCCGACACTGACCTCCTTTTTTTGGAAAAAGACCATGCATAACAAGACAACGTGTTTCGGATCTGTACCTGCTCGCGAACTCGTCCGCTTCCTCTTGGTGACTGTGCTTGTGGGGACGCTGACCCAGCGTATTGGGGTTTCCCAAGGGCTCGCGGGGGGTGGACGTTCGTGGCTGCTTCTGACGATGTGGGTTCCAACCCTCGGCGCGCTGCTCGCGGGGCCCTGCGCGCGAAGAATGATCTGGGCAGCCTTGAAGCGTCCGGGCTTTCGCTATCTGGGTCCAGCTCTCGTGATTGGATTTGCACCGCGCCTCTTGCAGACCTTGGTGCTGCTGCTAACGGGCTGGGGCAGCTGGGATTCTGCGCACTTTGAGCTCGCGCCAGACGGCCAATCGATCGCGTCCATTCACAAAGTCGCGATGGTGCTTGGGACGGGGCCGCAGAGTCTGTCCCACTTTGCGCTCAACCTCTTGGTGTCCGTCTCGCTGGCGGCGGTCGTTACGGCTTTGGTCGGCGGCGTCGGTGAGGAGATCGGTTGGCGGGGCTTTCTACAGCCAGCACTCGAGAGCCGGGTGGGTGCGACGAAGGCGACGCTTTTGGTTGGAGCGATCTGGTCCTACTGGCACTTGGGCGCCAATTTGAGTGGCTACAACGATCCGCACCGCCCTCTGCTAAACGCGCTGGTGCTGTTCCCAATTGCCGTGACGATGATGAGCTTCGGCTTCGCCTGGCTTGCGCGCAAGGGGCTGAGCGTTTGGCCGGTTGCGCTCGCCCATGGTGCCAACAACGTGCTTGGAAGCGCGTTCCTACTCACGACCGACGACTGGCTCATCAACGCCTCGCTGGAAGTTGGATCGATGGCGCTGGTGGCGGCGTTCTTTGTGTGGTTTTCGATCAGGGCGCGACGGCGCGCCGAGCCCGAGGTAGCACTCGGCGCGATTCAGCCGTCAGCGTAAAGGACTCGGCAGCTGCACCGAATCCGCTGGTTGGTTCAGCCTTGCTCGGCGGCGATGCGCCGCGCCTTTTCGACGTCCTCGCGGAAGTCGATCTCGGTCCACTGGAACTCACTGACGGGCTCGAAGCCCCACGGCTCTTCGGCAAAGCAAAGGTTCATCGCCGCCTCGTACTCTTGGTCGAGGCGTCCTGCAGAGACCTCGCCGTCGAGCAGGCGCTTCATCGTCAGTGCGCCTTGCCGTCCTACCTTGGCGAAGCCGACGGCTTCCCCAACCTGATCCCACGGTGCTTCGGGCGACACGCGCCGTGCGACACGGAGCACGCGGCCGCCGCGCACCCCGAGCATCATCTCCTCGCCAGTCTCCTCGGAGCTGTCGTCGAGGAGCACACAATTGACGTGCTTGGAATCCACCAGCCGCTTCATCAAGGCTGCGGGGTAAAGCACGTCTGCATCCATCCAAATGCCGCCACTCTCGCTTATCCGATCAATCGCTACGGCGAGTGAGACGATGCTTCCTCGCACGTAGTCTTTGTTCTCAACGAACTCGACCGGGAGGGGCCAGCTGCGAGCCGAAATAAACTCGCGGATTTGTGCCTGCTCGTAACCGACAACGATGGTCAGCGCGCTGATACCGGCCTGCGCCAAATTCTCGATATGGCGCTCGAGTAGGGTCTTCCCGGCGATGTCGAGCAGGCACTTCGGCGCGTCACTCTCGAGACGCCGGCCTCGGCCGGCTGCTAGCAAGATGGCTCTCATAATCCGCGCTTAATGCCGGCTCGCCGTGCCTGCAAGGGAGTGAGGGGTACGGGCTGCAAGTTGAGCAGAATCTACGGTCCGTGACCCGCTGGGATGCTGCTCAGCCGGGCTGATCGTCTTCGACGACGCCGATGCAGCCAAACACAGCGAGCGCTTCAGCGAAGCACGCGGCTTCAATCTCGTCTTGGCTACACACGTTGTCGACGCCGTCGACGCAGGAGAGGTAGTCGTCGTACTCCGACGTGCAGCCGGCCTGCTCGGCGTCTGTTGCTCCCTCGTTGAGCTCGCTAACGCACTCGGCCTGGGTAGTGTCCGCATCTGCGCACTCGGCCAAACGCGAACAAAGGTCCTCCGTGGAAACCGAGCCGCACGCCGAGAGGACAAGCATCAGAGAAAGGAAACAAAGGTTCTTCATGGTTCGCCTGTACGGTTGAAAGGTAAGGTTCTCCCCGGCCGAGCAACGGCTTGTCCGGAGAATGTTCTACGGAGTTGGATCAGCCAAGCACCGTGAGGCTTTTGCGACCGTCGCTCTTGCGCTCGCTGAAGGCTGCAAGAGGGTTCGCGAGACCAGGGTTGCCAACACTGGTCGGGATAACCAAGCCACCGGCGCCTGTCGCAACATGGCGTGGTGCCCCGGAGCCAGCCAAGGCGGAGGTCACATCAACGCCGCTGCGGAAGCGCTGCATACCGCCAGCGATCTTGTGATGCGCTAGTCGATTTTGCATGAAATTGAGAGGCCAATAGCCAATGGTCTGCAGCCAGCTTGAACCCGGAGTGTCGGCGCCGGGCGCTCGTACCGTATAGCGCTGCCACATACTCGAATAGGAGTAGAACTTGGTCCAAGCGCGCACCCAGCCCTCACGCAGCGTCTCGCGCGACATGCGCTTCGGCAGGAAGTATGGGGAACCAGCGTCGTGGTCTGTCCCGAGCCACCAATACGGATCGGTGAGGCGGCCTTCCGCTAACAAGCGCTTGTACAGCGCCGTTCCCGGGTATGGCGTGAGAATGGCGTAGAGCGCCATCGTGAGCTTCATCTCGATGCCGAACTCCACCGTACGATCGAACACCTCTGGCGAGTCGGTGTCGAAGCCGAACACGAAGCTGCCCCACGTCGCGATGCCGTGCTCGTGCAGCATCTCCATGGTTTCTTTGTATTGAGACGGCTTGTTTTGCCGCTTGCCGGTGAACTTCACCGTCTCTTCGTCCACGCTCTCGAAGCCGATGAAGAGCGCTTTGCAACCGCTCTCCGCCATCAGCTTTACGTTCTCGAGCCGCTTCACCGCAGCTAGCGAACACTGGCCAACCCAATGCTTGTTGAGCGCCCCCATCTTGGAGAAAAGCTCCTTCGAGTATTGGCGGTGCACCATCACGTTGTCGTCTGCAAAGAGGATGAGCTTGCCCAAGGTCTTGAGTTCAGCGATCACCTCGTCCGCCGGTCGGAAACGGAAGGTTGGCCCGTTGGCCGTCGACACGCTGCAGAACTCACAAGGGTAAGGACAGCCGCGCATGGTCTGCACGACTTGGAAGGGGACGTACTTCTTCGAGCGGAACAGGTCTCGTCGCGGGAAGGGGCGCCCGGCAAGGTTGGGAAATTCGGGCCTGTACGCCGCCTTCATCCGTCCTTGTTTGAAATCACGAAGGAGCTCCGGCCAGGTGTCCTCCGCCTCTCCGACGACAATGGCGTCACAGTGGCGGAGCGCCTCTTCGGGACAGGCGGTGGGGTGGATACCGCCCATTACGACCTTGATGCCGCGCGCTCTGTAGCGTTCTGCGATGTCGTAGGAGCGGCGCGCCGTCTTGCTATCAACGCTGATGCCAACCAGGTCGACGTCTTTGACGTCCTTATCAAGGTCGAACACCTTCACCAAATCATCGGTGTAGATGACCTCGTCTTCGGGAGGCGTCAGCGAGGCCAGCACGCCAAGCCCCAAGCGCGGTAGATAGGCTGAATCCTCGCTAGCGGGTGCGATGAGCTCGATCTGCATGCGGACCGACCATAGCAAAAGCCACTACGGCCAGCTATGCGGCGCAGCTTTCCGCCGCTGCCTACGCCGAGCGGGGCTGCTTAAGCTTGGCGCTGAAAAAGGCTAGAATCTCATCGACTGCAGCACGGGTCGGCTCGCCAGCTTTATCGATCAGGTGAGCCGTCACCACGCTATGTGGGTTGGACATCACCGCTGCTGGGTTTGCCGCTGAGTCCGGTAGCGTGCGCAGCGTTATGCGGTCTCCCAGCGCGCGCTGGTAATCGTCGAAGCGCTCTTTGCGGCAGAACGCATCACCTTCGAAGCGGTAGCCGAGGGCGGTGAGGTCCTCCCTCTCCATTCGCTGTTTGATGGCTGCTAGGTCTGCGGGGCTTGAGTGCACACCGCCTTTACGACCAATCGGCAGCGACGGTTGGCACAGCACCGGTGCGATTACGCTCGGCTCGAGCATCATCGAAAGCGCGAAGTTGCCGGTGAAGCACATGCCGATCGCCCCAACTCCGTTGCCCCCGCAGCGCGGGTGGACGTCGGCGGCGAGAGCGCGCAGCCAGAGCGTGAGTGGCGCTGTTACGTTGGTACGCAAGGCATGAAATTCCTTCGACACGCAGCCCTTGATCATCTGAGGCAACGCATAGAGCGTGCTGGGAGGTCGGCCTGGATCGCCGAAGAGATTGGGCATGTAGACGGTAAATCCTTCGTCGCGTACGAACCGAGCGAAGCGCGCGACCTCCGGCGAGATGCAAGGCATCTCGGTCATCACGATCACCGCGGGCCCAGCACCGGCGATGAACACGAGCTTCGTCTCGTCGAGAAACGTTAGGTATTGCCGTTCAAAGTCAGCGAGCGCGTCTCGTTCCTTGCGCCACGCCTCCAGCTCCGCGCGCGCCATCAGCCTTCGCCTTTGGGCGCTCCAGCTTTCTCAGCTTCGGCTTTGGCTTCGGCTCGCGCCTTCCACCACTCGAACACCATCGGCATCACGCTCAGGCCGATGATTCCGAGCACCACGAGTTCGAAGTTCTTCTTCACGACGTCCATCTGACCGAAGACCATGCCCGCGCCCATCATCGACACGACCCAGGCGATGGCGCCGACGATGTTGAACAGGATGAATCGGCTGTAGTTCATCGCACCGGCGCCTGCGACGAAGGGGGCAAAGGTGCGGACGATCGGAACGAAGCGCGCCAGGATGATGGTCTTGCCACCGTATTTCTCGAAGAACTTGTGCGTCTTTTCTAGGTGCTTCTTGTTTAGCCAACGTGAGGTCTCGCTCTTCATCACGCGCGGGCCAATGGCCTTGCCAACGTGGTAGTTGAGCGTGTCCCCGGCGATGGCGCAGACGATCAGCAAGGGCCCGAGTGCCCAGGGGTTGAGCCCCGAACCGGGGCGCATCGAGATGGCCCCACACGCGAACAGCAGCGAATCCCCAGGGAGAAACGGCAGGACGACCAGGCCGGTTTCACAGAAGATGATGGCCCCGAGGATCGCGTACGTGGTGGTGCCGTAGTCCCTGGTGACCTGGTCCAGCGTCTTATCCAGGTGACGCACCATGCCGATTAGTTCGCCGAAAGTCGCCATCGCGCTGCCTTAGTCGAGCCTTCGCTCAGGGGCCAGAGTTGACGTTGGTCGGCCCCAGCGTTTCCACGAGCTTTCGCGTGACGAGCTCCGACGCGTAGCGCCTGGCGTCCGTTGAGCGATAGCCGTGCCGTTCCCCGGGATAGACGAACATCTCGAAGGGCTTCTGGGCTTTCACCAGCGCATCGACGAGGTCTGCCGTGTTTTGGTAGTGGACGTTCTCGTCCATCAGCGCGTGAATAATCAGCAGCTTGCCCTGCAGCTTGTCGGCATTGGCCGCTAGCGTTGCCCGTTGATAGCCCGCCTCGTTCTCTTGCGGCGTACCCATGTAGCGCTCCGTGTAGGCTGTGTCATACAGGCGCCAGTCGGTGACCGGCGAGCCGGCGATACCGAGGGCAAACGGTGAGTTCTCGCGAAGCAAGGCATGCGCCGCTAGAAAGCCGCCATACGAGTGGCCGTATACAGCGATGCGGCGTTGGTCGATCGGGTGTTGGCTGACCACCTGTTTGAGCGCCGCAAGTTGATCCTCGAGTTCGACTTCACCGAGCTTGCGATCGATCGCCTGCTCGAACGCCGGCCCACGCCCACTCGAGCCTCGGTTGTCCACTTGCATGACGAAGAACCCGCGGTCGGCTAGGTGCTGCCACTGCAAGCGCGGCGACCAGCGATCCATGACCGTCTGCACTCCAGGCCCGCCGTACACCATCAGCACCAGCGGATAATGTTTGCCCGGTTCGAGCTTGCGAGGAGTCAGCAGGGTTCCGTGCAACCTCGGTAGTCCCTGTCGCTCCACAACGAACGGCTCGAACGTGCGCAACGCGAGCGCCTCAATCGCCGGGTCTGCGGGTACCTCGATCGGAAAGTTCCGCTCACCGACTCTCAGCTCTACGGAAGGCGGTTGGGTTCGCGAGGAGTGAATCAGGGCGAGGTTTGCGCCAGACTTGGAGAAGACCGCAACGTTGGTCCCTGCCGCTCGCGAGAGCTTCTTGCTAGCCCCGGTTTTGCCGTCCACCTCAAACACTGGGCGCCCAATCGGTTCACCTTCGGTCGAAGTGATGTAAACCTTCGAAGCGGCCGACGAAGTCCCGAGCAGCTCGGTTACGTCGAAGTCGCCTCGGGTAAGTTGCAGCGGTGGAGCCGTACCCAAAGGATCCAGCGCAAAAAGGTGATCGCGCCCAGCTTGCTCATCGATGGTGAATATCTGCTTCGCGTCGCTTGCGACGGCGAGGTCAGCGAGCGGTAGCCAACCTGCGTTGACCTCGCGGCTGTGAAGCGCTCGCACCTCGACTTTGGGGCTCAGCTCGACGCGGAGGATCTGCCGTTTGCGTTGCGAGCGCGAGAGCGCCGAGAGCACGAAGGACTGAGCGTCGAGAAACTGCAGTCGACCCAGGTAGTGTTCGCCTTCGGGCAAAGGGATCTTGGTGCTCCGTTTGGTCGCGAGCTCGACCACGTGCAGCGAGACCTTCGGGTTGGCTTTGCCAGTCTCGGGGTACTTCTGCAGCTGGAGGCTCGGTTTGCCTTTGCGATGGCCGAGGACCGGCACTTCAGCGACCTCGCGCTCGTCGACCTCGAGGTACACGAGCCGCTTGCAGTCCGGCGAGAAGAAGTGCCCCGACGGTTCGTCGAACTCCTCCTGCGCGTTGAAGTCCGATTGCCCTCGCGTCACCCCGGTTGGTGCTCGGCTCGTTAGCAGGGTTTCCCGTTTGCTTGCGACGTCCAATACGGCAAGCTCGTTTCCGACCGAGTAGGCGACCTTGGAGCCATCGGCGCAGAGCTTCGGGTCGATCGCCTCGGCTCCGCCTTCCCGAAGAGCCGTGACCTCTCCGTTCTTATTGGCGAGGTAAAGGTCGCCACCGAGCGGCACGAGCACGACGTCTTTCTTCGCTGCCCACTGGTATTGCGTGATGCCCTTGATGCGTTTTCGTTGCCGTTCGTCTCGCAGCTCTTGGGCAAGGGTTTTCTCTTTGAGACCCTGAAGTTGAGAAGCTCGCAGGAGCACTTTGCGCTGGCCTGAACTCAGGTCCACGCTAAACAGCGACATCTCGTCGCTGCCAGACTCGCTGAAGAGGTAGGTAAACCGCGTTTCGTCGGGCGAGAAGCCCATGCTGCGAGGGATCTGCCAACCTGGCTCGGGGAACTTTGCCATGTCGGCGAAGCCAACCTTGGAGGCTGTCGCGGGGAGCAGCTCAGCTTGGTTACTCGCAACCTCTTGCGCTGGTGCCGGAGCGGGGCAGGCCACCGGTGGATTCGGCGGAATCGTGCTGCAACAGGCTAGCAATAGCAGGGAGGTGCAGAGCATTCGCATGGCGCCGGGAGCATCCAACGGGCGCGGTCGAAACACCAGCGCAAGCCACGCTTGTCGAATCGCGAGCGGGTCAGCATCATCCGGTGCGATGCCCGAACCTTCGATACGCGGCGTAAACCACCTTGCGGTGCTCGTGAGTGACCTGCAACGCGCAGAGGCGTTCTACCTCGAGCTTCTCGGTCTCCCACTCGTGCAACGCCACTTCGAGCAGGATGGGCGGCATCGCTCGACCTGGGTCGCACTCGACGGTACCGTCTTCCTCGCGCTCGAGCTGCAGCCAGCGTCGGGTCAAGCCGCAACCCCGGTCTCGAATCGGCTGGGGCACCACTGTGTTGCACTCGCCATCACGCGTGAGCATCGCTTGCACTGGCGCTCGCGGCTCGAGGTAGCGGGCGTCGCTATTGAACGCGAGACGAACTACACGTTCTACTTCCGCGATCCTGACGGTACGTTGCTGGCGCTTTCGCACTATCCTGAGCCGCAAGACGCGCCTGAATCGCGCGGGTGAACACGGTCGCGTCCAGTGGGGACATTGCGCTGTCCTGCGGGCAGATGCGAGTTGCTTGTGTGTGCGCTCGCTCTTGCGATTGCGCCGGGCCGTGTCTTTTCGTTACGGTGCCGAGTCACCAAGCTTTTTTGCCGAGGAAGAATGACTGCACAACGAAGCCGTTGCCTCGCTTCATCCACGATTCTGAGCGCTGCTTTTGTACTATCAGCGAATCTGTTCGCACCCCTTGCGGCGCATGCTCAAGACGACAAGGTTGCTCGCGCTGCAATCTTGGCGCGCGAGGCTGAAGACCTTCAACAGAAGGGAAATATCCCCGAGGCCTGCAACAAGCTCGAGGAGAGCCAAGTGCTCGATCCGCGCGGAGGAACTCTGCTCGACTTAGCGCTTTGCCGCGACAAGGAAGGCCGCATCG
Source organism: uncultured delta proteobacterium (assembly GCA_903892415.1). Taxonomy (GTDB): domain Bacteria; phylum Myxococcota_A; class Polyangia; order Polyangiales; family Polyangiaceae; genus Xiheicaenibacterium. The sequence goes on along the minus strand of CAITIQ010000669.1, from coordinate 8,969 downwards.
GCACCGCCTTCAATCTCTTCGTCGAGGCCGAAAAGGTTGCGATTGAAGAGAAGCGCAACGACCGCGTGACGACCACCAAGTTCAAGAAGAACGAACTCTTCTTGAAGCTGCCTCGCGTCACGGTGGTGGTGCCTGCGGACGTGGTTGTAGAGGGCATGGAGGTGCGACTCGGGCATGCTAACGATCCGAGGTCGCTCAAGCTCATTCCTCAGTCGGAGTGGGGTAAGGCGGTTGCGGCTGATCCGGGTGAACTCAAGTTGATGGTCTCTGCTCCCAAGAAAGCCACCTGGGAGTCGGTGTTCAAGATCGCGAAGGCGGAGCGCAAATCTCTTACGGTGCCGGCCTTGGTGGAGGGCAATGGCCCAGCTCCGCTCCCCGAGATCGTTCAGCCGGTCGCACCGCCGAACGTCGTCAACCCCGTTGCTCCGCCTCCAACAGGTGAGGTGAAGCCGCCAGTTCCAACCACCCCGGCTAAACATGAGTCGGGCCGGGTGGTGGTGGACATCGCTGGCTTGGTGGGCGGACATTTGTCGCTGCTGAGTCGCGCCCCTTTGTCGGACATCAACGGCACTGAGTACATCTACCGTGGCTCAGAGCAGAGCGAGTTCCTCGCCTCGTGCGGTAACACCGCGGCGGTGCCTGGCGCAGGAAGTTGCGACGCAACCTTCGATCCGCAGATTGGTTTGCTTGGCGGCGCCACGCTCTTTTTGGGCTACGCCATCACCGACAAGATCCAGTTTGGCGGGCGTTTCTTTGGCGGCGTGCATTTCCCGCTTGGCTTCATGGCCTTGGGTGGTCCGAGCATTTCCTTTGCGGCGACGGGCCCGCTCTGGTTCGGCGTCACGGCGCTCGTGGGCACCACGCAGATGGAAGCTGTTGTTATCGGCGGAAAAGGAGAAATTCCTGATTCGCTGGAGGGCGACAATGACGGCGCGTCCGACATCGACATCCCTGTCGAGGATCTCGCTGGCCGCGCAAGTGAGGAGGAGCCGTTTAACATCGGCGGGGTTCGCGCTGGTGCTTTCGGTGGTTTCGAGGTCGGCGGCTCGTTCGAGGTCTCGCTGATCTTGGTGGACAACCCACAGCATGATGGCAGCGGTGGAGCGCTGATGCTCAGTGCGTGGCCGATGGGACTTTGGTCACCTGGACATGGCGCGGTGGTCAGCTTGCCCATCGGCTTCGGTTATCGGTTCTATTGAGCTCGACCTGAGCGGACGGTCTCAGCGAAAGAGAGAGCGTCCGCTTCTCACGTAGAACGAGCGCAGGTGAGAGCCTCGTGACAGCGGTCGTTCGCGATAGAGCCGCAACGCGAACGCGCCCGCCGGGTGCTTTCGCGTTTGCTCGATGGCGGCCCGGTCCGGTGCCGGGAGCATGTTGGGGGAGGGAAGCGGCACGGGGTGGTGAGGCGGGAGCACTGCGGGCGTCATCATCGCGGCGAAAGTGAGATCCGCCGCCGTGAACTGGTCCCCGAGCAGATAGGGGCGCCCATCAGCGAGGCGCTCGGCTACGTCATCCAACGTTGTTTGGATCAGTTGGCGAGCCGCAGCGAGTGCAGGCGGATTGAGTCCCAAGCGGCTTTCAGCCACTCGTTCAGCCGACCCCCGCATCAACGAAAGGAAGCGCCTCTCGAGCGCGGGCGCTCTGCCTGCGTTGAAGGGAAGGCTGAGCTCGATGTTGCGGAAGAACCAGTCGTACGCGACGAGGCGAGTAGCAACACCGAAGGCCCCAGCGAAGCGGTCGGAGAGCGCTTCAATCTCCTTGCGCGGAAGCGATGCGGGGAAGAGCGGCGCTCCCCGCTCGTCGGCAGCGTACTCGACGATGTCACGCGAGTCGGTCAGCACACGGTCCCCGATTCGGAGCACTGGGAGGGTCTTGCGACGACCGTGATAAAACGCGGCAACCCACGAGAACATTTGCAGATGGTGGCGCTCGTCGTAGTCCACGCCCGCGAGATCGAGCGCCCAGCGGGCTCGTTCTCCGTAGTGGCTGATGGGGATCGTCACCAACAAGGGCTTGCTCATGCGCCACCGTTGTAGCCTCATCTCGGCCCTGGAACGACCGTCCTTCTGGTGCTCGAAGCTGGAATGAACGGCCCCTTTTTCCGCTGGAACTTGGTGCGACGCTCAGCTAGCCTCCGATAGCTCACGCTGAAAGCAGCGACGGTCTCTCTCGTCTCCAACCAGGGATTGGAAGGTCATCTTGCTCACGTGCGGCGCTACTGATTGTCAGAGCGCCGTTCCCTCCGAATCTCTGGCCGAGTTGGAAGGCAGGCAAAGACGCGAATCGTCGATTAGGCCGCTACCGAGAGTGACTCCATGAACACTGCGTCAACACGCCTATACGTTGGCAATCTGCCCTTCCACGCCACCGAGACCCTCGTTCGCGATGCTTTCGCGAAGGCCGGTGAAGTGACCGACGTGCATATCGTTTTGGATCGAGCGACCGGCCAGTCGCGCGGTTTCGGTTTCGTTACCATGGGGAGCGCTCAGGACGCAGCCAACGCCATCTCGCAGATGGACGGCGCGAACTTCGATGGTCGCAACCTGCGCGTGAACCCGGCTGAAGAGCGTCAGGGTGGCGGCGGCGGTGGTGGTGGTGGCGGTGGTCGCGGCCCCGGTGGCGGCGGCGGCGGCGGCGGCCGTGGTCCCGGCGGCGGTGGCGGTCGTGGCGGTGGCGGCGGTGGTCGTGGCGGTGGCGGTGGCGGCTACGGTGGTGGTGGCGGTGGCGGCGGCTACGGCCGACGCTGATTCGACACCAACGTTGATGTCGGAACGCGCCCAGCGGAAAGCCGCTCGGGCGCGTTTTCGTTTCCGCGGATGGTAGATCCTGCTGCTGGCCTACGAAGTGCCCGTCTGCCCAAGCTCGACGATCTGTCGGCTCAGTACCTGGGCGCCCTCGAAGAAACGCTCCACCGCCGCGAGGGCAGCTTCAACACTTTGCAGGTTGGAGCATGAGGCCACGTCGACGAACAGGCGACCCTCCTCCGGCCAGGTGTGAACTGTGAGATGGGACTCGCCCACGATGGCTGCTCCCGTGACCCCTTGCGGCTCAAACTTCACCATGCGCAGTTCGTAAAGCGAGAAACCGCCCGCTACCACGGCGAGGCGCAAAACCTCCTCCATGGTTTCACACGAGTCGAGCCGGTTGTGCTCGATCCCCGAGTAAAGAGCGAGACCTACGGTCATGCGCATGAGGTGGCGGAGAATGGCTCCTTCTTGCGCCGATGTCACGATCGAGAGATCGTGTGGCCATGAAGATCTCGCTCGAGGGCAAAGTCGCGGTCGTTACGGGTGCCAGCCGTGGCATTGGATTGTCGATCGCCAAGACCTTTCTAGAGAACGGCGCCAAGGTAGCGATGGTCGCCCGCAAGCCCGAAACGTTGGCCAAAGCCAAGGCCTCCCTAGGCGCGCTCGCGGAGAACGCCGAGACCTTTGCCGTGCACGTCGGCAAAGAGGGAGCGGCGGCAGAGATAGTGAAGCGGACCATTGAGCGTTTCGGACGAATCGACGTCCTGGTTAACAACGCCGCTACCAATCCTCACTTCGGTCCGACGGTGACCGCGGACGAGAAGGTGTTCGACAAGACCTTCGAGATCAATGCGCGCGCCTACTTTCTACTCGCGCGCGAAGTGGCGGTGCACATGGTCGATCAGGGGATCAAGGGCTCGTTGGTCTTCGTATCGTCCACCCAAGGGCTGCTCGGTTCACCTCTGATGGGCGTCTACGGCATGACCAAGGCCGCCGTCCTTTCGTTGATGAAGACGCTGGCCGTGGAGCTCGGGCCAAGTGGCATCCGTGCCAACGCCATTGCGCCAGGGCTGGTCGAAACGAAGTTCGCCTCGGCGCTGACTCAAAATGACGACATCGCAAGGCGTTGGACTGAGCGGGCGCCGCTGCGCAGATGGGGCCACCCCGACGAGGTCGCTGGCGCTGCGCTCTATCTCGCTTCGGACGCCGCGAGCTATGTCACGGGTACCACCCTCGTCGTGGATGGGGGCTACTGCGTCGCCGCGGGCTGAGCGCAGCTGCATCCACCTTCGTGGAGAACGCGCTCAGGCGCGAACGCTGCGAAGTCTCTTCCCGTGACTCACGAGAGCGTCTTTGAGGCCGACCGCCGCCTTGGTTTTGTGCAGGTCGGAGCGGTACACCAAGAAGATCTTGTCGGCGAAGAACGGTAAGCCTGGGTGCAACCGAACGATCTCTGCGTCGTGGCCATAGGCTGCCACGCGACGCGGCAATACGCCGACGCCTACCCCGGCGCGAACGATCGACTTCACGAGTTCGAAGTCGCCACAAGCCAAGAGGCGCTGTGCAACGCAACCCTCTTGGTCGAGCTTGTGCAGCAACGATTGGCTCTCCGACACGCGCGCCGCATGAACGATGGGGCCCTTTTCAATCAAGCTGTGCGCCTCGGCGAGGGTGCGCGCGGGGCTCTTCTTGCCCTTGGCCAGCACGAAGAAGTCCACCGCGTCATCGAACAATTCGATCAACACGAGGTCGGGGTGTGGGCGAGGGTTCACGATGATGCCGAAGTCGACAGCGCGCTCTAGCACCCGATCTCGCACACTGCTCGACGCTGAGTTCTCCACCGAGAGCTCGATCGCTGGGTGCGAGGCGAAGAACTGATTCAAAAATTGGGGGAGAAAGTAGGCGGCGAGCGATTCATGACAGCCAATCACGAAGCGGCCCGACTCGTCCGCTTCTAGACCGATCACTCGTCGCTCGGCCTTGCGCAGGATACTGAAGATCTCCTCGGCGTCCTTGCCGAGGGCCTTGCCCGTGATGGTGGCGGTGACGCCCGTGTGGTCTCGAAGCAAGAGCTTGGTATCGAAGTGCTTCTCCAGGCGTTGCATGGCTGCAGTGAGAGAAGGCTGGCTCACGCCCAGCGCCCGGGCGGCTTTGGTAATGCTTCCCTGCTCGCGAACCTCGAGAAAGTAACGCAGATCGTTCAGTTCGAGCGTCATAGCCAGAGACTATGGTACCCGTACCGCGCATGTTTGCAGCGGTCGCTTCGAGCAAATCGTGGTAGGGCCGCAAGGCTGATGAGCCTCCTTGCGATCCTCGCTCTTGGCTTCTTTCTCGGGATGCGCCACGCCACCGACGCTGACCACGTGATGGCGGTGACCACCATCGTGAGTCGCGAACGCAGTGCGCGCTCTGCTTTGTGGGTCGGGGCTCTTTGGGGTGTGGGTCATACGGCGACCATTCTGGTCGTTGGTGGCCTGATCGTCGTCTTCGGCTTGGTGATTCCACCGCGCGTGGGCCTGTCGATGGAGCTGTCGGTTGCGGTCATGCTCGTGGTGCTTGGGGCGATGAATCTGACCGGAGCCATGCAGCGCATCGATGAGGCGGCGCACGGGGCGAAGCACCACTCCGCTGACGAACCGGGAAGGGCTCGCGGCCTTCGCCTGCGACCATTGATTGTCGGTGTGGTTCACGGGCTCGCCGGTTCCGCTGCGGTAGCGCTCCTCGTGCTCACCACCATTCGAGACGCTGCGTGGGCTCTTTGTTACCTCGCCATCTTTGGCGGAGGGACCGTTCTCGGGATGATGCTGCTGACCAGCGCGATGGCTGTTCCCGTTGCCGCAGCTAGCCATCGCTTCGGCTCGTTTGAGCGGGTTCTGTCTCGGGCGACGGGCATCGCGAGCATCGCGTTCGGTTTGTTTCTCGCGTACCAGATTGGCTTCGTTGATGGGCTTTTTCTTGGTGATCCGCAGTGGTCGCCCAAGTGAAGTTCATTCGTAACGACTCACCATGAAGCAGAAAGCCCACCGATCGGTGGGCTTCCTTTTTGTCTGCTTCCCGCTTTGGGCCTCTACGGCTTCGGCTGGGTTGCTGGTGGCGCAGGCGGCGCTGCCGGTGCTGCTGGCGGTGCTGCGGGGGCCGCGGGCGGTGCCGCCGGCGCGGGAGCTGAGGCCGGCGGAGCTGCAGGCGCTGCGGGCCGTTCAGGTGCCTTCACCTGTGTCGAGTGCAAGATCTTGAACTCAACTCGGCGGTTCTTCGCCTTGCCTGCGTTGGTCTTGTTGTCGGCGATCGGCTTTTCTTGGCCGTAACCGGCCGCCTGGAGCCGAGAGGCAGCAACACCCTTCGACTCGATGTAGGCCTTCACCGCGTTCGCACGCTTTTGCGAGAGCTCCTTGTTGAAGTCGGCGTTGCCCATGTTGTCGGTGTGGCCGGAACACTCGAGTCGGAAGATCTGCGGGTTGGCCTTGAGCGCGCCTGCCACAGCGTCGAGCACCGAGAAGCTCACCGCTCCCTTGATCTTGTCGCTGCCCGTCTCGAACTCGACGCGCTGCAGGATCTTGATCTCCTCTTTGCCGATCTCAACCAACTGCGGACCGGCCTCGGGGCAACCGTCCTCGTCGTCGATGCCGTTGAAGGTCTCGGGCCGGTTGGGGCACTTGTCCGTCGTGTCCGGAATTCCGTCTTTGTCTGTGTCGGGAACCGTGTCGGGACAGCCGTCCTCGTCCTTGAAGCCGTTCTTGACCTCGGGCTCCTCGCCACATTCATCGCTTGCGTCGGGCACGCCGTCGTTGTCGTTGTCGAGGTCGGGGCAGCCGTCCAAGTCGTCGAAGCCGTCGGTGTCTTCAGGTTCCGCCGGACACTTGTCTTTCGGATCCGGAAGTCCGTCGGAGTCTGTGTCGGGACAACCGTAGAACTCCTCGAGCAGCACCTTTCCAGCTTGCTCGGGGCACTTGTCCTTGTTGTCGGCGATCCCGTCTTGGTCCTTGTCGGTGATCTCGTCGGGACAGCCGTCGTCGTCCTCGAAGCCGTTGACCTTCTCGGCCTTGTCGACGCACTTGTCTTTCGCGTCCGGAATGCCGTCCTTGTCGTTGTCGTCGTCGGGACAACCGTCTTCATCCTCGAAGCCGTCCTTGTCCTCCTTCTTGGTCGAGCAGGTGTCACGGTTGTCGGCGACACCGTCCCCGTCTGCGTCCCCGGACTCCATCGTGAAGGTGATCCCAGCGATGCCGCGAGCGAGCGGCACGCCGACGCCTTCGAGAACACCAACGCCGCCGCCGGCGGTGAAGCTCAAGCCCGTATCGAGCGGAGAGATGACGACGGCAGCGTCGGTCTCCAACGTGTTGGTTCCTTTGGTCCCTGAGAACTGCGTCGAGCCGTAGCCCTCGGCCATCACCTTCAGGATGGGCGTGATCTCGTAGCCGGCGCCGACGGCGTAGCGAAACTCGAGCGGGCCGACCGTGGTGGTGCCAAGGCGATTTTCACCGCGATAGATGCCGCGCAAGTTGGCGGTTACGAAGAACTTGTCGATCTGGAAGTCTGCGATGCCGCGCCAACCAACGGTCACAGGCGCGTCGTTGCCAATGAACGAGTTCTCCGCGGTCAGGTGCCCGAGCGGGGCCGCGACGTCCACCGCGCCGCCGAGGGCAACGACGGACTGAGAATCACCGAAGAAGCGGAATTTACCCTCCAACATCGCGTCCCCAAGACCAAAACTTGCGAGCCCTTCGGGAAGCGGCTGACCGGTGTTGGTGTTGATACCGGACCCATTCACGTAGGCGAGCGGGATTCTCAAGCCGATCTGAATCCATTCGATCGGGTTGAAGCTGCCCATGAGATCGAACTGGAACATGTCCTGTACGACGGCGACATCCTCCACCTCCGAGGCGTTGGGCTCATCGCAGTTGGTCTCTGCAACGCAGCTAACCACTACGAATGGCTCGCGGGCGTAGTTGAAGAGCAGCCCAGCGCTCCAACCGAACTGCTCGACCATGCGCACTCGCTCTGTCGACAGGATGTTATTGGGCCCTGGTGCCGACTCGAGTCGCTGCACCGAAAACTCGCCGCTCTGCGCAGCTTCCTGCGCCAATGCGGTTGATGCAGGCGCAGCCAAGGCGATCAGGGTCCCGAGACCCAGCGTTCGTCGAAAGCGAGCTAACTCTTTGGATGCTGCCCGGCCTGCAATGAGCAGGAGGCCACGCGCTTTGGGCGCAGAAAGACTGGGAGAAGGTTGGTTCACGTGCTTCCGCTCCACGGGGCCCGCGTTTTCAGTCAAAGCGTCGTGACAGGCCCACGATGGGAGAGGCTAACCGAAAAGGCTCACGTTCTGCGAGACCCTTTCCTTCCTTGATTCACAAGTGGAACCGTGAGATTCGGCCCGCTCCCGATGCTATCCACCCGGCGGCTCGCCGCCCTGCTCGCACTCTCTTCGGCTGTTCTACCCACAAGCGCGTGGGCGCAGGGGGACGTTCCGAAGGGAGTTCCGCCCAAGAGCGAGGAAAAGCCAAAGGACAAGCCTGCTGAGGCGAAGCCCACGGAATCCGAGGCTCCCAAAGAGGCACCTCTACTCCCCGCCAACACTCCCGCGACGGAGCCCGCGAAGCCCGAGCCCAAGCCGCCTGCGCCTGAAACCCCACCTGTGGTCAAGCCTGCGGCGGTGGTGGCGCCGGAAGCTGGTGGCACCACAGCGGTCAAGCCGAAGCCGGCCGACGAGCCCAAACCGGTCGCACACGGCGATGGTAGCGAGAGCGACACCAACGTGTTCGCCGAAGATTGGTGGACCTCTGCTCGGCCGGTGTTCGAGGTGCATGGCTACATGCGCGTTCGCTCCGAGTTCTTCAGCCATTTCGCGCTTGGGCGCAAAGACGTCGCAGCCAACGCGCTGTGGCCGCAACCGGCCGATAACGACTACGTGGACAGCTCGGGCGTGCGCAACCGCGTCATCCTTTGCGGTGATGACCCGCAGAACCCCGAGCCTTGCGAGAACAATGTGCAGGCCGGTGCAAACATGCGCTTCCGCATCGCGCCCGAGCTCCACATCTCCGACAACATCCGCGTGATGGCGCAACTGGACCTGCTCGACAACATCGTGCTTGGCTCCACTCCCGAGGGCTACGTCAACCAGCCGGGGGAGGCTGGTGGTTACGAGGCGCGTCAACGAGGTGGCTACACTCCGATCGGCGCGTTCTCCACCACGCAGTGGGCACCTTCGGCTGGGCAGAACTCGCT
>CAITIQ010000668.1 GCA_903892415.1 uncultured delta proteobacterium | reverse complement strand
GGACCACCCCTCCCGACTCCCCCAAAATCACTGCCAGGCATCCCTAAAATCACTGCCAGTCACCTCCAGCGCCGGAGCACCTCCTCCCGACTCCCCCAAAATCACTGCCAGGCATCCCTAAAATCACTGCCAGTCACCTCCAGCGCCGGAGCACCTCCTCCCGACTCCCCCAAAATCACTGCCAGTCACCCCCAGCGCCCGGACCACCCCTCGCCGACCTCCCCAAGAATCACTGCCAGTCACGTCACGTCCGGCGGGACCACGTTGCTCCATGTAGAGTCGCAATGCAGTGGGTGAGCACGGTTAGTTGGGTCTGTTTCACGTGAAACCGGGTCCGGACTATGCCTAGTGAAGCAGTGCCCGATCGCCCAAAACTACTCCAATGCGGACACCAACCTTGCGCCCGGCCCAGTTCGCTAGCTGAGAACCTAGAATGCAGCGCGGCCCAACATTCGATTCCGTGGGTAGAGACGGCCCTTCAACGCCGGAGCCGGCGGGCCGCTGCCTACCCAATCAGGACGTCGACTCCTGTCGCTCAAGTTCTGCCCAACGTTCCCTTGTTGGACCCCGCTCGGTGCCGGGAGGCCCAATTAAATACCACTCACTATCCACCGGACCTCGCCGGGGCGACAGCCAGTCCAACTGGCCCCAGTCCCGTAAGCGCCCACGTCCGCCGAACGTCATCGCCCCTGTGAAGTCGCGACCGAGCACCCGCGCATTCCGAGCAGCGCCGCGGGGGCTGGCGACAGCGAGCTGATGGCCCCTGCCAAGTCGGAGGTTCACGGCACATACGGCCGATTGTCCACCTCACGTTAAGAGTCATCCTGTTCACCGCATCTACGAGTGACTCATCCAAACTCGAACACATGCTGGGCCATAAGGCGTCCTTCGCCCAAAAAGGGCACGAGTCATTCTGTTTGCTACGTCCGCCCCCGGCGCGATGACTCGGGCCAAGTCAAAAGTTACACGGGGCCTTCGGCCCTTCCTCTCGAAGTGGGCCCGCGTAATCCTGTTTGCTGCATCCACCTTCGGTTGAATGAGTCGTGCCAAGTCAAAGGTTCAACGGGGCCTTCGGCCGGTCTTGTGCCAGAAGGCACGAGTCATTCTGTTTGCTACGTCCGCCCCCGGCGCGATGACTCGGGCCAAGTCAAAAGTTACACGGGGCCTTCGGCCCCTTTTCTCGAAGAGGGCTCGAGTCATTCTTGTTGCTGCATCCGCCTGCGGCGGAATGACTCGGGCCAAGTCGAAGGTTCGCCGCGGCCTTCAGCCGTGCGGTTGCTCTTGCCGAAAATGGCACGCCATTCTGTTCACCTGCTCCAACGTCGGATTGTAAGACTCGTGCGAAGTAGCCTCCGGGCCAGTCATGCCTATGACCGCTTTTTACCGGAACCGAGTCAGTATGCTGGGCGCGACCGTACCGACGCCATCGCATGTTCCCAGCGGCGTACGACGCTGTTGGCGAAGAGGCACTTACCACTCGGTGCGCTGCCACCCTGACGCAACCTGAGGAAGCCACAGCATCGCCACACCGGAGCGACCGTCGCCAGTCGTCGGGCAACTCGTCGCCGTCGGCTCCAAAGCCTTTAGAATCGGTCGGGCTGTCGGCCGAGTATGGTCCAATAGGCCTGCGCCACGAAATGGCCTGACCCACCTAGTCCTTGCAGCCTAGCCGCTCGACGGCATGGTTGTCCCAGACCGCTTAGCAGTAGCTTGACGATGTCCAACTACCGGAGCGAAGCAGCTACACAACCAGTAGCAACACGCTCCGCGGCAACTACTCCTTGGCGGACAATCCTCACGCAGTTTCACGTGAAACCCAACGGCGGCCTCCGTGGGATCGGCCTGGGCGGGGGTGCGGCTCTCTCCTAGTGCCCCGGAGACGGTTCGCCGAGCCGCCTGACTGAACTGGCACCCTCCAAGTTGACTAGGCCGCACCGAGTGGCTTCGTCGTTAGTCGGGTGCGCAAAGCCGGATCGCTCCGTGATATACGTTGCCCGTGTATTGAGTTTCACGTGAAACTGCTGCTGCGTGGCGGTCGGACCCTGCCGGTGTCGCGCGGTGTTAAGTTCGGCCTGCAAAATGCGCAAACCGGGCAACTAGGGGAACCACTAGCGCTCGACGAAGACGTTATTGGCATACGCATTTTTTCGTATTCGACGCTGCGACCTACAAGGCGTGGCTACTTAGACGAAGCCGAGACCAGCGACGTGCCGGGGGGATCGTGTGCCCGTACTTTTAAGCGGTCGAGCGGGCGAGCTGGCGGCCGAACATGGCCTCGCCGAACCAAACCCAGCGAAGCTAGTCCGCTCGACAACGGTGCGTCCGTAGTTGAGGCAAAGAGTCGCCCCGGAGACGTAAACTCACTTCCGCCATCCAAGCCAGCCCAACGAGGAGAACGATTCACTCGAAACGCCACCACGCGCCTACAGATCGCGAGTGGAGCAGTTAGGCTGCCGAGTTGGTCCGCCAGATGCCCCACACAGAATGCCTCCAAGTTGTGGCAGCCGCCTTGCAGCGGCGCGGCCCCGAATCTAGGCTCAACGGCGACGCCAATTCGCCACGGGTTAGCAGATCGCTCACGCGTCACTCGCGAGCCGGCGCCAGCGTGGCGCCAACGTGTGGCTGGTGAGTCGACCCGCTCCCGCCAATGATCCTGTGGCGACCAACCACCCACCCGATTGTCGAGCCCTGCCAGCACTGGACACGGTCCCGCGGCTACCCCTAGGCGCAACCGTTTCACGTGAAACAGACCGCTGCTCGAGCGCTCTACCCTGGATGCGCTACCTCAACGCGCAACCTCAACGTGCTCGACGCAACGCTCCCCGGTCCATCTCCCACAGAACTGGCTTCAGCGCATCGAACCGTATTGGGTCGTGCGCAACCACCACAACCACGGCGTCCGCAATCACCCCTGCCACAGCGTCCAGTAATAGCTCTAAGCCGGCAGTATCAAGCCCCGTCGTTGGCTCATCCAACAACACCAAGCTCGGCCGATGCATCAGTGCGCGTGCTAACGCCACCCGCTGCTTCTGCCCGCGCGAATTCGTCCGAAGTGGACGCTCGGCGAAGGCTCGGAGTTGGAACCGCTCCTTCAACTCCGCCCAAACCACAGCTGGCTCAAGCCCATAAAACTCCGCAGCCAGCCGAAGATTCTGCTCGCCACTGAGATCTGGGTACACCAGCGCTTCATGCGAAAGCCAGCCGATCTCCCCGCGGACCGACGAATCATCTACTTCATACGGAGAGAACCGCACGACTCCCGAGGTGGCCTTAACCGTAGTCCCAAGGATCCCGAGCAGCGTGCTTTTCCCCGACCCATTGGCCCCAACAACAACCGAAAGGGTACCAGCCTCGAAGACTGCGCTGGCCTCGCGAAGGGCAACCGTCGCACCAAAGCGCTTCGTCACCCGCTCTAACTCAACCCGGACTACCCGTCGGGTCACCGCGACCGCCGCTCCCACTCTTCATTCAGGAACGGAGCATCGACGACGGTCAGGTCATTCTCCTCCACCGTCGGCGTGTCGTCACCAACCGAAGCCGCATCAATCAACTGCGTCGGCTCCTCATCCGAAGCGGAAGCAGAAAACGTTGAGTCTGCCGTCTCGAACGCCACCATCGCTTCACGCGGCGGCGGCGGCGGCTCTGTACGCCGGCGAGAAGTAACGCCGCCCGCAAGCCGGCTCGGAACCCGCGGGACCGAAGTCGGCGCAACCAAACTCGCCCGCGCTACCGCCTGCTCACCACCACGCGACTGGCTCGGCTCACGCGCCACCCCCACACCAGCGGGCCCCAATCGGTCCGTTGATCGGACTACCCTATTCGAATGCTGCTCCGGACGCGGAACCTCCGCCTCACTGGGACGCACATGAACCGTCCGCCGTGATGCTGGCGACGGAGTCGGCTGATGAACCATCACCTCTACCCCACTCACCTGAACCGATCCCTGTTCTACCTGCTGGTTCTCCCGAACACGCGCCCGGGCCTGTTGCCGAAAGTCACTATCCTCGACCCCGTGAACCATTCGCTCTGTAGGCCGTGGTGCAACCATTGCTGGACGCCCAGCGCCACTATCGGCCTTCGGCCCGCCCTCAGCCGCACGACCCGAAGCCCGCTGCGCTTGACGAAAAGGAACCAACGCCTTGGCAAACTCGCGCGCAGTGGAAAATCGCTCATCGCGCTTCTTGGCTAATGCCCGGTGAATAGCGTTACTCAAGCCAACGGGAATCCTTGGATTGACCACAGCGGCCGGCTCAGGGTTGCCGGTAAGGATCTGAACCAGCAACGCATTGTAGTTCTTCGCAACGAAGGGCCTGGTCCCAGTGAGCGCCTCATAAAGCAAAACTCCGAGACCCCAAACGTCGACTCGACCGTCCAGCTGCCGCTCCCCCATCGCCTGCTCCGGCGCCATATAATAAGGTGTACCCATCACCATCCCTGTCCGAGTGAGGTGATGTGGTTGATCATCGCCAATGGTAGCCTTGGATATCCCGAAATCCAGCACCTTGGCCAACACGCCACCCTCCGCCCCTAGGAAGATGTTGTCAGGTTTCATATCCCGATGAACCACGCCAATGGCGTGCGCCGCGTCAAGCGCGGCTAGCGCTTGCAGCGCCACCTCCACCCCAAGCTCTACCGAGATGCGACCTTCCCGCTCGAGCCGCTTCGCTAACGTCTCACCGCTGAGCCGCTCCATCACGAGATACGGCTGGCCGCCCGCCAACACCTCTCCGAACTCGAGCACGTTGCATATGTTCGGATGCGTTATTCGAGAAACAACCGTCGCCTCGTGCCGCATCCGGGCGACAGAATCCTTCTTCTCGGCGTGCTCGGGCTTGAGCACCTTCAACGCAACTCTCCCGCCGGTCCGTTCCGAAAGCGCCTCATAAACGGTGCCCATACCGCCCTGTCCCAGGACACCCAACAAACGGAATCGGCCACGAAGCGCCTGCTTTAGCTCGTCCTCGGGCGAGGTCGCCGGGACCGCCTTCCTCGCTATCGGAGCGGGGCGGGTTTGCCGCGCAATCGCCCGCCGCTCCGCTGGCCTCTCCCGATCAACAGCTCGCTCGCGATCCGTGGCAATTGCGAGACCTGTCGTCGGGCAAACGGCCCTCGACGCAACATGCAACAGCCCGCAGTGGGGACAGCGAATCATCTCTTCGTGCGTACCTTCGCGAACACGAGCCTACAGTGAGCAAACCCAATCGCGAAGAACGGATTCACCTGCTGCTGCACGCCACGTAGCGCACGCCTGCCCGACGGTGGGGTACCTGTGGGAAGCCTCCTCATCCGCGCTGGTGAAAACCCCGCCAAACGAAGCCAAGCCCAGTTCTCCACACACTCTCCACCCCCAGTCCCATTTTGAGACCCCAACAAAGCCCGGCCGCGCGCCCCGCTATCACATTGCTATTATTAACTATTTCGACTTTCCCCCAGAATCCACAGGGCCTACTACTACTACTTCTAGATATCTCATTGATCTCACTATGAGACGAAGAGCACCTGCTTGGTCTCACTCGTAACGTGGCACTGCAACACGCTCCTTTTCTCAAGAGCAACCTGCTAAAGCCATTCCCAGGAGTTCAACGGATGCAGCTGGTCGTGCCCAAAAAGGATCTTCTGCGCCTGGTCAGCAGGTGTCAGGGAGTAGCTGACAAAAAGAGTGCCATGCCCGCACTCTCCAACATCCTGCTCACGGCGGAAGGCACTCACCTTCACGTAAGCGCGACTGACACGTTCCTATCGATCACTGGAACCGTTACCGCCGACGTTGAAACAGCGGGCTCCGCTGCCGTTCCCGCACGTGAACTCTTCGATCGCGTGAAGGCGATGCCCGACGGACCCGTCCAACTTTCGACCTCGGGCAGCGGCCAGACAACGATCAAAGCTGCGGGCTCGCCGCGGCGCTTCACCATGCACGGCATTCCCGCCGCCGACTTCCCGCCTTTGCCCAAGCCCGACCCTTCACAGCCGGTCGTTGCCATGCCGGTCGAGGTCCTCTCCAAGCTGATGGCGCGCACCCACTACTCGATCGCCCAAGATGAAACGCGCGCCCACGTCAACAGCGCCAAGTTCGAATGGACTGGCAATCGCGCTCGCATGGTTACCACCGACGGACATCGACTCTCAAAGATGGAAGCGGTGATCGAAGGCGCTGACGCCAACCTCGACATGCTCATCCCAGCCAAAGCCATCGGTGAGCTTCGTCGATTGACGGACGACGCCAAAGCTGAGCGCTCCGACGCGAAAGAAGCACCCACCGTCAGCATCACCCGCGTTGGACCCACCGCCTTTTTCGAACTCGCGTCGATGCGCTTCGGCGTGAAGCTCGTGGACGCTCAGTTCCCCGCCTACAACCAGGTCGTCCCCTCGACCACGTCTCGCTCCGTGCGCACCCCGCGGAAGGGCTTCGCCGAAGCGTTGGACGCCGTTCGCATCGCAGCTAGCGACCGAACCGGTGGCGTGAAAATCACCACCCTGACCGGCCTGTTGCGCGTCACCAGTGAAAGCCCCGAAAGCGGCAACGGCTTTGATGAAGTGCCCGTTGACTTCACTGGGCCTGAACTCACCATCGGCTTCAACGCCAAGTACTTCTTGGACGTCCTGAACTCGATGGACGACGAAGAGGTCGTACTGGGTCTCTCCGGAGAGCTCGATCCCGCCGTCATTCGTCCCGCCGTCGAGTCAGACAAGGAGTCGTTCGTCGGCGTGATCATGCCGATGCGAATCTGACTGCGGCTGCGCGGTGACCTCCGGCGGCAACATCACACTGCAGAGCCTCGCTTGGGCGGGGCTTCGCAATTTGGAGGCCTCCCAATTCCAGCCAGGCCCCCACACAAATCTTCTTTTCGGTAATAACGGGCAGGGGAAGACGAGTGTCCTCGAGGCGATCTACGTCGTCTGCACCACGCGCAGCTTCCGCACACCACGCCTGCGTGAACTCGTAACGCACGGAGCCAAGCAGTTCGCTCTTCAAGCGACACTCAACGAACAACGTGGCCAACTGCCACCACTGTCGCGCTTGCAAACGGCGGTCTTCAGTGAGCGGGCACTCAATGTCCGCGTGGATGGCAACAAGCCCCGAAGCTCGGCTGAGTACGCAGTCGCTTCACCCGTCGTGGTCTTCCACCCAGAGGAACTTGCGCTTTCAACCGGCCCAGCGGAGCTGCGTCGTCGTTTGCTAGACCGAGTCGCGCTCTACCGAATGCCGGCTCATGTCCGCCACGTGGCCGAATACCTTCGGGCCTTGCGTTCACGCCAAGAACTATTGCGAACAGGCCGCACCAACACCCCCGAGCTCGAGGTCTATGAACGGCTACTCGCTGAAAGGGCGATCAAGCTTACCGAGAGCCGACGGCTCGCCAGCGAGGCACTGTTCCCGCGAGTGCTGGAAGCATTTCGTACGATTGGAGCAGAGGATCTCAGCCTCGAGCTTCGATACTCGTGCAGTGAGCAAAGCTCCGTTGAGGCCTACGTGCACCAACTCGCAGTCGATCGTCTCACCGACGCACGCGTGCCGTCGCCGCGCAAAGGGCCTCACCGCGACGACGTGATCATCTCCCTCAACGGGCACCCTGCGCGTCGGGTCGCGTCCCAAGGGCAGCATCGCGCCATCACCCTCTCGTTGAAGGCCGCGGAAGGCGCAACGGTCGCAGAGATCACCGGACTTGAGCCGATCCAATTGCTCGATGACGTCTCCAGTGAACTCGACTCCGACCGCACCAAAGCGCTGTTTCGCTACTTGGCTGCCCTGCGCGGTCAGGTGTTTGTGACCAGTCCTCGGAAGGACCTTTTGAGCGAAGCGCTCCTAAGGGAAAATACTCTTTCATTTCAGGTATTTAACGGCACGGTCTCAAGCGCTTAGTTTCTTGCAGCTGAACGCATTCCGGCCTATGAAAAGGCCGTCTTTCCGCAGAGGCGAGACGCTGAAAAACCCGATGTCGCAAGAAGTCCCGCCCCAGATTGAAACGCCGGCGAAAGCCTACGACGAAGGAAGTATCACCGCGCTGGAGGGTCTCGAGGCCGTCCGCAAGCGCCCCGGAATGTACATCGGAGACGTTCATGACGGCTCTGGGTTGCATCACCTCGTTTGGGAGGTGATCGACAACTCCGTTGATGAGCACCTCGCTGGCATCTGCAAGCGCATCTGCGTCACGGTCCACTTCGACGGCAGCGTCTCCGTCGAAGATGATGGTCGTGGCATTCCCGTTGGTATGCACGCCCGCGGAGTAAGCGCAGCCGAAGTCGTAATGACGGTGCTTCATGCTGGCGGCAAGTTCGACAACTCGAGCTACAAAGTCTCTGCTGGTCTCCACGGTGTCGGTGTCAGCGCAGTGAACGCCGTCTCTGAATTTCTGAAGCTTGAGATTCGTCGTGAAGGCAAGGTCTGGCAACAAGAGTACGGGCACGGCGTACCCAAAGGCCCGCTGCTGCCAGTCGCTGATTCCGACATCACCGGCACCAAGATCCGCTTCAAGCCGGACCCTTCGATCTTCACCATCCTCGAGTTCAGCTTCGAGACGTTGGCCAGCCGTCTGCGAGAGCTTGCCTTCCTCAACGCCGGACTCGTGATTGATCTCGTGGATGAACGTGGTGGGTCGCGCAAAGAGCGCTTCGAGTATCGCGGTGGCATTCAGGAATTCGTTGCGCTCCTCAACAAGTCGAAGGAGCCATTTCATGAAGGCGTCATCTCCTTCCACGCCGCGGGGGATGCTGCTGCTGAAGGCAAGCAGCTCAATTCACCCGTCACGGTGGACGTCGCCATGCAGTGGAACTCCTCCTACACCGAGGCGATCTATTGCTACACCAACAACCTGCACAACCGAGACGGTGGCACCCACCTCACCGGCCTGCGCACAGCGTTGACGAAGACCATCAACGCCTACGGCACCGCGCAGAATCTGTACAAGGACATCAAGCAAGGCCTGCAAGGTGAAGACGTCCGCGAGGGTCTCACCTGTGTGATCAGCGTCAAGCACCCCGACCCGTCCTTCAGCTCGCAGACCAAAGAGAAGCTCGTCTCGAGCGAGGTCCGCGTCATCGTAGAGAACATCGTTTCGCAGAAGCTTGGCGAGTTCTTCGAGGAGAACCCGGTCACCGCAAAGAAGATCATCGAGAAAGCCGTGATCGCCGCCAAAGCGCGGGATGCAGCACGCAAAGCGCGCGAGGTCATTCGCAAGGGGACGATGGACATCACCTCCTTGTCAGGCAAGCTTGCCGACTGTCAATCCAAGGACCCAGCAGCCAGTGAGCTGTACATCGTCGAGGGTGAGTCCGCAGGTGGCAGCGCAAAGCAGGGGCGTGACCGCCACTTCCAAGCCATCCTTCCGCTGAAGGGCAAGATCCTCAACGTTGAGCGCGCACGGCTCGACAAGATGCTGAGTTCGGCTGAGGTCGGTACGCTGATCACGGCTCTCGGCTGCGGCATCGGTGACAACGGCAGCTTCGAGATCGACAAGCTCCGCTACCACAAGATCATCCTGATGACCGACGCCGACGTCGACGGCTCGCACATCCGAACCTTGCTGCTGACCTTCTTCTACAGGCAGATGCAAGAGGTGATCGAGAAGGGCTACCTCTACATTGCCCAACCGCCGCTCTACCGCGTACGCAAGGGCAAGAAGGATCTCTACCTCAAGGATCAAGACGCTCTGGACGCATACTTGATCCAGAACGCCGTTGAAGGCTTGACCATCGCTTCGGAGAAAGGCGTGGCCATCTCGGGTCAACCGCTGTTCCGCCTCACCCAAAGGTTGAAGCGCTTCAAGGCCGTGGTTGCTCACATCGACAAGCGTTGTGACGCTCGCGTCGTTGCAGCTGTGCTTCGTTCCTCCGGCCTCGGCAAAGAGTCGATCAAGGATCGCTCGCTCGCCGAGCAAGCCGCTGTTGCCACTCGCAGCTACATGGAAGCTCGCTACCCCGACATGTTCCCACTCACGATCGACGTGAGCTGGGATGAAGCAGCGAGCGCAGCAGTGATTGACGTCAAACCGCGCGCAGCTGCCAATCTCAAACCGTCCCGTATTGATTGGTCGCTGGTCGCATCCGATGAGTACCAAGAGGCATGGGACATTGATCAAGATCTGCGCGCTCTTGGTGCACCTCCGTTCCTCGCCACGACCGAAAAGGCGGAGGAGGCCCTTGCGGACGGCGAGGCCGTTTCGGAATACCTCGAGCAACGCGGCAAGAAGGGAATCACCATCAGCCGCTACAAAGGTCTCGGCGAAATGAACGCGGATGAACTCTGGGAAACGACGATGAATCCCGACGGCCGGACGCTGCTGCAAGTGAGGGTGGACGACGCCATGGCGACGGACCAGCTCTTCACTGTGCTGATGGGTGACCAAGTCGAGCCACGTCGCGCCTTCATCGAAGCCAACGCGCTGCACGTCAAGAACCTCGATATCTGACGCTGGGCATTCGCCTGGGCCGCATGAGCAATTGGTTCATCGCATTGCCCGTAGCATCGGGAGACTGGTTGCAGCGCTTGCAACCAGCTCCTCTCGGTGTGCGGGTCTTTGCTCCGGAAGACCTCCATCTCACGGTGGCCTTTCTCGGTCCCGTCGATGAGGAGCGGGCCCACCGCGCGTGGGACGCACTTGAGTGGCCGCTGAGCCGAATCGAGATCAGCTTGGGTGAGGTGGTCCCGCTCGGGCCAGCCGCACGACCGAGCGCGCTCTCCGCATTGCTTCATCACGGCCGGGAAGAAGTTGAGAGCGCCGTAGCCGCAGTGCGAGACACGCTTCTCGATCGCGCCGGAGTTCCTCGGGACGTACGCCCACCACTCGCTCATGTGACGGTTGCTCGCCCGCAACGAGCAGCAGCCTCAAACGAGCGTCGAGATGCGATCACCTGGGCAGCCAGCCTCGATCTCGGAGAGCCGACCACAATGCTCTCTCGAATAGCGCTTTACACCTGGTCTCACGACCGGTCGAAGTCGCTCTTTCGCATCGTTGCTGAGCGAACCTTTTGACGGTAACGCAGCTGTAACATGCACGGCGGAGCTTCAGCCGGGTGGGCCAGGGGATCTCGAGTATGCTCTGGCTATGTTCGGTCGCCGACCCTTTCTTGAACTGCTGGCGCTCAATGCATTAGGCGCGGGCTGTTCTCAGGCAAAGGACGCTACGGCAGAACCATTGAAGATCGCCGCGGCCGCTGATCTGACGCTCGCCTTCAAGGACATCGGCGAAGCCTTTGAGCAGGCAAAAGGTAAGAAGGCGGTCTTTACCTTCGGCTCCACCGGCTTGCTTACCAAGCAGATCAAAGAGGGCGCACCTTTTGACGTGTTTGCAGCAGCCAATCAAACCTATCTCGATGAGCTGATCGCGGCCAAGGCGGTGCTGGCTGACAGTAAGCGGCTCTATGCCCGCGGCCGGATTGTGCTCTGGACCAGCGGCACCACCAAAGTTGAATTGAGCCAGCTGAGCGAGTCGAAGTTCTCCAAGATTGCTATCGCCAATCCAGACCACGCACCCTACGGCAAGGCAGCGGCAGAAGCCCTGACCAAGCTGAAGCTCTGGGACACAGTCAAACCGAAACTCGTGTACGGCGAGAATGTTCAACAAGCGCTCCAATACGCAGAGAGCGGGAATGCTGATGCCGCCATCGTAGCTCTCTCGTTAGCCATCAACGCCAAAGGCGCATACAGCGATATTGATGACTCGCTGCACGAGCCTATCGATCAAGCCCTAGGTGTCTGTGAGATCTCGAAGCAGAAGTCAGCCGCTAGGGACTTCGTCGACTATGTAACGTCTGAAGCAGGTAGAGCCGTCATGAAGCGATATGGCTTTTTGCTCCCGGGTGAGACCGTTACTGTCCGGTAGTGATGAGCTTCGCCCCGCTGCTTCTATCCTTCAAAGTAGCGTTGATCGCCACGGCGCTCTCCGGGCTGTTCGGCACCTTGCTCGGCGCGCTCCTCGCCAACAAGCGTTTGCCCTTGCGAGATCTGATTGATGTACTGGTCACTGCGCCCATGGTGTTGCCACCAACTGTACTTGGCTATTACGTCTTGGTAGCGCTCGGACGTAGGAGCAGCCTCGGTACGCTATATGAAGGACTCGTTGGAAGTCCTATCGTCTTTTCCCAGACCGGGGCTGTGGTCGCCGCCACCATTGGAAGTTTGCCTTTGGTGGTAAAGTCTGCGCGCGCGGCTCTCGAGGCAGTAGACCCAGCCTTCATTTCGGCTGCTCGTACGCTGGGCGCAACGCCACTGCGAGCCTTCCTGACCGTGCAACTGCCTTTGGCGGGCGGAGGTATTCTGGCTGGGCTGATGCTGGGGTTTGCACGGGCCTTGGGCGACTTTGGCGTCACCTTGATGGTAGCTGGGGATATCCCAGGGGAGACGCAAACCGCCTCCCTCGCCATCTATGATGCTATCCAAGCCAACCGTCATGACGAGGCGTTGGGTATGGTCGCGGTCCTTACCGCACTAGCAATCGCCCTGCTCTACGCCATTAACAAGCTTGCTGCGCGAAGGCCGCAATGAGCAGCCTCCAGGTAAAGCTATGCCGCAAAACAACGCACTTTACGTTGGATGTGGCATTTGAGGCCAAGCCCGGGATCACCATTCTTTTCGGTCCGTCGGGAGCAGGGAAGTCCACTACGTTGGGCATGATTGCCGGGCTCGTCCAGCCGGACCAAGGTCAAGTACGTCTGGGCGAGACGGTTTGGTTCGACTCCGCCGCCAAAGTAGACTTGGCAATCGAGGCTCGCAAAGTTGGCTATGTATTCCAATCACTGGCGCTCTTTCCGCATCTAACGGCAGAAGAGAATGTGGCCTACGGCCTCGCGTCCACGTGCGCGCGCAAAGAGGCGCGCGAGCGGGCTAGCGCAATGCTCGACCGCTTTCGAGTAGGCCACCTCCGCGACCGAAGACCGCGCACCTTTTCGGGTGGGGAAGCCCAACGAGTCGCGCTGGCGCGGGCGTTGGCCTTCTCACCGTCCATCCTGCTCCTGGATGAACCGTTCTCGGCACTCGACCGAGCGTTGCAACGAGAGCTGCATATCGACGTACGGAAAGTGGTCGAGAGTGAACGCCTGCCCGTCATTCTCATCACCCATCACCCCAGCGAGGCCCGCGCGCTTGGTGACCGCATGCTCAAGCTGCGAGATGGCCGGATCGAGGCCACTGGTAGCCCGGAGGAACTCCTGGGTAGGCAACTAGCCCACGGCACGGGCATGGAGCTCGACTTCGCCGACACACCGATGGGCCTTCCGTGGGGGAAAGAATGAACCGCTGGCTGCTTGGTCTGTCGACAGCGCTACTAATCAATTGCGACGCTGGCGAGCCAAACGAGGCTCGCCGCATGCCCAAACCGCCACCGCCCGAACAGGGCAGCCAAACCCAGATCGGCTCGGTTACCGTTCATATCGACGGTGAGCTCCAAGCCGCCATCGACGGAGCCACGCTGGACGCCCTTCCCGCCGACTACACCTCGGAAGATCGTCGGGCCTGGCGCTTCTCCACCTTGCTTGGCGAACGTACGCGGGAGCCGGGGAGGGTGATCGCGGTGACCGGGGAAAAGGGGCTCGTGCTTGAGCTACCCATGCCCAGCGCCGCTGACGCGGCTGAGCCGGTGCTGGTGGTTAGCAGACGTGGTGACGTCATGGCAGCGATGGTGGAACCAGGCGAGCCGTTCCCCGCGTACCATGGCCGAGGTGGTCGCCTCGGCCGACGCGGGGATCCGCTACCGCGCATCGCTGGTGTAACGAAGATTGAGCTGCTCAAACGCTAGAGTCTGCTGGTACGAACGTAGAGTCTGCTGGTACGGCCGGCGTCTATAGCTATTCAACGCGCAGTCGCGGTCCACTTGATTGGCTCTGCCTTCGCCTCGTAGGCGTGCGACTTCGGGTTCCACTTCCAGCTGGCTTTGAGCGCTTTTCCCTTGGGTAGCTCGCCACCTACTGGATTGCCAATCAACTCGAAAGCATCACCGTTTGGGCTCATGCGTTCCTGGTAGTCGACAAAGTAGCTAAAGCCACTTGCGACTGAGGAAGGCGACAGCACCTCCTCCTTGATCGAGCCATCGGGCAATACTCGCAACAGCCACCACTGCGCGGAAACCGGGGCGACCCCGGTGCTCATGTCTTGGGGAAGAAAGCTCAAGATGTGGAATTCACCATCACGTTCGCCCATCCACCGGCGTTGAAACGGCAACTCGAGCCCCATAAAGCCAAGAGGTGACGGGCTAACGAGTTGGGTCGGCCGACCAGCTTTTTGAACGACGATCGTCGAGGTAGGAGCCGCCATGAAGCCAATCTCAACATCCCCGAGCTGCTTGAGTGATTCATAAAGCGGGACCTCGTGCTGTATCAGCTCGCTAGAGCTTTCATCGCTGTGCCTCACGTAGCGCATGAGTTCTGGCTTTGATGGGTGATAGCTGAGGCAAGGAGCATAAAACCACATCGGGTCGCTGGTCCTTGTTGGACCCGGCGTGAAGGCAAGCGCTCGCAAGTCTTCGTGTGGCGTCAGCAGCAAAGGCGTCGGCAGCGCCAGCCAGCTCAAGGCCGGCGCAGCCTCGGGCGCCGTACCAATGATTGCCGCTGAGAGCCCGAGCACTTGGAGTGGAGCCTGCGTCAAACGCGGCAAAACTGTCAGCGGAAGCTGAAGCTCCACCGAAAGCTCCCCGGCAGTTCCGGACCAACGAGCCTCGCCCGCAATCGGTTCACCGTTCGGGCCGAGAACCTGCGCCTGGTTTGCGGTAACCAACAACGTACGCGAGAACTCGCGGTAGAAGGCTTGTTCAAACGCCAACCCTTTCTGCTCTTTTGCAACGCACGCTTCCGCGTCAGCTGCGCTCAACGGCGGCCCCGGTAGCACGGCACCGTCGCTGCCCCAGCTCCAGGAGTTCTTGCAATCAAAGCCAGCCGCAACCCCCGTGGGCATGAACTGGTTCCCGACGCTGGGGAGGGTGGGCATCGCTGACTGCAGCTGCAGCTGAAAGCCGCGCAGCGCAGCACCCTTGAGTCGCCCGGCGATCAGCAGGCCGTCGCGGTTGATGGTAACGGCAATATGCGAAGCTGCAGGCAGCTTGGCCTTTGGTTCGACTTCGGGCTCGGCATCGGCCTCACTTTCGCTATCGACGAAGCTCGGAGTTAGATAGGCACCTTCGACGCTTGGCTGCGGTACGGGTGGCTCCACCGCTTGCTCGGGAATCGCAGTGAGGGTGCCCCATTCCTCGATATCGCCATCCAAGCTGAAGCCCTTCGGACGATCCTTGAGCACGATGTCGATCATCGACAGGTCGAGCGCGGGAGCGCTTACCGCGCTGCTTGTAGCCTGCGGCTGCACGACAAGTTCAGCCTCCTTTGTGCTGGCGCAGCCCAACGCAAATGCACAGAGTCCAGCGGCCCAAGGACCGGTTAACCGATACAGCACCATGCTGCTGCTCCTAGTAGAGCTAGCGTCCGGCGGCCATTCGCCCGAGCGGGTCCCCAGCGCATTGGGAGACCCGCCTTCGACGCCGTCGAACTACTTGGAAGCCAACGGGTAGCTGAGGGTCTCGAGCAACCAAGCCTGGTTCTTCTTCACCTCGCCAACGAGCCGCTCCACGAGGGCGTCACGCTTATCGAATAGTCGGTAGCCCTCGCGAGGTCGCAAATAGCCGCGCGCTTTGGGGTGTTTGGCGAAGAGCGCCTCTTCACCCATACGCTCAGCCCAGGTCGCATAACGCTCGCGATTCTCCAGCAGCGCTCGCACGATAAAGGGCATCAACATCGAGTAGTCGGCTTGCATGCTCTCGGTGGTCTTCTTGTAGTGGTCTTTATCCACCTTGCCCCAGGTGACGGCCTCTGCCGGCGGGCAACCCGAAAGTGAGCCGTCGGTGATGGGCGCACTGACAATCTGCACATCGAAAAGATAGCCACGTACGTCGGGAAGGCCGAGCACCTGTCCAAGGGCAGGCTCGGGCTGAAGATTGTAATTTTTGGGTACGCCGCCACCCAAGACAACCGTGCCTAGCGCCTGACCTGGGGTATCGAATAGACCCCAATAGTGATAGGCGCAGGCCTCAAAGACCTCCCCGTGCAGGTCCAGATCGAAGTCGTATTGCGGTAATAGCCCCGCGCGCTTCATGGCCCACAACTTCATCGAGTTGAGGAAGACCGAGCCGTCTCCTGGCGCCCCAACGAAGATGGGTATCGATAGCCGGTTGCAAAGCGCTAGCAAGCCTTCGGGAGCCTCGTTTTTGGCCTCTTGCGCGGCGTACAGCCCGCCAAGCAGGTAACGCAGCTCGGTGCCGGTCATCTTGCGCTGAAATTCGGGGCGCTGCAGGGCAGCAGTGAGCAACTTGTCCTGATCCAGCAGCACGTCCTCGTCAAAGGCCATGTCGGTCACCCGAATGGTCTTGTCATCGCGGAGCGCACCATCATCGCCAAAGATGGGTACTTCATGCACCGCATCGCGATGGCCGTCCAAACTGCGGTGGCCATCGTGGTAGCAGACTGCGTCGGTAGTTGAGAGATAGGCAAACCAGCCCGTTTCGAGCAACGGGTTGAGCCAGGCTTGGTGTTGCCCGGAAACGGTTACCGGCCCCGCAACCGCGAGCGTCAGCGGTACGCCGGCACCAACCGCCTCATCAAGGATGGCGTAGAAGCGCCTTAGATAGCCGCCACCGAAGGCGGGTAGACACGACTCAAACAGCTCGTGAAGCGAACCGACTTCGTTCACTCGCCTCGTTTTTACGAGACTTCGACCTTCGCCGGTCGCGTTGCAGGGTGTGGTCATGCGTTACTCCAGGCCCGACGATGCCGTGAACGCTTCGCGAGTGCAACTGCACAGCCCGCAGCTGGCCTTGATCGGCTATCTTCGCCGCGGAGATTACCGTGGCAGGCACCAGTCTATTCGCTCTTCTCGACGACATCGCATCCATCCTCGACGACGTCGCCACCATGACCAAAGTGGCGACCAAGAAGACGGCCGGCGTGCTCGGTGATGATCTCGCGCTGAACGCTGAGCAGGTCTCCGGCGTTAAGGCGGATCGTGAGCTTTCGGTCGTTTGGGGTGTCGCAAAGGGTTCGGCCAAGAACAAGCTGATCTTGGTGCCTTCCGCGTTGCTGCTTGGCACGCTCGCGCCCTGGGCCGTTACCCCGTTACTGATGTTGGGCGGCGCCTTTCTCTGCTTCGAGGGCTTCGAGAAGGTGGCGCATAAGCTGCTGCACTCCAAGGAGGAGCTGCAAAAGGAGAAACAGGCTCTGGCCGAAGCAGTCGTCAACCCCGAGGTCGATCTGGTCGAGCTCGAGAAGGAAAAGATCAAGGGCGCCATCCGCACAGATTTCATCCTGAGCGCTGAGATCAT
This sequence comes from uncultured delta proteobacterium, assembly GCA_903892415.1. GTDB lineage: Bacteria > Myxococcota_A > Polyangia > Polyangiales > Polyangiaceae > Xiheicaenibacterium. Next base: position 72,835 of record CAITIQ010000668.1, on the reverse strand, counting down.
CGTGATCTCTCTTGGCAGCATGGCGGACGCGACCATGACCACACGCATCGCTGCGTTGGTGGCCGTTGCCGTGATCATGACCGTGGGTGTCTACGGTTTGGTGGCAGGGATCGTCAAGCTGGACGACGCAGGTCTCGCGTTGAGCAAGCGCGGTGGCGGAGCAAAGCTATTAGGCCGCTTTCTATTGTGGGGTGCCCCCCGGCTGATGAAGGGTCTAACCCTGGCTGGCACGGTCGCGATGTTCCTCGTCGGTGGCGGCATCCTCGCGCACGGAATTCCGCCCCTGCACCACGCCGTCGAGGGCTGGGCCGCAAAGTCAGGCGCGCTCGCGCCGATCGTTCCGACCGTGGTGGACGGCCTCACTGGCGTAGTCGCGGGTGGACTTATCGTGGCCGTGGTCACACTGGCAACGAAGTTGTTCCGCCGCAGCCAGCCGGACGCGGAGGCCTAAGCTCACATGTCCGATGATCCTGCGTCGGCCGCTACCATTCTGGGGGACGCGGGGGTAACGCTCGACTTCGCCGCAGCTGGCGATTCCGACGGAGAGGTCCAACTGCGCCCACAATTGCTCGGCGGGCGCTTCGAGATCGAGGGGCTGGTCGGCAGCGGTGGCATGGGCACTGTCTATCGCGCACGAGACCGCGAGCTCGATGAGGTTGTCGCGCTGAAGATGCTCAAAGGCGCCGCAGTGAGCGCAGAGGGGCTCGATCGCTTTCGTCGTGAGGTGAAGCTCGCTCGTCGCGTCACCCATCGAAACGTCGCGAGGCTGTACGAGTTTGGCGAGGATGAAGGCCGACCTTTCTTCACGATGGAATTGGTCGAGGGCGAATCATTGAGGCAGAAGCTACTCCGCACCAAGACGCTCTCGGCGCGGGCCACGCTGGAGATCGGCGTCGCTGTGTGTGAAGGCCTCGTGGCTGCGCATGCGGTTGGCGTGATTCATCGCGATCTGAAGCCGGACAACGTGTTGCTCGGTCGCGATGGACGAATAGCCATTACCGACTTCGGTATTGCTGCCTCGAATGACGACCGTGGCGGAGAGGCAACGGCGGCCGTGTTTGTTGGAACGCCTGACTATATGGCGCCCGAACAAGTCGACGGCTCGTCGCCGCCCGATGCGCGCACGGATCTGTACGCTTTCGGTGTGTTGCTTTTCGAGCTGCTGAGCGGCAAGCCCCCGTTTGCCGGGTCAAGTGCTGTTGCGGTTGCCGCTGCTCGCCTAACCAACGATGCGCCGCCTTTGGCTGACGTTGCCTCTGACGTACCGCTCGGACTGACTCGACTGGTTGATCGCTGTCTCTCGCGAGCCCCGAGCGGACGGTACTCCTCAGCGACTGAGCTACTGCAGGCCCTGCAATCTGCGATTGCTGACCCGGCACTGACGTTGAGTCTTCCGCCAGCGTCGCTCGTTCGCAAGCCAACGCCGGTCGCTGCCACCAAACTCAAGCTCGCGGTGTTGCCATTCAACGATGGTGGGTTGGCTGGCCACGAGTACCTCGCAACTGGCCTCACCGAAGACCTAATTGACTCGCTCTCAGCCTCCAAGAACGTACGCATCGTAGCGTATGGGGCGGCAGCTACGGCCGAGCGAGCGAGTCGAGATCCGCGCGCGATCGGACGCGATCTCGGCGTTGACGTGGTCGTGTACGGCTCACTGCGGCGTGAGCATGAAGCTCACCTGAGCATCACCGTTCGAATGGTCAGCGTCATTGATGGCATTCAGCTTTGGTCCAGGCGTTTCGAGAGCACGTCCGGCGAGGTATTGCGCGTCAATGACACCATTGCCAAAGCTGTATTGGCCGCTATCCCTGGCGGCTCGGCACCTGCTGAGACAGAGCTCGAAGACCCCATCGCTGTGGAGCTCTATCTGCGAGCGCGCAGTCGCTTCCGTGAGTTCTGGTACGAAAGTGCCAACGAAGCGGAGGCTCTTTACGCCCAAGCTCTGGAGCGTGTGCCCAATTCACCCATTCTGGTGGCGGGTCACGCTCTGGCTCTGACGCGGTGTGCGTTCTTCAAGGTTGAGCGTCTGCCGCAGGCTCGGGAGGCCGCCGTCCGTGCGCTGCTATTGGCGCCGGAGTTGGGTGAGGCCATGATCGCGGCTGGCGCTGTTGCTCTTCAAGAAGGCCGACTCGCCGAGTCCTATCGTTATGCGCAACAGGCCCTGGCCCGGGCGCCCTCGCTGGTTGACGCACATCTTCTCAAAGGTCGCATCCTGGCCGAGACCGGCCCGCTTGCGGATGCCGAGCAGACGCTCGAGATCGCCATTGAACTCGACCCGCGCTCGATCGCCGGCTTGATGGAACTGGCCCGCGTACAAGCGCTACTTGGGCGCTGGGAAAGTGTAACCAAGACGCTCGCGGCCGGAGCACAAGGCGATCGAAGCTTCTCGGTGGAGGTAACCAGGCTTCGCGTAGCGCTATGGACCAGCGACAGCCAATCGTTCGAGGGCGCGCGCGCTACCGTCGCACGTATGCGAAAGACGCTCGAAACCTCGGTTCCGCGCTTCGTTACCTTCCTGGACGCGTTGCTAGCGGTCACGCCTGAGCCAACTCGGATCGATGCTTTGATCCGTGAGATCGAGCGAACGGAGGGGGCGTCCCGGCGTGCCTTGTTCTTCCACCAGATCGGTATGGAGACGAGCGTTGGGCTCGGTCAGGATCAGGTGGCACTAGCCCTTTTCAAAAACGCCAACCGGCTGGGCCTTACTGATCTCTCCTGGGTCGATCGGTGTCCAGCGTTGGACCGGCTGAGGACCCAGCCCGAGTTCATGGTGCAGCGAGACGCAGTTCAGCAGCGAGTTGCCGAGGTGTTGCAAATTCACGCGAGCGGAACGATCACCCGCTAGCGGGAACATGCTGGGACTTGCCGAGGTGGCGTGGAGGTCCCTACAGTCCGGCCCTGGCTACAGACTCAAAAGCACGTGTCCCTGCCCGCAGCACGGTGGATGTCGCCGTTGTCGGCGCGGGCTTTGGTGGCCTCGGTGCAGCCTTGCGTGCGGCAGAGTTAGGCTGCTCCGTCGCTTTGTTCGAGTCGCTTTCCTACCCTGGTGGGTGCGCCAGCACCTTTCGGCGCGGCGGCGCCGAATACGAGTCGGGCGCGACCCTGTTCGCCGGTTTGGGCGACGATGGTTACTTTCAGCGCTCGCTTGCTCGCTATGGCCTACGCGCGCCGGTTCGGCTGCTCGATCCTGTGTTGCACATACGGACGCCAGAATTTCAGTTGGATGTGCCGTCCGACCGAACAGCGTTTGTTGAGGCGTGGGCAGCGCTGGAGCCCGCGCATGCGCATGACATCCGCCGCTTCTTCGCCCGGCAACAACAACTAGCCAAGGTGCTTTGGTCCTTGTTCGAGGACCCAACGTTGTTGCTCCCTTTCGATGCCAAAGCCTTCCTTCGGCACATAGGCACGTCGCTGCGCTACGCGCCGCTCTTGCGTTGGCTGGGCCAAAGCTTGGGCAGTATGTTGGACGCTTACAAGCTGCGAGGGGCCAAGCGGCTATGGAGCTATCTCGACTCGCTTTGCCAAATCACCGTGCAGACCACGGTGGATGAGGCAGAGGCGTCCTTCGCCCTCGCTGCAATCGATTACCCATTTCGAGGGACAGGGCACGTGCGCGGAGGAATAGGAGTATTGGCGCGGCTTTTCGCCGAAGCCGTTGTGGCGGCCGGGGCCTCTGTGCACCTGACCGACCGTGTCCGCGAGGTCACCCGCGAGGCGGATGGCTTTCGTCTCACGACTCGCCGTGGCTCAATCAAGGCGCGCAGTCTAGTGCTCAATCTCCTCCCGGAGGCTGCAGCCAACTTGCTTGGCATTCCACTATCTCATAACGCTGAATTGCAGCAGCTCGATACCGCGGTGCGCACAGGCTGCGGTGCGGCCATGCTCTATCGCGTGGTGCGGGACGAGGGGCTGATTTCTCCCGAGGCCCACCATGTCGACATCACGGCCGCGGGAAATCATCCGCCAACCCAGGGCCATCATGTCTTCTGCTCGCTGAGCGCTGCCGATGAAGAAAAGGCTGGGCCAGGTTTTCGGACCATGACGGCCTCAACGCACATTGCGCTGCCGGCTGACGGAGCCATGGTCGCGGAGGTCCAAGCGAGAATGCGCCAAACGCTCGATGAGGCCTACCCAGAGCTCGCCCGCGCCACCGTCCGCGAGATGACCGCAAGCCCGCGCACGTTCGCGCGCTTCGTTGGGCGCCCGCAAGGCTATGTCGGTGGCGTGCCCCGTCGGGTCGGCTTAAGTAACTATCGCTCGCTCGGTCCAACGTCCGTGCTGCCCAACGTGTGGCTCGTTGGTGACACGGCGTTTCCCGGGCAGAGCATCCTCGCGGCCGCGATCGGTGGCAGCAAAACGGCGGAGTCGCTAACGAAGGGCCTCGCCAAGCGTTGATGTCGCCAGCGCGCTCACTCATTGGCGGACCGTGCTTCGCAGCGGTCAGCGCTTTAGGTCGGCGCCGACGAGATCATCCCCGTCGCCCGGGTCCACCGCTACCGAGGTCGGCTTCGCTGAGGGCTTGGCCGAACCACCCGTCTTCGCCTGAGGCTCGCCCTCCGCCTCTTCCTCGAGCGCGGGGTCACCGCTCTCTGGAGAAGCGGCCGGTGGCTTGGCGGCGGCCTCTGCGGGCGGAGGCTCCGGGAGCGGAAGCGCAGCCAGTCGAGCCTCGAGCTCGGTCTTGCGCAGCGCGAACGCCGGCCTCTCGTCTGAAGGCAATACGCGGAAGCCGTCGATCTTGAGCGTCTCCGAGTCGAAGTACTTGGAGTCACGCTTAGTCCAAAAATGAAGATGAGGGCCGGTTGAACGACCTGTGGTTCCAACCTGGCCGATCGGGGCCCGCGACTTCACGGGCTGGCCCACCTTGAGCCCGGGAGTGATCTTACTCAGATGGCAGTAGCCACTCTCAATGCCGTTGGCGTGCTGGATGGCCACCATGTTGCCGCACGGACCAGCGTTGCCGACGAAGGAAAGCTTGCCGCTGAAAACTGCGTAAACAGGGGTTCCCGTCGATGCTCCGTAGTCCGTGCCGTTGTGTGGCATGACCTTCTTCAGCACCGGGTGCAGCCGCTTCGGGTTGAACTTACTCGTGACAGGCGCGCCTGGAACGGGTGAAGCCCACCCGCTACCATCGGGCTGGCGCCCCTTGTCGTCGAAGTAGCCTTTGGCAGAAGCCCCTTGATACGAGTAGCCGCGCGTTGGAGCGGCCGACGGATCCGGAGGCTGATATTCAACAGCGACGACGTTCTTGTAGCGAACAAACTCTCCAAGCGTGGTGACCTCGGTTGCGATCACGCGCACCACGCCACCTTCATCGAAGCTCTCGTGAGACAACTTGCCGATCAACGCTTCATCGATCACCCGCAAGATGTCCGGCTCGAGGCCCGCCCACTCGATTGAGCGTTGCAGATTCTTGGACACGTAGAAAGAAGCGGAGACCTCCTCCTCGTTCACCTTCAAGTCGAGCTTCTGCGCCGACAGCGTGCCGTTCTGATCGAGCGCTTGGTAGATCTCCAACGGCGACACGACGAACTCAAAGCCGCGCACCTGATTTGTCGAGCGGTCGAGGGCCACAACGAAGCGGTCCTTCTTCCCGGTCTTGTCGAACTTACGGACCCCATCAAACGCCTTGAGTAGGCGGTAGACCTGGTCTTTGGGAACGCCCTTCTCTCCGAGCGCTGCAATGAAGGAGCGCGGGCCCATCGTGTCTTCCACCAGCCGAACGGACGAGTCTTTGGCTAGATCGGCGACGCGTGGTGGGCCTGGTTGTTTGATTCGAACGCGCTTCTTCGAGACTGGAGCTGCGCTCTTATCGCTCGCCGCGTCCGACGCGCCATTGGCCGCGCCGGAGCTACTCGAGGCAATGGCGCTCGCCATCGAACGTACGTCTCTCGGGGGAGACCCCTGAATCAGCAGGGCGATGATCGTCGTTACGGTGGCCAGCCCGAATAGACCGCCAAACAAGGCGGTCATGCGCGGAGTCAGGGCCAGTGAAGAAGCAGGGCCACGATTGGCCTCCGCGTCGGGCGAGCGACCCACCCAACGCGAAGTCGACGAGGCCGGCGGCATGCGCGGTGTAGCAAATCCGATGTTGAGTGCTTGGACGTTCTTCGACGCGGAATCCCGTTCGCCAGGCGCGGGATTCGACGGCCCTGCGCCCCGTACGCTCGGTCGTGAACTCACCCGGCTGTTTGATACAGGCGTCGCAACCGGCGGCTCATCCGGATCGGGCATTCGCGACTCGAGCACGCGTCGACGGGCGCTCATGGTAGGCAAATCCCCACGCGCAATCGCGTTCAGTCGCCGCAGCGAATGGGGTTTGAGGCTCCCAGGGCTTTCGCTGCTTTCCACGACGGGAGGCGGTTGGCTAGGCGAACCACCCGCGCCAGGTTCACTTGGAAGCTTTGCGCGCGTGGACACCGGGCCGTCGGGGGATGCAACGTCCTCTGCCACGGCGTGGGTGTACCAGTGGGATGAGGGTGGAGCAACTGAACAAACCCTACGTTCTTAGCCCAAGCAGCGGGAGCCATGCTTCACTGCCGCGATGGACGAAAGGTTGAAGCACAAGCTGCTTCTAGCAAAGGAGCATTTCGATCGTCGCGAGTTCGACCATGCGGAACCGCTCCTATTGCAGGTGCTCGAGCGCGAGCCAGGCTTGGCCGACGTGCAGAATTTGCTGGGTATCACCCGCCATGAGCGTGGGGAGTTTGAGCTTGCGCGGTCCGCCTTCGAGGACGCCGTGCGACTCAATCCGAACTACACCGAAGCGCTGCTCAACCTGGTTGTGACGTGCAATGACCTCGGCGATTACGATGCCGCGAAGATCGTCTACGAAGAGGTGCGAACGAGTGCTTCGGGCAACAAGGACGGAAGCGCAAGAGACCCATACGCGTTGGGAAAGATCGCCAATATGCACGCTGACCTCGCTCAGGCCTACGCCCAAGCTGGGTACGTCAAGGAAGCCATCGGCGAACTCGAGAAGGCTGTGGCGCTGCGCCCAACCTTCAGTGATCTGCACGTCAAACTTGGAGGTCTTCACCGCGACCACGGTGATCCCGTGGCGGCTGAGGCGGCCTTTCGAGCGGCGCTCGCTGTTAAGCCCAGCTACGCACCCGCGCACGTTCAGCTCGGTGTCACGTTTTACACAGCTGGAAACCTCGAGGCTGCGTTGGGCTCGTTCAAGGAAGCGCTCCGGCACAACCCGGCTGACAAGATCGCTTCGATGTACCTTCGTCTTGTGGAAGGTCGGCGTTAGACTCCGAGCTGCGATGTTGCGAAAACGCCTTCTTGGCCCTCTGCTGCTCTGCGCAGCCAGCGCCCCAGCGGCAACGGCGCAAGCCGACGATGAGGATGCCGTTATCGGGGCGACCGTCGTTACCAGCTTGGTCGTCTCCGACGTCGTGTTCACCGTCTATTCGGCTGTCAAGGTCGACGCCAACGAAGAGCCGGACACCGGCTGGATGATCGCGCAGACTTCAGTCGTCGGGCTTCAAGCGCTCGCGTTGAACGGCCTCGGCGCAGGGTTTGCGGCGTTCACCGACGATGAAGGCCCAGAGCTCGGGATCTTCCCGTTTGCGACGCTGCTGGGCACACTGTCTACCTTCGGGGCGTGGAGCCTGATTGGGTCCGGCCCTTCCATTGATGTAAGGGCGCGCTTCGGTCTCTCTTCGGTGCTGGCCATAAACACCTACTTCTCGGGTGTGGCGATCGCGACCCTGGTCGACGGCCGGCCACTACCTGACTACATGTCTATTCCGCAGACCGCGCTTATGGCACCGGAGTTTTTGCTTACTACGATAAAGGCCGTCACGGATCCGGAGGGACGCGCGGAATGGATTGGCCTGGCAACTTGGTCGGGCCTTTTGACCGTGCATGGGGCCACAAGCCTGATCTTGCGCGGGATCGCCTTTGAAAAGGCCCACTCGACGAGTGCTTTCCTCCCGTTTGCTACGACGACGGAGGGACCAATTCCTGGCCTGACGTTCGTCGGTGCGCTTTGACGGGCGTGGAGCAACCGCTGCTGGTCGAGACCCAGCTCGAGGCCTTGCCGAACGAGCCAGGCTGCTACCTCTTTATTGGCGCAGAGCTCGAGGTCCTCTACGTCGGTAAAGCGAAGAACCTACGCTCGCGTGTGCGCAGCTACTTCCAGGCGAGCGGCAGCGACTCCCGTTACTTCATTCCGCTCTTGCGCAGCTTGGTTGTCGACCTTCGAACGGTGGTCACTCGCTCTGAGAAGGAAGCGGCGGTCCTCGAGAACGAGCTGATCAAGCAGCACCAACCGAAGTTCAACGTCAAACTCCGCGACGACAAGGACTTCCTATGTTTGCGCTTGGAGACCACAAAACCGTGGGCTCGCCTCGAGACGGTTCGGCGACCGTCTCCCGATGGAGCACGCTATTTCGGCCCCTATCATTCTGCGACCAGTGCTCGGCGAACGCTTCACCTCGTCAACAAGCACTTTCACTTGCGCACCTGCTCCGACGCAGACTTCGCCTCGCGCAAGCGACCGTGTCTGCAATACCAAATCAAACGCTGCGACGCGCCCTGCGTCCACCAAGTAGATGAACCGGCATACATGGCTCAGGTCAAAGCCGTGGCCATGTTTCTCGAAGGGCGCCATGACGAGCTTACGCGCTCGCTCGGCGCGTGGATGAGCGAGGCTTCGGCGCAGACCGAGTTTGAGCGCGCAGCCATCTATCGGGATCAGCTGCGTGCCGTCGAATCGATCCGCGAGGCCCAAAGCGTGGTTTCGCTGAGCGATGTCGATCAAGACGTGATTGGCATTTATCGCGAGGGCGGCAACGTCGAGATCGAACTCTTGTTCGTTCGAGCGGGCCGAGTAAGCGACAATGTGGCCTACTCGCTAACGCGCATTGAACTCCCGGATGAGGAGGTATTGTCGAACTTCCTGAGTGAGTTTTATGCGGCGGATGGAGAACGTGGGCCCATTCCGGAGGAGATCATTTTGCCGGCGTTGCCCGACGGCGTGGCCGGTATCGAAGAGCTGCTGAGCGAGCGACGCGGGCGCAAAGTGGCCATCGTGGTCCCCAAGCGCGGCCAACGAAAGAAGCTGCTCGACATGGCCGAGGACAACGCCAGGCAGAGCTTCAAGTCGAAGCGCCGAGCGCAAGAGGACGTGGAGGCTCGCCTGCTGGAGCTGCGTGACAAGCTGCGCCTCTCGACCTTGCCGCGCCGCATCGAGTGCTGCGACATTTCGCACATCGGTGGCAGCGATACCGTGGGTGCGGTGGTGTCGCTCCTGGACGGTCAGCCGGACAAGAAGCGCTATCGCTCATTCCACGTGCGCTCGGTGACCAATGATGATTACGGCGCAATGGTTGAGGTCCTCGGGCGCAGATTTCGTCGCGGTCGAGAAGCGATTGAGGCCAAGGAGGCTGGAGAACCGTCTACTGCTGGGGACTGGGATCTGCCGGACCTCTTCGTGGTCGACGGTGGTCGCGGGCAACTCAACGTTGCCTTGGCTGCTGCACGCGATCTCGGTCTTCACGATCTCGCGATCGTGGGCTTGGCCAAAGAGCGCGAATCAGCGACCGGTGAGAAGCTGGTCGACCGTGTGTACTGCCCGGGTCAAAAGAACGGCATTCCCCTGCGCGGCGAGAGCTCGGCGCTCTTCTTCCTAGCGCGCGCACGTGACGAAGCGCATCGCTTCGCCAATCATCTGCGTACCAAGCTCGGCAAGAAACGGCGCTTTACGAGCGAGATCGACGACATCGTGGGCGTTGGCAAGGAGGCGAGAAAGCGCCTGCTGATCGCGCTCGGCTCGGTCGAGGCGGTGCGAGCGGCGAGTCTCGAAGCGCTCGAAGCAATTCCTGGAATATCGGCCGCGCAAGCGCGAAAGGTCCGCAGCTGGGCCGAGTCACCGAAGGCCTAAACGACCTCGGACTTGCCAGCAGGAGCTGCAGAAACCAAGATGCCGGCGTGTCCTGGTTGCGGTCCTTTGGTGCTCTACGCCTCGCGGCGATCGTCGGTGTTCTCGCCGTCGGTGGTTCCGCGAGCGCATATCTGCTCACGCCCAAGGATGAACCGGCAAAGGCTCCGGAGGCCAAGCCTGCGCTTGCTTTGCCCGCCCTCAAGATCGCCGGGCACGTCTTGCCCGAGGGTGAGGATCGCATCGGTAAGGCGCTCGATTTGGTGCGCAAGTACGCGGCCGGCGAGGTGAAGCTGCGACTGCCGGACGGCAAAGTCGTGCCCATCACGCGCGCGGACTTGGGCCTCGAGATCGACCGCATGCGGCTCGCTGAGTTCGTTCGAGAGGCGAGCCTCGAGAGTGGACCCTTGGCGAACGCCCAGCGTGCTCGAGGTAGTAGTGAGGCCGTCGAGGTGCCGCTGCCTCTGATCCTCTCGGGTGAGCGGGCGCTCGGAAAGCTGCTCGATCTCAAGGGCCAAATTGATAGTCCGGCGCAGGACGCCGTCATCAACCTAGAAGCGCGCACCATCAAGCCCGAGAAGGTCGGCTATCAGCTCGACGTTTACGGCACGCTCGCTCGGCTGGAGTCGGCATTTCGTAAAGGCCAGACCACGGTGGATGCGGACGTGCAGGAGCTGATCCCAAAGCGGCGCGCCAAAGAGCTCGAGGCGGTCAAATTCGACGAGGTGCTGGGATTCTTCGAGACGCGCTACAGCTCGGTCGGGCCTGCGAAGGAGCGCACCTACAATCTTCGATTGGCAGCCAGCAAGCTCGACGGCTTGGTGCTGATGCCGGGCGAGACCTTCGACTTCAACAAGGTGGTGGGCCCGCGTGATGAGGCCAATGGCTACCGCGTCGCCACGGTGATCGCACAAGGGGAGCTCGTGGACGGTCTCGGTGGTGGCACCTGTCAAATCTCCGGCACGCTGCACGCCGCCGTCTTCTTCGCCGGCCTCGAGATCGTCGAGCGGTACCCACACTCGCGGCCGAGCTCCTATCTCACGCTCGGGCTCGACGCGACGGTCTCCTATCCAAACATCACCTACCGGTTCCGAAACAACTTCGATTTCCCGGTGGTGCTGCACGAACGCGTCGCCGGTGGCGTTGTCCGTGCGGAGATCCTCGGGCCTGCTCGCAAGCAGACGGTGAGCTACTTCCGCCGCATCGACGAGATCCTGCCCTTCGAGGAAGTCGAGCGAGAGTCGGAGAAGCTCGCCAAAGGCGAACGCGTGGTCACCCAGCGGGGGATCCCGGGCTTTGTTGCCACCTCTTCGAGGCTCGTGCGCAATGGCGCTTATGGCGAGCGCACCAAATGGCGAGAGAAGTACCCGCCAACCACGCAGATCGTCGCCGTCGGGACCGGCCCCGATGATCGTAAGCCCGGCCTAAAGAAGGACTCTCACGCGGAGTACACCGTGGACGAGTACTTGGTGATCACCCAGGGACCACCCACTCAACCCAAGGACCCAGCGAGCGGCATGGTCTGGAACGCCGTTGATGGGCGAACGGGCGAGCGTGGTTGGATCAAGAAGCTCGGCTTCGAAAAGACTCCGCTCGAAGACGAGCCAGAGGACGAAGAGAAAGCCGACGCGAAGGACGAGAAGAAGGACGACAAGAAGGACGACAAGAGCGCCAAGAAGCCCGCGAAAGGCGATCCGAAGTCGAAGGAAGACCCTAAAGGAAAACCTTCCAAGGACAAGACCGACAAAGGCAAAGACAAGTCGAAGTCGAAGAACAAAGACGCAAAGGCCAAGTCACCATGAGCGAGTCAGCCGCACGTTCGCCCGCCAAAGCGGTAGCAATGATCGTCACCGGGAGCATCGCTGCGTACAAGTCACCCATCGTCGCGCGCGGCCTGCTCGCAGCTGGTGTCGAGGTCGTTCCGATCATGACGCGCGCTGCAAAGCAATTTCTCGGTTCAGCGACGCTCGCTGGGCTGACCGGCGAGCGGGTATTTGATGAGACCTTCGACGGCGAAGGCGGCGAGCGTCACATCGAAATCGCAGCGGCTGTCGATGCGATCGTCGTGGTGCCAGCAACGGCGGACTTCCTTGCGCGGATGGCGCACGGTCGCGCCGACGATCTAGCCACCGCCACCGTGCTCGCAGCGCGCGTTCCCGTCGTGGTTGCGCCAGCGATGCACCCAGCGATGTGGCACCACGCGGCCACTGCGGCCAACGTGGCGACACTGCGAGAGCGCGGCGTCACGTTCGTTGGGCCGGTAGATGGTGTCGTCGCGTCGGGAGATCATGGTTTCGGTCGGATGGCCGAACCCCAGGACATCGTGCAAGCGCTGCTTGAGCAACTTACGCCGACCCCTAACGAAAGCCGCTCGCAAGCTCTCACAGGACGCCATGTGGTGGTGACGGCTGGCCCAACGGTGGAGGATCTCGATCCGGTGCGCTTCCTGAGCAACCGCTCCACCGGGAAGATGGGTTTCGCGTTGGCCGAGGAGGCTGCGAGTCGCGGTGCACGGGTCACCTTGATCGCAGGACCGGTGACGCTCCCCACGCCGCTCGGTGTCGAGCGAGTGGACGTTCGCAGCGCCCTTTCGATGCAGTCGGCAATGACCACAGCGTTGGGAGAAGATCTCAAGCAAGCCGATGCGTTGATCATGGCGGCAGCAGTGGGTGACTACCGCTTCGAGCGCACCTCGTCGGAGAAGCTGAAGCGCTCGTCCGAGGAGATGGTGCTCACGCTGGTCCCCAACCCAGATCTTTTGGCGACCGTGGGGGAGGCGAGGGCAGGTAGGCAGCGACCGGTGTTGGTTGGGTTTGCCGTTGAGACGGGAACGGACCAGGCCATCATCGAGGAAGGCCGTCGCAAGCTGACCAAGAAGGGCGTTGATCTCGTGGTGGCGAACCCGGCAGCAGAAGCCTTTGCGGGGGATACCAACCGAGCCTTTTTGGTCACCGCCGCCAGCGTGGACTCATCACAAACTCTGCGGAAAAGTGAGCTAGCAAGAGAGATCCTCGATAGAGTGCAGAAACTTTTGCTGGAGAATGTGTGACCGCTTCTGAAGAGGAAGAGCCGGAAGCCTCGGTGATTCCAACCAGTGAACCTTCGTTCGCCGCCGAGGCGGAGGAACCGCCGTTTCCGGCATGGTTGCGCCCACTGGACAGGTTCTTCCCGGCGGTGGTGACCTTGTTCACGACGGTCACGTTGTACTGGGTGATGAGCCGTGCGGCGATGACCGCAGGTCGCAGCCCGTTCAGCTTGGTGTTCGGCCTCTACGTGGTGCTAGGAGCGGTTACGGTCTTCCGGCTCAAGGCGCGCGGAGAACTGTCGCATCTGCGCCCTCGCGGTGGAGATCTGACGTTCGGGGCGCTCGTCACCTTGCTGCTCTACGGCAGTACCTACGTGTTCCACGTCCTGGTAACGGCTCCTGGTCAACCCCGCTACGAGTGGGTCCTGCAGCTCTATCTGCGGCTGGGCAACCCGTTCGCGGAGGACCGTCATTGGGTTGCGCTGTTCGCTGCTGCCATCGGCGCGCTCGAGGAGCTCACGTGGCGCGGTGGCGTAACGGCCGCACTCGAGGAGCGGCTCGGGCTTGGAATGGGTAATCTCCTCGGAGTGGCGCTCTATGCTTCAGCTCACGTGGCCACGATGTGGGCGCTCAGTGGCGCGCAGGGTTTGAACCCGGTGCTCTTGCTTGCCTCTGCTGGCTGCGGAGCCGTTTGGTCATATCTTCGCTTTCGCTCGGATCAACAACTGGCCCCAGTGCTCTTCTCTCACGCGCTTTTCACGTGGAGCGTGGTCGAGTTTCCGCTGTTCGGAAGAGGCTAGGGTGTAGACTTTCGCGCGGGTCTCATGCAGGTAACGTTTTGGGGCGTACGAGGCAGCATTGCTTGTCCCGCGAAGACGCATCTTCGCTACGGGGGCAACACCTCCTGTGTGGAGGTCGCCGTAGGGGACGAGCGCTTCATCTTCGACGCGGGAACGGGCATCCGTCCGCTCGGCGCATCGATGCTGCGCGATGACAATCGCCAAGGCACGATCCTGCTTTCACATACGCATTGGGACCATATTCAAGGCTTTCCCTTCTTTGCGCCGGCCTTTGATCCCAAGCGAAGTTTTCGCATCCTTGCGGGCCACTTGCCGCCGAGTTTGGGGGGAATTCGCAGTGTCTTGGCCGGGCAAATGGCCGAGCCAAATTTCCCGGTACCGCTCGAGATCATGCGTGGAAATCTCGAGTTTGAGGACTTCTCCGCAGGGGACAGCTTCAATCTCAGTTCCCGCGTGCGAGTGCGCACCACAGCCCTCAACCACCCCAATGACGCTACGGCTTATCGCATTGAAGGCGAGGGCGTCGCTGTTTGCTACGTCACCGACACCGAGCATGTCATCGGCAAGCCCGATCAGAACATTCTCGGCTTGATCGAGGGAGCGGATCTCCTGATCTATGACTCGACGTACACCGATGAAGAGTTCACCACCAAGATCGGCTGGGGGCATTCAACGTGGCAGGAGGCTGTAAGGCTCTCCGTTGCCGGCAAGGTCAAGCGCCTGGCGATCTTCCATCACGAGCCCGACCACAATGACACCTTTATGCGCGCGGTCGAGGTGGAGGCGCGAGGTCTGTTCGCCAACTCCTTCGTCGCTCGTGAAGGTCAGGTTGTGAACGTAGTCAAATCCAAGGGCCGCAGTTCACGTTGAGGCCGCCTCTGCAACCGGGTTTACCGGTTCGTGGTGTTCGTGGCAGCGTTGAACCTCGACCGTGAGGTGTTGCACCTTCATGCATTCGTGCACCACGTTGCGGTAGAACGAGGCCTCGCGCGGGTTGGCGCTGACCAATTTCACAATGCAACCGAGCTGGCCTGGGCCGAACTCCCAGAGGTGAAGGTCCGCCACCGCGACGTCATCGATCGCCTCGAGGCGCTTGCGTAAAACCTCCGTCGCAGCCAACGAAGGCACGACGTCGAGCAGCTGCTTAGCTGCGCTTCCGCACAACCCGACAGCCCAGCGGCCGACCAGAATGCCACCGAGAATACCGACGACTGGATCAAGGAGCGCAACACCGAAGTAGCGACCAGCGACCAACGCCACAATCGCAAACACGCTGGTCAGCGCATCGGCAATCACATGCAGGCGGGCTGCGCGAAGGTTGTGATCCTCCGCATGCGTATCATGCTTGGCGCTCGACCCGTCGCCGTGGTCGTGGTCGTGGGCGTGAGCGGCGTGGTCGTGGGCGTGAGCGGCGTGGTCATGATCGTGAGCGTGGTCATGATCGTGATCGTGAGCGGCGTGGTCATGAGCCTTCTTCGGAACTGCGTGGCCGTGGTCATGCCCGTGGCCGTGGTCATGCCCGTGGCCCAGAACCAGGGCGCACACGAGATTGACCACCAAGCCAAGCACAGCCACCGGCAACGCTTCCCCAAACGAGATCGGCTGAGGGTGCCAGAGCCGCAACACCGACTCCACCACCATCCAAACAGCAGTACCAAACAGTATGATCGCGCTCGTGAACCCGGACAGCGCGTACACCTTGCCGGTCCCGAAGGTGAAGGCCTCATGGGTTGCCCACCGTCGGGCCAGCCAATAAGCGACTCCTGAGATGCCCAGCGCACCCACGTGCGTCGCCATGTGAACGCCATCCGCGAACAGCGCCAGTGAGCCGGTGGCAAACCCAACGACGAGCTCGAGCACCATCATTACCGCGCTGATACCCACCACGATCCACGTGCGTCGCTCACTCGCTTCGACCGAGGCCGAGCTACCGTGGGATTCGCGGAAGGAGTCGAGGTGCTCGTGATGCACCTCCGAAGTCTACACGCTCAACGCACCCGATGCTTCCGCGAGTACACATTCGTTGAACTGCCACGCAGAAAGCCGACGACCGTCACACCCAAGGCTTCACCAAATCGTATCGCGAGCGAACTCGGCGCTGAGATTCCCGCAACGAGCGCTATCCCAACCGCCGAAGCTTTCTGCACGATCTCGAAGCTCACTCGGCCGGACACGACCAATAGCTTGTCGCTGAAGCTCAAGCGTTGGCCCGCCGCCCACCCGATGACTTTGTCGACGGCGTTGTGCCGGCCAACATCTTCGTACGCACCGAACTCAGCGCCTTGCGCATCAAACAATCCGCAGGCATGTAAGCCTCCAGTCGCCTCGAACATCGGCTGGCGTTGGCGTAACCGAGCGGGCAGCTCCTGCAGGAGCGAGGTGGCGACCTCAAAGGATGAGGTCACCGGCTTGGTGGTACGCAGCGCCTCGTCGATGGTCGCCTTTCCGCAAACACCGCAGCTCGAGCTCGCGTAGAAATTGCGCGGTGTCAGTGAATGACTCGCTCGCCATGCCGGCTTGAGCACGACGCGGACGACGTTGTCCTCCGACTCGGGCGAGGAAACCGTCGTGCAGTGACGAATCGATTCGACGGCGTCGAGCGACTCAACGATGCGTTCGCTCAAAAGAAAGCCGGAAACGAGCTCGAGGTCGTTTCCGGGCGTCCGCATCAATACCGCCAGTGACACCCCGTGAACTTGGATCTCCAGCGGCTCTTCGGGTGCGACCCAATCATCGCGCGAGACGACAGTCCCGTTCAGGTGCACATCCACCTTCGTCGCGACGGAGGAGGTCACGCTGGTTACTCCACCTTCGGTGGGATCAGGCGCCAGCGATGCGCTCGAGCTCTTCGTCGGAGACGTCGAAGTCGGCGTAAACGTTCTGACCGTCGTCGTGGTCGTCCAGCGCATCCGCTAGGTTGAGGCAGAGCTCAGCGTCGCGCCCGCTCACCGAGCGCTTGGCCTTCGGAACGTAGCCAACCGAGGAGGACTTGGTTGCGATCTTACCGTCAGCCAGCGACTTCAACACGGCCTCGAGCGACGACGGATCACAGAGCAGCTGCCACTCGTCCCCGTTGTCCGAATAGTCGTCAGCACCGGCGGCTACCGCCGTATCCATCAGCTGATCCTCGCTCGCGTTGGCCTTCTCAACCATCACGATGCCCTTGCGATCGAACGCCCAACCGGCTGTTCCATTGGAACCAAGCGCGCCACCGTTCTTCTCGAAGATCTTGCGGATCTCGGCGACGGTGCGGTTGCGATTGTCGGTCATCGCCTCGAGCATGAACAGCGTCCCGCCGGGGCCCGTTCCTTCGTAGATGATCTCCTCGTAGTTGGCGCCTTCGATCTCGCCGGTACCACGTTGAACGGCCCGTTTGATGGTGTCCATC
The DNA here is from genome assembly GCA_903892415.1 of uncultured delta proteobacterium. Classification (GTDB taxonomy): domain Bacteria; phylum Myxococcota_A; class Polyangia; order Polyangiales; family Polyangiaceae; genus Xiheicaenibacterium. The sequence continues at coordinate 55,736 of CAITIQ010000668.1, read as the reverse complement.
GGCATCGACTGGCCCTTGGCATCATCAATGGCCTTGCGGAGGCGCGGATTTCCGCTCGCGTCTCCGCCTCCCATGCGCGCCGCCACGGTCAGCTCTTTGATGAGCTTGGTGAACATCTTGCCGCGCTTGGAATCGACAAGGGCCTTCTTATGCTTGATCGTCGCCCACTTTGAATGGCCGCTCATACAACTCTCCGATTGGGGCCCATTCGTTAGCCGCGTCGCTTTTGGGACGCAACCATCGAGCTGAATCTTCGCCGCAAGGCCGCCAATCCAACGAACGCCCAAGCGAAACCAAGGCCAAGTCCGCGGCTGCTCGACCCATCGACAGCGCATCCGGCGCAGCCACCACCTGGAGGCTGCGTGAGCGGAGTAGGCGTGCTCGACGAGGTGGTCACGGCATTGGAGCTCGGCTTCGGTGCTGCACTCGGCTGCGCCGAGGCGACCGCTGGCGTTGACGGTGCTTCACCTGCGAAGGCGATCACGCTGGCGTGGGTTGCACGCGGTAGCTCATCGCGAGCCACACTGTCGTGCTGTTTCGCGCCGCGGGTGATCCACAGTCGCAGCAGAGTGAATTCACCCACCGTAAGTTGCGGCAAATCCTTCGGAGGCATGTGCTCGTCGCTGTCGGCCGGGAGTAGGATGCGTGAGATGAGCAAGCTCTGATCGGCTTGACCGGGCGCGAGCGCTGGTCCCGAATCACCGCCTTTCCGCAAGTCCGCGAGAGGAGAAACCAGCAGCCCGCCGGAGCCAGATGCTCCCTCGTGACAAAGCCCGCAGCGCTTGACCAACATTGGCTGAACGACCTGTTCGAACAGCTCAACGCTAGCGGGTACTTGAGCCAAAGCTGGCTCCGGCTCGACCTCGGTTGGCGTCCAAGGGCTCGGTGCGATGTCCACGCTGGCAGACGGTTTTGGCGTTACCCAGCTGGTTGATGATGAGGCGGTCGACCCACTTTGAGGCTTGCTCGCTGCACCCCGTAGTTTGGGCGGCAGGTCTTTGGCCTGCTGGCTGGGCGAAGCGCCTGTACCCACCCAATAGGCGATTAGCTCTATCTCCCGGGCGCTTGGTTGCGACTCTTTGCGGGGCGGCATGTGATCCGGGTGATCGAGTGGTAGACGCATGGTTTGTAGCAGGGGGCTTGCGTCGGCCTTGCCCGCAACCAACGCAGGACCGCCTTTTCCTCCGGCCAGAAGCCCCTCCAAGCTATCGACGCGCAGCTTGCCCTTCTGCTTGTTGTCACCGTGGCAACCGACGCAGTTCGCGCGCAACACAGGGGCAACGAGGTCCTGATACACATAGCCGCTCTCGCTCGTCGTCAGCGGTTGCCCGACAGCGGGTTCACTGGAGGGCACCGAGCTTGGGATTGAGCTCTCAAGCGGCGTTGCAGAGCGCGCCGTTGGCGTGGTTGCACCAGGAAGCTGATCGCGCACTGCCTCCCAGAGGAGCTCGCGCACGCTATCGGGCGGTAGGGAATCGCGCACCCGCAAGGTTTCGGTGGCCCCGCGATCAATCCAGAAGGCGATGAGGCTTATTTCGGCTTCGCTGATATCCGGCTCATCGGCTGGAGGCATGCGCTCGTCGTGATTGCGCGGTAGGCGCATCCGCGTCACGAGCGGTGAAGCCTCTGCACGCCCGCCGAAGATAGCTGGCCCAGCGTCGCCGCCCGAAAGGAGTTTTTCTAGCGTATCCACCCGCAACGCGCCCTTTTGCGTCTCCTCGCCATGGCACTTGACGCACTTGGCCTTGAGGATCGGCGCCACCACATGGTCAAACAGCAGCGGCTCGCTCACCGCTTCACTGGCTTCTTCGCTCGTAACCTTCGGCTCGTAGCCCAACCATTTTTGAGCGAAGCGAGGTGCGTATTTTACTAGGTAGTCCTCACCTCGCGTCATGCTGCCGCCGTGATGTGCACCCAGGCTGATGGCGGTTACCGTCGCTAGCAGAAGGCCACGGTAGAGGTGCCGCATATGGGCGATGCCACGCTCAACGAACAACCAAGCGAGCGGAAGCAACGAACAGCCGAGCACACCAACGAACGTGCCGTTCTTGTGCGCCTCCAACAAGTTGGGTGGAAAGCCACCGGGATAAGCCAGTAGCAGTCCGAGAGTGAAGCCTACGCAGGCGGTCACCGAGAGGAAGGGAAGCAGCAATCCCCACATCGGATCCAACCGCTCTCGAACGGGTCGGAACAAAGACAATGGCTCGGCGCTCGCAACGAGCAACAGCACGCCGATGGGCAGATGAATGAGCAGCGTGTGGAATCGCCCCACGAAGCGCACCAACTCCCCCGTCTCCGGTGCGGGGCCTTTGAGCGCAAAAAAGCCGACGGTCGCCACCAGGCCAGCGCCCATGGCGACGCCAGGTCCGAGGAGCGCGCGGTTTCCTTTAGAATTAAGTGCCGTCAAACAGCTCCAGCCTAGCAGCTGAATGACCCGAATGACTCGCGACAACTCGTCGGCTCGAGCCACGCACTCATTGGCTGTACCTCATTCGCCGCCTCGAACGGGGCATTCGGCATTGCTGAGCAACACTGTGTGATGGCAACGGCACTGTGCTCATGCCGGGCATGTGTCAGCCGAGCAACGCCAGACAGTCCCACTGTGCGTTACGCCGCTCGGATCAGCCGAAGCGTGCCGTGTGCAGCTTCCTTTCGTCAGAACGAACTGAGCCTCAGGTGGATCGCGTCCTCAACCAGGGCGATAGTTACGCAGGATGACGGCCTTCGTGCGCCAATGAGGCCAAATGATCGAGCCTAGCTGGAGGCTTTCGAGCACAGCGGAAAGACCTCCTACGTTGCCCAACCCTTCCCCATAAGCCCGCAGATAAGCGACTCAGCGCAGATTTAATGGCATGGCGCATGCGTAAGGGCGAGCACAGTCCAAGGAGTCACGTATGCGTTTAGCCTTCTCGTCGCTCGCCCTGACCGTTTTCGCTTCAAGCCTCTTCATCGCCTGCGCTCCTCCGGGCGCTGAGATCGAGGAGGATGAGGCCGAGCTCGAAGAGCAACGCGAGGACGCGATCATTGGCGGCAGCCTAGCCACCGCCTACCCAGAAGCGACGCTTATTGAAATGAAAGCAGGGGGCGTCGTCAGCTCCATTTGTTCGGGCGCGGTGATTGCCCCAAAGCTCGTGCTCACGGCAGGGCACTGCGTGCACGGCTTTGATGGCTGGAACATCAAGGTCCCTTTCGCCAACAACCAGACGGCCAAAGGCATTCGCGGCGAGGTCCTCGATTGGAACAGCGATAGCGAGTCAGTGGACCCCAATCTTCACGACGTTGGCGTGATCTTTCTCGACAAGCCTATCCAGCTGGCGAGCTATCCGACAATTGCAACGGCCAGCGTCACCATCGGCAGCAAGGTGCAAAACATCGGTCGCATCAACAATGGCACTGCCTCTTATAGCAAGCTGTACATTGGCCCGCCGGTGGTCACCAAGAAGGGCTCAACCTACGGGTATCCCTTCGACTACGCGACGAGCGAGACCATCCAGAGCGGAGATTCCGGCGGCCCCGTCGTTGTTCCGGGCACCCATAAGATCGTCGCAGTCAACTCCGGAGCTGGCGGTGGAATCCAGGTTCTAGCTCGGGTTGATTTGGTATCGAGCTGGATCAAGACCAAGGTGGATGAGTCCGGTGTTGCACCAGCCCCGCCCGCAGACCCGTGTGGCGGCTTGACCTATGCGGGTCAGTGCAGCGGTAACACCGTCGAGTGGTGTGAGGCTGGCCAGAAGAAGCAGATCAATTGCACTTCGAGCAATAAGACCTGCGGCTTTGACTCGGCGGCTTCCTACTACAACTGCCTTTGATTCTCTAGATAGGTATCTTGCGTATCCAGCGGCTCTGCTTCGGTGGCCTCCTCGCAGGCCACCTCGAGCAGCATGTCGCGGTTCTGCGAGAGCACCATCTTGTCGGCGAGCCGCCGGATTTCCAAGCGCGCCGGCTCTCCCTCGGTGGCCAGCAGCAAACGAGCCGAACTCAGCTTCGCCTCCAGCGACAAGCTGGGTTCACGCAGAGCAGCTGATAGGTCGCTTGGTTGCAGCGCCGGTTCCCGATATCCCTCAGGGCTCAACGCCCCAGCGTGCAGAGCCTCCCGCCAGCGCGCCACGAGCGACTTCAGCCGCGGGGCGTCGGTTCGGCTGGTTCCTTCGTTGCGCAGCTGGTCGATGCTCTCTGCCGCAGCAGCGAGCGTTTCCAATTTGCAACCTGGTGCTGGCACCCTTAACGGGCGGCCTTCTTTACGATCAATCTGAAGACCAAGTGACGAGAAGGCGGTCGATCGGATCTCCGCCGCAGGGATGAAGTGCTCTCTGAGTGGCGTGTCCACGACGATGCCGTCCAGCCCGATGCGGAGCTTACGCGCGGCGGTAAGCAAGCTGAGGCAGAGCGCAGTCAGGCTGGCGCAGGCAACGAAAAGCGCCAGCGACCAGGCGTCCGCGGTCAGGGCGCTCGCAACTCGAATGTCGAGCGCGCGTGCCTCGACCAGAGCGAAAACGAAGCTCGATAGATAGCCGCCTACCACTGCCGAAATCAGGGCGATGCTGAGGCCGACACTCAAGCCGCTACGTGAAAGTGATATCTCGGTAGGAACCGTGTCCAACGTGCCGCTCAAGGCAGCGAGCTCGGCCTCCGGACCTTCTAGTACGATCTGGTCGCCAGTCTCTAGGCCGCGATTGAGGGTAAATGTGACCCGCCGTTGATGCTTACCAAGGCGTTCTTGGTGGCCCCCGCTGATTTCTGCGCGGGGTATCTCCAGAGTGCGCCCGCTCGCTAATCGCATCGAAAGGCCCAGCGGAGTTGCTTGAAGCTCAGTCACTGCTTCCCTTCGACCTCGTCGCAGATAGGCAGTGAATACCCCGATAAACGGCAGCATGATCAGCCCCGCTCCACCGTAGGCACCCAGCAAGTCCGCGCCCTCGGTCCAAGCTACGCGCGCGATGTCGGCGGGATCACGGAGCACCGAGAGGACGAAGCTACCGCAAAGCACCGAGCCAGCGATCCCTCCGATGAAGCGCGCGACGGCGGTGATCGCCCGTCGCTGGCGCCTGAAGGTGATTCCGGTTTGCTCGCGGGCCACCGGTCAAACGCTAGCAGACGGCGCTCTATCGGCGAGCCCTCTCTGGGGATGCGTTTAGCCGCGGGCCCGGACTTCTCGCGCTGCGAGCTCGACGTCATGGTCGACCATACGCTGCACGAGCTCCGGGAAGCTCACCTGCGGCTTCCAGCCCAGTACCTGCTTAGCCTTTGAAGGGTCGGCCAGAAGTAGGTCGACCTCCGACGGGCGGAAGTAGCGAGGATCAATCTTGATGAAGTCTTTTGCGTCGAGACCTACATGGGCGAAAGCTCGTTCGGCAAACTCGCGAACGCTGTACGTCTCGCCGGTGCCGATGACGAAGTCGTCGGGGACCTCATGCTGCAACATGAGCCACATTGCCTCCACATAGTCCTTCGCGTGACCCCAGTCCCGTTTGGCGTCGAGGTTGCCCAGGAACAGTTCAGTCTGCGTCCCGTGCTTGATGCGGCCTACCGCGCGAGTGATCTTTCGCGTGACAAACGTCTCGCCGCGCCGCTCGCTCTCGTGATTGAAAAGGATGCCGTTCGTGGCAAAGATGCCGTACGCCTCGCGGTAGTTTTGCGTCATATAGAACGAGTAAGCCTTGGCAACCGCGTAGGGGCTTCGTGGATGGAATGGCGTGGTCTCTCGCTGAGGGGTCTCAACGACCTTGCCGTAAAGCTCACTCGATGACGCTTGGTAGAAACGGCATTGAATGCCGAGCTTGCGGATCGCCTCAAGAATGCGAACTGTTCCGAGTCCGGTGACCTCGCCCGTGTATTCCGGAATGTCGAAGGACACTCGGACGTGACTCTGTGCCGCAAGGTTGTACACCTCGTCCGGTACTACATCCCGAATGATCGTTTGCAGTGAAGACGCGTCATTTAGATCGCCGTAGTGCAAAAACAGCTTGGCGTTGCCCTCGTGGGGGTCCACGTAAAGATGGTCGATGCGCTCTGTGTTGAAGGTGCTCGCGCGACGCACGACGCCGTGCACTTCGTAGCCTTTGCTCAAGAGCAGTTCAGCAAGGTAAGAACCATCTTGGCCGGTGATACCGGTGACTAGCGCACGCTTCATTCGTCCTCGCAGGTAACACGAAACACCCTCGTGTTGTTCACCCGCCTACGTTGCGTGCTCATCCAACACTGTTCAGCCGACGTTGATCCCGAACCGAGCCGCCGTCAAAGCGCCAGACTTGCACAAGATTCCTAAACGTCAGCGAAATGCAACCGAAAGGCCTGCTCGCGAGTTGTAGCCCTGCCTGCCTTGGCGGGGACCGCGGGGGGCTATTGGGCGTTCCTGCGGCCAGCGTGTCGGGCACCTCGTGCCCGACCTTTCTTGAAACCAGACAATCTGGGAGGCTGCGAATGAGTTCAGGTATCAACAGATCCGGAGGAGCATCGACTCTCCTCGGGCTCTGCTGGCTGCTTGCTGCTGCGGCCTGTGGTGACGACACAACAACCGGCGGAACCGGTGGTGTTGGTGGTGGTCCGACAGGCGGTGGTGGTGAACAACCCGGCGGGAACGGCGGGGGCGGCAACGGCCCCGGCGGCGGTGGTATGGGCGGAATGGGTGGCATGGGCGGAATGGCTGCAGGCGGCGGGGGAGCGGGCCCAACGTCTGTTGCCGTCGTAAGCGAAGGTCGCGTCGTCTTCGACGCCGCACCAAGCCCCAACGCCGATGCCATTTACTTCACTGGCTTGGAGGCCGACGGCACTCCAGGGATCTTCGAGGGGTCGCCCGCGGGCGGGGCCACGATAGTGGTTACCGGCAGTCCGCTCACGGCTCCCTTCGGAATCGCAACCAGCACGAGTGGCGAGTCGTTGTACGTGGCTGACTCGGCTGCGGACGAAGCGGGTGCAGATCGCGGTGGCATCTTCACCGTACCTGCCGCGGGCGGGACGCCAACCCTCGTACCAGGGACGACGGGCCTATCACCGCGAAACCTCGAAGTACGCAACGAGAACAACGTTGATCAGATCTACTTCACTGGTCGTTCGGCAAGCGGCAGTGCTGCGATCTACAAGATCGCTAGTGCTGGTGGCACCGCGACGGCCCTGATCGAGGACGGGCTCGTGGATCCCAGCGGAATCGCTGTAGCGGCCAATGGGGACCTCTACGTCGTAGACACCATCGGCTCGGGTCGAGCCAACGCACGCGTGCTGTTCTTAGCCGCGGGCAGCTCTACTCCAACGTCGATCGTCGATAGCTATGACGCCGGCTTCCCCGCGGGAGCGGCCCTTAGCCTCGACGATTCGGAGCTTTGGCTCTCGGCGCTCGACTCAGCCACGCTCACCACCGCCGCGCTGGTTGTCGACACGACGTCCTTCGACACGACGGTGTTCACTGGTGATGCCGCTAACGATCTATCCACCAACTTCGAGCCTGGCGGAATTCACCGCGCCAAGGATGCCGACGCATTTGGTTGGGTCGATGGGCGCGCCGCCAACGGGACTGTCTACCTGATTACTAAGTGAGGAATCGAGTTATGCGAGCTAAAAAACTATTTGCTGTTTCTACGATGGCCGCGTTGCTCGGCACTGTGACGCTGGAGGCCTCCGCCTCGAGCCACTCCGAAGCTCCCGGAACCGCGAGCGATCCCGATACCGACAACACCGATCTCTGGGCCTGGCGCCAAGGCACCAACCTCGTTGTCGTTGCCGGGTACAACGGACTTCAGGTCCCCTATGCAGCGCCGAACTGGAAGAAGTTCGCCAATGATGCGCTGTACGAGGTTCACATCGCGCGAGGGCCCTCCAGCCTCGACGACGCTCTCACCTATCAGATTCAATTCTCGTCGGCTCCCTACCCTGTGGTGGACGTGGCAGACCTGGCTCTTCCCGTAGGTGGTGGCAAAGAGTTCTTCGCTCAGATCTCGGGCGGCGGCGCCTTTGCTCAGACCTACAGCGTAACCAAGATCGTTGCCGGTCAAGCGCCCGTGGTCCTCGTGAGCGACGCACCCGTTGCACCGCCCAACGTTGGACCGCGCACCAACGCGATCGCCTACATGATTCCGAACGGCACTTCGTACGAGCAGCACTTCGTCGACAATCCGGCGACCTCAGTCATCACCAGCCTCGGGGCTGGCGAAGGCCGGGTATTCGCAGGTCCGCGCGACGATCCGTTCTACGTGGACTTGGGCGCGGTCTTTGATCTCGCCGGTTTGCGCAGCGTCATCGGCGGTAACCCTCGAGACAGCGTTCGTTTCACCAACGTCAATGCCATCGCCCTCGAGATCCCCCTCACCGTGGCCAACGGCGGAGCCATCGCCAACGACGGCACACCGAGCAACGCACAGACCGTTGGCGTCTGGGCCTCCGCCAGTCGTCGCAAGACCACTGTTTTGCGCAAGGACGGAACCAACGACGGCTTCGGTCCGTGGCGTCAGGTTTCGCGCTTGGGCCTGCCGCTGATCAACGAGGCGGTGATCGGTCTGCAAGACAAAGACCGCTGGAACCGTCTCCGTCCCTCTGATGATCTCGGTACCTTCGGAGCCTACTTCCTCAACCCGGTGATCGTTCGCGACGCCGAGTTTGCTGGCTTCTACGCAGCCGGTGGACCGCTCGCTGGTTGTGTTCCCGGCGGTGGTATCAACGTCCTCAAGGCAAACCGCACCGACATCATCGAGGTCATCAACCTCAACAACATCCCGTCGGCTGGCGCGCATAGCATCACCAGCATCGGCGATGTGCTTCGCGTCGATCTCGGCACCCCGGGTGGCTTCCCCAACGGTCGGGCGCTTCCCCCCGGCGGCTTCGATCCGGACGTGACGGACGTTGAGCTCTCACTCCTGCTTTGCAGGCTTGCAGCTCCGGTTCCCGATGGCGTGAATCAAGCAGGCGACGGCGCAAACAAGAACACCTTCCCCTACGCAAATGCTCCCTGGGAGAGCTTCTCGGCCGCGACGCACAACCCTGCGGCGAACTGAGCAATCACTGGATGACAGCGCCCACCTGGCTACGGCTAGGTGGGCGTTTCGTCATTTAATCGCATAAGGGTTAGGTGCTGAGCCACCAAACTCGCCGTTACCGCGCCATCCTGGGAATCAGGCAAGCCAAGACGTGCAACTTCGGCTACCACTGCACGATGTTTTACCGCCCGCTGTTGCAAATGAAGAAGCAGTTGAAGCAAGTTGGCTCTTGGTTGGACAAGGCTGTTGCCTTCGGTGCTGCGCGTAAGTTCGACCCGGACAACCTGCTTTCGGCCCGCCTTTCGCCTGATCAGTTCCCCCTCGTCAAACAGGTTCAGGTCGTGTGCGACACCATCAAACTTGGCACTGCGAGGCTAACCGGCAAAGAGGCGCCGAAACACGAAGATAGCGAGAAGACGATTGCAGAGTTGCGAGCTCGCATCGACTCGGTGGTTGAATACCTTGATAGCGTAACCGAGGCGGACTTCAGCGACGCCGCCGCCCGCGCGATCAGCCAACCTCGTTGGGAGGGAAAGACAATGACCGGCGCGGACTACTTCTTCGAGCACTTCATGCCCAACTTCTACTTCCACCTCGCGCATGTCTACGCCTTGCTCCGCCATAACGGGGTCGACGTCGGCAAACGTGACTACCTGGGTGCACTAACGATGCAGGCCCCCAAAGCTTGAGCATCAACGGCAGGCCGGAGGTTTCTGCGCCGCAAGCTCCTGCGCAAGACGCAACGCTCAAACGCGCGGAACGCATTCATCTCGAGTTGCGTTCGGCGGGTGACGCCACCGCCACGCTGGACGGGCGAACGGTAGAAGTTGGAATGCATGGCTTGGCGCTGCTCGCAGCCTGCTCTGAGCCAACGACGCTGCGCGCCCTGGTTGACGGTGTAGCCGCAAGGAGCCGAAGAGACTTCGCAGAGATCGCAGCAACCCTCATGCTGCTGATTGATAATGGGTTGCTGCTCGGCGCCGAGACGCCGCTCCAAAAAACCGATCAAGGGACCTGGGCTCACTTCCCAACCCATATTGGGCTGCTCGATGACGAGCTGCGTACCAAGCAGTTTCTTGCGGCCATTCGTGCACAAGTTACGGCTGATGACGTCGTGCTCGACATCGGTAGTGGCACGGGGGTCATGGCCGTGGGCGCGGCGCTGGCTGGGGCCAAGCACGTTTTTGCCATGGAGGCCTCGGCGATGGCGGGAACGGTACGAGAACTTGCTCGGGCCAATGGAGTCGCCGACCGGGTGACAGTGCTGCAAGGCTGGTCCACCCGCCTTGAGCTTCCAACCAGAGCGACGCTGCTCGTGACCGAGACCATCGGAAATGATCCACTTGGTGAACACATCGTCGACATCGTGGCTGACGCCAAGAAGCGCCTGCTTACCAAAGACGCTCGCATCATCCCGCACGAGCTAAGCGTATATGCATACCTGGCCAGCGTCCCCGACGAGCTAGCGGACTATCATCGGTTTGGAGCCGGTAACACGGGTCGGTGGAGTCGAGACTACGGGATCGACTTTGGTGTGCTTGCCCACGTTACGAACCAGGCGCTACCAACCTCCCTCGAGCAACGCGAGGCGGCCAGTTTGCTGGAGCTGTCCGAGCCCGTGCTCGTCGGCGGAGTAGACTTTGGGTCGACGCTCCCATTGATTACTCCGTTCGCGCTCGTGGCCAAATCAGCTGGGCGGTTTGACGCAGTGGTGAGCTACTTCGAGGTTGCATTGGCTCCAGGGATCACTCTCTCGACACGGCCAAGCATCGCCTCGCCTACCAACTCCTGGCTCACTCGCCTGTGGCTTGAGTCAACGCCAAGGTGGGTGGCTGCCGGAGAGGTCATCCGGTTGCAAGCTCGCTTCGCCCAATCTTCTATAGTGATTGAACCAACAACCTAGCTACGGTTGGCCCATGGCAGCGGAGAAGCGGGGCTGGCTTGCGTGGGTTGAGCGAGTAGGTAACAAGCTGCCCGACCCAGCCGCGCTCTTTCTCGGAGCTCTTTTCCTAACCTGGGTTCTCTCGGCGGCTCTCGCTCCGGTTGCGTGGGACCTGGTGGACCCCCGCAATGGCGAGCCGCTGGTCGTAAAGAGCTTGCTCACCAGGGAAGGATTGCTGACGAGCCTGCTTGGCATGGTGAAGACCTTTACTGGCTTTCACCCTTTGGGCGTAGTCCTGGTGACCCTCCTTGGGGTGGGTGTGGCCGAGCAAGCGGGGCTCGTGCGCGCAGCCGTGCGCTGGTTACTCGAGATTACCCCAGTGAGGCTCTTGACCCCAACGCTCATCTTCGTTGCGATCGTAAGTCATAGTGCTGGTGATGCAGGTTTCATTCTTGTAGTCCCCATCGGCGGGACGCTTTTTCGCGCGGCAGGGCGCCACCCACTGGCGGGTATCGCCGCCGCGTTCGCGGGGGTATCAGGCGGATTCTCGGCGAACTTCGTCCCCAGCGGGCTTGACGTTCTCTTGCAGGGGTTCACCCAAAGCGCCGCCCAGATTCTCGAGCCAGGGCGAGTCGTTAACCCGCTATGCAATTGGTACTTCATGACCGCCTCGTGTCTTGTCATCGTGCTACTGGGTTGGTGGATCACGGACCGTGTGGTTGAGCCACGGCTCATGGCAACGCGTGTCGACGGCGATGAAGCCGACGCGCACACGCTCGAGCGTCTCAGTCCGAGGGAGCGACGAGCGCTAGTGGGTACGACGCTCGTGGCAGTCTCGTTCATGGCCGCGATTGCGGCGGTATCCATCCCAGAGCATGCGGCGCTTCGTTCTCCTAACGGCTCACTAAGTAGCTTCGATGCGCCGCTGATGGTGGCAATCGTGCCACTCCTGTTCTTGTTCTTCTTACTGACGGGTCTGACGTACGGAGGCTTGGCAGGAACGATCAAGACCCACCGAGACGCGATCGCCGGAGCAGCCAAGTCGATGGGGGAGATGGGTTACTACCTGGTCCTGGCTTTCTTGGCGTCGTTGTTCATCGAGGCGTTTAATCGCTCCAACCTAGGGGCATTGTGCGCACTCAAGGGTGCCCTTGGGCTGCGGTCGCTGGGCCTTCCTCCCGCCATTACCATCGTAGCGATCGTGTTTGTCGGAGCAGCCCTCGATCTGTTCATCGGCTCCGCAAGCGCAAAGTGGGCGCTCCTTGCGCCAATTCTCGTCCCGATGCTGATGAGCGTCGGTCTTTCACCGGAGTTGATACAGGCCGCCTATCGCATTGGAGATTCAACCTCGAACATCGTCTCCCCTCTGATGCCCTACTTCCCGCTGGTTGTGATGTATGCACGCCGTTATGTCAAAAGCGCAGGCATCGGCACGCTGGTCGCGACGATGTTGCCTTACTCGCTGAGCTTCATTGTGGCGTGGACAGCGTTGCTATTGGCTTGGTGGGGCTTTGGCCTTCCGCTCGGGCTGGGTGGTTAGTACGCCGCGCATCGCAATGTGCTGCGGCGCAAACTCTGCGTGAGCGCTGGTAACACAAGGCGCGGTTCGGCGAGCTATTCGCTGGCCCAAGGCTTGCTCCCTCCAGAGCATGACCGACATCAACAGCATCCTAGTCCCCGTCGATTTTGGTGACGCCACGAAACCGGCTGTCGACGTAGCACTGACGATGGCGAAGGCCTTCCAAGCCAAATTGACGTTGCTCCACGTCTGTATGACCGTCCCGGTGGGGTACTTCTACGCGGAAGGACTGTCCTGGCCAAGCTACGAGATGGAGACGCTAGCCAAAGATCAGTTGGATAGCCTCGTTGCCACGGTTCGCCAAAGTTCTCCAAGCGCTGAGGGTGTAATTCTCGGTGGCGAGCCCTGGCGTAAGATTTTGGAAGTCGCCAATGATAGAGCCGCAGACCTCATCATTGTGGGAACCCACGGGCGAACGGGCCTGGACCACCTGCTCATTGGCAGCGTCGCCGAGAAGGTAGCACGCGTCTCGCCGGTGCCAGTTCTCATCGTCTCCAGCGAAGCCAGTAGGGCCGCAAAAACGAAGCGGCTCGAGGATTGAAAGCAAAGGGCTACAAGTTGCGCTTTAGCGCGACGGTCGTAGCGGAGCGGCCGAGCGTGGCGAAAGAGCCTTCGAAAAGTCTGTTGCCTTCGCAACCTCACAACGCATGGCGCACGTCCCCGAGTTGCAGCTGCCAAGGCACGCAAGATCCGAGTTGCAAGGCTCTCCGGCGGGGAGGGCTGTACGGCAGGTTCCCTCAACGCAACGCAATTCCTCAGCACAAGGAAGATCCTCAGAGCACGCTTGCGACACTGTCGCGTGCGACCCCTTGACGCATCGTCCCTTCGCGCAGCGTTGGCCGCTGCCGCACTCGAGGGTTGCGCTGCAAGTAGCGCCCTCAGCTGTAGCGTCACGACAGCGAAGTTTGTCACACACGCCTGCGCATTCAGGGTGAGCAGCGTCATCGGCAAACAGATACGCTGCGAGACTATCGATCGCAGTCTGGCACATTCCGCCAGAGGCCTTTGGGGCGCTACAGATCCCGGAATTGGTCGCTGAAAGGCCAGCGCAACTATCTCCGGCCGCGCACTCCAAGCTGCTTCGACAAAGGTCCCCGCGCTTTCGAGTTCCAGTAAGCAGGCCCCGACATTCAGCCGGTATTCTCGGTGGCTCGAGCCCGACCCAGCCGCAGCCTTCAAGCCGCTTGCTGAACGCCGTTTCACACTTTGCGACCGACTCCTCAGTAAGGCTGCTCCCGCCACTTCGAAGGGAGTAACTGAGCATGCGGCTGCATTCCTTAACAAAGAGCGCTCCCCGCTGGTCATTGCAACAATCTTTTCTGCGTAAGGCCGGCAGCTCGTGCAACGCTGCGCAGTAGCGCTCAGCCAACGCCAGGGGAGGTTGGTTGTCCGCCGGGAACACCGACTCGACCTCGGGTCGAGAGGCAGCGACCCCAGAAGGAATCCCCGACGCACTGGCCGAGGCCGACGAGAGCGTGGGTGTTGAGCTCACTGCCTCGGCTGGCGCCTGCTCGCTGCCAGCTGAGGAACAGCTGCAAAAACTAGCTACTATCAGCCAGTGACCAAACTTGCGACCAACCATGGCGTCCACAGTACTCCACAGACACATCGGCGGATCCACTGTGTGGTCACACGCAACCGCAGTGGTTCGTCAGGCGTAAGGCGTCCGATGATCGGTCGGAATTGCCTGTTCGCCCTGTGGGCGGTGTCGTCCGCGCTTCTGGGGTGTGAGAGTGGTAGCGAGGAGAGCCCGGCCTCGAACCCCAAGACGGTTGTTGCTCAAACGACCGCCAGTTCCCTTGCCAGCTCGGCTCCCAATGCGCAGGGCGGTTCAAATCGCGACCGAGCCCTCGAAGAAGTGACGGGAAGCACCCAGGCGGACGTGCTTATCCGGGCCTACCAGCACAAAGTCAAACAGACTGACGGTCGCGATGACTGGATCTTGCTTGGGCGCTCATGGGTGCAAAAAGCCCGCAATGACGCAGAGCCTGGCTACTACGCCTACGGCAAAGCTGTAGCCGAGCTCCTGCTCGAGCGGGACCCTGATGACTTTCTGGCGCTCGGGCTGCTTGGGCAGACCCAGCTCAATGAACACAAGTTCGCCGAGGCTCTAGCCTCCTCCGAGCGGGCGCTGGCAAAGTCACCAGAGGACCTGATCGCGCTCGCCAATCGTTCGGATGCCGAACTCGAGCTCGGTCGCTACCAGGCCGCGCTAGCGACCACCAACAAGCTATTGGACCTCAAGCCTGCCGTGCCAGCGTTCTCTCGCGCAGCTCATTTGGCGTGGCTTCACGGTGACGTGGAGAAGGCCAAGGCCGCTTGGAAGCAGGCTATCCAGATCGGCAACAACCCAGCGGACCCAGAGCCGCGCTGCTACTCCCTGACTCAAGCGGCGAACCTCTTCTTCCACTTGGGCGACTACGACGGCGCCGACGCAGGGTTCGCTAGTGCACTGAAGGAGTGCACGAACTACCCGCTCGCTATGCTCGGCAAAGGCAAGGTAGCGCTCGCCAAAGGCGAGCCAGCCCGTGCGGTGAGTTGGCTCGAGCAGGGCGTGAAGCTCAGCGAGTCGATCGAGCTGCGCTGGCGCCTCGGGGATGCGCTGGTCGCAGACAGCAAACCTGAGCGAGCCGAGTCTGTGTTCGCCGAGCTAGTCTCTGCTGGGCGTGTGGAGGACCCACGAACCACGGCCCAATTTCTTGCGGCGCACAACCGCGAACCGGCTCTTGCGGTAGAGCTTGCTCGCAATGAGCTGAAGACCAGAGGTGGCGTCTACGCAGCTGATGCACTGGCATTTGCGCTGTATCGAGCCAACGAGATCGAGGAGGCGGGCAAGCTCGTTGACCAGATGCTCGAGCTCAAGACGCCCGATTCCGCAATCGAGTATCACGCTGGCGCAATCCTCCTGGCGCGCGGGCAAACCGAACGAGCAAGCGCCCTCCTAAAGTCTGCCTTGGCGCGGAATCCCAAGTTTGACGCGAGAGGTGCGGAAGATGCCCAGCGCCTGCTCGATCAGGCTGCAGGTGGTGAGCCGTAGACCATTGCCAGCCAGGCTCGCTCGGAGTTAAGCAAAGTAATGGCTAGCTCGGAAGGCGAAGCAACGCGGCTCCCACCGTTTCCCCTTGGTTGGTACGCCGTCGGTTTCTCCAGCGAGTTCGCGCGAGGGACCGTGCAAACCCGGACACTCGGCGGACGCGAGCTACTTATCGCGCGAACGGAGAGCGGCAAGCTCTCGGCGATGGACCCAATCTGCCCGCATCTCGGAGCGCACATGGGCCACGGAGGCACCGTGGTTGGGGAGTCCGTGCGTTGCCCCTTTCACGGCTTCCGTTTCGGGACCGACGGCGCTTGTGTGGCAACAGGCTACGATACAAAACCGCCGAAGGTCTCCGTCGCAACGAAGGTCGTTCATGAGAGCTGCGGCGTCGTTCTGGTCTTCCTGGATCCGCGTGGTGGCCCGCCCACTTTCACGCTGCCCGCTCTGGATGATTCGAGCTACTCACCGCTGCGAACCAAGTACTATCGACTTCGGGGGCACCCGCAAGACACCACCGAGAACAGCGTGGACTTCGGGCATCTCAGCATCGTTCACGGCTACTCGCATGTGCAAATGCGTAGTGACCTCGAGCTCGACGGTCCAGCGCTCAGGGCGCGCTACTCAATGCATCATCCATTCGGGTTGGCTCGGGGCTCACGAGGCTTGAACGCCGAATTCGAGGTAACTGTCCGAGGGCTTGGGCACTCGATGGTCGACATCAAGATACCTACGTTGGGACTCGAGGCTCGCACCTTCGTATTTGCTACACCCCGCGCAGAGATGGACCTTGAATTGCGAATTGCTCTGGCTGTGAAAAGGCTTGCGGCGAGTCAGGGACTCCACCCGCTGCTGGCGTGGGTCAGCCGGGCAAAGGTTTTGACCCAGCTCGTCGAGACTATTTATCTTCGCCAAGCGTTTGCGGCGCTAGCCAATGACGTTGAACAGGACTTCGTCATCTGGAAGCACAAGCAATATGTCTCGCGACCAGCGCTCGCGCAGGGGGATGGTCCTATCGCCCGCTATCGTCGTTGGGCGGAGCAGTTTTATCCTGCATTAGCCGCCGAAGGTTGATGCACTGGTCAACAGTCGCGCCTCCTTGACGCTAGTGGCTAGTCGCCCTTGTGCGTCCAAAGGTTGTACCGCTTCAGCTTGTCGAGGAAGGTCGCACGAGAAAGGCCGAGCGAGCGCGCCGCCTCCGATTGATTGCCTTTGGTCTTCGCCAAGGCTTCGCCGAGCAGCTGGAACTCAAGTGCCTCCACCTGCTCCCGAAAGCCTATTGGAGGCGACGTAGCCTTGTTGCTCTTCGCGCTCAGCAAGTGGGGCTCTAGCGGTCCACCGTCCGAGAGCGCCACTAACCGAGTGACCAAGTTCTCGAGCTCACGGATGTTGCCTCGGTACTGACGACGGCTGAGTTCCGAAGCCAAACCCTCGCTGAGCGTTACGCCCTCTAACCCAAACTTCGCCGCGGCTTCGCGGGCAAAGAACTCCGCCAGAGCCGGTATGTCTTCTTGCCGCTGACTCAGTGGAGGCATCTCCAGCTCCAGAACCGCTAGGCGGTAGTAGAGGTCCTCGCGAAAGCGTCCGTGGCGAGCGTCCTCGAGCAGATTACGATGGGTACAAGCAATCACACGTACGTCTACGCGCTCTATCGATGCAGCTCCGACCGGCTGGATCTCGCCCGACTGCAAAGCGCGCAGCAGCTTTGGCTGGAGCCGCGCGGGAAGTTCTCCCACTTCATCGAGCACGAGCGTGCCGCGATGCGCCCGAGAAAAGTAGCCAATATGATTGTTAACAGCTCCCGTGAAGGCCCCGCGAACATGGCCAAAGAGCTCGCTCTCCGCCACCTCCTCAGCAATAGCAGCACAATTGAAACGTATGAATGACCCACGTGATCGCGGACTGCCCGCGTGGAGCAACATCGCCAATAGCTCTTTGCCCGTTCCGGTTTCTCCCGTTACGAGAACGGGGGCGTCACGCCTCGCGAACTTGAGGGCGCGGTCAACGATGCGACGAAAGGCCATGGAAGTCCCGATCAGCGGGCGCCCAGTCTGGACTTGAAGGGCCGCCGTGCGCGCCTCGCGCTTCCAGCTAGCCAGTTCAAGGGCGCGAGTGATCACCAGCTCCAGCTCGTCCACATCGAAAGGCTTCGCCACATAGTCGAAGGCGCCGGCTTTGATCGCGCGTACCGCGACTCGCTCACTGCCACGGGCGGTGAGCAGCACGACTGGTAGGTCCGGATAGAGAGCTCGCAGCTGAGTAAGGAGCTCGATCCCATCCAGCTCTGGCATGGCCAAGTCAGTAATGACGAGCTCCACCTCATCGCTCATCTGTTGCAATGCTTCACGCCCATTGCGAGCTTCAAGAACGGTGTGCCCCAGTTCTTGGCCGATTTCCCTCAAGGTAAATAGAACGCCGGGTTCATCATCGACGACTAGCAGTTTTGCCACGCGGGTATCTCCATCGTTACCGTGGTTCCAACACTAGGTTTGCTCGTGAACGTAAGCGTGGCTCCGTGCTGCTCCAAGATACTGCGCGCGATCGAGACCCCAAGTCCGGACCCTCCTTCGCTGTTGGTGATGAACGGCTCGCCGACGTGGGCTAGCTCAAGCTCGCTCATGCCGCGGCCCTCATCCACAATCTTGATTTGCGTGCCAACGCTCGTCCTACAGCTCTTCAGGTAGACGCGGTTGCCCGGAGCACTCGCTGCCAGTGCGTTGAGAACGAGGTTAACCAACGCAGCACGGAGCTTCTGTTGATCCGCAACAAGGGGCTCATCGCTGCCTTCTACGACCAATTCAATCCCGAGATCAGCCGCCCGCCCATGAAGTAGCTCAACTACCCCAAGCAGCAGCGTTCGCGCTCCCTTCACACTTCGTTCAAGCTCCCCTAGCGGCTTGGCCATCGCTATGTGGGACCCGAGCGTTTGCAGGGCGCGGTCTACTTCCGCTTGTACGACTGCGAGGCGCTCGCGATCCCGTTCGTCAGGCAGTTTGCGGGCGACAAGCTGGACCAAGCCTCGAATCGCAGTAAGCGGGTTCTTGACCTCATGAGCCACGCGCGCATTCAGCAGGTCCATGTTGCGAGTATGGCGCTCCATTTCTAAAAGAGCCTCGTTGCGCATCGCCTCGAGAGAGGCAGCCGCAGCGGCCTGTGCATCCACCAGCCCAACGACTCCGGTTACCAGCAACACCAGAGCAACGCAGGCGCTGACCCCGACCATTCGCGCGCCCCAAGGAGTAGGCACCCCCTGCAGTCCAGGTAACGTCGGCAGGGCGGCAAGGCCAATAGTCAGAGTCACGCCCATGCTTAGTAGCCACAATGTCTCACGGCTGCGCCCGAAGGCGGCAAACCCTACAACGACCGGAGCAAAGATCAGCGGCAGGAACGGGCTAAGGGTTCCTCCGCTGACAAATGAGCCAATGGCAATGGCTACCAAGGTCGCAGTGAGTGAGCCAAACAGCCAACGTTCCGTGAGCGGGTATCTGCGCAAAAGCCAAGCCTCTACAAAGAACGCAGTAACCGCTGAGCCGAAGCAGATGAGAACGGCGGCCTTCTGACTCGTGTCCGCCGCCGAGAGCTTGAGCATGAGCCCATTCGTCAAACCGCCAACCAGGGCAATGAACGGGCGGAGCGTCAAGAATCTCCTTCCTACAGCCAAGCGTGCAGTTGAGCGCAGAAGCTGAAAGCGCGGGCGCATCCGTTGACACTCCATACACCAATCTCCCTCGCGGAGTTCGGCCTGTAAGCGACCTGCCGGAAAACCGGCACCTGCCGCTTAACCGACAATGTCTTTGAGAAACGCTCTGCGTTAACGCGCACACAAGGGTGGCACGCGCTGTGCCTTTCGTTGCTTCATGAAGCCAGCCTCAGCCATCGTTCAACTAGGAATCCCAGCACTGGCCATCATTGTTGCAGGCGGTGTCGTGGCCTGGGTTTATCGGAGCGCGCCAGCGGCAGAGCGATCGCGAACAACTGCCAAGGTAGGTCTTGGGATTGCACTTTGGCTGGCGATAAGTGCAAGCCTCGCGGCGTCGGGCTTTCTGTCTAACTTCGAGGCTATTCCGCCGCGAGCCCTCTCCTTGATCATACCCACTTTGCTGCTGCCGTTCCTACTGGGCCGTTCACAGCTTGGAGCTCGCATGGCCAAGACCGCACCCCTCGCCTGGCTGGTCGGCTTTCACTCCTTTCGGCTGCCACTCGAGTTGGTCATGCACAAGGCAGCTTCGGAAGGAACGATGCCCGAGCAGATGAGCTACTCCGGACTAAACTTCGATATTGTGACCGGGGTCCTCGCGCTCATTATGGCAGGATATAGCTGGGTGACACATCGCGAGTTGCCTCGGTTTGCGGCAATAACGTTCAATCTAATCGGTAGTGTTCTCCTCATTGCTATCGTTGGCATAGCCGTGGCGTCTCTACCAATGTTTCATGCATTTGGAACTGCTCCAGAACGGCTAAATACGTGGGTAGCGTTCTTTCCGTACGTATGGCTCCCGGCTGGCCTGGTAGCCAGCGCCACTCTTGCTCACATCCTCTTGTGGCGACGGCTGCTCACGAAGCAAGCTAAGCCGTGAGAATCCGCCGAGCCACGCTCTAACCACCTTCCGGCAGGCCATAGATCGAGGCCACCCGAGTTCGGGTTTCCCACATGACTTTGTCGAACCGCCCGAGCTTCATGCCGCGCATGCTGGTGTCCTTGTCTGCCAGGGACTCCACTTGTCGGCGGTCGAGTCGGATCTCAAGTTCGAGCGAGAGCCGCAACAGGCCGCGCAATCCGTAATGGAACAGCGGCTTTTCGAGCAGGCGGGAGCTGGCGCCAGCAAAGGACCACAGCTCACAGTTCTGCTCGTCAATCGGGTTGAAGAATACGACAGTACGCAGCGTGTTCTCGCGACGAGCTCCCTCGGGGCTCAGCCAGTAGTGATCGTAAACCGAGTAAACGGGCGAAAAGTAGGTGGTCCAGTCGTCGACAAAGGTGTCTGTCGCGCCAATTCCCAGCGCCGATCGCAGAGGCAGTGGAAGCTTGCGTTGCGGCCCCTGGTTGATGACCCTCACCCAATCTTCGCCTGTGCTCATCGCTACCTCGACCGAAGCCAGATCAGCTGCGGCATAGCCAAGGAGCGCGTGAACGAAGCTCGTATGTTCGACCTCCACAAAGTTGTCGAGCACCAGCTGCAGTGGTGCGGCCACTCGGTGATGAAACACCCCGATCGGCGAGAAGCCCTCGAAGTCCAGCTGTGGAAAGGCTGTTTGAGCGTTCTTCGCCCGCACCCAAAGAGCCCCGTGGCGTTCACTCACCTCGAGGCAATCTGCGCGCTGGGTCAGCGAAGGGTTCCCGGGTGATCGAATTTCACCGGTCGGCTGAAAGCCCCAACCGTGATACCCGCAGATAAGCTCCTCCCCACGGACTTTGCCTAGCGCCAAGTCAGCTCTCCTATGCGCGCAAGCGCGTGGCATCGCGCCGAATAGACCGCGCTCGGTGCGAAACAGGACGAACTCGTGGCCATCGAGCCGAAAGGGGTACGGCTGCTGCCTTACTTCGCGGGGCAGTGCAACGGGGTGCCAGTGATGTAAGCGATTCACGCAGCTGCCTCCTTAATCTCTTTGGCGATTCGCCGGGCCTCAATGGCGATCTCGCGTAGGGCGCCTGTCTGCGGATTGGAGAAGCCAATGAACCAAACGCCGTGATCGCTGCGAGTACCGTGTTTCTTCGGGTGCTCTTTCCCGTCAAGCAACCCCGTATTGTCCAATAGTGCGCTAAGTCCGCTTGTATAGCCGGTCGCTAGCACTACCGCATCGATAGGGCTGGTCTGACCATCCACGCATTCCACGCTCGTATCGTGAAACCGACGCACAGCTGGCAGCACGGGAAGCAAGCCTTGGCGAATGAGCGCAACCGTGCCCACGTCGAGCAGGGGTATTCGCCCGGTGTCGCGAGCAATCACGGCGGCTCCGCGCGTGGGCGCAATGAGCCCGTGTGGCGTTAGATCGCCGAGGCTGAACTTGCTGATTGGCGCAGCAAGAAGATCCATCGACTCGGCAGACAGGAAGCTCATCGCGACAGTTAGCCTTTGAAGGGGTATGCCCATCACCTCTCGCGGAATTACATGCAGTGGTCCACGAACCAGGAGTCGCGGATGTGCGCCGTGTTCCCATAGATCGAGCGCGATCTCGGCCCCGCTATTCCCCGCGCCAACAACCAACACGCGTTGACCCCGGTAGCCAGCACCATCGAGATAGCTGGAGCTGTGCACCACCGAGCCAGTGAAGCTCGATAGGCCTTCAAAATCCGGAATGATGGGTACGCGGTTGTAACCAGTCGCGATCACGACCGAGTCAGAGCTCAATGGCCCATGGTCCGTCTCGACGACTACGCCGCTCGCAGGATCCGACCGGATGTTGAGCACCGAGACACCGAAACGCGGGCGCAAGTCGAAGTGTTGTGCGTAGTGCTCGAGGTAGCGAACGACTTCCGCTCGTGGGACCCACCGCGGCAGATGCTCAGGGAACGGCAGGAAAGGCAGCGACGAGAGCGCCCTATCTGTATGAAGGTGCAACCTGCGGTAGTGGTTGCGAAACGACGCGCCCACGTTGGCTTGCCGTTCGACGATCTCGAAGGGTAGTCCGTAGGCCTTGAGACTCGCCGCGACAGCGAGCCCCGCTGGGCCGGCGCCCACTATGATGGTCGGTCTGCCTTTCATGCGGGAGCCCGGGTGGATCGACTCTCCTGAAGCATGGCGCATGCTAGCGCGACGCTCGTCTAGAAGCATCTTGCGCTTTACAGCTTGGCCTAGCTTCGCAATAACGAACCATGCGACTTCTCGTTACCGGCGGCTCTGGGTTCCTCGGCTCTCACGTAGCGGAGCGCGCCAAAAATGCTGGTCATCAGGTGGTGTGTCTCGTTCGTAAGACCAGTGATACCCGCTTCCTGAAGGAGCTTGGCGTCGAGTTGGTGGAAGGCGCCGTCGATGGGCCGCTCGACGGGCGGCTCGGTGGTCTAGATGCGGTGGTTCATTGTGCTGGTTTGATCAAGGCGCGCAGTCTGGCCGAGTTTGAACGAGTTCACCGAGATGGCACGGTGAATCTGGCGACCTCCGTGCTCGCTCAGTCCCCAGCGCTCAAGCGCTTCGTTCATGTCTCCACGGCAGGCGTGATGGGCGTTGGCGTCGAGGGCAAGGCCCATCGAGAGTCGGACCCGCCCAATCCGGTAACACCCTACTCGGCGAGCAAGCTCTCCGGTGAACGGGCGCTGCTCGAGTTGCAGTCACGCGTGCCAATCGTCGTTTTGCGGCCCCCGGCGATCTACGGCCCACGCGACGACGAAATCCTCGCGTTCTTCCAAATGGTGCGAAGGACACGAATGGCGTTTCGTCTGGGCGGCTCGATGAAGACGATGTCGCTGATCTACGCAGCTGATTGTGCGGACGCGTGCCTTCGAGCGGTCGAGGCGGAGGTCCCGTCTGGCTCGACCTACTTCCTGGACGACGGCCAAAGCTACTCGTTCGAGACCATGGCGCAGGCCATTGCAGATGCGTATGGGCAACGTCTTTGGGCCACCCCCAACATCCCAACGCCGATTGTTCACGCAGCCGCAGCCGGATCGGAACTGTTCGGGAAGGTTACCAATAAGGTGATGATCTTCACCCGCGAGAAGCTCCCTGAGCTTCTCATGCAGCATTTCAAGGTGGACTCTACGCGGGCGCGAGCAGAACTCGGTTGGTCGCCCAGCGTGACCTTCGAGGAAGGAGCGCGGATTACGGCAGCCTGGTACCGGAAGGAAGGCTGGGACTAGTCGGCGAAAGTTTTGAACGCGCCCCCTGGGCACCTGGCGGAACTGCGATTAGGGTTTTCGGCATGCGTCTAGCTACTCTTGAGAACGGTACGCGGGACGGAGAGCTCGCCATCGTCCATCGGGACGGTCTTCGTTTCGCGTCGGCCCGAAGCATTGCGCCCAACCTTCAGCGGGCGCTCGATGATTGGCACTCCACCGAGCCGCTCTTGCGAGCTCTGGACGTCGAGGTGCAGGCCGAGCGAGTAGAACTTACTCAGCTCGATTTCGCGCAGGTCAAAGCACCATTGCCGCGGGCATCCGAGTGGGTTGATGGCAGCGCATACATCAATCACATCATCTTGGTGCGCAAGGCACGCAACGCTGAGCCACCCAAGACGCTTCGCACGGATCCCTTGGTCTACCAAGGCGGCTCGAGTGACCTGCTCGGCGCTCGCGCGAACATTGAATTGGTCAATCCCGAATGGGGGTTGGATTTCGAGGCGGAGATCGGGGTCATATTGACGGACACCCCAATCGGGACGAGCGCTGAAAAGGCGCATGAGTTCATCAAGCTAGTAGTGATTCTCAATGACGTGACGCTACGCAATTTGGTGCCGGCGGAGTTAGAGAAGGGCTTCGGCTTCTTCACCTCAAAACCCGCTACGGCGTTTGCCCCGTTTGCTGTCACTCCCGACGAGCTTGGAGAGGCCTGGCGGGGAGGCCGGCTGCACCGCCGTTTGCGCTCGACGCTCAACGGGACCTTGGTTGGGGATCCGGAGGCCGGCCCCGAGATGTTCTTCTCGTTCCACGAGCTCATCGCCCATATCACCAAGACGCGTCGGTTCGGCGCAGGCACCATCCTGGGCTCGGGCACCGTCTCCAATGAAGATCGTGAGCGCGGCATCTCCTGCCTTGCCGAACGACGAATGATCGAGACGATCGAGCAGGGTAAGCCATCCACTCCGTTCATGAAGGAGGGGGATCGCATTTCCATCGAGATGCTGGACGAGCACGGAAGAAGCATCTTTGGGACCATCGATCAGGTGGTTGCGAGAGCCGGCGGATGAAGCTCTATAACTACTTTCGCTCGAGCGCTTCGTACCGCGTGCGAATCGGTCTTGAGGTCAAAGGCCTTTCCTTCGAGTACATGCCTATCCATCTGCTGAAGGACGGTGGAGATCAGCATAAGCCGAGCTACAAGGCCGAGCTCAACGCGATGGCGCAGGTCCCGGTTTTGGAAGTGACTGATGAGGGGGGCGCGCTCGTTCGTTTGACCCAATCGGTTGCCATCCTCGAGTACCTGAACGAGCGCTGGCCCGACCCACCCCTATTGCCGAAGGAGGCCGTCGCTCGTGCCCGGGTTCGCTCGTGCGTGGAGCTCATCAACAGCGGCATCCAACCGCTACAAAACTTGGGCACTATGGCCGAGGTTCGACGCCTTGGCGGTGACGACAAGGCCTTTGCCCGGGAGGCGATCAACAGAGGATTGGTTGCGTTGGAGGCGGAGGCAAAACGGTTCAGCGGCGAGTACCTCATTGGTGATGCGCTCACCTTGGCCGACGTATTCCTTGTGCCGCAGATGTTTGGCGCGCGCCGATTTCAGGCAGATGTTTCACTCACGCCAACGCTCGTCGCGCTGGACAAGCGTCTGTGTGAGCTAGTGCCGTTCCAGAAAGCTCACCCAGAACGTCAGCCGGACTTTTCCGCTTAGTCGTCAACGGAGACACCATGTCGAAGCTCGAATCTCTCGGTCTACGTAAAGTCGAATCCATTCACTACTACGTTAAGGATCTCGCACGCAGTAGAAAGCTTTACTGCGATATGATGGACTTTGCCGAGCTTGGGGAAAGCAGCCCGGAGCTAACGGAAAGTGGCCGCCAGAAGAGCGTCCTGTTTCAGGCAGGCGACTGCAATATCATTTGCTCCGAGCCGGTCGGCGAAGGCGGTCGTGCTCACCGTTACCTACGTAAACACCCCGACGGCATCGGGACGATCGCGTTTGAGGTGGAGGACATCGAAAAGGTCTTTCGGTTGCTCGACCAACGTGGGGGAACTCCGATCGATGACATTCAGACCTTCAAAGACGCAGCCGGTACCCTGAGGACGTTCTCGATCACTACGCCGTTCGGTGACACCACGTTCCGCTTCGTTGAACGACGCGGCTACGCGCCACTCTTTCCCGGCTACGTCGCCTACGAGAAGCCACGCGGCGGTGGCAATAAGTTCAAGATCGAGTTCTTTGACCACGTGACCTCGAACTTCCAGACAATGAAGCCTGCGCTCTTGTGGATGGAGCACGTGATGGGCTTCGAGAGCTATTGGAACGTTCAGTTCCACACCGATGACGTGGCGGGGGACCGGAGTCACGGTTCTGGACTTCGCTCTACGGTGATGTGGGATCCAGGGTCGGGTATCAAGTTTGCCAACAACGAGCCTTGGCGACCCTTCTTCAAGGCATCCCAGATCAACATCTTCAATGAGGACCACCGAGGTGACGGTGTCCAGCACGTTGCGCTCGCTGTTGCTGACATCATCCCGGCCGTGCGCGGAATGCGCGAACACGGCGTACAGTTTATGCCCACGCCGGACTCCTACTATGAAATGTTGCCCGCTCGGCTCGA
This sequence comes from uncultured delta proteobacterium, assembly GCA_903892415.1. Classification (GTDB taxonomy): domain Bacteria; phylum Myxococcota_A; class Polyangia; order Polyangiales; family Polyangiaceae; genus Xiheicaenibacterium. Next base: position 29,883 of record CAITIQ010000668.1, on the reverse strand, counting down.
GCGCATTGGCGTACGCCAGATCGAGGAGCCCATCAGCCTGCTCCAGGAGCTAGCCATCCTCGTCGATGGTGAAAAGGAGAACCAATATCTGCTGCAGATCTTCCTCAAGGATGCCGCAGGTCTATACGGTAACCGCGACGCGGGCCCGTTCTTCTACGAGGTCATCCAGCGCAAGGGAGACAAAGGTTTCGGCGCGGGAAACTTCCGAGCTTTATTCGAGAGCATCGAGCGGGAGCAGCAGGGTGAAGGGAAGGCGTCCTCCTGAAGTCCTCAAAGAAGCCCCTGGCGGAGGAGCCGACTAGGCCGTTGATGTTCGACTTCTATGGCGCCGTGCGCGCCATGGACGCGAAGGCTTTGCGTTCGTTCCTAACGACCTTTGGGTTGTCGCTTCCACGCGACGCGAGTGAGGAGTTCCAGCTTTCTTTGCTCGAGTTCGCCGTGCGGGCGAGCAAGTCAGTGGCCTTCCTTTCTGAGGACAGCGAGCTAGCGAGTGATGCCCAACAATGGGCTAAGTCGGCGCGCAAGAGTGGAGAGTTCGTGCCAGCGGAAATGATGGCGCTACTGCGTCGCACCCGCCGGCAAGTGCTCGCTGGACGTGTTGAGGCAAGTCGCAAGGTTTATGAACTCGTGATCAAGACACTGCTCGATCTCGAATTCGAATGTGAGCCTGAGAGCTTTGCGGGCAGCTACTTGGTGACGGTCTATGAGCAAGAAGACGCACACCGAATCTCGGCAATGCAGGCCGCCGTCGAGAGTCTGATCGAGTTGGGCGGGGTGAGCACGCCGCTGGCCTTGCTCGAGAAGGCTGCAATAAGGCCGCTTGTTGGGTTCGATGCCTTTTTGGTCGATTGGGCGAAGGCGACGCTCGAGCAGGCGGAAAGCTCGATTGGCCCCGCGAATAACAGCATTGTGCGTGAGGCCTTCGAGCGGATTGAAGGGACGGACGGTTTGGCGCGGCTGGCGCGCCAGTCCAACGACGTAGGGAGTTATCGCGAGTGGATCTCGCGCCTGACGCGGGCTGGTCAATTGCACGACGCGCTCGCGGCTGTTGCGGAAGGTACGAGCAAGCTCCCCGACGCATTCGGCCGCGCAATGCTCCACGACCTCGCGGTTGTCCTCCACGCGCGGCTGGATCACGGCGGGGAGATGGTCGCTGCTGCGCGCGACGGTCTCTTGGCGGATCCGAATGTCCAGCGCTTAGCAGTTTTCGCAGGCATCAACGAACCCAGCGCCGCTGAACTCGCTGTGCGGCTCCAGTCGTTGGGGCGGATCCCTTTCTCTCGGCGCATGACCGCGCTGGCGAACGCGCTTGCAGGTAACAAGTCAGCTCTTTTGGAAGATCTCGTCGGCAGCGACGGTGATTGGGACAACGATGACCACCCGACGATCATCTGCTTCTCTGCTCTCGCAGTTTCGGTGAGTGAACGGAGAGCAACAAAGGCGGTCAGCGCCAGACTTGGTAGGGTGTTTGGGGCTGTCGAGGGTGACGCCGTCAATGTTGCCTTGGAATGGCGTGGCTTCAAGGCTCCTACCGCTCCCGGCTTTGAGCTGCCGACGCCTGACTTGGCTCCGCTGCTGGCACGAGCGTTGAGGCCGGCAAACGCAGATGACGTTGTGGAGCGAGTGCGTAGTTTGCGCATCGCTGCGGCAACGCGCACCGCGGACGTGATTCGTGAGCGTAAGCGCGACAAGTTCGATCAAGCGGCTATTTTGCTGGTTGTCGCGGCAGAGCTGACGAACCAACTCAAACAGGTTGAGGTCGCCAAGACCTTCTTGAGTGAAGTGCTAGTGGTAACCGAAGAGCACCCAAGCTTTGTATCAACGCTCAAACGTTGGCTATCACAGAGTCCGCCTCTCATGGCGTTAGGCTGATAGCGGCTTGGCAATACCACGTATGCGCTCAATCGCGAGCTGGTTGGCTCAGCTTCTCGAGGTGCCACTGCAAATGCGCAGGAAACGCCTGAGCTAGAAATAAGAAGTCGTGCAGAGCTCCGGGTACTACGCGGAATAGGTCGGAGTCGGAGTCAGTGACCAAGCCCGCCTCTCGAAACAGCTCCCAATAGGCTTGATTGCAAGGTAGCTGGTTATCGCGGCTACCGATGCTCATGCGTAGATCGAAGCGGCCTTGCGCGCGACCCCGAGCTAGTGTCTTTGCAAACTCGAGCAGTTCACTGCGAGTACCAAGCAGGCGCCGTTCGGGGTGAATACCACCGCAGGCCATGCAATGAAGCCCGATGGTTCGGAAGCTCTCCGGCTTTGCGAAGGCCGCCCGAATGATCTCGCGAGCTCCAGAGCTAACGCCGTCCACCCCGATACGCAAAGGCTCGTTTCTGGGTAGGAACGTTGTGCGAAGATGCTGCTCAATATCATACGTAAGGTATTCGACTGCGCCCGACCCATGCTGGATGCCGCTGGTTTCGAGCGAGACGACAAGTGACTGCTCGCCCTCAGGCGAAGCCGAGTAGAAGGCATCAGCCAAGGACTTGGCATCGAGTCCGCCAGACCCCTTGTCCCAAACAGTAAGACCATTGATCGGTCGTAGGAATGCGCGACTTCTTCCGCCGTGCCCGCCAGGCACAATAAGCAAGACGGAGTTTACTCGGCTCGGCTCGGTAAAAGTCTTGGCGGGCAGGTAAACCACATAGCGAACGAGAGTGTTCTCTTGTTTGACGCAGTGGGGACACTTTCGTGGGTAGAGTCTGAACGAGCAATCGAGCACGTGGCTTTCGGGCCTTTGCAACCAAGCGTTCTCCAACGCAGCCGCTGTCTCCTTCGCTGCAATGCTTCCGGGCTTCGGAGGAATGCGAGAGTCGTACAGGGGGGTAGGGTCGCTCGGTCGAACCCAATCGGCTGGCTTTGGATAGCGAAGCCAGGCCCGTGAGTAGGGCGTCGGCGCCAGCGCATCGATCGTGCAGTTTTCAACGGCCCAAGGTAGGAATGGAAGTGAGGTCGGGCTCGGAACAGGCACGGGTTTGATCGACACCGGTTTGGGGGCCGCGGACGCCTCTGGTTCGGCCGGCGCAGCCGCAGCGGACGTGCTGGATGCGGGGAACGAACCCGTCTCGGAGGTGCCCACCCGCTCAGCGGTTGGTGGGGTGCACGAGGCCAGCGTCAAGGCGAACATCAGGTACTTGAAGCCGGCCAGCCTCTCTTTCACAACCACCGCGCCAAGTAGTAGCAGAGTACGACGGTCGTCAGATTCTCTGAGTCGCTGTTGGCTTCTGGGGTCGCTGCTGAGCCAGTCCTCCCTCGCGGAATTCCAGCGTCTTGCGCGTGGATCCGCTATGAGAGGCGCATGTCGAACCCGGGACCACGTCGCGCGAGTATCGCGTTCATCCTGGTAACGCTGGCCTTGAACACGCTTGGTATTGGGTTGGTCATTCCAATCACCCCACGTCTGGTTGGCCAGTTTCAAGATGCGGATCTCTCGCGAACGTCCTCAACCTACGGGCTTCTGGTGGCGAGCTACGCTGTCATGCAGCTCGTGTTCGCTCCAATCCTGGGAGCGCTCTCGGACCGGGTTGGACGCCGCCGCGTCATTCTCTCGTCGCTCTTTGGCGCTGGTCTGGACTACCTCATCCTGGGCTTTGCTCCGACGCTGGGCTGGCTCTTTTTGGGGCGAATCATTGCTGGGCTTACCGGAGCCAGCTTCTCCGCCGCGACCGCCTACATCGCAGACATCACTCCTCCCGAAAAGCGCGCTCAGTCGTTTGGATTGATCGGGGCAGCCTTCGGCTTTGGTTTCATCCTCGGCCCGCTGCTTGGCGGGCTATTGGGCAATGTCGCTCTGCGATTACCGTTCTTTGTGGCCGCTGGGCTCAACCTGGTGAACTTCCTTTACGGGCTATTCGTCTTGCCAGAGTCCTTGGCGATGGAGAACCGGCGGGCCTTCGACTGGCGCAAAGCCAACCCGGTCGCAACATTGAGCCGCCTGCGCCGGAACCCGCTGGTAAGTGGCTTAGCGGTGACCGTCTTTTGTTACTACCTCTCGCAGCAGATTCTCCAATCGGTTTGGGCGCTCTATCTTGAAGGGCGGTTTCAGTGGTCGGCCAGCATGGTTGGTATGTCGCTGGCTGTTGTGGGCCTATCAACTGCGTTCGTTCAGGGTGGACTCATTCGTGTCATCAAGCCGCGACTAGGCGAGCGACGTATGATCTTGGTTGGTGGGACGATGGGCGCCGTTGGCTTTGCCGCGATGGGGTTGGCGCCGTTTGGTTGGCTGCTGATGCTCATCTTGGTCCCGTTCTCCATTCGCGGACTGAGCAATCCGGCTCTTCAATCGCTAATGACGCAGGAGGTCTCGGTTTCGGAGCAAGGTGAGCTCCAGGGGGCGATGACAAGTCTGTTGTCTATCTCCTCAGTTATAGGGCCGCTCCTGGGTACCCATCTGCTTGCAACGTTTGCGAGCGAGAACAACGCACTCCACCTGCCCGGAGCACCGTTTCTCGCGGCGGCGGCGCTCGAATTTGCTGGCCTGGTGTGGGCAGTCAACGTGCTGCGGAAACAGCCTCTCAAGGGGCGCATCGCCGACCCGGGCTGAGGGTTGCGGCCGCCGAGGTTTGTTTAACCCAGGCGGAAAAGCGGGTCATTCGTGATCCACCTATCCTGACCGAAAGTTCCCACTGGTCTCACGTTTCACGCGGATGCCGTCATTTATCGCCGAGCATTTGAGGTTCCATGGGGTGGATCAACGGTTCCAGAATCAATTGACCATAGGCGAACAGTGCCACTGAATTCCGGTCAATTGGGGCCCGCGCCATTAATGCGATCCTGGCACAGAGCGTGATGATGCCGGTCCGCCAGCCATTGCTGGTGGAGGTGTTCGTGGTGATTCGAAATCGGTACTTGTCCCTCTCTCTCAGCGTCATTCCCTTACTCATCGCGTGTGTTCCGCCAGGAGCAGATGAAATCGATGATGATGAAGTGGCGGAGAACGACCGTGAGTACATCATTGGGGGTTCGCCCGCGACGAGCTATCCGGAAGCCGCGCTCGTCAATATGCTCTCCGGCGGACAGATAGGCTCCATTTGTTCTGGTGCAGTGATAGCGCCTCGGGTCGTGCTCACGGCTGGTCATTGCGTCACCGGCGGCTGGTCAGGCTGGCAGATCATTGCCCCGTTCTCCACCCATGGCCAGCAGGGGTTCAAGGCCTCGAGCGCCGCTACCCAGTACGTTAGCTACGGTAATTCGGTAAATCCGAACACCGCCGACGTTGGGCTCGTGTTCACTGACAAGCCAATGCATTTGACGTCGTATCCAGTCGTCTCAAAGACGAGCGTGGCCGACGGTTCGATGCTTCAGAACATTGGGCGCATCAACAACGGTCAAGCTTCCTATTCAGCATTGTTCCTCGGACCACAGATCGCCGTGAAGGGTGGAAGCTGGTACGGCTTTCCACTGTCGTATACCTCTACACAGAAGATCCAACCTGGTGATTCAGGTGGCTTAGTGGTCGGCGCAGGCAGCCACACGATCTTTGCGGTCAACTCGGGCGTGGGAGGTGGCACCCAGATTTTGGCGCGCGTCGATCTCGTCTACAACTGGATAAACCAACAAGTCATGGCTCACGGCGGCTGGGGTCCCAACAGCGGTAATCCGCCACCGCCCAATGACCCGCCGGCCGATCCCCCGAATGACCCGCCGGCCGATCCCCCGAATGACCCGCCGGCCGATCCCCCGAATGACCCGCCGGCCGATCCCCCGAATGATCCGCCGGGTGGCGGTTCCGAAGACGGTAGTGCCCCAGAAGGCATTCCTGGTGGTTCGGGTTGTTACGGCTTCGTGGAGATCTGCGACGCCAACATGTACATCTGGTGCACCGGCGGGTCGAACGGTAGTCTGTACGGCAAGCAGTGCGCTTCTTGCACCGAGACCGATCCCGGCTACGAGGCTGTGGCCAGCGGCTGCCAATAAGGCTCAATACGTGGATCGCCAAAGCCGCAGCTAACCTGCGGCTTTGGCTGCTCCATGCTCGTATCGAGCCGAAATGAGGACTAGGCTGTTGCTGTGTCCCTCGAACGTAAGCGGCAGCTTCACAAGCATCTATTGGAGCGACTAATCGCTGAACGTGACTCCTTGCTTGCTGCGCAAAAGGAAATCGTTGCAGGGGTTACCCACGAGGACAATCGCGCGGAGGGTGACAAGGATATGCGCTCCACGGAGGCGTCTTACCTAGCTCGTGGCCAAGCCATGCGTGTGCAGGCGCTCGACGAGGACGTTACGCGATTAGCGGCGCTCAGTCTGCGCGCCTTCTCGTCGGAGGACCCTGTAGCGCTTTCGGCGCTGGTTACGCTCGACTCCGGAAAAGGCAAGACAACAGTGTTTGTCGCTCCGGCTGGCGGTGGAATGCGAGTTACGGAGGGAACTCTCTCGATTCAGGTCGTCACCCCCGCCTCGCCAGTAGGTCGAGCGCTGCTCGGGAGTAGGCTAGATGACGAGGTTGAGGTTGACCGGGCGGGTCAGGTGCAACTCATGACCGTGCTCGCGATCGAGTGAGCGCAGAGAAGCCCAGCGCATTAATGGGCGGCACCGCTTGGTTGGCGCGAACTGTGCTTCAACCGTTGCATGCTCCTCCAACGTCATGCCCTCTCGGTGCTTCTGTCTGCGAGTCTGGCTGCCTGTGTTACCGGCTCCAATCTGGCTGAGGATGGCTCGGGAAGTGGAGGGGCTGATAACTCATTTGGCAACGGTAACGGCAACGGCCCTGGTCCGGGGAACGGCAGCGGCCCTGGCCCCGGGAACGGCAGTGGCCCTGGCAATGGCAGCGGTTCCGGCGATGGCGGCGCAAACGGCGCAGGGGCCGGTCCGACCGGCAACGGCGCTGGATCGAGCCAGGGCGGTGCCGCCGCTGGTGGCGCTTGCTGTACGGCCTCGTCAGGTACGGCGGGCTGCACTGAGGACGCCGCGATCGAACAGTGCGTGTGCGAACAAGACGACTATTGCTGCACGACCGAGTGGGACGACACCTGCGTTGAGTTGGTTGACTCTGCAGGTTGCGGATCGTGTGGAGGCTCCTCATCCAACGGCGGTGGGCCCTCAGGCGGAGGCGCCGGTGGCGACCCCACGGGCGGAGCGGGCGGTGATCCTTCAGGAGGTGTAGGCAGCGGCGGTGACCCTTCCGGTGGAGTAGGCAGCGGAGGGGGGACTGGGCCCTGTTGTGCAGCGACCAACGCCCCAGGTTGTTCGGAGGATGCGCAGATTGAACAGTGTCTATGCGACTTCGATCCGTACTGTTGTGACGTTGCTTGGGATGACGTCTGTGTGCAGTTTATGCAGGTAGAAGGCTGTGGCGTCTGTCAGTAAGTACCGCAAACGCGAGCTTCCGTACCTTCAGAACCTGGTGATCTTCTTTACGGTGATTCGGGCTAGCCGCTGCGGAGTTGGCGGGGCGGCAAGATCCTTCGCGAGGTCGTAGCCAGGAGGCGGCGGACTCGTCGGTCGTTGCGAGGCCGGCTCGTCTCGCAGCGTCTCCTGTGCGAGCTCGAGCAGACGTTGCTCTTGGGCGCGAGCCGCGTGAATCTCATCACTCAACGCAGCGATGTCGTCATCATCTTGTCCGGCCACGACAGCCAGCCGCACCGACCGCGCAAGAGCGCGCAACATGGCCGCTAACGCAATGGCGTCATCCTGCACGGTCCGGCTCGAAGTGCAGCGGGAAATGCGCTCCAGCTTCTCGGCGCTTTCATCCGCTTCCATGCACGCCCGCTCAAACTCCACGGTAGGCAGTTTATCTCAATCGCGCGGAAGATGCTGTGCCCTTCTCCTCAGCTCAACGCCAATCAGCCTTCAGCTGGCGATCAACCAGCAGTGGTCCGAACGGCAAAAGGCTAGCCACGGCAAAGGTGACGACGCGGGCGAAGTTCCAGGCGTGTTGCCGCCAGGCCACCACAACCAATATGAGGTACAGCACAAACAGTACGCCATGAATTGGGCCGAGCACCTTGACTGCCCACGGCCAGTTCAGCGCATACTTGAGCGGCATTGCCACGCCGAGCAAGAGCAAAAACGAAGCGCCTTCAAGCATACCGACGATGCGGAGACGTTGGATATCGCGGGGCATCATTGTCTGTAAGCTCTCAAGGGGCGAGGAGCAACTGAGCAATTGCTAGGCAGTAAAGTCCAAAGCCGGTGACAAAAAGGATAAGCCCCATCGACAGAAAGCGCGCCTTTTGATTGCGCAGCTCGATACCAAAAACGATGGTTGAAAGCGCGTCCTCGGTGAGCGCCTGCGTCAGCCACTTGAGACGTAGCACTCCAGCGACGAGCACCGCGGCCCCTGCGAGTACGGTGAGTAGTCCAAGCGTGATTGAAACCCGGGCCAGCTGAGAGGTAGACGCGATCGCCTTTCCGGAGAAGCCGGTAACTGTGATGACGATACCACTCAGAGACAGCATGACCTGGGTTCGCAATACCAAGGTTGCATGCTGGCTCTGGATAATGTCGAAGGCGCGAAGCGCATCTCCACGGCAGAGCTCGAGGATCCTGCTCGCTTCGACTGAGGGACTTGGCTCTGCCTTCACGCGCAGGCTTGCTTCACTCGACTACGGTATCGCAGCCAACCACGATCTCCACTTGACCATCAGGGTCTTGAGAGATCGTCGAGCAGGTGTTCGGGCAAAGTAGGATCTGCGTCGGCATCGCCGGGTTGTCGTAATACCAGGCTAGCCCGCTCGCCGGGCAGGCTGCGGCCGAATCAACGTAAGGAATGAGCTGCTCACTCCCGCCGCCGGGTGTGTAAGAAACGTTGATCTTCCCGAAGTTGATCTCCTCACCGGGGGGAGGTTGCGGAATCAAGTACGAGCAAGGCAGCGCTTGGCCTTGAATCTCCGCTAGCGCGTCGAGGAAGGCTTGTTGCACGTCCGGCTCGCTATCAATCATAAAGGCGTCCGTGGTCCCGCCAGCGGCTGCGATACCGTTGAGCGTATTCACCGACCCACCTACGCCAATGACGAAGGTATTAATCTTTGGCATAGCGTTGGCACCGCTGGCCGCCACCGAGTTGATTGCGCTCAGGTCTGTCTCGCAGGAGGTTGGGTCTCCGTCCGTTGCAAGCAAGGCAACCACCACATGGCCTGGGTGGCTAAGTGCCCACTCGGTCGCGTGGTCGATGGCGCCATCAAGCGCCGGGTGGGTCGGCGTGCCGGAGCCGTCGGGGTCTTCCCCGTTCATTGAGCTGACAAGTGCATTGGCATTGCCGGGTAGCAGCCCGATTTCGACGGCTGGCGCAGCGTAGTCAGCGGGCTCGCAAGAGTCATTGTTGGCAAAGCCCTGACAGATACCAAAAAAACCAGCGAGACCGACGCATGGTCCGCAGCCGGCGCCACAATCAGCGTCGGTCATACACATGGTAACGGAACAGCTATTGCCGCTCGGCTGCGGAAAGTACTGAATACCAACGCCAATGCCTGCGGACTCGGGTTGATTGACGAAGGTGGTTAGTGCACTAACCGCTGCTTCCCATTTGGAGCCACCGCCCGCCGCCGGATCGGTCATTGACCCCGACTTGTCGAGCATGACGAAGATGTCCAGCGGCACCTTCTCAGCGGTGTTGGTAACGCCCGCGCAGCCACCACCAGTGTTGCCACCGCCAGTTCCAAAGCCTGCGCCCTGCCCGCCGCCGCCATCCGCGGAGTTGTTCCCGAACCCGCTCGAGCTGGAGTTGGAATTGGACGAGTTGTCCCCGCCTTGACTCGTCGCCCCGTCCGGATCGGTTCCGGGGGTACAGGCGCCTAACAGAGCTGTTGTCAGGCCGAGAGTCAGGACAGACGCGCGAAGACGTCGGGAGAGCGTCGAATACTGCATAGTCCCATCGAACTCAGTCGCGCCTGCTGCGTCAATCGCGATTCGATTGGTCGCCGCAGGTTCTGCTCAGTTTTTGGGCGTCGAATCCGCCCTGGGTGTGGTGGCTCTGACGAGCATTGGGTCAGGCGCGACCTCGATGGTGGGCCGCTCGTCCGTACTATCGAGGTCAGACGCAGAGACCTCAAAGACGACGGTGGGCTGCGCGGCTATTGGTTCGGGCTCGATCACGAGCGTGCCGTTCTTTCCAACGCGAGGAGCCGCCCCGTCGAGTTCCAGCGTGCCGCCTTTCCTACTGAACTTTCGCACGTGCGAAATCAGCTCTTCGAGCAGCTCACTCCAGCGCTGTTGGCCCGACGGGGTGATGGCCAGCGTCTCGGCAAGTGCATCGAGCACCCGGCTGACCGTATCAGCCTGAATCTCGGCCCCTACGGCGGCCACGCGGGAGGAGGCCAAGAGGGCGTTCAAGAATTGACCAATTCTCTGGGCAAGCGCGCTGTCGAGCGCGCCTCTGAAGCGGAAGGCAGCCGACCCATCGACGAAGCGGAACTTCTCGCACTCGCTGAGCTGGACCGCTCGATCGAGCGATGCGCCATAGTCCGCGTCGTTCCAGGGGACGCCACGCGCCACGACAATGCAGCCTTCGGTGGTGGTCGCAGCGACAGCCGAGGAACCACGCTCGATCGGTCGTGGAACTTGATTCTCCAAGGCCTCGAGTGCGACGGCTGAAAGACGCTCTGCGCGCGGCCTCTCGAGCGGTTCAGGCGCGAGCATCCGGCCGATCCAAGAACCGAATACGTCCCCCCCCTCGAGCAGCGCAATGGGTTCTAGTGGATTGAAAAGAGCCCTTAACCAAACGGCGAGCCTCGTCTTTCCAGCGTGCGGCGGCCGACCGAAGATACAATGATAAAGTGTTGCCCCAAGCGCATACACATCCGCCGCGGCAGAAGTCTCACGCCCAACAATGAAGGTCTCTGGCGCCAAATAGCTCGCGGACCCGAGTTGGAGGCCGTCTGCGTCAGGGTAGACGCCATCCAAAAGAACTGGGCCTCTGTCGCTCTTTGGATCAATGACGATTCGGTCGGGGCGCACATGCCTGTGAACGAGGTCTAGCGCATGCAATTGACCCAGCGCTTCAGCGACGTTGGCCGCCAATCGCAACGACTGCGCTCGCGGCAGTGGCTGAGGCAAAAGGTCTGCAACCGTATCCCCCCGATGCCACTCGAACGCGAAGAAGAACTGACTTCTTCCAACTCGACCGAAGCCAGTGCAACGAACCAGTCCTTCGACATTCATTGCCGCAAGCTCAGTCGCTTGGTCGATGAAAGGCTTGGCCCACGGACACTTGGTTGGCACCAATACCCGCAGGCGACTGGGTTTGCCCGTAAGTAGATGGCGAGCGCGATAGGTGGTTACACCGTATTCGGTCTCGAGACAGCGCTCGACCTCGAAGACACCCCCGAGCACCTCTCCACGTTCAAGCGGCATGCGCGTCCCACTGCACGTGTGCGTGCTCGAGCAAAGTGGGTAGGCCTGATCGAGGGGATACCAAATCTCGCGCGCTCCTTAAGGGAACTAATACAAAGCGGAAGACCTCGAGCATGGTCGAGGTCCTCCGGCCAAATCAAAGAGCCCGATCAGAGCTTGTTGTAGAGACCGAGCGCGACGCCCGCGAGCAACTCAGCCTTGTCTTTGGCCAAGAGGCCCTTGAGCCCAGCTGCCTCGCTCGCCTTGCCAGCCGCAAAGCAATAGGTGGTTGCTTCCTTGGGCCCCTTGAAGACCTTCGTACCGTAGAAGCCAGCCTTACCGTCCTTCTCGTAGAGCCAGAACGAAACCTCATCGCCATAAGACTCTTTGCCCCACGGCTTCTGCTTCTCATTGATCTCGACGAGGGTCTTTGCATCTTTGGCTTTACCCTTCATATCGGCAAGCTTGGGGCAGCCCTCTCCGCCGTCGGAAGGGGAATGCGCAAAGAAGGCCATGGTTGCACCATCGGCCGTGATCTCACTCCACTCACCAGGAGCAGGTGCGGGCGTTAGCGCTGCACCCTTGGGGGCTTTGAACAAGAAGCCCGCGAGCGTTGTGTATTCGAGGTCAACCGGGCTAGCGACCAGGCCCATGAGCCGCTTGACGTCCGCGGAGAACTCGGCGCCACCGGTTGCAGGTGCGCCACTCGCTGCAGGCGCGGCAGACGCCGAAGCCAACGCCGATGCCGAGAGAGCCGGAGTCTCTGCTGTCGCGCTAGCGGCAGGCGTTGAACTCGTCTTTGCGCTCGCGGATGCCCCAGGTTTGGCGCTCGTCTGAGGAGCGCCGGACTTGGCGCCAGAGGCGCTGCCGGAAGTTGCGCCGGACCCTGCGTCTCCACAAGCAGCGGCGAGGATCAGGGTCGCAATCACAGAAATGTGTCTCTTCATGGGCGGCTGTATAGGCCGCCAGCCAGCGTCTGAGAAGAGGCCCCAGAATGGGCTGCGACTTTCGGCTGCGATGCAAATTTTCGCGGCACGCGGCAAGGAACTTGTTTGAGGTGTGAGTGAACGACCTGGCCACTCAAACCCCACTCATTAAATCGACGTGCACCCCAGAGCATCGCTATTGACCGGTGGTCGACCAGTCCTCAGAGTGTGCTTCCCGAGGTGTCTCATGCGAGTAGCCGGTACGTTGGTCACGGTCCTTTTCGTTGTTTCAGCCTGCATCCCGAAAGCTGGCGACATCTTTGGACGCAACGACAACGATGATGAGTCCAGCGAGGGTGGCGAGGGTGGCCAAGGAGCGAGCCAAGGTTCGAACGGCTCCACGGAAACGGGCCAGCACCCGCCGACGACCGGGCCAGGCCCACAGGGCGGGAGCAATCAAGGCACTGGTGGCGAACCTGGGCAGGGTGCGGCTGGACAAGGAGGCAGTCCTCAAGGACCGGCCGGACCTGGTGCCGGAGGTGGCGGTGTTGGCGGCGGCAACGGTAACGGCTGTTACTACGAGCCGTTCACCAACGCTAATATCAGCAATGTCGAGAATAGCTATGTAGGCTCGCAGTGGTTGCAGAAAATGCTGGCAACTCTCGATGCTCGCTATCCCAATGGCCATTACCTAATGGACCAAATGAAGACGGACCCGTGGCTGACCGGTACCTTCCCCTCCTACTTCGAGCTCGGCTCTTGGGAGGGAATGATCGACGCTATTGATACGGCCTGCCACGAAGAGACCCATGGCTATGACTACGACCAGGCGCTTTCATTGCCGAACAAGCACCTCTACTACATGGGCTCCGACAACCAGGTTCAGGTGCCGAAGCTGGGCTTCTTTCCGCGTAACGCCATTCTCTCCCTGGTTCAACAAGGCGGTAGCGTCACCACGAACTATGACAATACCTACCTGACAGGCACGCAGGGCAGCTACGATTTCATCTCGATGGGCGATGAGCTAACAGCCTACATCAATGGGCTCGCCTGCGTGACTACCGTGCAAGACCATGTGACGAGCACGGTTTCCTATCGTGATGGTGCGGCTTCGCATCTTTACTACCTGCAGCTCTACATGCGGGTGGCTCGAACGGAGCACGCAAGCTTGTACAACCAGTGGAAGGCAGATCCTGACTGGCAGCACTTCGTTCGGTACTCGTGGGCCCGTGGTCATTTCTGGACGGCTCAAGCCGCTGGGAACCCGCAGCTAGGCATCAATGATGCAGCCATCTGGGCCAGGATCAACCAGCAGCAGAACCTCGACGAGATCGAACTCTTTACGGGTGATTCACCCGATGAAGTGGCTTGCAATCCGTGATGCAGCCTGGGGTCAAGCTGTTCAAGGGCTGGGCGTGATGGTCAGCGCGTAGCTGCCGCTGGCCTGCTGATCACCGTCGACCCACATAAACCGCGTATCATTCATATTGAATATGAGATTCAGCTGTTCGCCGCCGTTGCCGCCAACGTCACTGCAGCCAACCTCGGTGTTGCTTGAACCGCATTGGGTGCGTACGTGCAGGAGCGAATCGTATGAAGTCTGCCCGGAAGGCAAGTTGACCTCCATGTTCGTGATGGTGGGTGTGCGGCGTCGCAATTCGTAAACAACGTCGTCGGTGAACGAGCCTCCACATCCACCAGCCGCTGTCGAGGTCTGGCCGTTGGTGAAGCCTAGGACCTTCTGTGTTGTCCCGGCAAAGATGGGGAGCGGGATTGGGTCGAAGCAGTTTTGCCCGGTCGAAAGATCGACGTTGAGCGCGAAGTCTCCTTCCTCGTTTGAGAAGGAGCCATCTACGACGAGGTAGACGGTCGTGCCGTCGGCCACCGGAAAGGAAACCACCTCGCCTCCACCGACAAAGTTGTTCTGCTCGATGAGCGAGCTGTCGGAGCACAGTATTTCGGACGCGTCGCTGTCACAGGTTGTCCGCGCATAAAGCACGGTGTCGAAGTTGGTGCCGGCTCGCTCGATCCATGCGGTGAGGAACCCACCCTGAGTCACGGTAACCGCGTAAACCTTATTCTTAGCGGACGCGCTAACTCCGCAATCATCACTGGTGGTGGTGAGATCTGCCGCGCTGGACAGGGTCGTGCCCGTGATCTGAGTGGTGCCGAAGCCCTGCGTTATTGGGGTGGCCAGGTCGCACGAGTCTTGCTCCAGTTGACAGCTAGCCGAGCAGCCATCATTCGGATTGGTGTTACCGTCATCGCAACCTTCGCTCGGCTCAAGGTCCATATTGCCGCAAACGGCAACGCAGTTGGCGGGATCCGGAACGCAGTTGGTACATAGCGGCGCACCGTTCGTCGGGTTGGTGAAGCCGAAATCGGTGCAGGAGAACAACATCCCAACGGCGCCGTCGCAGGCCTCACCGGGCTCCATGTTGCCGTTCCCGCACGTTGCCTGACAGCCCTCAGCGTCGATAGCCGAGCAGTTGTTGCAGGTCGCACCATCCGGATTGACGAACCCAAAGTCCATGCAGGTGACGCCGTTGAGGTCGTCACCATCACAGGCTTCGCCTGGTTCGACCTGTTGCCCGTCGCAAACAGGTGCGCAGTTGCTAGCGTCAAAGGTGCATTGAGCGCTACACGCTAGGCCATCTTCGTTGCTGAAGCCGAAGTCCTGACAAGAAGCGCCAGCGAGGTCACCACCATCGCAATCCTCGTTACCGTCGGCAACGCCATCACCACAGTTCGGACTGGCACCCCCCGTGGCGTTGCCACCAGCGGAGTTGCCACCGGCGGAGCTGCCTCCGACTGGCGCTCCACCAACTGAGGAGCTACCCCCGCCGCCTTGTCCGCCCGTGTTCGAGCTGCCGCCCGCCGCGGACCCAGCACCGCCCACTTCATTCCCACCTGTCCCCGGCCCGGTGCCACCAAACAGATCGTCAATATCCGAAGAGCATCCGAGGAGAAGGCCAGTGAGCAGCAGGGGGAAATTAGCGAGCGGGAGCGTACGGCGCATCCCGCGATCGTGTTGGAAGTGGGCCAGGATCGCAAGACGTCTTGACGCTCGGGCGGGAGGGTCGCATCCGCAGCGAGTGAAAACCCCTTGGGGACAGATGTGTGCGGTGGGAGCGTTGCTGGTGGTTGGCTGCGAGGGAGACATGCGCGATGGACCCGACACGACGCCAGAAAGCGAGAGAACGGCCAAGGCAACAGGTACCGTTCCGCCCGGGGCTTCGGCGCTGGCCTCAGCGTCAGCATCGAATGTCGCTACCTCAAGCGCGCCGACGGCAACTCCGAGCGCGAGTGCCTCTGCCGCCGAGCCAAGCCCGTGTCGAGAGGGAATGGTGATGGTCGAGGGAGACTACTGTCCGGAGGTCGAGCAAACCTGCGTCAAGTATCACTCAGAGTTCGAGGCGGACCTCAGGAAGAAGGCCAAAGCCGAAGCAAAGGGGCAAAAGTACAAGAGCACGGTCAGTGAGCGGTGCCTCGAGTATCAAAGCCCTTCCAAGTGTCTTTCAAGCGAGCGAAAGAAGTTGAGGTTCTGCGTCGATCGTTTTGAGTATCCAAACAAAAGGGGCGAGCTTCCAAGCTTGCTCGTGTCGTGGACCGAGGCCAAGGCTGCTTGCGAAACGGCCGGGAAGCGGCTTTGCACCGAGGAGGAATTCAACTTCGCCTGCGAAGGGCCAGAGATGCTCCCGTACACCTATGGCTACGTTCGTGACGCCACGAAGTGCAGCATCGACAAGGAGTATCGCAAGCGCTCCAAGAAATTGTTTCGCTATGCGAAGTGTATGGACCGACCAGCTTGTAAGGCCCACTTGGCCGAACTCGACCAGCGGCTACCAGCCGGTTCTTTGCCTGAGTGCGTGTCGCCGTTCGGCGTCTTCGACATGAATGGCAATATCAATGAATGGGTTGAGATTCCGAAGAAGAAGTACCCTGATCGGTCGGGGCTTAAAGGCGGTTGGTGGGGTCCTGTGCGTGGCCGTTGCAGGCCAACGGTCGACTTTCACAAGGAAGACGACTTTGGTTACGAAGAGGGATTCCGCTGCTGCGCTGACCCGTGACCGCTGAGGAAGGAGCGCACAACCTGAAGAAAGAGAGCGTTCTCCTCGATGAATGGAAAGTGCCCGCTGCGTTCGAACACGAACGTCTCGGCCTCCGGCAACAGTGAGCGCCAATCATGGCTCGCTTCGGGGCGGCTGAGCCAGTCCTCGCGCCCGCTGCACAATAGGAGCCTCGAACGGACGGCTCGGAACGACTCACGAAGGTTCGTCGTCTGCAGTGAAGCCAGGCCTTCGTGGAAGGCGCGAACGGAGAGCTGATCGCGGCGCAGCCGCTCTGCAACCTCGAGCGCTTGCTCCTGTGCAAAGTAGAGCGGAAGCATGCAGTTCCATTGGTGGGCAAGCTCTTGATCGGTAACCGGACTTTTCGGGTTTAGGAAGCTTTTGATCTGTTCGGGCGTGCCACGAGCGAGCACGTGAGCAAGCCGATCACTGTCGTTTGCTGAACCTGGCGGAGCAATTAGAAGCAGGCGGGAGACCCTTTCTGTGGCCATTGCCGCGGCTTGCAATGCGACGCACGCGCCGAACGAATGGCCAATGAGGTCTGCCCTCTCATACCCAAGTACGTCGAGCACGCTAAGGACATCGTCTGCCCACTCGTCCACTCCCAGTGCGCGCTCCGTGGTCGACGGTGAAGCGCCGCAACCGCGCATGTCGAAGAACACCAGCGTGCGAACGTCCGCCAGTGAATCCACCCAGGGACGGAAGTAACGGTGATCGAGCCCTGGTCCGCCGTGGAGAAAAACCAACGGAGGCCCGCGACCCACGACAGCTCCGTGGACGGCTCCAGAGGGGAGAGCCAAACGCACGCAGGGAGCCTACTCTGCGAGAGATCGATAAAGCCAGCGCAGAGCGACTAGCCCTTTCGCGGACGCGGAATCGCGTAGGCGATCATCCTGTTGATCAACGTTCTCCTGGAGACACCAAGCAGCTCGGCAGCACGTACTTGGTTGCCAGCGCATTGATCGAGGGCCTCCAAAATTCGACGGCGCTCCACTTCGCCAACGTCCTCCGCGAGGGTCTTCTTGGAGGGCGGCGGAGCAGCCGAAGGACTGGACGGTGGCGATGGAAAGGCGCTGGGCGGAGGCACCGAGGCGGGGGCAGAGTCCGCTGTACCGAGTGCTCGCGGCGGAACGCTTGGACGAACGACCGGGCCTCGTGCGAGCTCGAGGTGATCGGCGGTCAGCTCCTGACCCGCAAACAAGAGCGCTCGCTCGAGTACGCTGCCGAGCTCACGGACGTTGCCTGTCCATTCAGAGCTCTCGAGCTTGCTCACGACCTCAGGGCCGAGTTGCGGAACGCTTCGTCCGAGTCGCTCCGCCGCCTCTAGCAACAGCGCAGTCGTTAGGCCTGCAATCTCGCCCCGTCGCTGTCGAAGGGGTGGGATTGATATCGGCATGCCGGCAAGCCGGTAGTAGAGGTCGCTGCGAAAGCTCTCGCTTACGGTCCCTGCTTCCCAGCGATTGGTCGCCGAAATGAACCGAACGTCAAAGCCTCGCGGCTTGAGCGAACCGATTCGGATCACTTCACGCCGTTCAAGCGCGAGCAGCAGCTTGGCCTGGATTGAAGGTGGCAGATCCCCAACTTCATCGAGGAACACTGTGCCGCCAGAAGCCGACTCGAGCAGGCCGATCTTCGATTGGTGGGCACCAGTGAAGGCGCCTTTTTCATAGCCAAATAGCTCGCCTTCCAGCAGCTGTTCCGAAAGCGCAGCACAGTTCAAATGCAGCCAAGGGCCGCCCGATCGGTTCGACAGATCGTGGATCCGTCGAGCATAGAAGCCCTTTCCGACGCCAGTCTCTCCGAGCAACAGCACCGAGATATGAGTGGGTGCTACTAGTTTGAGTAGACGCTCCACCGAGGCAATCGAGGTTTGCGACTGTTCGTCGTTGCGTAGGTCCCCACCGCTGGCTGATGGTGTTCGCACTATCACGACGGCGTGCCCGACTTCGAAAGGCTCGCCCCAGCCAACCACCACTTGCTCGTTTGGTTCCAGCCGTCGTCCGCGAACCTTCGTACCGTTGGAGCTGCCCAGCTCCGACACACGCAGCTCCGTACCCAGTGAGAGAGTCACGTGCCTCCGCGATATCGAAGGGTGCTCGATCACGACGTCTGCCTGGGAGCCACGCCCGAGCACCGCCACTTTGCCGCGCTCGATGAACTGCGTGAAGCTGCCGCCGTCCCACAGAGCCGTCAACATCAGCCGCGACTCAGCTGGTGTTTGGACCCGCAACGTCTCCTCGTCGGAGCTGGGACCAGCCTTCGCCATCGACCTGCGATCTACCATGAACCTGAGCCAACGGCCGTCAGAAGTAAACCATCCCTGGAATCGGCAAAAGGCGGAGCCTCGTTGCCTGCCACTCCAACACGAGCGGCAGGCACTGAGCGCGAACTCACTTCTTGATGGGTCGGCCCGGAATCTTCAGAGTTCCGGGCACTCGATCCGCGACACAGACCTTACCTGTGGGTGAGGCTTTGCACTTGCCGCGCGGGCAATTGGCATCGGTGGTGCACTGATCCTTGGTCGTTGTGGTTGTCGCCGTCGCCGTCGCCGTCGCCGTAGTAGTGGGAGTGGCAGCCCCTGTATTCGCAAAGATGCCAACGACGGGCGGCCTTGGCGCGCCACGCGGCCACAATGCGGTGTAGTCACTCGTGTGGTTCTCCCAGGTGAAGCGCGCCAACAAATCCTGGCCTTCGTAGAAGGGATACACGAGCGAGGTCACACCGCCCGAAGCGAACGTGAAGGTCTCCCCGCGCTCCTGGCCGCGGCTAACCGAAACTCCCGATGGCGCTCCTCGCGAGGAACTCCCGCTCTTGCAGCTTACGCGCACCCACTCGCGCACCCCCTTGGTCTCGCAATCGAGCTTGGTTGAGCCGGCGACGGATAGCTCTGGCGCCAGATTCCACTCCTCGTTGGTTGGCGTTGCGCTTCGCCCAGGCAAGGTTGGAGGCGGAGGAGGAGGAGGGGGGGCGGTGTTGGACGCAGTAGGGGCTGTGTCCGTTGGCGCAGCCGTCGCCGAAGGCGGAGGAGGCGGCGGAGGTGCGGCGCTAGCGGAGGCTGTCGGCTTGGCTGAGCCTTCTTCCTCCTCTGAGTCTGACTCTTCGTCTGCGGCCTTCTTCTTCTTCTTGCTCTTGGTGTCGCTCTCGTCCTCGTCCTTCGAGGACTTCGACGATTTCTTATCGTCCGACTTGAGCTGGTCGCAGCCAGCAAGCGGAGCGCCAACACCAAGGGCCAACAACAACATCCAGTAGGAACGATGCATTCGAGTCCTCTTCTCTCACGGCTTTCGAAATCAGGGCTTCGGTTCAATCACGACGACGACGGCCGGATTGGGAACTGCGTCGGGCCCAAACGGAAACTCAATCGGCGTGTTGTTGAGCCAATTGGGCAACAGATTGTTGTAGAAGGGGCTGTCACGGTGCAGGTCATTCCCCCCAGGAAGTTGATAGACCATTTTGGGACCCTCTGGGTGTGCCTCCACGACGAAGCGAATCGACGGCCCCGCTCGGAACGAAAAGTCGAACGGCTTGCCCGCCTCGGGAAGTCGGACTGATGGGTTGGCGACGTTGACAGCGTGCAGCCCGCCGGGGGCCGCATATGGACCTTCGTTGTAGGTGGGTACACCGAAGTTGTCGAATACGCTCCGCAGCGTAATGGTGTGACTGAACCCCCAGCGCCAGTCATCGGGCCCGCCAAACTCAGCAAGTGCCGTGGCGGCAAGTTGCAAGGCGACACGAAGAGTATCGTTACGCGTTTCAACTGGTCCGGTGCTGACATTGTCCCAAACCAGATCCCCGGAGGCGAGATTGGTTGGGTCCAACAGGGAGCGCGCAATCAACGACTGATCGAAGCCGCTCGCGGACGTAAGCCCAGCCGCCTCGATCTCGTCGCGCATTCCGGCATATACCGCCGCAAAGAAGACAGCATGGAAGGCCGTGCAACCGATCGACTCGGTCGCGATCGAGGCTTCAGGGTCCTTGGTTGGTTCCTTTGGATCGCCAACCACGCCGGTGGGGCAGGTCCCTTGCCACGCAACCAGCGCATCAATCACGTCTTGCTGCTCCGGAGGAATGGCACCCACCGCTGCCGCATCAATGAATGCCTGCTTCATACCGGCGCCAAAGAGCGAATAGGTATCACCTTGAATTGCTACGAGCGAGTCAACCGTGTGCGCGTTCTCTGCTGCGAGGAGGTCTAAGATGCGACGTTGACGCGCTCCGTTGGCAGTTGGAAACGTTTGAATCGACGGACCGTCATTGAGGAGATCCCCATCGAATGAGGCGCCAATCATGTCCGCGTTTGCGGTGGCCAGAAAACCGTCCGCAACGTTCTCTGCCTGGGGAAGATCTTCGAGCGCGACTGGGGGACCCCACTCGGCGCTGCCCTCACCGGGGATAGGCAGCCACGGAACTACGCTATTGGAAGCCCAGGGGCGCTCAGGGATCTTGATGTACGGAAACCACCCAAAGTTCCCTTCTACGTCGATAACAACGAAGTTCTGACTAGCGCTGGAGATGAACTCGATGGCGCTCTTCGCTTCCTCAAACGTTTCTGCGCGCGCGAGCCCAAAGAACCCGTCCAGGTCCGTTCCGCCTTCGTGACCTGTCCAGCGAATTGAGACAGCCGTCTTTGCGGCGAGGTCCTCCGAGACGATCGGCCCATGTTGGGAATACCGAAAGGTCTTCTTGATGGTATCGCCCGATTGGGCATCCAAGAACTCATACTCCTTTTCCAGGATAGGCACGTCGGTTCCGTTGATCACAACCGCGCTGCCGTCGTCATTGAGCTCCTCGAGGTAGACGTCTGCGAGGTCGTAATAAGCAGTAGTCACTCCCCACGCGATCTTCTCATTGTGGCCGACCATGACGGAGGGAAGCCCGGGAAAGGTGCTGCCCGCTACGTGATAGCTACCGTTTCCAGCCGACTTTGCGTCGAGTTCGACGGCGAACCAAATGCTTGGGTTGGTTAGTTGCAGATGCGGGTCATTCGCCAAGAGCGCGTTGCCGCTCGCAGATTTGGTTGGTCCGACGATCCAATTGTTTGACCCGGTGTCTCCAGGGCCCTTCCAGCTTTGTGCGCCCCCGACCTTGGACATCGCGCGGCGCGCCTCACTTATCAACCCTCTGGTGGCAGGCCCGCGCTCCTTGGCGTACCAACCATTCAAGAAGCTTGAGTTGCTACCGCCACCAATAGGGAGTCCCGCGGGATAGGGTGCTGGAGTGAAGCCACTGATCGTCGATGCTTCGAAAACCGGCTTGGGTGTGAACAAGTCGGGCGCTAACAATGGGTCAAACTCGTTGATAGCCTGGGCCAGCGCGAGCTCACCGTCGCTATTGTTCGAAAGATCATTGAGGACGTACAGACCCACTGCTGCCGAGTCTTCCGGTTCCCAGTCACGGATGTTGTCCTTAACAATCAGCGCAAAGTCATATTCGGTAGTAAGTGTGGCGCCATTACGGTTGGCGCGCATGTCCGCAATCCAAGCGTTGACACCTCGGGTGTATGCATCAAAGTGACCCTTGGCCCGATCAGAACCATTGTCATATAGCTTCTGCTCGACTGGCGTCCCGTCAGGGCTAGTGAAGAAGCGACGATTCTCGTAGTCGACTTCAAGCACTGTATCCCCAGCCTTCACCAGGGAGGCGAGCTTCCCGCGAACCAAGCTGCGGATGAAGTCCATGAAGAAGAAGCGGTTGGAGGCGTGGAAGTAGCCCAGGGCCGCATAGCAATCGTCGTCCTCCTGGCAGGTAACATGGAGCAAGCCGTTATCGTCGTAGGCGCCCGTGACGGCAGCCGTAAGCCCCTCAATCTGTAGCCCTGGTGCCCCTCCACCACCGGCCCCTCCAGCACCGCTACCGCCAGTGCCTCCCGAGCCCCCCGCTCCCGAGCCCGTAATCGAAAGCTCTCCGCCGCAATGAAGCGCAGCAAGAGATACGAAGGCTACCGCCAAGCTTCCACGTTTACGCATGGGGGTATATTCCCATGAGGACCCGCGTAGGCGCACGCGCTATTGTTGCGCGGATGTCGTCTCAAGGTACGCCTCCCGGGCCAGATGAACGCACGGGAAATCTGGTCGACTCGATTCGCTACGCGGCCGCGTTCTTTCGTGACCCCTTCGAGTTCGTCGGTCGACGATTCGCTCGCTACGGCGACGTGTACTTTGCGCCTGCGAAAGGTGTTGGATTATACGTCGTGCGCCACCCTGCCCAGCTTCGGGAGGTGCTGATTACGCATGCCGATGCGTACGCAAAGTCCCATAGCGCACTTGAGAGCTTGTCGGTTCTCCTTGGGGATGGCTTGCTAACCAGTGATGGTGAAGTTTGGCGGCGGCATCGCCGGATCCTCAATCCGGCGTTCTCACGGCAGGCGATTAGCGCCGCCGTTCCGCGTATGGTCGCGGAGACAGAGCGCACGGCTGCGCGCTTCGGTCGTGGTCAAAGCTTTGACGCCACCTTCGAAATGACTGACCTCACGCTGCGCATCGTTGGTCATGCCCTGCTGGGTATCGACCTCGAGGACGAAGTTCGTGTGGTGGGGCGGTCGATGTCAACGCTGCAGACGGCTCTCGCCGTGCCTCGCAGCCTGCCTGCTGTTGCGCGTTGGCCAGTGGAGCAGGTTGTCCATCGGGCGGTCTCCGAGTTGGACCGAGTGATCGAGAGAGTCGTTCACAATCGTCGTTCCAAGCCAAGTGCCCAAGTGGATCTGCTTCAGATGCTCCTTGATGCGACGGATCCCGAGAACAAGGATGTGCATCTTTCAGCTCGTGAAGTCCGTGACGAGCTAGTTACCTTCTTGCTCGCGGGCCACGAGACTACGTCCAATACGCTTGCCTGGGCGCTCTACCTCTTGGCGAAGCACCCCGAGGTAATGCGAGCCTGTCAGGCCGAGGTCGACGCGGTGCTGGCGGGGCGAACGTGCAAGAGCGAAGACCTCGAGAGGCTGACGCTTGTCGAGCAAGTAATCAAAGAGACCATGCGGCTCTATCCCCCCGCGTATGTCCTGGCGCGGAGGGCGATTAGTGATACCACGATAGGGGATTATGCGGTTGCGGCAGGCAGTGAAGTAGTCCTCTGGATCTACTTCACTCACCGCGATGAACGCTGGTTTCCCAAGGCAGAGCAGTTTGACCCTGCACGCTTCAACAAGGAATCCGAGGAGGCGAGACCCAAGCTCGCGTATCTACCATTCGGCGCTGGAGGTAGAGCCTGCATTGGGAAGGTGTTTGCTTCGGTTGAGGCCAGCGTGGCGCTCGCGACGCTGCTCAAGCGCCACTCATTCGAACTGCGAGGTGCAGATAAAGTAACTCCCAAGGCTCGAATCACCCTGACCCCGCAGAACCTTAGGCTCTGGGCGGTCCCGCGTTAGCGCGCAGCCTACAAAAAATTCAACACGCAACAGCTTTGCTCAACCCCATTGCACAAGTTCTCCGGCGACTCGAGGCAGCTCCCTACGAAGGTGTCATTGACGAAGCATTCACACAAGAAGCTGCCCGGGCCGTTGGGAGAGCACGAAGAAACTACCTGGTTCCCATTGCAGTTACCGGTGCACGCACAGCTAGCTCCGCCCGTATCACAACCTTTGGTGAAGCAGCTGTTTCCGTTAGAGCATAGGTCTAACTGCTCGCTCTCAATAGAGCAGTCGTAGTCGGGAAAATCACAGCTAGGCGACAGGAAGTTAAGCACGCATTGAAGGTATTGCTCGGCCTCGAACTCACAACCTGGCTGGTAGACCTGCTGACACTGGTCGAAGCAGTTGCCTTCCAAACACTGCTGGAACTCGTTGCACAGCGTTTCACAGGTAGAGATCGGACCTGTAACGACGGACGAATTAGGGCCACCGCCTTGGTTGGTGGTAACCGACGAATTGGGGCCGCCGCCTTGGTTGGTGGTAACCGACGAGTTGGGACCACCGCCTTGGTTGGTGGTTACGGACGTCGTGTTGCTGGCGGCCCCCGCGGCGCCTTCTCCGCCCTCCCCGTCCTCGGAGAACACGACGTTTCCGCCGCAGCCGGAGAGCCCAATTACGCCCAACACAACGCCAAAGCGAAGAGATTTCATCCGGGCCAGGCTATCAGAAAAGTCTCAATCGGCCTTCTTTTTGAAGGAGAAGGTGACTTCCCAGCCAACGTGGTTGCCAAGCAAAGAGCAAAGCTCCATCGGCGTATAGACACGGCCCTCCACGAGCAAGAACGGCTGGTTGGGGGCGCTGGGAAATGCCTCCACCTCACCAATCAACTTGTTGTTCCGAACCGAGCTCGACATGTCGCGTCGTGAACGCCCTGACTCTTCACCATGAGTCGCAAGACCGGCATTCCACAAGGAAAGAATGTCTTCATCCGTCATGCGGGCGAGTGTGTCGGCGCCCACGCGGTATTGCGTGGTCTCGATGGACTGGTCGACGTACTCGATGACCGCGAAGTCTCCTTCGCGCGAGATTCGAACCTCATCGGGAGTTGCCACGTGCGGACGGCGCTTACGGACCACGCTCCATTTCTATCGGACCCATCGGCGCTTGTCTTCGCTGAACGACTACCACCACGTCGAAGGCGGTGAACCCTAGGGGGCAGCGCGTGACTTTCCCTTCTTTGAGGGCAACGAGGCCGTTCGCTCATCGGCTGTCGGTAGGGCTTGAGTTACTCGCAGTGCGGGGTCAAGCAGGTATCCCCCCGGCCGTCTCATCACGAGCTTCTCCAATCCGCTACGACGTAGCACAGCGATAGCCGCGTAAACGCGGCTTGCGCGCACGGCCGCTGGTAGCTCGGCTTGGGGCCAGCCAGCCTTGGCGAGCTGATCCATCGACAGTCCGAGTTCTGGATCTCGCGCGTGGTGCTCCAACAGCGCCGCAAATATCTGATGGGGCGCGCTTTTCAGCTCGAGCCGAGCCCACAGGCTCTTTTTGGGGGCACGTATGAACGCGGCGTCTGGTGAAACCAATAGCGCGTCGCGGTTGGGTGCGGGCTCGGCGCCTGGCTTGCGTTGCTTGACGAACTTTTCGGCGATCCGAACGAGCGTTCGAATCTCGTCCGAGCGGTCGCCCTTGGCTACACCGTCGCTGCGTAGACTCGATGCTACAGCTTGCACGTTGTCTAGCAAGGTCTGGGGCAGGGCACCGTCGCAGAGCTCCAGGAACTGGGACGCGACCTCCAGCACAGCAGCTGCGGACTCATCTCGCAGATCCGAGGTGAGGTGCTGGGCTTCCTCGAGCTCCACCGTTGCGCGCCGCCGGTCTTCCAAGAGCGAATAAAGAGCTGCAAGCCGCGCCCGTACCAAGATCAGCGACTTCAAGTCGCCCATCGCCCTTTGTTCGCTTAAAGCGGCTTCGCCGTAGAAGCGCGCACCCTCGAGATCCCCCGTCTCCATCAGCAACGTCATCAGGTTGCTCTTGGCAATCGCGGTGAGCCGGCGATCTGCGGCTTGCTCGAGCAGGCGCATGGCGCCTTCGAAGCACTCACCAGCGCGCTCGAGTTCCTCCAACTCCTGCTCCAGCACCCCAAGGTTGGTCAGCATGACTCCCTCGATGCGCGCGTCCCCAACGTTGCGTGCGTGCGCGAGCGAGCGTTCGTAGTTGCGCCGTGCGCCCTCGAACTTCCGTTCATCGTGCAGCACCGCGCCCAGGTTTCCCCAAGCGCGTGCGCGCAGTCGCTCATCCGGCTGGCTTGCCTCGAGTTCAAGCGCGCGAGCGTAGGTCTCTCGCGCCTCTTGGAGCTGCCCGGTATGGTGAAACACCAAACCTAGATCGACGAAGAGATGCGCGGCGCGATTGGAACGGCGCTCTTCGGCAAGGCGCGCAGCGCAATCGAGGTAAGGTCGAGCTTCCTCGAGTCGGCCAGCCTCGGCGAGCGCGCGTCCCAACCCAGCTTTCAGCTCGATCTCGGATGAAAGTTCGTGGCTGTACCGTTGCTGTAGAGCGCTCCAGAGATCGAGCCGTACTTGTGCAGATACCTGGGTAGCGAGCACAGCATCAGCGATGACGAGGCTCGCGAGTGCTTGTGGACAGTTGTCGGTGAGAAGCCCTCGCTCATACACCAGAAGAAAATTCTCAAGCTCGCTCGCCAGTTGAGCACGTGCGTGAATATCGCCGTAGCGATCCACGCGCTCTATCAGGCGCCTACCCAGTTCCAAGAAGTAACCGTCATGCTTTTGGGTGGTCTGCGCGAGTTCACCGCTCTCGGCCAGGCGGTCCATGGCAAACGAACGCACGCTTTCGTCGAGAGAAATTCGCTCCCCCGCATCACCCTGCGATGATCGATAGAGCAGAGACTCAGCTTCCAGTTGGTCAAGCAGCCAAGCTACGCGATCCGGAGCTGATTGGTTGAGTACGGCCTCTACCGCATCCAGCGTGAAGCTCGCGCCAAAGACCGAAAGGCCGGCGAGCACCGATTGGAGCTCCGGAGCAAGCCCCTCCCACGACCATTGAACGGCCGCTTGAATCGTCATGCGGCGGTCGGAGAGAGGCTCGGTGAGGCCACGCAACCCAAGCTTTCCGTAGCGAGTTGCAGCAATCTCGATCGCGAGAGGCATTCCATCCAACGCGCTTACCAGCTGTGCCAAGAGCGGATCCGTGGCTTCAGGTGCGGGCGCCTGAGCACCGTGTTCCCGACAGCGTTCTATAAAGAGCTGAACGCCTGGGTGAATCCCCTTCCGTGGGCTCGCGAGCGGTCCAAGTACGTAGCGAGCGCCCCCGATTGCCAGAGCATCGCGCGCGGTGACTAAAAATCTAAGCCTGGGTGCAACGTTCTGCCAAACGCCCAACGCCGTACCGAGCTTCTCCCCGAGCGCCTCGGCGCCGTCGATCACCACGATGTTGGCGGTGCCAGCTGCCAAGGCGCGCCCAGATTGACGCAAGCGGTCCTCTGCGCTGCGCGCAGAGCCAAGCGGTACGCTGAGCGCTTCGGCAGCGCGAGCCGCGAGCCCATCCAGTGAGCGGAGATCCGCAGCACTGAGCCAGACAGCTGCCAGCTTCTTGAGCGCTTCTCGGACGAGGCGCGTCTTTCCGACGCCGCGTGGACCGCTGACAAGGAGGACCTGATTGGCTCCTTCAAGAAGCGCGCGCAGCTCCCTCAACTCCTCGTGGCGACCGACAAAGGAACTCTGTTTGGGCGGGCGGTTCCTACTGGCGGTTCCTTTGGCAGATTGCCTTGATTGCGCGTCCACGACGATCGATCAGAAGCTGATGGGATCAATCGCCTGGACCGTGAGCCGCTTCTCCTCGAAGCCAGCGGTGGCGGACACCACCGTTACATCAAACGAGCTGGCGCCCGGGTTGATTGGCGCGATGGGTGTAACCTGCTCGAAGATCCCCGCCTCGTTGCACCATGCGCCTTGTACCTCGCTGTTGTTCGAGGCGTCGACATTGACAATCACACCAGTGCGGCAGCCGCTGTCGACTACTGTGTAGAGTCCGTGAAACTCGCCTTGTGAAGGAATCACAGCGTCGAAATTGAACGCGGTACCATCAGGATCCAGGTAGCTGCCAATCAGGGAATCCGCGGAGAGCTGCAGTTCAAGCTGCTGACCGTTGATTGCATCGAGAACCAGCGAATCACCCTCAATCAAGGGCTGCGATAACTCGGCCGAGTACCAGCGCGTTTGAGTCTCTCGCGTTAGCTCCCCACCGCAGACATAGGCCACCGCCGCAGTGTCGGTGAGCGTGATGGCAATTACCGCGTCGGAGTCTTCAACCGTTCCCCAATAAGTAACGAGGGAAGCTTCCGGCTCGAGCGATTCCAGCGCGCAGCCTGAATGGCAGCAAAGAAGGACAGCTACGATTCGCCGATGCATTTGTCGAGACTACCACGGCTAGCGCTGTTGCCGGAAAGCCCGGCCATGCTTGACGACCGGGGTGGAAGGAAGAAAGCTTCAGCGATGCCGACCCTCGTTGCATGTCCCTCGTGTGCGTGCGCAGTCAAGTCCACCGAACTCGCGTGTCCTCATTGTGCAGCCACCTTGCGCAACGCAGACGGTGCTATCGCCCGTACGGCGATCGCCGTTTTGCTGGGGCTCTCGAGCGCCGCATTGCTCACGGCTTGCGGCTCGGCAAAACAGCCACCCAATGACGGCCAGCCCGCGCCCACGGTTACGGGCGCCGTGCCGCCGCAGGTTGCACCGGATACCACCAACGAGATTCCAGAGTCTGCGCCCAAATACGGTGTCCCGGCCACGCCGCAACAGCCCCCCCAACCTGAGGTGGTTCCGCTCTATGGCATCGCACCGACGCCGGGGAACACCCCGCAATGAGCCGGATGCATCACGCATGAAGGTCATCCACGAATGAAGGTCGATGTGGACTCAGCGGTTGGAGCGCTCAACGGCTTGGTTGGGGACTACTTGCATCGCACTGCCAACGGCCTTGCCATCGATCTCACCTTCGTCGTGGATGGCTCACCCGTCCCGCCCGAGCGCGTGGTTCCGGCCAAACGCATGGCGCTCTTCGTCCACGGGCTAATGGCGACCGAGGGCTGCTGGTCGATGTTTGGGCTTAACTACGCGACGAAGCTGGAGGCCGATCTCGGGCTAACGCCACTTTATGTGCGTTACAACAGCGGGCGTCATATCTCGGAGAACGGGTTTCAGCTCGACCACCTGCTCGAGGCGTTGGTCGCTCGCGTGGGCGACGCGATCGAGGAGCTGATTCTGATCGGGCACAGCATGGGCGGGTTGGTGATCCGCAGCGCTACGCACACGGCAGCTGAGCGTTCGGCAGCCTGGCTTGGAAAGGTAAAAAGCGCCGTTTACATCGGGTCCCCGCATCTTGGCGCACCGCTCGAGCGAGCGGGAAATGTCCTTACTTGGTTTCTGCGCAAGACGGGAACCGTCTTGGCCGATCCGGTGACCGAGCTGATCGGCGATATCATTGCGCTCCGCAGTGAAGGCATTCAAGACCTGCGTTATGGCAGTCTTCACGAACACGATTGGCGCGACGCTGATGCGCATGCACTTCTGCAAAACCGCAGGCATCCGGTTCCGCTTCTAGCCTCCATTCGACATCACTTGATCGCCGGGGTGCTGCCGAAGGATCCAAGGCTCGCTGCCTTGTTCGGGGATGCGTTGGTTCCGCCGCGCAGCGCGTTGGGCCACGCGCAGCCGCACGATCGCAGCCCGATCTTTCCGCAGGAGCACGTGCAAGTGTTTGAAGGGCTCAGCCACACCGCGTTGCTAGCGGATGAGGCTGTCTACCAACGCTTGCGCGAGTGGCTTTCATGAAGCGGGTGCGCGGAGCTGTAGCCTTGCTACGAGACGGCGTGCTCCACGGCTCGCGCGCTATCGAAAGGGTGGGCAAGCGTTACGCCGACCGCACGTACTCGGTCTTGGAGGCCGTTCCGGTAGTCGCAGGTCCGGCGCGCGTGGTGAGGACGGTTCATCAGCTCGCTTCAGCCAGCACCTTCAGCACCATTCGCGGGGTGACCACCGTGGTGGCCGCTCTCGCAGACGGTGCTCTCGCGGTGGTGGAAGCTATGGAAGAAGTCCCTCAGACCGAAGAAACGAGCGCTGCACCAAGAGACCCGACAGAATCTTCATCCTCCTCGTAACAAGTCGTTGACACAGAATCCGGTCCGACTATGTTTCGCATGCGCGGTGGAGCAGCCTGGTAGCTCGTCGGGCTCATAACCCGAAGGTCGTAGGTT
>CAITIQ010000667.1 GCA_903892415.1 uncultured delta proteobacterium | reverse complement strand
GCTTAGCTAAGCTCCCTTTTTACTCCAGGCCTCGCCAGGGAGCTTAGCTAAGCTCCCTTTTTACTCCGGGCCTCGACAGGGAGCTTAGCTAAGCTCCCTTTTACTCCGGGCAGAGGAGATGAACGACGACGAGCTGGAGGCGGGGCCATCGCTTGCACGAGGCGCCCCGAGCGAGAGCGAGTTGCTGCTTCTTTCCTTAGCTGCTGAAGCCGCTGACGAAGATCCGGAACAGGCTGCGAGCTAGGAACGGCTGCGCCAGTGCTGCGGGCGCCGCTTCTGGTGACAGATCGCGATTACGCGAACCATGTCAGGCTCAACTTCGTAAATGACCTTGAACGGGAAACGATCGAAGAGGGCCATGCGCAGGTTCGCGCGTTTTCGCAGCCGCTGAAAATGAAGTGGCCCCTCGGTGATGAGTCGCAGGGTCCGTTGCAAGTCGTCGATGAATGCGCGCCCGAGTCCGATCTCCTCTCCCTCGTAGAAGTCGGTCTCCCTTGCTGCCTCGTCCTCCGCCTCACGGAGAACCTCGAGCTTCATCGCTCAAGGCGAGCGCGAAGTCGCGCGATCACCTCATCGCCAGGCGATGCCGGAGCCCCGGCCCGTGCGGATGCAACCCGCGCATCGAGCATCGCGAGGAGGTCTGCGTCTTCATCGTCGTCCGGGAGGCTCGCGTCGAGCTCGTCGCGAAACCTCTCACGCTCCTCGACTGGAAGCGCGAGAACGGCATCGAGAAGTTCGCGTGTTGTCACGACCCAAGGCTACCACGCAGACCGCTAGTGGGCATCCGCGCCGGCAGTCGAGCTGATAGTCTCGCTCCGCGATGGAGGCGGCGCGCAGCGACACAAGAAGTCCACGCTCAAAGGACCATGATGGGCCATACCGCCAGGGAGCTGGACGATGCCGGCAACAAGTACCAACCTGGAGAAGACTTCAATGAGAGCCTTGTGACTGGGTATGGAGAGTTCGAATACGTCTTTCCTAGCCAAAACTCCTGGCGTGTTGACGTTGGAGCCACCGAGCCCCGACCTTCCCATGATGGTACTCCTAGCGCCAGTATCCCAACTTGCGCAGGCCAGAATGAAGGCGTTCGGAGCTCTCAGACTGGCTTTGGCAGCATGCTCATCAGGCCCAGAATCCAACGTGCAGGTCGGCTCAGCACAGCCATCCGGAGCGTTTGCGTGGCTCGTGCCAGCGCCACCGGACGCGCCCGCCGGGTTGGAACCTGTTTCTGGCCTGCGGCCCGGGGCGGGGAGAGGCTGCCGAACCGTGCATCGCCCAAAACCGGTATTGAGCTCCTCACAGCTGGAGCTCTCGGCGACTCTGTCGGTCGCCAACAACGAACTCGATGTGGAGTACATGCTAGTCAATGGCTCTGACCTCGCCGTGTTCGTGAACGACAACATGGAAGAGACCGAAGCGCAGGTTGACTACGACGGTTCAACGCTCATTCTCAAGCGGCAGCTTGCTAGTGAGTGTGAGGAGATCATCACAGAATCGCACCATTCGCCGCTCTTCCGCCCCCTCAGCAGTTTGCTGGAGCCGGGCGATGCGCTGTCCGGCACCATGAGGCTGGTCCTACCGCTCTCGACGAACTATTGGCCCCGTATCGTTCAGCTTCGCGTCGATGACCATCGCGCCCGTGGACTGGACGGATGGCCGCCAAGCGTCAAGTCTGTCTGGCGGCCGGTTACCGTCACCAGCGTCGCGATTGGGATTGGAGTCTCACGCACGGACCAGAGAAGGATAGGCCAACTCACAGTGTTCACGTCGGTCGCGATTCCTCCGACCACGATCTACGTGGAGTCCTTGCCCGACCCCAATGAGGTGGTGGAGTGAAGTGCCGCGCTCCGCGGGTGAACGCGGGCATTGGGCCTGCGCCCGAGAGCGACGACGGTAACGATAAGAACGGCAAGTGAGAGAACACCACGGCGCGCATTCGAGATCGGGCCGCGCATCCCTCAATGGCGAACACCGGCGTTGAGCTGCGAGGAGTGCGGGAGCGCCGGAGGCGCGACCAAGTTCACCGTCAGCTCCAACGCGAGGTTCGCCCAGCTCGCTCGGGCGTTCGAGCGTCGAAGCTCTCTTAACGGCCTGAGATGAAGAAGAACGGGGCACGCGCCGGAGGCGCGAGCCCCGCTCTGCGTTCATTCTTGGAACGGCCCCTTCATGCATCCTGTGTTAGCGGACTGCTTCGAGATCGCTCGCTCAAGGTTCAGTCGCTCCTTGATAACCACCAAGCACAAGCCGAGAGCGGCCGCCCTCACGGCGCCGCTCCCGGCCTTTGCACCTCAACAGCCTTCCGGCGCCACCGGTACAAGCGCCTCCCGAATCACCGCGAGCGCCTCTTCATGCCGCTGCATCACCGCCTCATGCGATAAACGGATAACGCGGTAACCCAGCCGGCCCAGCGCCCGGTCCCGCCGCGCATCCGCCGCAGCGCGCTCAGCGTGATACGCGCCGTCCACTTCCACAACCAGCTTGCAAGACGGTGCAACAAAGTCAGCGATGTACCGCCCCAGCGGCACCTGACGACGGAACCCAACACCCAGCCGCGAGCCCTTCAAAGACTCCCAAAGCCGCGCCTCCGAAAGCGTGAGCGAATGGCGGTTCACAGCCGCACG
>CAITIQ010000666.1 GCA_903892415.1 uncultured delta proteobacterium | reverse complement strand
GGTTATAATGACAGCGGCTATCTCGACTCCGTCGAGATCTACGATCCCAAAGTGAAGGCAACACGCCAGGCGGCCCCAATGTCAACGGCCCGTCACAGTCATACGGCGCATGCGCTACCGGATGGGGACATACTCGTCGTCGGTGGCTATGGGAAGACCAACTACCTGCCGTCGGTGGAGCGATACAACGCCAACGCCGCAACATGGGCCTCAGTCGCGCCAATGGCGGAAGCCCGAATCGGCCACGCCGCTACTATGTTGGAGGATGGCAAGCTCCTCGTCGCGGGCGGATACAACAACGGCGGTATGGTCAAGTCGGTCGAGCTTTATGACCCAGCGCTTGACCTTTGGTCGACTGTGGCCGAGATGAGCCGTGCACGCGCTCGGCACTCGGCCACACTGCTGGAGGACGGTAGTGTCGTCCTAGCTGGCGGTTTTGATGGGGAAAACGCTCTCGACCTCGTTGAGCGGTATGACCCCGAGTCTCATCTAGTGAGTGTCGAAGCACCACTTCAGTCCGCCAGATGGTTTCACGGCGCGAGCGCGTTGCCAGATGGTCAGGTTCTAGTCGTCGGCGGGCAAGATCTTGCGGGCGCACTAAGGTCAACGGAGGTTCTGGACCCAATCCGCGGCCCGGGCAAATCAGGTCCAGCGCTAGATAACGCCCGCACCCAGCCATCGGTTACTTTGGATTGTGATGGCGGGATCGTGGTTAGTGCAGGCTTTAGCAGCGACCTCCCAGTCGTTTCGTCTCAGCGGCTGTTGCCGGCAGCATCATCCTTCTCTCCCCCTGAAAACATGGTTGTCGGCCGACTGGAGCATACCGCGCTGCTTCTCGAAGACTGCTCAATACTCGCGCTCGCTGGTCGTTCTGAGAATACCTATTTAACGGAACTGGAAGTTTGGACCGAAGAGGAGCTACCACCAGCGGCAAGCGTTGGGGACGTCGAGGGCTGCGCGGTCAGCAGGTCCGTGCCTGACCCGCGAACAGACCTGACGGCATGGGCTATTGCACTCCTCTGGCTCGGATTCTTCGTGAGGCGTTCGCTACCTCGCGAACTTTGCAATAACCTCTTTTAGAGTAGAGAACGCGACCGGTTTTCCCAGGACGGCTCTTGCGCCAAGTTCACGCAGAGCCTGGTCTGACTCGTCACCATACCCCGTGAGCATGACGACCGGTGGCCCCTGTTTGCCGATCACTCGCAGCAGGCCAACGCCGTCCAGCACCGGCATGCGAATATCACAAAGCACCAGCGCGAAGTCGTGGCGCGCGATCAACTCCAGTGCCGTGCTTCCGTTTGAGGCTGACGACGTCTCAAAACCTGCCCTAGCCAGCAAACGCTCCAAGGCGCGGACCAACAGCGGTTCATCATCAACTACGAGTATCCTAGCCAAAGCGCCTACTCGGTCCCTGTTCCGCGCACTCGCTCTAGCCTCAGCTCGAAGGTCGTGTTGCGGTCGTCAACCAACTCAAGACTCCCACGATTCCTCTGCGCGAGCCCATTGGCGATGCTCAGTCCGAGTCCAGTGCCACGGCCGGGCCCCTTGGTAGTGAAGAATGGGTCCATCAGCCTTTTGCGGTTCTCTGGCGGGATGCCCGGCCCACCGTCGATACATTGAAAGCGAACGCGGGTGTCGTCAAACCGTGTTTCGAGTCGGACCCAGGGGTCTCCAAGTAACGCGGCATCTCCCCCGTTGTTGAGAATATTGAGTAGGATATGAAGCAGCTCCGCCGTTCGCCCAGCGACGAATAGCTCGGGTTCTGGTGGTACCAACGTCAAGCTCACCCCACTACTCTCCAAGCGCTTACGACATAGAGCGTCGGCGTCGCGAAATAGATCGGACACTCGCACCGTGGATAGTGGGTCTTGTCGGGCATCCCGAGAAAGGTTGCGTAGGGCCTTCGCTATGGCCGCTGCTCGGCGCGTCGTCTGGCCGATGACTTTGACGCTGTCGCGGACTTCGCCGTTTGCGGCAGTAGGCTCCTTGAGCTCTTCTTCGATGAGCTCCACCTCGGATAGTATGATTTGTAGTGGACTGTTGATCTCGTGCGAGATGCCGCCGGCAAAGAACGCGAGTGAAGCTATCCTAGCCTCTCGCTCGCGGTCTTCTGCTTGGCGGCGGGTTATGCGTTCCGTGATGTTCTCCAAGGACAGCAGCACCCCGCCAAGGTCGCCGTTGAGCGTCCGCCAAGGTCTTGCGTCCCAGCGCAACCACTGCGGGCCTCACGACATGTTCGTAACTTCTTCCTCCGCGGTTAGTTGCTCACCCGCGAGCGCTTGGCGCAAGGCGCTTCCCCAGTGACGAGCGATGTTGGGCGCTGCTTCTTCGAGAGACTTACCCAGCGATGAGAGGCCTCCAATGCCGTAGGTTGTTGTCCAGGCGCTGCTGGCCGACAGGATCCGCAATTCTCGGTCCAACATGACCATAGCAGTCGGGAGCGCCTCAATCAGCTGCCTCAGCAGACGCTGTTGTTGCTGGATCACTTGCCGAGCTTCTTCGGTCGCGGTTACGTCAAAGTGCGTACCGGTAAAGCGAATAGGCTTGCCAGCCTCATCTCGTGCAGAGATTCGTCCGCGGTCCAGTATGTAGACCCAGGACCCATTCTCGTGCCGCATGCGGTGGATATTCTCGTAACGCGCCGTGCGACCCTCAAGGTGCGCAGAGATATCCGCGTAACACTTGGCGATGTCTTCTGGGTGTGTGCGGGATGACCAGGTTTCGAGTCGCATCGGCGTGGTTTCATGGTCTAGCCCAAGCATCTCGCACCAGCGCCGATCAAACTGCACGGTGTTATCGCGCAAGTCCCAATCCCAGATACCTAGACTTGCACCGTCAAGTGCAAGGTTCAGTCGGTCTACCAATTGATCATTGGTGAGGTTGTCGAGAAATTCTTGCAAGCTGGTCATGAGCACCTTACCTCGCGACCAGGGCCCCCCGACCGCAGCATTCGCCCAAGGCTAGTTCAGTCGAACGCGAGTTCCAACCCAAACGACCCTTGCCCAACGACAGGCAGGACTGCTGGGCGCTGCGGACCTATGATACCGAACTCTCGAAGCAGGAAGAGCGTTGCACCCGTGGCGAGTCCTAGCCCGCCTACGGTGAACGCGACGGTGGAAGCAATGCCCTTTGCCTCGGCCTCATCGATCGCAATCCGACCAGCCTTGCTACAAAGCTTGTTGGGACACAAAAGCGGGTTCTCTTCGGCGTCTCCGACTTCGATCAGCGTCATTACTCCGAAAGCAATGCCCGTTCCGATACCAACGACCCCAACCGCGGTGGTAACGAAAGCGATGACCCCGACTGGGCTCTTTACCTCTTTAGGTTGCTCAGTGATAGGAGGCGAAGTGATCGGTTTCTCCTCTTGTGGTGGCGTCGGCTGGACAGCCGCGTCTTTGAGTTGCGGAATGACCAGTACGCGGATGTCCGCTTCGGCACCTACGGCAACCTGCAACTCCAGACGTAAGCGCTCAGGGGCTGACGCGACGCACCGAAGGTCCCCTGGGTCTACGGGTGTGAGCACCCCCCACTCGGCTCGTGGTATGACGACGCCGTTGCACTCGACCCGCTGCTCGGGAAAGGGGGCCAGTACATCGATTCTTAGCTTGCTGAGTCGCGGCGCGAGCTTGCTCGCAAGTTCGCGGGCGCGGTCTTCTAGTGTTGTATCACCAAGACCCCCGGCCAATATTGTAGCGGAGGTGAAATGGCGCCAAGCACTAGCCGTCTTCCCAAGGAGCTGCTGACACTTCCCCGCGCTCACAAGGATGGTGGCGGTTCGCGTTAGGGTCAAAGCGTCCTCGAACTTGCGGCACGCTTGATCGATCTGGCCCTCGGCGAGCGCCTTGTCCGCTTCCGCCAAAAGGTTGTTTACCTCATTGGTTGGCGCGGCCTCAGGTGCTGGCTCCGCGGACGAGTTTGGAGCAGCGAGGAGGTTAGCGCCCAACAACGAAATCAGCGCCCCGCAATAGGCGATGGGACGCTTCATGTTCCGCCCGCGCCTGCGTCCGCTGCACCCTGGCCACTGGTTGCACCCTGGCCACTGGTTGCACCCTGGCCACTGGTTGCACCTTGGCCACCGGTTGCGCCTTGGCCACCGGTTGCGCCCTGGCCACCGGCGCCACCCTGGCCACCTGCTCCCGCAATCGGCTGATCCTTGAAGTCTGGGGTGCCGGCAATGAGGTGGCATCC
>CAITIQ010000665.1 GCA_903892415.1 uncultured delta proteobacterium | reverse complement strand
TCGACGTCGAGCTGCTCAAGATCGTCGTCTGAAACGAAGCTACGCACGACCAAAGAGGCGCCTCAACCAGGCGCCTCTTGCGCTTTCGAAGCTCAACGCTGCTGGACCTCTGCAACGAGGTCGAGTGCAACCTCGAGCGCAAATGGCTTTTCAAGCAGCGGCGCCTTTACCTGCGCCAAGAACTGTCCGAGCTCAGGTGCGAAGCCCACCCCGGTCATGAAGACAAACCGATTCGCCAAGCGAGGGTACTGAGCCTCCACGGCGCGATAGAACTCTTCGCCCCCCATGCTTGGCATCTTCAGGTCGCAGAACACGACCTCGACGCTGATAGTGCCGCTCGCCAGCAGCTGCAGAGCTTCCTCGGCTGACGAAACATGCACCGCTTCATGGTGTTTGGAGAACTCTTCACAAAGCAGCCGGCCGAGTAAGACTTCGTCATCCACAATCAGGACGGCGGTGCGTGCGCGCGTCATCACCAGCACTGGATTTGGGGGTGGGGTTTCTTCGGGTGCGACTGCGCGCGGCAAGCGAATCGTAAAGGCGGCTCCGGTGGTGCCGCCCGCAAGTTTACTTGGACTTGCAACCGAGATGGTCCCCCCAGCGCCCTCAACCAAGGTCTTGGTGATAGCCAAGCCCAAGCCGGTGCCCAAGCCGGCTTGCTTGGTGGTGTAGAAAGGAACGAAAATGCGATCGAGCAGCTCCGGTCGGATGCCTTGCCCAGTGTCTTGCACGACGATCACGACGTCCTTGCCCTCGGTGAAGGCGTCGATGCGCACGACATCGATCCCACGCTCCCCACGGCTGCGCTTCGATTCGGCGACCGATTGTGCAGCGTTCACCAGCAGGTTGACGAGCACCTGACCGAGGCGGCCCTCTTCGATCGCCACCATCGGGAGGTCCTCCTCCACCGACTTCTCTACGTCAGCCTTCTCGACGATCTGTGCGCGTGTGATGGTGAGTGCGCTCTCGATCGAACGACTCACGTCGACCAAGGCCTTCTTGTTTCCGGTGACCGGACTGGCGAACGTCCGCAGATCACGTGCAATGTCGACGATACGGCGACCAGTGTCCCGAAGGTCTACGAGCAACTGCTCGGCCTGTGCCGGCAACGACCCGCGAGAGCTCAAGGTACGAGCAAGGAGGTCGAGCCCGAGCAGCATGAACGCCGCCGGGTTATTGATCTCGTGCGCCACACCTGCCGCCAGAAGACCAACGGTTGCCAACCGGTCTGCTTGCAATAACCGAGAACGAACAGCGCGCTCGTTGGTGACGTCGAGCAAGATACCCTCGACGCCCACGACGCGACCAGCCTCGTTCATGATCGGGTAGATGGTTCCGCGAGCAACGATCGTGTCACCACCTTCTCGACGCAGACGCGCTTCGTAGGGAGGCATGACCTGACCGAGTTTGGCCACGACCACCGCCTCCTCGAACGCGATCGACCCCTCCTGATCAACGTGCGCGTCGCGCAGAAAGCCCGGGGTGGAAAGAGCGTGTGTCGCGGGCACGCCAAACAAATGCTCGGCGTGACGGTTGAGGTACAACACCTCGTGCGACTCGGGGTCGATACGGAAGATGAGCAGCGGTGCGTTATCGAGCAGCACCATGTGCTGTTCGGTCACCTCGTGAAGCTGCGCCAGACGGTCGGCCGCATCCTGTTCGGCGGCAACCACGTCCGACATATCGCGTAGCATTGCGTGGCCGGCGACCAACGGATCGCCGGTGCCACTCGAGACCGTGGCAGCGACGGTCAGACGACGGCTATCGCGCGACAGTAAGCGGAGACGCTGTCCCCCAACCTGCGCGGTGGGGACCACGCCGAACAGCTCTCGAATCGAGCGGCCAACAAGTTCATGGCGGGCAGCCCCGACCAACGACTCAAGTGCCCGATTCACGTCGGTGATTCGACCATCTGCGTCCCATGCGACCAAAGCGTCGCCGGACGCCTCGAGGATGCGCAGGGCTCGCTCCTTTTGTCCCTCGCGCAGACCGCGCGCAACGCTCGCACCTAGCGTCTTCGCGAATTCTTCAAGGTGCCCAACAGCTGGAGAGTCAACGCTCTCCGAATCTCGAAACGCAGCGACGAGTGCACCGACCACGGGGGCTTGCTCGGACTCGATGATCGGAAACGCAGCCGCCGCGCCGAACCCGTGACGAGCTGTGGCCTTCTCCAATTCGGAACCGGCCTCGAGATCCTTCGCCACGTAGGGCACGCGTCGAACGTAGAGCGAGTCGTAGATCTTGCGCCCTGACGCGAGCAGCGTTCGATAGGGGATCAGCGTGTCTCCTTCTCCACGAGTCGAGGCCAGCACGCGAAACGCGCCGGGCGCATCGGAGCGGGTAATCGCTAGGTCGCATGGACCGACAAGCTCACGCAGGGCGGTGGCGAGTTCGGCAAACGACGCTGGAGCTAGTACCGTATCCACACGCGCGACGATTGAAAGCGCCCGAGCAAACCGTTGGTGCTCATTGCTGAGGGAATCTTTCACTGCGCCTCCGAGACAAAACGCGCTGACACTTCGCGCATGCGCTGACAGCGTTCACCGAAGCGTCGGTTGTATTGCAAGCGGGCTGCTCGCACCCCCGGCTCTTTCCCGTAGGCGCTCAGGGCAGCCGTTAGCGCGCTCCCGTCACCGACGTCGCAGGCTGCGGCAATACTGAGCCGCAGCGTTTCAGCGCGGACCTTCGGCGTAACGATCGTCTTCCGTTGGGCCTCCTCGAGTAGGACCAAGGCCTCCGCGTTTCGCCCCTTCTCGTTTAGGTAACGCGCGACCAGATACGGCAGCAGCCCGTCGTCATTGGCGCCAGCTCGGAGCCGGCCGAGTTCAAAGAATGCGCTCGGCCGGTCGGGCGATTCACCGTTCGCGCCAATCAACAGTTCAACCACCGCAAGTCGAAGCGTGGGCTCTTGAGTGGCACGGAGCTTCACGTAGAGCGTGCGCTGTTTGCCCTCCTCAACGGTACGCTCGAGAACGCCACGATACAGGGCGGCAGCTTCGTCGAGCGAGGCGCGCGCCAGCAGTCGGTCTGCGAGCTCCTCACGAAGCTCGTCCTTCGCGTACGTCGGCAACGTCTCATCCGCGATGAGCTTCGCAAAGATAGTCTCGGCTTCAGCGGGGTTACTCTGCGCCAACACCAACGCCTCCTCGACGCGCAGATGCGGGTTCTTGGGCTCATAGCGGCGAGCTTCAGCCAACTCCAACAAGGCGCCCTCTGTATCTCCCGACTTGGACAGCACTTCAGCGCGATCGCGGCACCCATCGACCAAGCGCGGGCACTTGCGGCTGAAGAAGCCGGGACGCTCAAATTTGGCCTGAGCTTGAACCACTGCGGCAGCGTCCAACTCGAGCGCCTCGAGCGACGCGTGCCAGTCGGCCTCAAGGGTCTGCGCCGGGACGCCGGTTGCGCTTTCGAGCGTGGCGCCCGCGTACCAAGCACGCACCGCCTCACTTCCGAAACGGTCATGGATGTAACCAACGAACGCGCCGCTAACCGTGTAGGCCATCGAGCTGTTCTCGGCCAGAAACGACAATCCGAACAAGCGGTCGAGCCGTGGCAGAAGCCCTTGCTCTTTCATCGCTCGCGCCCACTCGGCGGAACTCAGGTCATCTTCCTTGGGAGCAGCAGCAACAGCGACGCCCTCGATCAAGCCTGGATTCGGCAAGGCACCACCAAGATCGGCAGCGACACGAAACGGCCCCCGTCCCGAAGAGCCGGCGATCACGTGCATGAGTTCGTGACCCAACACCTTATGCGGAAACCCCACGCCTTGAATGTAGACCTCAGCACGCCACGGCTTCGCGATGTTGGTTCCAGCCGCGCCCATCAGCTTCGACTTCTGCTCTGCGTCTTCAAACAGGAAGACGGTAATCTTGTCGGGCCCCGGGGCGCCCCACCACTGCTCGAGTTGCCCGATGTGAGCTTCACACTCGGCGTGCAGACGACGAACGTCTTTGCGAGCGAGCGAGCGGGCGTACACAACATCACAACGACTGCCTTCGAGAAGTCCGCCGAGGTTGCGAGCGATGGACTCACGTGTATGGAAGTGGCCCAACGAAACTCCGCTCAACGTTAGCGTCAGGCTTGCGAACGAGAAACCCGCGCACAGCAGCAACCCGCCACGTGAAAGCGGACGACGGAACGCAAATCCCCAGCTTGACTCTGTTCGCTCCAGTTGGCTCAAGAGGGAGAGGAATGCCCCTAATGAGGCCGCTGTACCAACGCGATACGTGAGCAAGCTGTCGTAGCTCAGCACCGTGTCGTAGAGCGTGCCCGAGAAGTAACCGACGAACGGATCGTAGCCGAAGATCATCGGGCTCGAGTAGAAGCGGTAGAGACCAACTGCGATGCAGCCCAGCGGGCCCAGCAGCGCGAGCGCTGCCACAGTAAGGCGCCTCCGTGAGCGCAAGAGACGCGCTAGCCCAGCAGCAGCGACGCCCCACATGCAGGCATTGAGGAGCCCACAGACTGGGCCCAACGCAACCACGACAAGCCCAGACCAGGGCTCACAGAAGCCGCTGCGCAGCCCGTGTGCTGCGGTAATCAGCACCACCAAGCAAGCGTACATCAAGGCAGTCCAAAGCGCGCGAACGCCAAGCTCGAGCGGGGAGCGCGCTTCATCCCGACTAGCGAGCGCAACCGACAGCGCAACCGGTGCTGGCAGTATCAAGCCGAGCACCAGCGCAATCTCGTACCCTGGCCCGCCAAAACCAGGCAGCCATCCGAGAACGAAAGAGGTGACGGCGGTAAGCAGAAGCCCCACCGTCAGACTCTTGTGTCGCCGCGCGTTCGCCAGCCCCCGCGAAATCAGCGCTCCAACCAAGCTCATCCGCTTGCGGCGACGACGCTCGCGGCGTCCCCTTGCGCGTCATCGGCGTCGGAGGCGGGTGGACGCGGGGGCAAGAGCGCCGCGCGAATCACTTCTTCAACGGTCGAGACCAACGTCACCTTGAGGGCCGCCAGAATCTCCGGGGGAACGTCATCAAGATCACGCTTGTTGCGCGCAGGGATCAACACCTCGCGCATACCTGCGCGATGTGCGCCAAACAGCTTCTGTTTAATACCGCCGACAGGAAGTACTCGGCCACGCAGGCTGATCTCCCCGGTCATCGCGACGTCGTTGCGCACCGGGCAATCGAGCAGCAAGGAGAGCACCGCGAGAAAGATGGTGATGCCTGCGCTCGGACCATCCTTCGGAGTTCCAGCCTTGGGCACGTGCACGTGTAGATCGATCTCTCGCAGCCACTCTGGGTCGAGCGATAGCTCCACAGCCTTGCTGCGCACGTAGGAGACAGCCGTCGTCGCCGATTCTTGCATCACGCTGCGCAAGTTGCCGGTGATCGTGAGGTTCCCTCGACCGCGCATCTTGCTGGCTTCGATGAAGAGGATGTCCCCTCCTCCCGCCGAGGTCGACAGGCCCGTGGCGACACCAGGCTCCAGACGACGCTCCGCGACCTCCGGTCGATACTTGGTTGGCCCGAGCGACTTCTCGATGAAGTCACGGTCAGCTTTGATGTGAACGTCTTCGCCTTCTGCGAGTCGCACGGCAACCGCTCGACAAACCGAAGCGACCTCTCGTTCAAGGCTGCGAACCCCAGCCTCGCGCGTGTAGCTGTCGAGGATCGTCGCGATGGCGTCGGGCAAGAACTCCAAACGGTCCTCGGTGAGACCGTGCGCACGCAGCTGCTTCGGGATCAGGAACTGGGTCGCGATGCCGAGCTTCTCTGCGCGGGTGTAGCCCGGGACCTCAATGACCTCCATGCGGTCGAGCAGCGGGCCGGGGATCGCGTCACGATCGTTGGCGGTCGCGAGAAAAGTCACCTGCGAGAGGTCAAATGGAAGGTCCAGGTAGTGGTCTTGGAACGTTCCATTTTGCTCGGGGTCCAGCACCTCGAGCAGAGCTGACGTCGGGTCGCCACGAACGTCGGCGCCCATCTTTTCAACTTCATCGAGCACGAGAACGGGGTTCTTGGTTCCGGCTTTTTTGAGAGCCTGAATGATCCGTCCCGGTAAAGCCCCGACGTAGGTGCGCCGGTGCCCGCGAATCTCCGCCTCATCACGAACCCCGCCGAGGGCGATGCGTTCGTAGCGACGACCCATCGCACGCGCGATGGACTTACCAAGCGAAGTCTTACCAACGCCGGGCGGCCCGACGAAGAGCAGGATCGGGCCTTTCTTGTCGGCACGTAGCTGGCGCACGGCGGTGTATTCGACAATGCGCTTCTTGACCTTCTCAAGGCCGAGGTGGTCCTCGTCCAAGCATTTTCGAACTTCACGTACATCGATCTTGTCAGTGGTTGACTTGGCCCAAGGGAGGTCTGCGATCCATTCGAGGTAGCTGCGGGTGACCTGGAATTCAGCCGATTGTTGTGACATCGACCGGAGACGAGACAGCTGCTTCTTCGCGGTCTTTTCAACTTCCGGTGGGACGTTGGCCAAGCGGATTCGCTCGCGCAACTCCTCGACCTCATCATCGTCGGAGGACTCTCCCAGCTCCTCACGAATGGTCTTCATTTGCTGGCGGAGGATGTACTCACGCTGGCTCTTGCCCATCTCCTCCTGCACCATATGGCTAATCTCCTTCTTGACTCGAAGGAGTTCGAGCTGGCGGTTCACCATGGCGAGGACGAGCCGCACGCGACCCTTCACATCGAAGGCCTCGAGAATCTCCTGCTTCTCTTGGATAGAAGCTTGAGCTTGGGGAAAGTTGGAGGCGATCAGGTCAGCGAGTGCGCCCGACTCGCGCACGTTGTCCAAGATGCCTGCGGTATCTTTAGGCAAGTTGGGCATCAGACCAATCACCTCGCGAGTGGCCTCGCGCAAGGTCGCCCCGAGCGCGTCGAGCTCAGCGTCGCGCGAGAGCGACTCAGGGATGCGTTCGAACTTGCCGCGCATGTAGGGCTCCAGCTGGCCTGGGTTGGTCAAACGGAAGCGCCCGAGCCCGTTGAGCACGACCGAGTAGTTGTGCTGCCCAAGCCGAATCACCTTCACCACGCGAGCGAGCGTGCCGACCGTGTAGAGGTCACCGAAGGTCGGCTCGTCCACGTCGGCGGATTGCTGGCTGATCACGCCAACCACCGCACGCTCTTTGCCGAGTAGATCCTCCACGAGCCTTACGCTGCGCGGACGTCCAACGTTGATTGGAACGACCGACATCGGAAAGAGAACCGAGTTACGGAGCGGGAGAATGGGTACTCCCTCTGATTCGGCCGACGCCGACGGCGGTGCGGTGCCCGATGCCATGACGACGGAAGGTAGTACAGCCAGTCGCTAGCCGCTAGCGGTCTCGCAGGGTCCGTAGAATC
The DNA here is from genome assembly GCA_903892415.1 of uncultured delta proteobacterium. Taxonomy (GTDB): domain Bacteria; phylum Myxococcota_A; class Polyangia; order Polyangiales; family Polyangiaceae; genus Xiheicaenibacterium. The sequence goes on along the minus strand of CAITIQ010000665.1, from coordinate 1,930 downwards.
ACGCCGTGCGCGCTAAAATTCGCGAATCTTCCAAAGGCCGCGCTCGCGGATGAAGGAAACCGAACCGCCAACGCCATACGACATGGCAGCCTCATCGCCCGTTTCCTCGATCGTTGCCGATGGTAACGCCGTACGAATTGCCTCGAGCTGACGAAGCGCATCGTCCTTTTGAGGTCCCTCGAACTCTTCCTTGAGTCGTTCTGCCGTCAACGCCCCACCATCAGGGTCCATAGCGGTCAATGGCTCGCCAACCACCGCAGGCTTGCTAACTGCGGGGACACCCTCTCGCTCGCGTTCGGGCACGAATCGCAACACCACGTCATAACGACGCCTCTCGATCGCGCGCAGGAAGCCAACCAGCGCTTGTCGAGGCGTTGCCTGGCTGTAAAGGTCGACTGCAGCAGCGTCCACCCGCCAAGTGTCGCCCTCGAGCACCAGCACCAGCTCATCCCCGTTCGGCAGAGCGACCGTGGAACGAATGACCGGCTTGCCGCTCGGGCGTGCCAGAGCATTCGCGACCTCCATCACTTCGGTCGGATTCTCCAACACCATGCGGCGGAACGAATCGAGCGATAGGCTGCGCTTCGCCTCATCGGACAGCAACGAGTAGGCGTCCTCCACTCGCTTTTCCTCGAGAGCTCGAGCATAGGAGCGCAAGGTATCGGAGGGGGCGTCAGGAACTCCGACGCCACACCCGGATAGAACGGCGGTGAGGACTGCAACGAAAAGGCACCGAGCGCGCATCGGCGGCGATGCTACCTCCATCCCGCGCATCGCAGGCGGGAAGTTGGGACGTGCGGACCGGCTGCGGTGTAACCTACGCCGCCCATGCTCGAAGACGAGAACAGCCCGGAGTCGACGCGCGACGGCTCGGCCGAGGACTTTCTGTTCCACCTCTACCGTGGGAGCGAGCTGCTTCAAGACGACCGCGTGCACGAGGCGAAGCAAGAGCTCGAGCAAGCGCTCAGTCTCCAGCCTCGTGACGCCAAAGGCCAGGATCTGCTGGCGATCGTTTACTTCCGACTTGGGCTCTACCCTCGAGCTATCTCGATCTTCGAGGGGCTGATCGCCCAGCACCCCGACGCGACCACGCCGCGGATCAATTTGGCGCTCTGTTACCTAAAGACCGGCCAACCAGCTCGAGCGCGCACCGAGCTAGAGCAGGTAATCCGTACAGACCCAAGTCACAGTCGCGCTTGGGGATACCTCGGCCTGTCGTTCCAACGCATGGGCGATGTCGAACGCGCGGTGGCGGCGTTTCAGGCTGGGGGACACCACCAGATGGCGCGCAGGCTGTTGCCCTCTCCCCAGCCCCAAGCGGCTTCGAGTCGCCAATTGTCGGACGGAGAGCGGGAGGCGTTGAGTCGCGTCGGTGGGGAGGCCTTCGTCGAGCTGGAACGCGCTCAGCCCTTTCGAACCGAGATCGGCTCACTGTCGTCCGCTCGCGTGAGCGGCACCTGGGCAGCCACCGAACCCGGTCGCTCCGTCCCCGGCGAACTGCGTCAGTCGGTGCCACCGAGCGAGGACGACAGCGTACTGATTCAGGCTGCAAGAATGGACGTTTCACGGACCGTTGCGCCAGAAGCTGCTGACCAAGAAATCCCATCGTTGCGTGAATCGCGGCGAGCCGGTGAGTTGGTCGATAGCCGGCCTCCGCTGCCTGCGAGCCCCATGTCCGGGATGCCTCAGACTCCGGGATCCGCCCGCTCCCGTCCGATCGACGAGCAACGAAGTTCAGCTCCGCCCCAACCAGCTCTCGAGTTCGCGCGAGAGCAGCTGTTAGTTTTTCCGCGGGACCACTCGACGTCGTTGCACGCGAGCGGCTGCGTACTGATTCAAGGCACAGGCGAATTGGCCGTGCGCTTCGATTCGGTACGCGCGATGTCCTTCGCTCGCGGGGTCACGACAAAGCCGCTACCGAAAAAGTTAC
>CAITIQ010000664.1 GCA_903892415.1 uncultured delta proteobacterium | reverse complement strand
CGCCGATCTGGCCGTCGCCATTGAGGTCGCCGAACGGGGCGTTGGTCACGCTCCACAGCGAGAGCAGGACCGCGAGGTCCGCGCCGCCCACCGTGCCGTCGAGGTCGAAGTCGCCGCGCGCGAACTCGCAGTCGTCGAGCACGCCGTCGAGGTCCTTGTCCTGCGCGCCAGACTCGATGTCGCACGAGTCGGGACTGCCGTTCGCGTCGCAGTCGATGGTCGCGGGCTGGTAGAGGAGGCTGACCTCGCAGAGGCCATCGGTGCATTGGGTCGCGCTCACGAGCGGCGAGGCCTCAAGGCGAACGGCGAGGGCGCCGTCGGCGATCAGTACGGAGAGTTGCTTGAGTGGGATGGTGACCGTCGCTACATCGGGCGTGGTCGGGCAATCGTTTGCACCGTTCACGAAGAGCAGCGCGCTCTGCGTGACGCCATCGAGCTTGAGGGTGAGGTACTCGCTGGCGAGGTTGAGGTCGCTTCGCACGCGGATGGTGAGCGTGGCGGCTCCGGCAGCGGCGGGGAGTGCGGTAAAGCCGAACTCGCGCGGGGTGCTGAAGCCGACGCTCCCGAGGTTGCCGGAGTTTCTTGCAAAAATCGGCGGTACGCAAAGTAGGGCAACCGTTCGATTGCCGCCGGCAGCAATGGCAATGCTGCGGCCGAGAGCGCCGCTATTCAGGTCGGAGGGAGCGGGGCACAGGCCGTAGTTGTTGTATCCCCAGCACTCGACACTACCATTCGCTCGAAGAGCGGCGCTATGACTGCCCCCCGCTGCAACTGAGATAACCGTACTCAGGCCGGGAGGGACGCTGCATTCGCCGTTCCCGTTCCATCCCCAACATGCGACGGTGCCGTCCACCCGCAATGCGATGGTGTGTAGGTGGCCGGCGGACACCAAGCCAACGGCGCCAATGCCGAAGGGGACGCTGCTCTGACCATAGCTGTCAGCTCCCCAGCAAACCACCGATCCATTCGCCCTTAGCGCTACGGTGTGAGATCGGCCAGCTGCGATCGAAGCAGCGGCACCGATTCCAGTGGGGACGGCGCATTGACCTGAGTCGTTGGAACCCCAGCAAACGACGGCCCCGTCATCCTTCAGTGCGACAGTGTGGTATTGGTTCGCCGCTACAGAGGCGACGCTTCTGAGACCGAACGGAACATTGCATTGGCCATACATGTTCCAGCCCCAACACGCCACGGTGCCATCCCCCTTGACCGCAGCGGTGTGGCGACCGCCTGCGGCGACCGATCTGATCTGCCCCATTCCCGTAGGAATGGTGCACTGCCCGAAGGAATTGTCGCCCCAGCATGTGATGGTTCCATCCTCTGTGATCGCAACAGTATGCAGTTGGCCGACTCCGACCGATGTGACTCGCCGCATTACCAACGGGACGCTGCACTGACCGTAAGAGTTCGATCCCCAAAACGCGAGCGTTCCGTTCTTTCGGAGCGCAACGGAGTGGTAGGCGCCGGCAGCGATCGTAGCGACAGCCCCGATCTCGGCGGGTACGGAGCATTGTCCCGATTCGTTGGACCCCCAGCAGACCGCGGAGCCATCCGACTTTTGAGCGACGGTGTGGTCGCCGCCAGCCGCGATTGAAACGATCGTTCCGATTTCGGCGGGTGGGGTGCACTGGCCGAAGATATTCCAGCCCCAGCAGGCGACGCTTCCGTCCAGCTTCAGTGCAACGGTGTGATGACCGCCCGCAGCGACCGCCGCGATGAGCTCGAGACCAGCGGGAATGTCACACTGTCCGAAGTCGTTGCTTCCCCAGCAGGCGATCGTTCCGTCATTCTTGAGCGCGACGGTGTGGAAGCCGCCTGCCGCGACTGCGGCGACGCCCTCGAGTCCTGCTGGGATGGCGCACTGTCCATAGTCACTACGGCCCCAGCAGGCGATGGTTCCGTCACTCTTGAGCGCCACGGTATGGAAGTCACCCGCCGCGATCGAGGCGACAATGTTGAGGTCTGTTGGAACACTGCTCTGCCCATAACTGTTGTCGCCCCAACAGGTGACGGTTCCGGCGGTTTCGAGGAGGACGGTGTGGCCGACTCCTGCTGCGATTGCCGCGGCCCGTCCCAGCCCTGCCGGCACGGTGCACTGACCTCCGCTGTTGCTTCCCCAGCAGGCGACGGTTCCGTCGGCCTTGATGGCGATGGTGTGGTAGCCCCCTGTTGCGACCTTGACAAGATCGTTGGAGATGTCGTCGATGTTGCTGAACCCTGTCACACCCCATCCCACGACGCTTTGCGCTCGCGCGACGCGCGCGGAGGCCAGGAGCCCAACGACTGAGATGAGCGCGAGCGTAACCATCCGTCGCGCAAAGACCGATCCAACCGCGCCGCGCTGTGCCATCGCTCGAACTCCTTGATCTCGGTGGGGGGGCGAGAGACTTCCGTGTGATGTCCATGCGACATCCGCCGGCGGGGGGGCACGGAATCCACTCGGACGAGGAGAACCACCCACGCCGCCGCTCACGCCCCCGACGCGAACCGCAGCACCGAAGCCGCGAACAGCGGGGCACTTGCTGCAACCGCCACCGCGACCAGCACCGCGCCCGCGAGCATCAACGCGGCCTCCACCGCCAGGAACAGCGCCACCCGCGCCCGCGACGCGCCGAGCCTGCGCATGAGCGCGAGTTCGTCGGCCCGCAGCCGGATCGACAGTGCAAACGCACTCGCCGCCACCAGCCCCACGAGCACCGCCGCACCCACCGCGACGGCGCCGAGCACGCGGCCGACGCCGAAGATCCGCTCGAGCACGCGTTCGGCGAACAGGTCCGGCCGCACGAGCTGCAGCGTCTCGTCCTTGCCGGTGAAGCGCCCGAGCAGGATCGCCTGCGCCTTCGCGTCGGCGGGGTAGACGAGCGCGCCGTCGATCGGGAAGCCGTCGGTCGAGCCGTG
>CAITIQ010000663.1 GCA_903892415.1 uncultured delta proteobacterium | reverse complement strand
GTTCAAGAACGCTGAGTTCGAGAGCGGCGAATGAGCGCGCCGAAGGTCTTTGTCAGTCACGCGAGTGAAGACAAATCGCGCTTCGTGGTCGACTTCGCAAGGCGCTTGCGCGAGAACGGCGTAGACGCCTGGCTCGATCAGTGGGAGATGAAGCCCGGGGACAGCCTGGTCGACAAGATCTTCGAACAGGGGCTGAAGGACGCCCGCGCTGTCATCGTCGTACTCTCAAAAGCCAGCGTTCTGAAACCATGGGTGCGGGAAGAGTTGAACGCCTCCGTCGTCAACAGAATAAGCCGCGGAACCAGGCTGATACCTGTCGTCATCGACGATTGCGAAGTGCCGGAGAGCCTTCGATCTACGGTCTGGCAGCGAGTCGACGATGTCAGCAACTACGGCGAGAGCCTGCAACGCATCTTGTCGGCGATCTTCGACGTAAGCGACAAGCCGACGATTGGCAAGACGCCCGCGCGGTTTGGCAGTGCAGCACCGTTGATCCCTGGTCTGTCGCGTGTCGACGACTTGGCGCTGCGTGCCATTGCGAGCCTCGTAATCGATGAGGACTTGGGCCTCGTGGAATGGGATCGACTTCGCACGGAGGCGTCGCTTCAGCATGTTCCGCAGCAAGAACTGCTCGACTCCCTGGAAATCCTCGAACAACACTACTTCATCAAGATCGGTCGGGTCCTCGGAGCGCCTCTCTCTCACGTAGTGCTGACGGACCTCGGATTTCAGCAGTACGCAGAGGCGTACGTCGATGACTATCAGGACGTGGTGAATCAGATCGCCGCGTTGTTGGTCAACGAGAACGTGAGGCAGAACGACGTACTCGCAGGCCGTGTCAGGAAGCCTGTGCCGTTCGTCGACTTCGTTTTGAACCTGATGGAAGGCAACAACCACATCAAGGTCTCGAAGTCCATCGGTGGCCCGTCGCACGTGTGGGAGGTGTCCGCATCGCTACGACGGGCTCTGCAGCAGGGGTAGTGTTCAATGTATACACGACCGCACTTCTGGTCGACGACCGGCTCACAGGGCCTGGTTGAACGCTTCCTGCACAGAGGTTCCAGCACGCCCTGTCGGTCCAGCCCCCCGAATAGTCCCCGCTGCTTGGGGGGCAGCCACTTGGCGCCCAGACCGTGCGCCCTGGATGCAGGTACGCGTTCACAGGCCTCACCGCTTCAAATCATCGGCGAGCGTAGGATTGGCAACGTAGCTTCCAAGAATCGAGCAGGTTGGTAAATGTCGGGAATCGGCAAGCTGTCGAGCTTTATGGCGAGTATCGCGACCCAAGTGCGGGCTGCCATCCACGTTGGCGTCGCCGCCGATGACGGTGCGGAAGTACCTCGGCCTTACGCGTGCGAACTGACGCCCGGTCCGATAGAAGCACAAGTGTGGGATGAGGCACCTGGCCGCATGACGCGAAACGGCCTCGGTAGCCTCGAGATCGGCGCTGGCAAGACGCGAGTCGACGAGTAGCTCACCGTTCACCGGTTGCGCCGCCTCGACCCTTTCTCGGGCGGTCGACGTCTTCGGCAGTTCCGGGTTTCGGGGGCGGTACCGCAGGTTGGGGCTTGGGAACCGCGACCGGAACTCCGTCTTTGTCGAAGTGCCATTCGCCGATCGGCTCGACCTTGGGCGCAGTGCCGAGGTTCGGCTCGCTCGCGTTGGCGCCCACCGTATCCCAGACCGCTCGGTTGCCACCGTGGTTGGGACTGATCTTGCCGATGCGCACCGAGGCCTTGTAGTTCTCGCTGAGTGTTCCGGCATCCTGCGAGACTTGGGTGCGCCCCTTGTTGATCCTGGCCTTCATGTCGGATTCGCCGGCGCCTACACGACCGGCCAGGTCGTTGCCCACCACTTCGCCGGGTACGGCGCGCTGTCGGGTCTGGCGAACGCGGATCGCAGATTCATTTTCGGAGGTCTGTTGGCCGTGTGCAGTGCCGTCCACCGCGCGCCGATCTGTGTCGTACTGCTCCCGCAGCGATGAGTCGGGCCAGCCCATGGCTTCCGGTAGCGGCCGCGAGGGACCGAGCGGGCTGTCGCTGGGGACGTAGCCCGTTGCTGAGCTTCCGCCGCGGGCGTAGGAGTAAGCGATCTCGGTTACTGCACGCTGAAGCTTGGTCGGGTCTTCCTCGCGCAGGAGCCCGCGCTCCGCGAGGCGGCGAGCTGCGTAATTGGTGAAATCCGTTTGTGTGCCGCTACCCCATTCGCGCATGAACTGTGCCGTCCGACTCAATTCACGTGCTTCGGAGAACGCACGTTCACTCGCCATGTTGCGTTCCATAGCGTCCCGTGAGGAGGAGTCGTAGGCCTCGGCGGACGTTGTCCGATTGCCGCGTGCCCACTGGTAAGCGTCGGAGGCGCGAAACTCTCGAACGAGGCTTGACGCCTCTGTGAGTTGCGCGGTCTCGACTGCACGTCGAGCGAAATCGTAGGAGCTTTGCAATGTCTGCTGGTCCGTGTGTCGGCCTTCGGCGCGCGCCTGCGCACCGATCTGCGTCAACGGGATGGATGCGCCGACGGATGCGGCAGCGACAACCGACTTTCCAACTGTAGAGTCGTCGCTGAGCCCCAGCCTGCGGTTCACATCCTTTGCGATCGAGTTCAGCGTCTGGAACTGCGTGCTGGTCGAGCCGCCGTTGCTGGTGTTGGAGCCGCCGGTGCGCTGGTTGGATCGCTCGAAGCCCTCC
>CAITIQ010000662.1 GCA_903892415.1 uncultured delta proteobacterium | reverse complement strand
GGCGCAGGTGGCGCAGGTGGCGCAGGTGGCGCAGGTGGTGCGGGCGGCGCCGGGTCGAACTGACTTGCAGCTGCGCTTCGGACAAAACCCAACTGCACTATCAAACACGCACAGCCTCTACGTACGCAGTGCGACTGCCCGTTGACGTTGATTCTTGCTAGAAGCGGCTATGCGCCTCTTCAGTCTACTCGTCGGCCTGTGCTCCTTAAGTGCTTGCAGCTCAGCCACTGCGCCCAATCCAACCGGCCCGAGCGTCCCTGGTAGCACTGCGTCTAGCGCCGCGACGTCGGAAGCGGCAACGACCGCGAGCGCTAGCAACGTGCTGCCTAGCGTGACCTCTGCGGCCCCCCTTCCAGCCGCGGATGAAACCGGCTTCGGCGGAGACGCCGACGACCAGGGCTGCCTTGCTTCGGCTGGTATGACCTGGTCCCCAATAAGAAACCGCTGTCTGCGGCTGTTCGAGCAAGGGCTGAGCTTGGATCCGGTGCCTCTGCCGACGGGCAGCACTGCCGTGATCTCTGCCTTCATCGTGTTTGCGGGTGAAGACCGCACGCCCGCAAACAACGAAACGGTGGAGCTGGTAATACTCTCGGAGCCAGCTCCGCTGCGACTAACGCGCACCAATACAACCTCGGTTTACAGCAAACCCGGTAGCCCCTTTCGCGTGAAAGCAGGCAAAAACTGGACAGTCGAACGAGATGGTAAGGTTATATTTGAGCAGGCGCGTTGACGCGGGCACAACGGTCACGCCGCGGTATCGGTGCTAAGTCGCATTTCAGGGCTGCGCGGCCAGTGCTATTAGAGAAAGGTGAGCCCGCCCGAAGTTCGAACGCAGTGTGACGCTTACCTTTCACAGCTGGTGACGTGGTCGAGATATCGCGGAGCATCGTACGCAACGGTGGTGCTCAAAGCCTCGCTAGCGCTGCATCACGGGCGACTTGCCACTCGTCAAACGCCGCTGGCGATTAACTGGAATGACGCGCTACGCCCCAGCGGGGCACTTGATCGCGCCGATGAGACCGCCCCTTTTTCAGGCGGCGGGGCAGTCCTCGTGTCGGGCTTCCTCTACTCCCAAGCAGCTTCACCCCGCGAGCCCGCACTTGGACGAGTCCTCGTGGGAACCGACAAACCTCTGGTCGATAAAGTGGTCGCCGCCGAGCAAAGCGGAAAGATCCCGCTCGTTTGGGAACAGGCCCTGAGGACCTCGGACAATCCGGTAGGCACGGACTATCCTGTCCTCGTCAATCCCAGGAACCCATCAATCGCTGTTGGGCTCGGCCCCGTCTCGCCGAGTTGGGGTCCACGAGTCAAGCTCCTACCCGCGCCGATCGGTATCCGCGACAACGTGCTCGAGCTGCCCGACCGCATCGACCCACGTTTCTTCAATCCCGCGCCGGTTGATCAACAGTGCCAGCCGCTCCAGGGTACCGAGTGCATCGTACTTATCAATCTTGCCCCCAACGCGCCTGAGTTTAGGACCTGGCTACCGGCACTAACTATTAGTGCGAACGTCAGCCTAGACGCTATCCCACTACCGCCGCTGACGTTCCTGCTCGACACGTTGCTCATCGACGCAGAACGTTTGCAGGCGCAGGTGATCTGGCGCGCGGTTACGCCGATTCTTCCGACTACACGTTTACTCACGCTCGAGGCGGCGCTCCATGGCAACTTCGAAGAACCTGCTCCCGAGACCCAGGCTCCTGCAACCCAAGCAGTCGCTCAACAAGAGACGCCGGAAAGAACCCTCACCGAGGCGGTAGCGCAGCCGATCGCCCGCGTGCTTCCGGCCGAACCGAGGCAGCTGCGGCGCCTGGAGAATCCGACGCATTCGGTCATGCAGCTAGCCGCCGAACGTGCATCGCTGGAGGACCTGGATCTCAGCGGAGTCGACCTTCACGGCTTGGATCTTTCGGGTCTATCACTCGCACACTCAAAGCTCGACGGAGCGAACCTGAGCGGCACCAACCTCAGCGGCAGCAACCTCTGGGCTTGCTCGCTCATCGGCGCTGAATTGGCCGGTGCGAAGCTCGACGGCGCGGATCTCGAGGATGCTAACCTATCGAAAGCCCTCGGCGCCAAAGTCAGCCTCGCGCGAGCCTTGATGGCCCGATCGAAGCTCGCTGGAGCAAGGCTGGAAGGTGCAGTGCTAGACGACGCAGACTTGACGGATTGTGATGCCACCGGGGTTGCGCTCATGAGCGCAAAGCTCCGCAGATTGAAAGCAAACCGCGCCAACTTCACGCGCGCCTTGTTAGTTGGAGCCGACTTCCAGGAAGCTTGGCTCGACTTCGCAACCTTTAGCAAGTCCTCGCTCGACGAAGCAAACTTCGCCGGAGCAAGCCTCGCCGACGCCGAGCTCACGCATTGCGCCGCAGACGGGTCGAGCTTCGCCAACGCCCGGCTCGCGCGCGCGAAGCTGACACAGTCCCGGTTCACCTCGGCGGCGCTATCTGGAGCCGACTTCACCAGTGCCAACTTGGAGCGAGCTGACTTCTCGCGGGCACAGCTGGACGGCGCACTGCTCAATCACGTTGCCGCCAGCACCGCAAAGTTCCTCCACGCAAACCTCAGCGGTGCAAGCCTAGAGAACGCCGACCTCCGCGGCGCGGACCTAAGCGGAGCGCGCCTGACCAAGGTCAATCGCGCCGGCGCCAAGCTAGACGGCGCCAAGTTGACGGGTGCACTCGAGTAAGCCGCTACGTGAATATGATCTGCGCGCCTACGCTGAGGTCATAGAAGTCCCCGGCGGTGATTACCTCTTTGCACTGCGAGACCAGGTCCTCAGCAGAGCGCTTGAACATCTTCATCGCGAGCTCACAGGCATAGAGTTCAGCACCCGCTTCATCCAGGATCTCCAGCATCTCTCGGACAGTGGGCAGCTCGAGCTCCTCCATCTGCTTCTTCATCATTTTAGCAGCAAGACTCTCCATCCCAGGCAAACCCGCCAACATCGTCGGCATACCGGAGCTCGCGTTCCCAGCAAGGTTTACATGCAGGTGGTCCACCTTGCTCTCGGTGATGATGTCCAGTCCCCAGAAGGTAAAGAAAACGAAGGCGTCAATACCCGATTGACGAGCCGCGTTGGCCAAGATGAGTGCGGGATAAGCCTCATCAAGCCCGCCGTGGGAAGCGATAATCGCGACCTTCCGTTTTTTATTAGCTATACTCATTGAAGATTCCTCGCTCAATTACGCGTTGCTCGTTCCGTCAAATGCAACCAACGGGTTTGGGCGTTCCTGCGAGCCTGGCCACGGTTCGACCGGGCGCATGCGGAAACAGCTCATAGAGCTGCTTCGTCGACAGACCGAGGAGCTGCGTCAGTTTCCGGATATTGGGGGAGGCCTGAGTCTTTTCGTATTCATCCCGCGCCGCGAGTAACACCCGCCAGTGCGCATCTCCCAGCTGCAGCCCGTCAGCAGCGGCGAGTTTCTCGGCCAAAGGCTTACTCCAGCTCGCGGCGTCAACAAGGTGACCATCCCCAGAGAAGGCAACGCCATCCAACGTTACAGGTTCGCCCTTGGCAGGTCGCTGCGCCGGCCGACTAGCAATTGAGGGCGGCTCGCTGTTAGTGGCAGGCTCTACGCCTGTTCTATGCTTCTTTTTCTTCTTGGCGCCGGTGATGGCGTCCAACTTGGAGCGCTTGTCTGCAAGCGGCGATCGCTGCTTTCGTTCGGCCACAATGGCGGCTGCGCGACCTAGATGCCGCATAAGCTCCATCATCACGGCCATGCCCTTCTGTACTTCGTCATCACGGGTCGCCCGCACCATGCCGAATATGCCAAGCGGCTCTGTTTCCTTCGCGTTCTGCAGGACTACCGACGCTTCAGCCGCCACATGGAGGACTTCAGGCTGCGTCAGCGCCTTCACTGTCTCGAGGATGGGGACCAATGCCTCACCGAGCTGCTTCACGTCATCGGGCGAGAACCCCTTCACCACGCGGTCAATCAACTTGAGCGACTCGGCCCCGAAAGCGAAGTAGCCTTGCTGCTCCATCGAGGCCAATCTGACCGTGGCGGACCGCATCACTTCGCGCATGATTGGCATGAACTCGGAAAACAGCTCATCTGTCTTTTGTTGGCGCATGGCCACAAGCGCTAGCTGCGAGTTCAGCAACTCAAGCTGCCGCTGGAGCTTGTCCATCGCATCCGTATTCATCAATGCGTCCATGGTCATGCCCACTTCCCTGCCATCAGCATGCGGTGGTCGAGCGGCAAGTCCTTACCCTCGAGCAACAGATTCCAATAGATCCACTTGAAAGCAAGCTTCCCCCAATGGTTCACCTCGCTCTCCTCCAACAAGGTAAAGGGCCCTATACCAGGTAACGGGAATCGCCCGGGCAACGGCTCTGTTTCGTAGTTGAAGTCGATGAGCATCGCTTTGCCGTAGCCCGTCTCGATGAAGCAGTTAGCGTGGCCATCAAAATCCGGGAGCAGTGGTTTGCCCTCGATGAAGCGCAGGACGTTGACGATCAACACTTCAGATTGAAAGTGCGCTACGGCCCCCGCCTTGGACGCGGGGAGATTGGTGGCATCACCAAGAGCAAAGACGTTCGGAAAGTGCAGGGACTGAAGTGTATGTTTGTCGGTGGGCAACCAACCGCCTTCGTCGCCCATTTCGCTGTCCTGAATTGCTGCCGCTCCAGAATGTTGGGGAACCGTCACGAGCAGGTCGTAGGCGAGCTCCCGCCCGTCGAAGGCCTTTAGTATGCGGTTCTCGCCGTCCACCTCGGCCAGCGCAAAGTCACCGACGACCTCGATCTGACGCTGGCTCATCATGTTACCAAACGCGGCCGACGCGCGCGGCTTGGTAAAGGCGCCCTCGAGCGGAGTCGCGTAGACCATCTCCACTTTCTTGCGTAGACCACGCTGGGTGAAGAAGGCGTCGGCAAGGAACGCGAACTCGAGTGGGGCCACTGGGCACTTTATTGGCATATCGACGATGTTTACGACGACGCGGCCCCCCTCCCACCGGCTCAGCTTCTCCTCTAACGCTAGCGCCCCTTCAAGGGAGTAAAAGTCGAACGCTGTCTCGCGCCAGCCTTCACCCGTCAGGCCGGGCGTCGCTTCGGGACGGATACGCGCGCCCGTTGCCACGATGAGCAGGTCATAATGAAGGATCTCCCCGCTACGCAAAAAGACTTTGCTCTCGTCAGGGGCAATGCGGTCCAGCTCGTGCAGCTGCAGCTCGACCCTCGGATCCAGTAAGCTGCTTCTCGGCTTGAGCAGCTCATCCCGACGATACTGACCGAACGGCAGCATCAATAAGCCTGGCTGATAGACGTGCAAATCGTCCCGATCCACGACGGTGATCTTCCACTCGTCGCTCGACAAGATCCGCACGAGCCGGTTGGCCATCATGGTCCCACCGGTACCGCCTCCGAGAATGACAATGCGCTTCACGTCGACTTGCGTTGCACGCCATAGGCCAAAAGCTTGGGGCGCTTTCTACGATGGATCAGGCGCTAGACTGTGGCACGCAGCGCAGGTCTTGCTCGGGCTGCAAACCTTGCACCTACAGGTTGCCCGCAACGCTAGACCTCGTGCACGATCTTACGGAAAGTAAGGTTGATGCGCGGACCACACGCTGTTCGCTGTTTGTCGATGCCGTGCTTCCAAAAGTGCTGGGTCTTTCCTTTCATAAGCAAGAGGCTTCCCGACGCGAGACGAAGCTTGAAGGGCGGCGCACCGCTCAGCTTGTGCTTCATGACGAATACTCGCTCAGCTCCAAGTGAAAGAGACGCGATGTTCGGGTTTGGACCGAGCTCCGGCTCGTCATCGCTGTGAAAGCCCATGCTGTCCTGCTGATTGCGGTAGAGGTTGACCAATCCCGAGTTGAAGCTGCACCCGGACGCTCGCTCGACGACGAGCCGCAGCTCGGCCAATAGAGGCGTCCACGCTCGTGGCTCCCAGCGTATACCCGAGTAGGTGTAGCTACAGCCCGGGTCACCATACCAAGCGACCAATCTTGGCTGTGCTACTTCCTTACCAAAGAGGCGGATGGACCTTTGTTCCCAGGGCACCTCCGCGAGCAACCGGGCAAACACCTCCTCGGAGGGAAGACCCAGCGACAATCGCTCGATATACAGCACCTCACTATCGGGCAGAGACAGTGGCATAGGAGCTCGCTCGCTTCTAACCACGACTTCAAATCTCCCGCGCGCGACCCCGGCCTCTGGGGGCCGGAGGGCCAACCGGCTTGCTCCGAGTGGCTCGACCGGCAGACTTCTTTGGCGTTCTAGCGCGAAGTGCGACCGCATAGGCACCCCTTACCCAGGGCTCGAAGAAGTCCCAGTCGTCGATACAGTCAGGCGCTTGGTAATAGTTCACGGTTACCAGCTTTCCCCCTTTTCCCGCGTAGACAAACGGCGGGAGCCCCTCTCGCTCGAAGTCCGCGCGGTTCTCGTCTCCCACCTTGAGGTAAAGCTGATTGGCGATTACAAGCGCGAAGGTAACGCCGGACAGCGAGACGTTGTAACCACCAAACATCTTGCCCGTTGCGACAGGCCCAAGCGGAGAAAGCACATCGACGATGTAGGTTGCAAACTGTTGCTTTGAACTCTCCGCTGCGGCAGCTCGCCCGGGCAGTCGCTCACGATAGGCCATCGCTGCCTTTTACGGGATTTCGGGCACGGCGCCCCAGCTTCTTCCGGGATTGCGGCAAAATGACGAACCGTGCACACTCCTTCGTGTGACGCAGCGGAGGACCTCCATACGCCACTGGGACGATGAGAGTTTCTGGCAGCGGTGCCGTGCACTCCCTCTTCCAGACGCCATACGCGAGGTGGATCGACTACCAAGCGACCTACAGAGTTGCTACGATGGCAGTGTCATCCCGCTCTTGTTTCGCGGCCTCAGCGCCCATGATGAGTTATTGCGCGCCCAAGCGCACCTGCGATTGAAAGATGAGATTGAGCATCAGGGCTCACACTTCGATAGCACGGCCAAGGTGATTCCTCTGTTGGCGAGCTTGCTCGCGGCAGACCTCGCAGGAGGCGAGACACCTTGGCTCATAGAAATGCTGCGCACGCCAGGCCTATGGAGGTTAGTCCCCGCAGAGTTACGTCAACAGCTAAGGGAGGCGGAGAGAACTCCGCTTTATCGCAGTTGGTATTCTCAAGCTCCTGGTCTTCGAGAGTGTGAGCGGGGGCTTCCCGCAGGGCCAATCGACGCTGAGCTAGGGCCCCTGCGCGTTAGCAGACGTTGGCACCCAAACGGTCGAGTCGCCGAGGCGGGGTGCTACTTCGACAGCAGCGGACGGCTGCTCAAGCATGGCGACTGGCAATGTTGGGCGAGCGATGGACGCCTGCTCGGTCAGTATTCTATCCAGCGGGGGAGTGGAGTTGAACGGTGGTGGTTCGATAGCGGCGAACCTGCGCGCGAGCTTCAGCTCAGCAATGGGCTGCCCAACGGAGTCGAACGCCGCTGGGCCGAGGGCGGATCGCTCTTGCACGAGACGGCTTGGAAGGCCGGAAAACGAAGCGGCGAGGACAAGAGCTACTTCCTTTCTGGAGCACCTCAGAGCATTGGTAGCTATGTTGACGGTATGGCCGAGGGAGTGTTCCGAGAGTGGAGCCCTGAGGGCGAGCTAGTGGTCGAGCAAGTATATGCTCGGGACAAGAAACACGGCCGCGCAACCACCTACGCCGCTGGCCAGAAGCGAAGTGAGGGCAACTATCGCGATGGTAAGAGACACGGTCTTTGGCAAACCTGGAACGAGAGTGGCGAGCTCGAGCGTGCGGTCACTTGGAAGAACAACCGGCCGGACCAGCGCTGAGTACGACGCTCGAACCACAATTGCGCTTTCCTCGTTGCTCAAGCGAGTCGACAATCCGCCAATGACACGTTGCCTGGTCCTGATGTTGGCGAGTACAGCTGCGGCGTGCGCCGCTGCGGACGCACCTGTGACCACCGCGGTGGTTGACTTGCCGGAGGCAACGCAAGCGCCAGCCTTCACACTGCTCACGCTCGCTGGCAGCACGTGGACCGTCAGCGGCGCGAAGCTAGACGCTGCATCCTCGGAGGGAGGCGCCGTCTTGCACGGCCTTGAAGCGCCTATCAATGTGGTAAGCTGGCCCGCAAGCGCAGCCTTCGTCCAAAGGCTGGAGGAACATTTGGCGACCCCAGCTGGAGCGCCAAGGCCTGAGATCGTCCACCAGGCGGACCACGGGGAGAACGGCTTTGAAGCCGTCGTTCACGTTGGTAGCGCGTGGGAGGTCACCGTGCTGAAGCGTCGAGCAGATTACATGGATGGCGCCATGTGTTCTTGCACGGCCAATGACATTGCGAACTACAAGGCCGCGCTGGCAGTGTGCGCGAGCCTGAAGCCATCTCAACTAGCAGGCCACTAACAGCGACACTCGCCATTAGGCGTATCCCGCCCTTTTACATTGCTTCGCGACCATGAACGAACCGCCCCATCCGCCCCGACTCTATTGCATTGTCGCCACAGCTGCGCCGAGCATGCTCGTGTTCCAGCGGGGGCCTGGTAAACGCTGGGGTCTCCACCGAGTAGACCTCAGCACGGGCAATCTCGAGACAGGGGCCTCCTTTTCGGGAACGCTCTATCCACGCCGCTGCGACTTATCCCCCGACGGCAAACTACTTTGCTATTTCGCGCTCAAGGGTAGCGGCGGTGAGTTCATGGGGCAGCGCGGGGTGAAGACCTATTCAGCGGTGAGCAAAGCGCCGTGGCTCTTTGCGCTCGCAGCCTGGCCGGAAGATGGCACTTGGACGCGCGGGGCACACTTTCAAGAAGGGGCCGCGACCAATAGCGCCCCGCTTGGCCCTCCACAGCATGGAGACCTCGGACCGTTGGCCGCCCGACATCGGCTGGCGCTCGTAAGAACCAATCCACTCCAGTACGCTACTGAACGACGCCGTGGCTGGGTCGAGGATACCGATAGCCCGCAACGAGGGGCGAATGACGTCTGGGACGAGCGCCGCAAGGTCGTTTTGACCAAACGTCGTCCGGCTGGCAAACATGCCCCGGGGGACCGGCTAATCTTGCGCGATGAGGGCATTCAAGCGCGCGGCGGCATCGAAGGGCGCAGCCCGAACTACAGCCTTGAACGACGGGGAAATGCGTTGCGGCTCGACAACGTCGGGTGGGCCGACTGGGATCAATTTGGGAGGTTACTCGCGGCCACTCGCGATGGCCGAATTCAAATACGAGACGCCGACTCGCCCGAGCTGAAGGTCGTGCGAGAGCACGTGCTCACGCTTGCACTACCCAATCAGCCTGCGCCTGCTTGGGCACGCAGCTGGTAGCCTGCTGAAAGGCAGACCAGCTACCGGAAACGGGAGCCTTCTACGCCGGCAACGTGAGCTGACTCGCTAGCAATGACACCAAACGCTCCCCCTCTGGTCGCGTCGTGAGGGCCTTCTTCCGCCATACTAACGCCATTGCGGCTCGTAGCTTCGACTGCCCTGGAAACTCTAGCTCGCGGAAGCGCCGAGCGGGAAGCTCAGCACGCGCCAACGTGGGAAGCAACCCGGCATAGCCCCCGGCTTGCACGGCGCGACAGACCTGCGGGAACGTTTCACAAAGGAGCGCTGGCTTTTGCGGACTCGCTCTTCGTATGAGCGACACCAAACCTTCATTCAGGCTTGGCTCACTCGTCTGCAAGACGAAAGGTAAGCGAGCCAACTCGGCGTGGTTGGAGCTGGCCCTTCGTGCAAGTTGGGCAGAAGCGAATACTGCATACTCCACCACACCGATTCGGCTTTGCTCGAGACCACGCAGGTCTGCGTCCAGTCGGACCACGGCGAAGTCCAGCCGCCCTTCGTGAACGGCCGCAGCAGCGTCCTGCGACGAAAGGGCCTCCACCCGCGCTCCGTCCTTCACTAGTGCCCCGCCCAAACGCGGAATGACCCACCAGTGCAGTAGGCTATCGCCCGCAGCGAGGGTAAACGGTCGTGGCGCCTGACGTGCGGTCTGTGCCACAGTCTCGAGGCCGCGCAAGGCATCTCGCACCACGGTCGCAAGCAGGCGACCAGCCTCGGTCACCAACAACTGACGGCCGCTCCGCTCAAACAGAACAACCTCGAGCGCCGCTTCCAGCTCCCCGATCTGCCGACTGTACAGGCTCTGCCGCGCTGGCTGGCCGGGTGCAGCTCTGGCGATGCCCGCCGCATCGACGACCGCCAGGAAGCTGCGCAGCCGCTCGAGAGAGACTCCAGTTCGTTCCAACAGCGGTCCATTCATTACTCCAGAGTAATGTAGGTCGCTGATTCATAGCTCGATCGATTGCCTTGCAGAATGCAGGTTCGAGGTATGAAACAGCACCATATCCAACGTCGACTCCCAGTCTTCTACCGATCCGAAATGGCGGCTGACTCGGAGTCGTTCTCTCCAAGTGCAAGAAAACCAAAGCTCGTGGTCGAGGGGTGGGTTGCGACGAACCTCGCCATCGACGTTCTCGCACCTGCCCCTGCCACGCAGAAAGAGCTCATGCTCAGCCACTCGCGTGAGTATGTAGAGGGGGTCCTGCGAGGGGAGCGGAACAACGGCTTTCATAACCGCTCATCTGAGGTTGCGGCTTCACTGCCGTTTACCAGCGGAGCGATGCTATCAGCCGCCCGCCATGTTCTTGCGAAGGGCGGGTTCGCCTGCGCACCGTGCTCTGGCTTTCACCACGCTAGCTATGAACGAGCCGGCGGATATTGCACGTTCAATGGGCTCACCGTCACTGCAATCGCGCTGCATGAGTCGGGACGAGCCAAACGGATTGGCATTCTCGACTGCGATATGCACGACGGCGACGGCACCTGGGAGATCATTCACCGGCTCTCTGCCCAGGAGTACATCCACCACTTCTCGACTGGCGCGACCTTCTACCGGGCGGACCAGGTTGAACAATTCTTCAACCGTCTATCCAGCGAGCTCGTGGAGCTGAGCCGTTGTGACCTTGTGCTGTACCAGGCAGGTGCAGATCCCCATATCGACGACCCACTCGGTGGCTGGTTGACGAGCGCCCAACTGCGAGAGCGAGACAGACTGGTATTTCGCACAATGTCCAAAGCAGCCACGCCGTTGGTTTGGAACTTCGCCGGTGGCTACCAAAAAGAAGCGGACGGCACCATACCGAAGGTCATCGCCATTCACGATGCGACGCTCGAGGAGTGCCTCGCCGTGCTCTAGGGGGCCGTCATCGACCTGCAAGCAGCGAGCTCCTCCTCGAGCAGGGCGCGTTGCTCGAGCCCAGCAGCAAATTGCGGGAAACAGGCATAGCTGGTCCCGCTAACCTTCTGGCGCCAGATAAACTCTTCCACGAGGAGCTTGCCGTCCTCCGCCTGCCAGCGCAGGAAGTTTGGCTCATCCATCGTAAAGCGTTTGAAGTTCTTGTTGGCCCGGACATCAGACTTCCAAGCCTTACCCTCGCTCAAACCGATCTGGAGAGCAAATGGGGGAGAACTGTTCAGCCCTGGATCACATGCGAGAATGAGGTCCTTCAAGTTGGTGGCGTTCTTCATCAGCGGCTCCCGGATCTTTACGCAACCCGGTACAAGCAAGGTCACCGGCAACCCTCTATTGCTTAGGTCAAGGCGTTTGGGTGCCCTTTCATCCAAGGCCACTTGGCTAGCTGATGCACTTGCTTCCAACGGAATAGCGCTCCACGGAGCAACGCTCGAGCCGCCTACAGAGCCTCCCTGCGGAGGACTCTCTCCACAGCTCGTCCCCAGCAGCATTGCGCCTAACGAGGCCGCAAAAAGGAGCTTTACCTGAGCACTTTCGTTGTTCATCGTGGCTGGAGACTAGCCCAAAGAGCCTCCTCTTATTGCAGAAGGAGCTGAGCCACTGATAGCCACGAACTATCTGAAGCAGAGGAAACATGTCTTTCCTCGAAGATGAGCGCACGCGCTAGCGTAAGGACGACTTCAGCGCGCTACCGCGGGAAGCAAACCAGGACCAAAGGAAGCTGCCATGTCCAACGATTCAAAGTGCCCTTTTTCAGGTGGTCTACGCAACTCAGCAGTTGCGGGGCGCGCGGGCCGCAACGCCGATTGGTGGCCGAATCAGTTAAACCTCAAGATCCTTCATCAGCATTCAGCCGAGAGCAACCCACTTGGAGAGTCGTTCGACTACGCCGCCGAGTTCAAGTCGCTGGACCTGGAAGCTGTAGTCAAAGACCTCCACGCCATAATGACCGACTCACAGAGTTTCTGGCCGGCGGACTACGGGCATTATGGTCCCTTCTTCGTGCGTATGACCTGGCATGCGGCTGGGACCTACCGCATTGCCGATGGCCGGGGAGGAGGAGGAACTGGCGCGCAGCGATTCGCGCCGCTCAATAGCTGGCCCGATAACGGCAACCTCGATAAGGCGCGCCGCTTGCTCTGGCCGATCAAGCAGAAGTACGGCCGCAAGCTATCATGGGCTGACTTGCTGATTCTCGCGGGCACGGTGGCAATCGATTCGATGGGGCTCAAGACCTTCGGCTTCGCGGGAGGCCGCCCAGATATCTGGGAGCCAGAAGAAGAGATCGATTGGGGTAGCGAGACCAAGTGGCTGGGAGACGAGCGCTACCGAGGGGATCGACAGTTGGATAACCCATTAGGCGCAGTGCAGATGGGCCTCATCTACGTCAATCCCGAAGGCCCTAACGGCCAGCCAGACCCGCTCGCCTCTGCGCGCGACATCCGCGAAACCTTCGCACGTATGGCGATGAACGATGAAGAAACGGTGGCGCTAATCGCTGGCGGCCATACCTTCGGCAAAGCCCACGGCGCGGGCGATCCGGCACATTACGTTGGCCGTGAGCCTGAAGCGGCGCCGCTCGAAGAGCAAGGCCTCGGTTGGAAGAACAATCTCGGCAAGGGCAACGGCCATGACACGATCACCAGTGGCATCGAAGGCGCATGGACGCCCAACCCGATCAAGTGGGATCACGGCTACTTTGAAACGCTCTTTGGCTACGAATGGGAGCTCAGCAAGAGCCCGGCCGGCGCCCATCAGTGGAAACCCACGGATCCCACTGCGGCCAATGCAGTACCTGACGCCCACGACCCGAGCCAGCGCCACGCTCCGATGATGACGACTGCCGACCTCGCGCTCAAGGCAGACCCAGCCTACGAGAAGATCGCGAGGCGCTTCCTCCAGAACCCTGCGGAGCTCGCAGACGCGTTCACGCGAGCCTGGTTCAAGCTCACCCACCGCGACATGGGGCCGCGCGCGAGGTACCTCGGGCCGCTCGTTCCGAAGGAGATATTGATTTGGCAAGACCCAACGCCAGCCGTCGACCATCCGTTGATCGACGACGCAGATGTCGCAGCGCTGAAGGTCAAGCTGTTAGCTTCCGGGCTCAGTATATCGCAGTTGGTGGCGACTGCCTGGGCCTCCGCCTCGACCTTCCGCGGCAGTGACAAGCGCGGCGGCGCGAATGGCGCCCGCATTCGACTCGCACCGCAAAAGGAGTGGGAAGTCAATCAACCCGTAGAGCTGGCGAAGGTGCTAGCGCAGCTCGAGGCTCTCCAAGCCGATTTCAACGCAAACGCCCCCGGCGATAAGAAGGTATCGCTCGCCGATCTGATCGTCCTGGGCGGCTGCGCGGCCGTAGAAGCAGCGGCCAAACGCGCTGGGCATGATGTGATGGTACCGTTCTCGCCCGGCCGAACCGATGCGACCCAGGACCAGACCGACGTCGATTCTTTCGCCGTCCTTGAACCCAGCGCCGACGGCTTTCGCAACTACGCGCGAGAGGGCCTAGAAGCTGCCGGAGCCGAGCTACTGATTGACAAGGCGCAACTGCTAAACCTTTCCGCGCCGGAGATGACTGTGCTGGTTGGGGGTCTGCGCGTGCTGAATATCAATTTTGCTGGAAGCGCGAAGGGAGTCTTTACGAGCCGCCCCGAGAGCCTGAGCAATGACTTCTTCGTGAATCTGCTCGATAGGAGCACCAAGTGGCAACGCAGCGCCGACGGTAGTTTGGAGGGGCTGAACCAAGAGACGGGTGAGCGTGCCTGGGCCGCGACTGTGGTTGACCTCGTCTTTGGCTCCAACTCTCAGCTGCGCGCCCTTGCCGAGGTTTATGCAAGCGCGGACGCAGAGGCCGCGTTCGTTCGGGACTTCGTAGCTGCCTGGAGCAAAGTCATGCACCTCGACCGCTTCGATATCCACTAATTCGCATTACGAAAGAGGGGTCAAGAGAGAGGCCCCTCCACTGAAAGGACCAGCGGCGGGGAGCATCATCTGATGGTCCAGCAAGAGCTTTGCGGCAATCAGCAACGCATCGAACTCCGACTCCCAATCGAGGTCGTTAGGCCGCAACGCCCTCGTCCGCCAAGCCAGCTCGCTGAGTTCCTCAACGATCTCCTCGTCCAGCCCCGCATGCGTCGCAAGCCACGACAATACAAAGGTCTCGGGGTGGCTTTGCAGGTCGTCGGTGAGGGCTGCCCAGGCAGCAGCGGCCACGCACAAGCCTCGCTCTGTACGATTGAGGTCGGAGAACTCTACAGGAGGAAGCCTAGCCGGGCCCAGCGAGAGCATGCCAGCGACGCCCGTATGCCGATCGAGCAAGTCGAGGCTGAAGGCGGCTCCACGCAGCGCGGCGAGCTCACTCGCGTGCAGCTTGCCGTCCGCCCACGCCATCTGTGCGAGCGAGATGAATATGGATCTACGCACGTGGTACGCGAGCGACTCTTTCATGGGCACCTCCCTTGGTGGCCAAGAGCAGCCACAGTTAGTCATCAGGTTGCGGGCCGTCGCAACAAAGGTCTAGGCGAATATAAGCAATCGATCATTCGACAGAACCTAAGCTTCTGCTCTGCAGGCGTCACTGGCTAGTACGCGCACCACAGCCTCTTGGAGGGCCCGCGTTACTCGGTTGGGCACCAGCTGGTTCACAACCAACGTACCAACGGCCCATGCCCTCGGCCCAAATAGGCCTGGCGTTCAGCCGACAGCACGCCGACTGCTCCACTCCACGGTAGCGAATAGCAACTCGCACATCGGGCCCATTGCATCCCTGATCGTAGGCAAAGACGACGACGGGCATCTGGTTCGTGGAGTCGCGACCGAGTTCGACAGGGAGATGGGCGGCCTGACGCCCCCGGAGCTTTTGCCCTCCGTCAAAGCACGTTGGCAGGCCCTCGTTGCGAGCACGCTGGATATCGGCAGGTTGCAACTCCGGCTTCGCATAGTCGCCTAAGCAGGCTGCAACTTCATTGGGGGTGTTAACAAAACCGGGTCGGACAAGAGCAAGCATAAGAGCCACCAAAGCCATCGCGACCTCGATCACGATATTTCGCTTCTGCGCTATCCGGCGGGAAGCATACCCCTCGGCGGGCAAGGCCCTCAGCTCATTGCGCGCGGCCAGAGCCAACATCGCGAGCACAGGCGCCAGTAGCCACAATGCCCAATCGCAAAGCGCGTAGAGATGACGACTCGAGCCATATACGATGACCGCCCCAAGCGGAAGAAAGGCGACGAGCCAGAATGACGTTGCAGCCGGCTTGTCCATCCGATCACCCTCAGTCTCGGACTCGACCATGGCGAAGCTTACTGCTCCCTGGGACGGCGCTAGCCAAGCCTAGTTCCGAGGACCCCGGCGCAGGGCCGCTTTGCCAGTCGGCTTAGCGAACGTTCGACGGCGCATATGAATTGGCAAGGAGCCTTTACCTGACGCCGCAGGCACCAGACAGTCGGGCCGAGAACCAATGAGATCCGTTCGACCAACCCGTGTCAGCGCTTCTCTAACTTCATCATGGTGGGTCGGGTCCCAATAGAGCAACAGCGCCTTTTGCAGCCGCTTCTCCTCCATCGACTTCGCCGTGTAGACGGGGTTCTGCGTAAACGGGTCGAGCCCCGTATAATACATACTAGCCGCCATCGACATCGGGGTCGGGATGAAGTCCTGTACTTGGCGCGGCCGCATGTTGTTGGCCTTCAGCCAAAGCGCAAGGTCGACCATCTCTGCGAGCGAGGAGCCCGGGTGACCGGAGATGAAGTAGGGCACCAGGTACTGGTCTTTGCCGGCCTTCTCACTCGCGCAACGGAAGCTATCAGCGAAGCGTTCATACGAGTCGATCGCCGGCTTCTTCATCCGCTCGAGCACGTCGGGGTTGTTGTGCTCGGGAGCGACCGAAAGTTGCCCGCCCGTATGATGCGTAGCGAGCTCCTTGATGAACTCGGGACTACGCTCGGCTAGGTCATAGCGCACGCCGGAGGCGATAAAGACCTTCTTGATTCCTGGCTCCTTGCGGACCTTCTTCATGATGTCGATCAGCGGCTCATGGTTGGTGACCAGGTTCTCGCAGATACCAGGGTGGACGCAGGAGAGCCGCCGGCAAGACTTCTCGATTTTCTCGTCTTTGCAGGTCATCTGGTACATGTTGGCGGTGGGACCACCCAGGTCCGAGATCACGCCCGAGAAGCCCTCCATTCGGGAGAGCGCCCGCACCTCCCGCAAGATGCTCTCGCCAGAGCGAGACTGGATCACACGCCCCTCGTGTTCGGTAATGGAGCAGAAGGTGCAGCCGCCAAAGCAGCCGCGCATGGTCACGATCGAGTGTTTTACCGTCTCGTAAGCGGGGATACGGTCTTCATACGAATAGTGCGGTACGCGAGCGAACGGCAGGTCGTAGAGCTCGTCCATCAGGGAGGTCTCGAGCGGTAGCGCCGGCGGATTGAAGTAAACCGCCTCAGTGCCATGCGGCTGCAGGAGCGCGCGCGCGTTACCGGGGTTGGTTTCGTATTGAAACGCGCGGCTCATTCGGGAGAAGGCCGCCTTGTCTTCTTTGACCTCCTCGTAACTAGGCAACAACAGCGTTTTGCCATCACCCACATAACGTGAACTCTCGAACTGCTCCCACTCCCCTTTGCGCATCACGAAGGCGGTGCCGCGCAGGTCGCGGATCGCGCGCACCTTCTCCCCAGCCGCAAGCCGCTGAGCGAGCTCCCATACAGGTCGCTCGCCCATACCGAAGATCAAGAGATCGGCTTTGGCGTCGAGCAGGATGCTGCGCCGCACCTGATCCGACCAATAATCGTAATGCGCTATCCGACGCAGCGAGGCCTCAATCCCACCGAGCACGACGGGGGTGCCTTCTCCAAAGGCCTGACGGCAGAGATTGGAATAAACGATACTGGCTCGGTTGGGCCGACAGTCGAGCCGGCCGCCTGGGGAATACTGGTCCACCGATCGCACCTTCTTTTGCGCGGTCAGCTTGTTGAGCATCGAGTCGAGGTTGCCCGCCGTCACGCCCACGTAGAGCCGCGGCTTACCCATGCGCGCGATGTCACTCGGGTCTGTCCACTTGGGCTGGGCCACGATCCCCACACGAAAGCCACGCGCCTCGAGGAAACGACCGATGATGGCAGCGCCGAAGGCTGGGTGATCGACGTAGGCGTCGCCGGAGACCAGCAGGATATCGAGTTCACTCCAGCCGCGCGCCGCCATCTCTTCGCGGCTGGTCGGGAGAAAGCGCTTTTTGTCGCGCAAGGGAGCGTTGGCACTGCGGCGAAGTCCGACCAAAGACATGACGTTGGGTTACCACCGGTATCGCTGCGCGGGCCCCCCAAAGTTGACCGCGTGCGTCATGCGTGCAAAATCAGTCCCCGATGCGCGCCCGAGTCTTTGGATTCGTCGCGGTGGTCGCCCTCGTTTGGGGGGTGGCTCCGGCGGCCAACGCGAGTGGCCCGCAGACTCGCTCTGCAGGTTCCACCGCTAAACGAGAAGTTGCTCAGGCGAAGGGGCCGGCCAAGAGCCCAGCCCGGAAGAAGCCGGCCAAAAAGCCTCAGAAACCGCAGGAGAGTCGCAAGCCCGCGCGCAAGCCAGGCTCGGCTCCTCAACCCGCAGACCCGGCTGTTCGGTCTCAAATCGCTGGGCAGGCTGTGGCTGCGGCGCCTTCCCCCGAGTCGCCGGAGCTCAAGCAAATCTCCGAGGTCGACCGGATGTTGTTCTGGGACCTCACCGAAGTGAAGGCGGAGGCTCCCACGGGCATGCCGGTGGTCGTCGCCAGCGGATTGCCGGAAGTTACTGCCCCCTCCCCCGCCCCGAGCGCCACCAAGTCGGGAGCCGCTTTGGAATGGATGGCCAAGCTAAACCCACCGGACCTGCCGTTCCGCTGGGATTCGAGACTCATTCGCTATCTCGACTATTTCAAGAACACCACCTCGGGAAAGAACTTTGCGGCGGGCTTGCTGAAGCGCAGCGGACGCTATGAGGCCAAACTACGCGAGATTCTGAAGGCGAAGGGATTGCCAGAGGACCTCGTCTACTTGTCCCTGTGTGAAAGCGCGATGAACCCCCGCATTGTCTCGGCCGCAGGAGCTGCAGGGTTATGGCAGTTCATGCCCAAGGCCGGTACGGCCTACGGCCTACGCGTCGACCGGACGGTGGATGAGCGCCTGGATCCCGAGCGCAGCACCGAGGCGGCTACGCGCTTTCTTAGCGACTTGCATAAGCGCTTCGGACGTTGGGAGCTAGCGATGGCCGCCTACAACATGGGTCACGGCGGACTACTAACCTCCATTCGTAAATACAATACCAACGACTTCTGGGAGCTATCGGAGCTCGAGGCCGGGGTTCCCTACGAGACAGCGCTGTACGTGCCGAAGATCCTGGCGTTGGCATTCGTTGCGCGCAACAAGGCCGCGTTTGGGCTCGAGGAGCTCGTGCTCGACGCGCCTGAAACGTTCAGCGACGAGAAGGGTCGCCAACCCACCACCAATGGCGGAAAAACGGCTGCCAAATCCAGTAATGTGAAGACCAGCGCGCCAGGGAAGCTGGTATCGGCCGAGGTGGCGAGCGTCTCCGGCAGCGCGCCTCCGGCGCAAGCCGCCGCGCGACCAGAACCCGAGCCCACACTGACGGGCACCTCGAGCATGACGCTGCGTTGGGGCGAGTCTCTGGATACGATCGCACAACCGCTGGGCACGACCGAAGCACGCCTGCGCAAGCTCAATGGGCTCGTGGATCCAACGCCTCCACGCCCGGGCACCGTATTGCGTATCCCAGCGAAGCTCGGTCCTGGCTCGCCCCCCGAAAAGCTCGTGGTCGTAGTGCCTTCTCGAACTGCCGTCGGGCCGGGAACCCAGCGCATTTTCTACGAGGTCGTGTGGGGCGATAAGCTCGCTGAAGTTGCGTCCATCCTCGGAGTATCCGAGGCCCAACTCGTGCAGTGGAACAACCTCGATAAGACGGCCAACCTGCATGCCAAGATGGTGTTGCAGGCCTTCGTTAGCGAGCTACCTGATGAACGTTTGGTGCGCTTCGTAACGGCTGACCGGGCGCAACTGTTGGTGGTTGGCTCCACGGAGTTCTTCGACCATTTCGAGCGGAAGAATGGGCGCTCGCGCTTTCTCGTGACCGCCAAAGAGGGGGACTCCTTTCGAGGACTCGCCAAGCGCTACGGGCTCTCGCTCGGGATGCTGGAGCGGATCAACCACCGCGCCCGCACCGACGAGCTGAAGCCTGGGGACACGCTGGTTATTTATAGCCGGGAGAAGCCGCGAACCTCGCTGGCTTCGGCCACGCTCGACGTGCAATCACCCTCGGCTGCAGCGGCAACCCCGGACAGCATCACGGTCGAGGAGAAGGCCGGAGACGGGCTGGAGCCAAACAGGGCGGACGAAATTTACGACGACGAAGAGTCGATTCCCGTGTTGAGCCTGCCGGTCGTTCCGCGGCCCTAGGGTCGCACGAGAGCGACCAGCTACTTTTTTACTTGGTAATCCAGCTTCATCTCTTTGCCGTCGCGGACGATGGTCACCGCGACGGCGTCTGCGGTCTTGATCGCCGAATAGGCCTGAGTCGATTGGTCGACGCTGCTCATGTCAAAACCGTTGAGAGTTTTAACCATGTCTCCCTTCTTGAGCCCGAGCTGACCCAAGATGGTGGTTTGCGCGCTGCGGTAAAGTCGAACGCCTTCGCCGTCGACGAGCTTGGCGCTGCGCATAAACCCATCGCGAATCTGCGCGAGCTTCTGCGCGCCGTTCTCCTCGATAATGAACGATGTGTCGCTCACCTTGGTTATGCCTTCCCCGAGCTTTGACTTGTTCCCAGGGGTAGCGGGCTCTCGCTCGGTGGGCGCTGGTAACTCCTGGCCGACGCTGCCAGCCCCGTCCTTTCGCATCGCCACCTGACAGCGATCATCTCCGGAGGCGAGGACCACTCTCGTTTCGTCGATCGCTTCGACCTGCTTGCCGTCGACCGAATCACCGATCCGCCGCATCTGCGCTTGGCTGCCCGACTTGATCACGGCGAAGCTGAAAGCCGGGTCATCCGCGCTGCTGATCACCGAGACGGTGGTCGTTGCGCACTCGGGAAGCGCGCCGTCGCTGAGTTTTGGCGCGGCTGCGGGTGGGGGCGCTTGGCTGGCCGAAGCCGACGGTTTTGCAAAAAGCTGCCCGGTCACCGAATCAAACGGGTTGCGTTTGAGAATGGGGGCGCCGTCCCGAGGTGGGCGAGTTACTCCCAAAGTTGAGTGCGACCCAGCTTTCGTCGGCGGAGCAGGGGACGGTAGTTGCTCCGCGATCAGCGCGGAAATCCCCGACCCTTGGAAGTAGGCAACCGCAAGCAGCAGACCTCCGATGATGCCCGGGTAAAAGCGCTTGGTGGTTGCGTCGATCGACACGCCGGAGGGTTTTAGCACTGCCGGCGTGCGAAATCACCGAGCAGTCAACGGCACATCGAAAGGACCATACCTTCGAGGATGGCCCGCCCTCCACGCCTACCCTGACCTTTGAGCGCGAGGTCGGTTTCGGCCAGGAGGTGAAGCCAGCGCCCCATGGTGCCGCGCGGCATTCGACGAACGGTCTGACTCATCGAGCTCGCCTTGAACGGCGGCAGACCGGCCTTCTCCGCCGCCTCTGCCGGGCTGTCACCAGCTTCGACGGCGGCTTGAAAGCGGGCCAGTTTGCGGACGCTGCCGGCGATCGCGCCGAGCACCGGAAGCTCGGCACCGCGCGCCATATCGATCTCGCTCAGGGCCACGAGGGCTTTGGCCGTATCACGCGCGCAAACAGCGTCGGTCAGGTCCCACATCATGGCAGTCCGGACGGGTGCGACCAGCGCCACGACAGCGTCCTCGGTGAGCGGCGCGCCAGGACCAACGTAGAGCGACAAGCGCTCGAGAGCGTCGACGATCGCTCCGACGTCGGTGCCGATGAGATCACCTAAATGTGCGGCCAGAGCCCCAGAGATTGGATGGCCAAGCGCGCGCGCACGCTGCGAAACAAAGGATGCGACCGCGTTGCGTTTGAGTGGCTCGCATTGGACGAGGAAGCCCTCCTTCTTCGCCAACGTCACGATGCGGCGCGAGGCGTGAAGTTTGGGCGCCATCAAGACCAGCACGGTCACCGGTGAAGGATCCGCCGCGTAGGCAGCCAGCCTATCGAGCGGCGCTTCCGCCTTTTTCTTGCTGGTCTTCTCGGACTTCTCGCCCTCTTCGGCCTTGCCTTCCCAGCGTTCGAGCGAGCGCACGAGGACGAACCGACGCTTGGCCATCATCGGAATCGATCGCGCTGCCGCGAGCACGTCATCCACGCTGTTGTCACCTGCGATGAAGCGGTCTTCGTTGAAGCCAGCGATGCCGCTACGCTGGCATACTCGCGAGAGCTTCTTGACGACCTCCTCGGCGAAGTGTGCCTCATCACCGAGCACAAGCACCACCGGGCGAAGCGCCTCTTCCCCGCGTTCATCCAGCGCTCGAATCAGCTCGTCGACCAACATCGAACGCTTGTTTCAGCACCTCCCGGGGTCGAACTCAATCGCTATCCACCGAGCGGCCTCAATCCCCTTCCGAGGTTGACGTCGCGTCACTTCGGTCCCAAGCTTCACCTCGCGTCTGAGTTCAGTTGAATCCAAGTGTCCTTCAGCCGCGTACGTTCATGAGCCCAAGGATGAGCAAAGGTTCGGCCTCCAGCGGCTCCCATCAAACAAAGGAGAGCGAGATGTACGTTGCCAACTCGGCAATCCGGCCTCTGCTCCGTATCCACGCGGAAGCAAGCGTTCCCACCCGTTTCGGTGACTTCAACATGGTCGTTTTTCGCTATGGCGAAGAGGACCAAGCCAGCGCCGGACGCGCAGCCGTTGGTCTTTCCCCGGATCATGTGGCGCTGGTGATGGGTCAATTGCGCGGCAAGCACGGGGTGCTATGCCGCATTCACTCCGAATGCCTTACCAGCGAAGTGTTTGGCTCGCTGAAGTGCGATTGCAAAGAGCAGCTTGAGTCGGCGCAGGCGGAGATCGCGCGGGCAGGAGAGGGCGTTGTGCTGTATCTCCGCCAAGAGGGCCGGGGCATCGGGCTGGCCAACAAGATTCGCGCTTACGGTCTCCAGGCCAAAGGGCACGACACGGTGGACGCCAACCGCCTGCTCGAGCTACCGGACGACGCGCGCGAGTATGATTGCGCTGCGGCGATGCTTGAGCATCTGGGCGTGCAGTCTGTGCGGCTGATGACCAACAACCCGCTCAAGGTGAAGGCGCTGCAGGATCTTGGCGTTGAGGTGGATGAGCGTGTCTCCACGCTGATCTCGCCCAACAAACACTCTCGCAACTACCTCGAGGCGAAGCGGCTGCGAATGAACCACGAGCTACCGCACTACGAAGAAGTCAGCTGACGGCGCGTATTGAGCTGCGCTCCGCTTGAGCGCGAGGCGCCCTGTGCCGCTGATTCAATCGAGGAGGCACTCGGCCATGGATGTTGCGAAGGTCCAGAGGCCGAGTCTCGCTGCGGCCGCACCGCGCGCACAGCCTAGCTTCGAGCTTGGCTACCAGGCGGTCGGAACAGCCATGCTCGCGGCTGACCGCTGCGCCGCGGTTGTGCGTGGGAAGCCGCTATCACGCGCCGCAGAAGAGCAGCTAGCAAAGTCGCTTTTGAGGCTGCGCGAGCTTCGCACGGGACCGCTGGCGGTGGTTGAGCTGCTGGGCGATGCAGCGCTGGAACTCAGTCCGACCTTGATCGTTGAACGGAGAGCAGGGCTCTTGGAATTGCTCAGCCACGCGGAGACCCACGTAGCGGCGGTGGTCCAGGGAACGAGCGCGCTGGCTGATAGCTATCGAGAGTTCCTAGCTGTGGCGACTCGACGCAGCGTGCGATTCTCGCTTCATGAGGAGCCGGCCTCGGCGATTTCTTGGGCCAGCCACCGCATTGGATTGTCGCGAGGAGAAGTCGCCGAACTGTTGGGCCTGGCGCAATCGCTTGCGGCACGGTCGAGTTGAAGGGCGTTCAGCTCACAGCCGTAATGGGTTTCTGCTGTTGTTCTCGGATGGGCCCTTGGCGCGCGGGGCCGCGACACTCGATGCACTGGGCGAGGTCACACTCGACGTGGAGGCCGACGGGATCAGAGTCGGCGCCGCATTGCTGGCGCTGCCCGTGGTGGAGGGCACCGCGGATGGGCTGGTGCTTGGGGCAGTGCGAGCGAGCCTCCAGGCGATCAATGTTTGCTCACACTCGCGGGCTCGCTTCAGCTCGGCAGTCGAGCGCTCGCCGCCGCGACCACGAAAGCGAGCGATCAAATCCGCAAAGTTGTCAGAGCTAAGCAACAGCTCCTGCGGAATCTCGTCGGCGCACGCGCCAGGATCTGCAGCAGAAGTGCACCGACAATAAGCCTCGGCGCTACGCTCGGACCATTCCACGAGTTCCTTCGCTTCCCCTGGACTGGAGCAGGACGGCAACAAGGACGTCAACAAGCACACCTCCAAAGCTCGCCACGCTTTCACGGTCGCACCCTTAGCACGAACCAGGGTCGGGCGAGGCGAGCGCAAGTTCAGGCGAAGCCTGCACGCCGGCGCAAGACCCAATGCAGGCCGACCATCACCGCAGCAACCGTGGACCAAACCCACGGGGGCGCGACCGGCGCTTCGCTGCGCCGCGACGCAACGAACGTGGTGCCCGGCATTGGCAGCTGCTCGAGGTTCTCCGGCGTGACAGACACTCCACCGGTTGCTTTAGCGATGCTGATCAGCCGCTGCGGATCGGGGCGACTATCAGCCCACTCGTCCCCCCCCTTCTCGCATGCGAAATCGCGCCGAGTGGCTGGCTGGGCGCCGTCTTCACCCTCCGCCTGGCCTTTAGGCACGATACGCACCTGAGCGGAGTACCCGCCGACCGCCAACGCGGGCAGCGCAACCTTGACGGGCTGCCCATCGCCCGCGAGCGTCGCCTTGGTCTCGAATACCTTTTGTGCAGAACCCAGGCGAACTACGATGATTCGTGCCTCGCCAGCGTGTTCGGGCAAAGCTTGGATCGAAAGTGACGCGGGCTCGCCTTCAACGCACCCGCTGTCCAGGTGAAGCGAGGTCGACTCGAAGCGTGGGTCCCGCATCAACCAACCGAGCAGCCCCTCCCAAAGAGCGCCGTAGGCGCGTCCTGCCTCGGCTACCGCGAAGGAGCTGAACAGCAGACGATGCGTGCCGTCAACCGTCAGCGCGATCACCCTTCCAGTACCGAATTCACCCAGCGCAAGCACCGGCATTCGCTCCTCGCCGCCAAGCGTCGGGTGACTCCAAAGCACCGTGGCGCCCGGACTGGCCTCACCGACGATGTTGCTCCCAGGCATGTCCGGCAGCCGATCCCCAACCACGCGACGGAGCGGAGCAAGCACGGGCGCCACCTTGCCGGCGGCGGTCACGACAGGCGTAAACAGCGACAAGTCAACGCCGTTCGTCCTCTGCTCTGCACGGAGCCGCACGGGCAACACCGGCGCGATCGGCGTTCCGGCGTAGCGTCCGGGACCGAACGAATCGGGCCCACCGACCAGAATCAATCCGCCGCCCTTGCGGACGTAAGCGGCGAGGTTCGCCAGGTGCTTCTCAAGGCCGTAGGTGACGGCGTTGAAGTCCTGCAACACGACTGCGTCGAAGCTATCGAGATGAACGGTGAACAACTCATCGACCGGGAACGGAATCAGAGCCAGCTCCTGCCCCGTCGCACCAACGTTGTCGGTCGGCGTCCGTAGAATGAAGAACGCTACGACATCGATCGAGGCGTCGGCTTTGAGCCAGTTGCGCAGCGCGCGCACGTCGTAGGTTGGGCGGCCGGCGATATGAAGGATTCGAATGCGATCGCGTGCGACATCGAGCGACGCCAGACGCTGGTTGTTCTCCGGCAAGACGTCCCCCTTCGGAGGCTCGATCACCACCTCGATCACCCGAGCGCCAGCGCGATGTAGAGTGATCGCAAGTTCGACCGTGCCGACGTCATCGTTCGGAACGACCACATCCCCGCGCGCTAACTCAACCGCCGGGCCTTCATCGGGAAGCTCACGCGCAATCACCGGAATCCTGCCGCACGTTAGACCGCCCGCACACCCCACCTCGACGCGGACGGCAAACGGCTGGTGGGCGATGGCCGTCCCCGAAAGTCGAACCGAGCGCACACTCGCGTCCTTCGGTGCCTTCTCCGCGAGACGGACCGTGTGAACCGGAACGTCGAGCCCAGCGAGCTCAAGCGCGGCTCGCTCGTTCGCCCCGTCTTTGGTTGGCCGATCCAGCGCACCGTCAGAAACGACGACCAGCGCCCCCGGCGGCTCTTCTGCGCTGCGGGCGATGCTAGCGATGGCGCTGGAGAGGTCGGAGGCCAACGCAACCGCTTGAAGCTCATCACCCCCTGGTACGGGTTCGGCGCTGCCGCGGCCAAATCGGAAGTTTGAAAGCCGCGCGCTGTCGGTCGCCGTCGGGAGCTCTCGGGCAACTTGGCGTAAAATCTCGAGACGAGTGCGTTGGTCATCCGAGGGTAGGCGCAGGGAACGCGAATCGTCGAAGAGCACGACGACTCTGGCCGACGTGGTGATGCCAGCACTCTCGACGAGCACGGGCCGCAACACCGCGAGAAGCAACAACACAACGCCCACGAGGCCTGACAACGCGACCCAAACCGAGCCCCTGCCACTCCGAAAGGCTCGCCGCGTCTCCAACCCTAGGAGCAGCAAAAAGAGTGCGCCGCAAACGACCGCCACCGTCGCGCCGGCCTTCCCCAGATCGCTGGCGAAGGACAGGCTCTTCGTCACTTCGAGCCCCGACGCCGCATGATGTGCTCCGCGTGAACTTGATCGTCCTTGTAGTTGGAGCAGGTGACATACATCGCCACATTGACCGCCAAGCGAATCGCCTTCTCGCGTTGGGCTTCCCCACCAGGGGTGACCGCGAGGCTACTGGTGCCCTCTGCATCGGTGGCCAGCGCACCCAGCAGATCGTGGCTCGAGTAGATGACGTGGATGATCGAGGACCGCGAGACGATCTCGAGTTTTGCAGGTCCCTCCACTCGGCCGTAGGCTCGCTTCAAGAGGTAGAACGAGCGAAACAGCACGTTCTCAGCGCCTACCGCCACGGGACCCACGTTGGGCAAGGCGCGGGCGATCTCGCGCTTGGCCGAGGGCATGAAGGCTCCGACCTTCGGGTCGAGATCGTCCACGAACAACATGCCGCCCAAGCCAAAGTACTGCTTGAGCTTCCGTAGTTCCTTGGTCGTGAGTGGAGCCACCTCTTTTGCCCCCGCCCAAACGGCGAACGGTTCATCCAAGAGATCGGCTTCGTCGGCTCGCACGATGGTCGGGCGCTCGCGCCCGGGAGCGCTGGTCCGCTTGGTTAGTTCCGAGGCCCAGCGAGCGGGCGCGTTGATCCGCGCGCCTTCCCACTTCGCATCACCGGTAAGAAGAATCCTCGGGTTGAACGCACCTTCTTCACCGAAAGCGAACACAGGCTTGCGAGCCAACAGCCCGGAGGTAAGAGCAGCGGCGCCGAGCAGCAACTGACGTTTACCGAACTTCATTCGGCCTCAATCGAAGTCCTCGACGCGCCAAACGCCAGCCTCTTTCCGCAACTTCACCAGGTGACCGCCAGGCAGCACCACGGTCGCAGTCTCACCACTCAACTCGACGTCCAGGCCCTCCGGCTGCTCCAAGCCAATCACGAGCGACCGCAGGTCCTCCTCCATAGCCGCTCGCGAGCGCGGGGTTAACACGCGCAAGAGACCTTGATAGCTACGGCGCGCCAACACCTTGCGCAACTGACCCAAGGCTTGGACCACAGTGCGCGAGTCAGCCGGCAATGCGTCGGCTGCACTGATCCGAAAGGCACCACCCTCCAAAATCAATGCGGCCTCTTCACCGTCTGCGTAGGGAACCGAGGCCTCGGTAACGACCTTGGTAGCCGCACGAACGGCCTCCGCCTGGAGCCGCAACTCAGCCTTTTCATCAGCCACGAGCGCGCGAACTTCGTTGGCGGTGTAGCGTCGCTTCGACTCATCGCTCAACATCTCGTAAACCGCGTCGCCGTCCCCCGTTTCAGCGGCGCGCGCGTAGGCCAGTGCCGCCTCGCGCGGATCCGGAACTGACGCAGCGCAAGCCACGAGCGGTACCAGGAAGAGCGCCAACCAGCCTCTCATCGGAGCTCCTCCCGCACTCGCCAAGACGAGGGCGGCGCTGGCCCCGAGCCGTTGACCAAGCGCAGTTCCAGTCCAAGGGTGTCCCGGAGAAGACCGCTTTTGGCGCGCACAGTCCACTCCTCGAGTGCTCGCTCGCCGTCCCCTTCGACCGTCAACCAGAGCAGGTTGCCCTCAACATTGGCCGAGATCTTCGAAACGACCTGCCGATGCTCGCGATCAAAGGCATCGGCGACGCGTAAGATCGACGCCATGGTCTTGACCTTCGTGCGGAGGCGAGGCGCCAATGCCCGAAAATTCTCATGGTCGAGCGAAGGCGGGCTCTTGCGGTGATAACGGGCGACGTTGGCGACGACCTCACGCTCAGCGGGGGTAAGGCCCATGATGTCGCTATGAGCAATCACGTAATAGCTGTGTTTGTGGTGCCCCTCGTAGCGCACGAAGTCGCCGACGTCGTGAAGTAGGGCTGCAGCAAAAAGCAGTACGCGATCTCGTGGCTCGAGGCCGTGAACTTTGATCAGATCGTCGAATAGCTTGGTGGCGAAAGAGGCCACCTTACGACCGTGGCTCTCATCGAAGTGATATCGCCGACCTAGTCGCAAACAGGCTTCGCCCACGCTGGCCTTCTCAGATGAGAAATCGCGCGGCACGAAGTGCTGCATCGCCAAATCAACCAGTACCCCCTCCTTGAGGCCGACGCCCGGTGCAAGGATGCGATCGACGTTCACGGCTCGCGCGGCGAAATCGAGGATCTTGGCAGCCGGAACGATGGTGTCGGCCCGATCGGGTCGAAGCGAATAGCGAGCCACACGCTCGACCAGCGTTTGCGCGGCCAGTTCGCGCAGCAGGGTGCGCATCGCGGACATATCGATGCCACGGCTCTCCGGAAAGGCTTGATGCAGCGGCGCTAAATCCGCGAGCGTCTCGATGTTACCGCCGGTAGCAATGACCATGTCCAGCCCGCCGTCGAGCGTGGCAGAGAGCTCTCGCAGAGCTTCGCCGGCGATGCGCTCGATGTATTCGCTCAAGAGCTCCTCACGCACGGCGTCTAGCCGATCCCCGCCGTCAAGAAACGCCTCGAGCAGCCGTACAGTGCCCATCGGAAGGCTGCGCGCGACCACC
The DNA here is from genome assembly GCA_903892415.1 of uncultured delta proteobacterium. Classification (GTDB taxonomy): domain Bacteria; phylum Myxococcota_A; class Polyangia; order Polyangiales; family Polyangiaceae; genus Xiheicaenibacterium. Next base: position 35,342 of record CAITIQ010000662.1, on the reverse strand, counting down.
GGCTCGAGATCTCGCATGATGGTCACCTCGGTCGAACCACCGCCGATGTCGATTAGCAGCGCGGTCTTCTTCTCGAGGTTCATCCGCTCGCGTACCGCGATTTGAACCAAGCGCGCTTCTTCCACGCCCTCGATCACCTCGACAAATACGCCGGCCTCACGCTCGGCCCGTTCAACGAAGACGTCGGCGTTCTCAGCCTCTCGGCAAGCGCTCGTCGCGACGGCGCGATAGCGGTCGACCTTGACCTCGTCCATCTTGGTTCGGAACGAGCGCAGAGCGTCACAGGCTTGCGCGATCATCGAACTTTCGATGCGACCGCGGGTGAAGACGTCGTGCCCCAAGCGCACGGCCACGCGGTCAGCGAAGACCTCGCGGAACGGACGAAAGCGCGGACCTCGCGGGCTGACGCCGAGTTCCGGTGGGTCAACGTCAACGATACGCAAGCGAATCGCGTTGGAACCGATGTCGATCGCGCCGAGTCGCGCCATGCCTGGCTGTCCTAGCCTCTCTGCCGCTTCTTGGCTACCCTCCAGCGCGTGGAGACTGAAGACGGCACGCCAGCGGAGGCCCCTGCCCGGCGAAAGCGGAAAAAGAGGCGCAGGCACGTTGAACCGTCAGCGGAGCCAGTCCCGGAAGCGGCGCAGCTCGGGAATCGCGCGACGTTTCGAACGGCGGGTCTGGTGGTGGTCGTAGCGGCGCTTTTGGTGGGAACTTCAGCGCTAGGACCGGCCGAAAGCCCGTACGCCCTCGTTGTTCTGGGCATCGCTAGTTTCTTCGCAGGGTCATCCTTCTCCGAGCCACGGAAGACAGTGCTGGTGAGCATGGCCGTCGCCGCCGCAGGGCTGGCGGGCCTTGCGACCTCGAGCTCTCCTTGGGCTGTCGCAGTCGCGATCGTTGGTGGGTTGGGACTCGGCGGAGGGATTCACCTGCTCGGGCGAATGGGCGAAGAAGCATCAAGCCCCACGGCCTAGGGCCGCGGTTCTAGGAAAGTGCGCGCTGGGAGCGGACCTGGGCCCCGACTACTCTGTCCACTCCGGTTCCGCCGAAGGCGGATGCAGCGAACAGAATGACTCGGGCCCTCTTCCAGAAAATCGGCCGAAGGCCCCAACGAACCTTCGACCTGGCACGAGTCATTCACTCCGTGCCTTCGGCACTCCGTAGACCTCCGTTGACTCCGTCCACTTCGTGGACTCTGTCCACTCCGGTTCCTCCGAAGGTGGATGAGTGAACAGAATGACTCGGGCCCTCTTCCAGAAAATCGGCCGCAGGCCCCGACGAACCTTCGACCTGGCACGAGTCATTTACTCCGTGGAGCGGTTCGGGCAGCATCCGCCCGCCCTCGAGGCGGCACCAACGTCGCTTCTTAACCGTAACTGCTTGAGCAAGGAAAAACCCGTGAACCGACCCGCCCGCAAGCTGAAGAACCTGGAAGAGAAAATTGCGCAGAAGGCCTCGCGCGCAAAGAGCGGCCGCAAAGCCCGCGCTTGGAAGAAGGCAGTGGAAGCCTTCAAACCTCTCGCAGGCTGAAAATGCGCTGGCATCTAGCAATTGCGACGGGTGTCGCGCTGGTTGCAGCGACGGTATCGGCAGGCGCACAGCCTGCCGCGCCGCCACCGCCCCCGCTGCCGCCCAGTGTGACGACCGCGCCAGCGCTGGGTTCCGCGTCGACTCCAGCCCCGCCCCAGCTTCCGCCTGGTGGCCAACCAGCAACGCAAGGTCCAGGCACGCAAGCGCAAGCGCAGGTGCAAGCCCCCGCGCCCCCTCCTCCGCCACCGAGCGCTGAGCCGGAATTTGATAGCCGGCCGACCCGCCGTCGCGGCGTGCGTGACCCAAGGCCACGCAAACTCGAGTGGCGACCAGGCGAGGTGATCCCTCCCGGCTACGAGTCCGAGGAAGGACCCAGCAAGCGTTTCCTCGTAGGTGGAATCATAACGCTGGGCACGCTCTACCTCGGCAGCTCTGTCGCAGCGTATGTCGCCGTGTTCGGTGGCGATACCGAGCTAGCTCCCATGTTCATCCCGGTCGCTGGGCCCTTCATTAGCATTGGCACCGCAGAAACGGACGGCACTGCCAGCTACTTGCTCGTGTTGAACGGGCTCGGACAGGCAGCAGGTCTGGCGATGGCGTTAGTTTCGGCCTTCGAGCGTGATACGTGGCTGCGACGCTTACCGACGGGCGTACCATTAGAGGACGAAGCAACCGCCCCGAGACTTCGTGCCTCCGTTGGTTTGGGTGGTGGCTCCATGGCGATCGATTTTTAAGCGAACCGATGAAGACTTTTGCGATCTCCCTCGCTCTGTTGCTGCCTGCTGGAACGGCGCTCTCGCAGGTGCCACCACCGGCTCCTCCCCCAGCACCTGCTGCTTCTGCCGGGCCTGCCCCTTCCGAACCGGCGCAACAGCCGCCCGCACCCTTGCCACCGGCAGCACCTTCGCCCGGACAACCCCCGCTTACGCAACCGGCACCCTTTCAAGCTCAGCCAATGCCAATGCCGCCCATGCAAGGTTGGGCTGGGGGCTGGCAGACAGCACCAACGCCGGACGTGGTCGTGATGCCGCCTGGCTACTTGGAGCAACCGGGGCGGTTTCCACGCTCCTTTCCGGTCGCTGATTCTAGGGAGGCGCCGCCTGTTGGCTACCGGATCGCGCGTGAAGCACGGAAGCCGCTTTGGCTGTCCGGCACCATCATCTTCTCGGTTTCCCACGCCATTACGGCGCTCGTCGGAGGCGGGCTCTATGCCGGTGGGGACAACGAGTACGAGGAGGCGCTGTTGTTGATGGTGCCTCTCATCGGCCCGGTGATCTGGTCCCCGATCGCCAAAGGGATCGAAAGTGATGATGGCCGCGCGACGTTTGCGGGGATGACCATCATTACGGCCGTGCAAGCTACCGGCTTCGGCCTCATGCTTGGGGGCTTCGTACTCAAACGGCCAGTCTATCGTCGCAATGACGTGGCCGAGCTTGAAATCCTCGATGAATCCACGGGCGTCACACTCGTGCCCACCGCCCAGGGCGCAAACCTGCAAGTCACCTTTTGACCTTCACAACCCTTTCGATCGGACCGTAGGCGCGTTATGCCCCCGGTCCCTTTTCGCATCGGCTCTACCCCATGGCTGACCTGAATTTCGGAATTAACTCCGGGCTCGTTGAAGAGCTCTACGGCCAATATCTCGACAACCCGGAGTCGGTCGACGCCTCGTGGCGGGCCTTCTTCGACGAGCGAGTCGGTCGCGTGCGGCGCAACGGTCACGCAGTGCAAGCTCTTGCTACAGCGAACGGCAAGAACGGCCACACGGAGCTCGTTGCAGCGCTGGACCGAACGTTCGAGATGGCGGCGGTAGCGCCCAAAATCTCGGTGACGCCCGAGGCGTCTGTCGCGCCCGTGCGCGGCGCGCTCGAGGCTGCCAGCTCTGACGCTGCGTTGCACGCTCGCGTCTACCAGCTGCTCAACGCTTTCCGCGTCCGAGGGCACCTCTACGCGAACGTGAATCCACTTTCACCACCACCAGCGGGCCACCCCGAGCTTGAGCTGTCCAACTTTGGCCTGAGTGAAGACGCGCTCTCGCGTTCGGTACCCACGGTTGATTTCCCTGGCCCCGCGACCATGCAGCTCAAAGAGCTGCTCGAAAAGCTGCGGGAAACCTATTGCCGATCGATCGGCGTAGAGTTCACTCACATCGAAGACCCCGAAGCGCGTCGCTGGCTACGCGAGCAAATGGAGTCGACCAAGAACCGACTCGAGCTCACCAAAGCACAACAACTGCGCATCCTGTCGAAGCTCACGGAAGCAGAGGTCTTCGAGCAGTTCATTCATGGGTCGTACGGCGCTGGAACCAAGCGCTTCTCGCTCGAAGGCGGCGAGAGCACCATGGCCCTGGTTGACCTCCTGATCGAGCGGGCAGCGGAGAATGGCGTGGAGGAGATCGTGCTCGGCATGGCTCACCGCGGCCGTCTCAACGTGCTGGTCAACATCATGGACAAGAGCCTGCAAGAGATCTTCGCGGCCTTTGAGGACCGTGATGCTGAAGGCAACCTTGGTCGGGGAGACGTCAAATACCACCTGGGCTACTCGACCGACCGCGTGACCGAAGGCGGCAAGAACATCCACCTCACGCTCACGTTCAACCCGAGCCATCTCGAGTTCGTCAATCCGGTCGTCGAGGGCCGCGTGCGCGCCAAGCAAGAGCGCCGACAGAGCGCGACCGGCACGTTGGTCAAGCTCGGTGAAGACGCAATGAACCGCGTGATGCCGCTGCTCATCCACGGGGATGCCGCCTTCATCGGACAAGGCATCGTTCCTGAGACGCTCAACCTCTCCGGCCTGACTGGTTACAAGACGGGCGGAACCATTCATTTGATCGTGAACAACCAGGTGGGCTTCACCACCGACCCTGAGGATTCGCGCTCCACTCGCTACGCGAGCGACATCACGCGAATGCTCAAGGTCCCGGTGTTCCACGTCAACGGCGAGGACCCGGAGGCCGTGGCGCAGGTGGCGATGCTGGCGATGGACTACCGCCAGAAGTTCAAGCAGGACGTGGTGATCGACGTCTATTGCTACCGAAAATACGGGCACAACGAGGGTGATGAGCCCCGCTACACCCAACCGGCGATGTACCGGCTAATCGACCAAAAGCCCACAGTGCGGCGCATGTACATCGACCATCTGCGGGGCCTCGGCCACATCACCGAGGAGCTCGCCACCTCGATCGCCCAAGCGCAACGGGCCCGCCTCGAGGAGGCGTTCCGTGCCGTCAAAGAGCAGGGCTGGGTGATCGGCAAGTACACGCTCGGTGGCGTTTGGACGCCCTACAAGGGTGGCCCGTCGACGGAGACGCCCAACGTTCCGACCAAGGTCGAGCGTGCCACCTTAGAGGCGCTATCAACGTCCCTGGTGACCTTCCCCGAAGGGTTCAAGGTTCACCCGAAGGTGCTCCCAACGCTAAAGCAGCGGCACGAGAAGCTAAGCAAAGGGGACACGTTCGACTGGGGAGCGGCGGAAGCGCTCGCGTACGCTTCGCTGCTTCACGAAGGGTACTCTGTGCGGCTCAGCGGACAGGACGTTCAACGCGGCACGTTCAGCCATCGCCATGCGGTACTTCATGATGTGGACACCGGCGCGGTCTACTCGCCCTTTGCCGCCGTTTGTCGCCAGCACGCTCGCTTCGATGCCTGGAATAGCCCACTCTCAGAAGCTGGCGTCCTCGGCTTTGAATTCGGCTACAGCCTCGACTACCCCGACGCACTCGTCATCTGGGAGGCTCAGTTCGGTGACTTCCTGAATGGTGCACAGGTTATCGTCGACCAGTTCCTCACCTCCTGTGAAGACAAGTGGCATCGGTTGAGCGGCCTCACGCTGCTCCTGCCCCACGGCTACGAGGGCCAAGGGCCTGAGCACTCCAGCGCTCGAATGGAGCGCTTCCTTCAGAACAGCGCTGAAGACAACGTTCAGGTCTGTAACCTCACCACGCCGGCCCAGCTCTTCCACGCTCTGCGTCGCCAGGTGGTGAGGCCGTGGCGCAAGCCGTTGGTGATCATGACACCCAAGAGCCTGCTCCGGGTTGCGGCAACTTCCGCCGGCATGCACCGCCCGGTGTCCACGGTCGCAGACCTGTGCGACGGGGAGTTCCAGCCTGTGATTGGGGACGTTCTCGAGCCGGCCTCCACCGTGCGCAAGGTCCTCTTGTGCAGCGGCAAGGTCTACTACGATCTCGCGCTGGAGCGAGAGGCTCGAGGAATCAAAGACGTTGCCATTCTCCGACTCGAACAACTCTACCCACTCGGAGCGGAGCTCAAAGACGCATTGGCGAAGTTCCCGGCTGGGACACCGTTGGTCTGGGTGCAAGAGGAGCCGAAGAACTACGGTGGTTGGTACTTCATCAATGCTCGGCTGCCCGACCTCATCGACGGCCGGATGCCGCTCTCGTGTGTAGCGCGCGCAGCTAGCGCCAGCCCAGCAACTGGCTCCCGCGCGGCGCACTTGCTCGAGCAAAGCACGCTGATTGGCCAAGCGCTCGCCTGAGGGCGGCCAAGCGCTCGCCTGATGCGGCCAAGCGCTCGCCTGAAGAGTCGCTCAACGGACGAAGGACCAAGGACTCGCCCACCACGGTGGAGCGAGTCCTTTCGGTTTTGTCGGGAGCGACTCGCAGCTAAACGTCGCGAAGGCTTATTCGGGGATCACTGCGCCACACGGGAACGTAGCGGTGACCGTGTGCTCGCCTGTCTGAATCGTCTCGCACGCGATACCCACCAATTCAATCTCGGTTGGGGAGTTGAGCTTCCAGCCATTCGGGTCGTTGAAGGGCACGAGCGAGCCATCCACGAAGACCTTCCCTTCCCCGGCTTTGGCTGGGTCCACTGCACCGTTGAGGGTCAACACGCAGGAGCGAACGCCATTGATGATCTCGTTGAAGGCATCTACCAGCGCCTGTTGGTTACCGGCCGGGTAATAGGGCGAGTTGCCTTGACTACCGTCGATCGGTTTGCCGGTACCTGCGTTGGCCATATCCTGCTGATGCTGAATGCTAACGTCATTGCCTACCGCAATGATGTAGGTCGTAATGGCCAGGCCGAACGCAGCTTGTGCAGCGGCAATCGCTTCAGCCTGACCGTTCTGCGGGTTCGGTTGTTCACAGGTGTCGGGCTCGCCGTCGGTGGCCAACACAATCACCTTGGGGCCTTCCTCCATGACTGCCGTCAGTACCGGAACAATCGCGTCGATCGAATCCCCGGTCGGCGTGTCTCCTAGCGGGCCTGCAGCGCCGTAGACGGCATCGATTGCAGCATAGTTATTGAGGGCGATCGAAACTTGGGTTGTGCTCGGACAGGTGGCGCCTTCTTGCCCCGTGTAAAGCGCTAGACCGAAGCGCACTTGGCCCTCGAGCGCCGGCACGATGCCGGTCGCAGGATCCATCAGCGTGGAGTAGAGGACGTCCCATCGCGTTCCGCCGCCGAAGCTCTCGGTCATGCTGCCGGATTGATCGATCAGCAGGAAGACCGTTGGAATGGTCGGAGCGAGCGTCAAGGTGATGTCGGCGCAGCCACCTCCCGCTCCGTCTCCACCGCTGCCTCCGCCGCCCGTTGGCATGAACTGACCCGAGCTACCGCCAGCACCGCCACCGCCATCTTGTGCATCGCCGCAGCGGCCCTTGGAGTCGCACACGCCACCGCCAGGGCAATCATTGCCGTCCGGCAGACAGTCTGCGGTGCAGCCGTTGTCGCCGCAGTAGAGCCCCGCAGGACACTCTGAATCGGCGCTGCACGACTGGCCACAGGCTTCTCCGTAGGCCGCACAAGGCCCCACTGCCTGCTCCGAACAACCGTCGCAACCACCCAAAAGACCAAAGAATGCCACCGCCAAGGCCGACAAAGTCAAAGAGCGCATACAGGCAGCTTAGCCTGCATGCGCTCTTTCACGCACTCGAGGCGATCAGAAACTCAGTGACCGCGATCCTTGGGCGCGTTTTCATCTTGGTGCATCCACTTCGTCAGAAGCGGCGAGAGCACCAAGCAAACGGCGGCCGATATGCAGGCGATCACAGCGATTTGACCAAACACTGAGCCGTACAGCCCCACCGTTTCTCCAGGGGGAGGAATAATCGCCTGTTCCCCCTCCTCGCCAGACACGCCGGTGAGCGCGGCGATACGACCTGCAAGGTCGTTGGAGAAGGCCGTAGCGAGGAACCAGGCTCCCATCACAGTCGATACGATTCTGGCGGGCGAAAGCTTCGTCACCATCGACAGGCCTACCGGAGAGATACAAAGTTCGCCGGTCGTGTGTAGCAAGTACGCCAACAAGAGCCACGTCACGCCCGTCATCCCACGGGCATCCGCGTGCCCAGCAGCCCACCACAACGCCACGAAGCCGAGCCCGAGCTGAAGCAAGCCCAGCGCAAACTTCACTGTGGTTGACGGCTCGAGCTTGCGCGAGGCTAGCCACGTCCACATCGCAGTAAACACAAGACCGAAGATGACGATGAATACGGCATTAGCGGACTGGAACACCGACGCGGGTAGCTCACTATCGGAGAGTGGCATGCCCAGATTGGCCTCAGTCACAGTCCAAGCAACGGTCATGTTGGCCAAGGTTGCGTTGTCCCCATTGGCGGCCACAGCGCGCAAGGCAGACAGCTCTGTCATGGTGAAGAGCGGCTGTTTGGCCAGTTGCTCTTTGGTCTCCTCGATCGACTTCTCGAGTTTGGTGCCCATCTCGGCCTTCTCGGCCGCGGAGGCCTCCGCCATCTTCTTTTCACCGGCGGCGCGCAGATCCTGAACCACCGTCATCTCAATCAGGGCGTTGGCTTCCTCGTTGCTGTTGGCGTAGCCAAGCTGGCCTTGCCCCAACATCGGCAACTTCGCGATCTCGGCTTCTGACTTGAACTTGTCCGGCAAGCTTGCTGGCACGCGGAAACGGATGGTCTTACCAACCTCTGCCGCCGTGACGCGGCTCTCCGCACTGACTCGGTCCACGTTGCGATCGGTAAAGTTCGAGATGCTGCTTCCAGCTTGCTCAAAGAATGCCCAGAACAGCATGCTGAAGAACATCAGCACCAGCACGACGATCAAGCGCTGAGCCTCGACCTTGGTGCTGCGCACCGCCTCGAAGATGATGTAGCCGAGCGCCACCAGCCCCACCGCGATGAGTCCATACGAGGTCTCGTTCTTGTGCTGCACAGCAAAGCTGAACAGCACCACGGCAGCGGCCGTTCCGATAATGCAGTAAAGCAGGCCCATCAGCGGAGACGTCTTCACGGAGTCGGGACGACCTCCTGCACTCGCAGGTACGCCACCCCGCTGAAGCGCGACCGCGCCCACGCCCGCGGCCACCAACAGACAAACGCTGACGAAGATGCCGACCAGCAGCTGAATCAGCGTGTCTTGAAACACCATCATTGCGCCGGTTGCGGCCACAGCGCCTAGCAATACCAGCGCTTGTGCAATCTTGGTTGGCGCGGCAAACACGGCCAGGCCAATCAACATACCAACAGTCGCAATGCCGAAGCCGTAGTGCCAACCATAGGTTTCACCGACGTAGCCACAAAGGATCGGCGACATCGCCGCGCCGAGATTGATTCCCATGTAAAAGATGGTGAAGCCGCCGTCTTTCTTGGCGCCCTCGTCGGGACCGTAGAGCCCACCGACGATGGTAGAGATGTTTGGCTTGAAGAAGCCGTTGCCGCAGATCAACAGCGCCAGCGCGATAAAGAAGGACCACTTTGTCTCTCGACCCATCAAAAGGTGGCCCATGCCCATGAGCACGCCACCGAGGATCACGGCAACCCGGCGGCCAAGCAACCGGTCTGCGATGATGCCACCGAAGTAGGGCGTCATATACACGAGGGAGGTGTAGGCCCCGTAGACGGCATACGCCTCACCGTCGGTGTAACGGAGGAAGCCCTTTGTCATGTAAAAGATGAGCAGCGCTCGCATGCCGTAGTAGGAAAAGCGTTCCCACATCTCGGCGAAGAACAGCGTGAATAGCCCGGCGGGATGGCCGAAGACTCGGCCTTGCTCTGGGGTCCCTGCTACGGCAGTCGTCATAGCGCGAAGTTGTCGCGAAAACTTAGGCTGCGGTCAATGAAAGAACTTGGATTCGGCTACGCTGAACTGCGAGCGTGGATGGCGGACAGGCTGGCTTTCGTGCGTGCGACGTTCACCCTTCGCTAATCACCTGCTGTCTGATATGCGAGCATGGGGCTTGCCGAACAACTATGAGAATGCCCCAACGCCACAGTAGCGCCCTCCTGATTTTGCTCATTGGAGGGTTGCTCCAGCAAGCCTGCAGCCGCGAGGCACACGAGCCGAGGCCACTGCCGCGATCCCAACCAAGCGCGACCTCAGATTTGACCTCGGCCAAGCCCGTTACGAAGGCTGCGCCAACACAACCAAGTGCCGTGCCCTTCCCCTTCGACGAGCTGGTGCCGGCACAGCGCTCAGACCAAAACAGCGAAACGGTGCATCTGCTTCCTCACCCAGTGGCAGAAGGGCTGCTGGTGCTAACCTCTCCCGCCCAAGACGCTTTTCTAGTCAAAGGCCGTGAGGTCGTCTCATTGCCTGGCTTCTTCAATGGGCTGACCTCTCCCGACCCGAACTATCCCCACCCCTTCTGGGTCTCCGGAGTCTCTGGCAATTTACAGTCGCTTTCCTTCGACGTTTACATGCCGAGCACCATCTACAGCGCTCGCGTCAAGGGCACCCCTGGCAAGTTTCGACCGGAGGGAAGAAAGCTGGTCGGCAGCGAGGCCAAACAGGAAGATTGGATTACCTCGGGTGTGATCTCCCCGCCGATACGGACCCCCAAAGGCAATTTGTTTCTTGAGGAGGCCGTTGACCCTGACGACGCTACAGCTCAATCCGGCTTTCGCTTTCGAGCGCTCGGTAAGGTGCTACAGGGTGAGCCATTGCCGCGGCCCACGGCCGGTCGCAATGGCTGCAAGTATCAACTCCTGGGGCACCCGGTTCTGCACTATCTGCCGGACGGCAGCCTGCTCGGCTTCGGCTTAGTGTGCAATCAAGGCTCTGACCCGTTGGACATTGGCAAGGTGGATGGATTGGCGCCCCCTTTCCAAACCGTGAGTGCACGCTTCAATGTTGGGACGCTGGCGGTTGAGCATTGGAAGGGTGGTGGAAGCCACGTCGTGACCCTGCCCAACGCAGGGCCATTAGCGGAGTTCACCTTCGTCCAAGTGACGGACAACGATGAAGGCACGTTCATCTCTACCCAGGTATCAACGCCTCAGCTCCGGGCGCGTGCCTATATGGCTCGCTTTGCAGTGGACCCCACCGCAGACGGCCAAGAGCCGCGTTGGTCCGACGTAACACCGCCCGAGGCCCCGGCATCGCTAACCAACTTCCTGACCCGAGATCGCACGCTCTACGCCTTGGACGGAAGTGTCAGCTTCCGGCGCCGCGCACAAGGGTGGGAGCGGATTGAGATGGATTGTGTGCAGTTCACGGCCGAGGAGAGTGTCAAGTGTACGGAGTCAAATGTCTCCAACGTATTGGAGGCTTCCGACGGCACGCTCTTCATTTTCGGCTATCCCCGCCTTTGGATGCTCGCGCCTGGGGCCATGCGAGCGCAGGCGGTCGAGCTTCCGAAAGATGCAACCATGCCCTACTTCGTCGAGAGCGCGGGAACGCTCTACGTCCAACTGTCGACGTCGGACGGCCACAGCCTTTGGGTGCGGAAGGCCAACGCTCCAAAATGAGGCTCAGCGGGCGACGAGCACCGAGCAAGGTGCCGTACGAACGAGCGTCTCCGCCACGCTGCCAAGCACCAGCCGAGCAAGCCCTTTCCGGCCGTGACTTCCGGTGACCAGCAGCACGGCCCCCAGCTCTTCCGCGCGCCGGGCAACCGACTCTGCCGCATCACCGATCAACACCTCGACCTCCGCTGTTGCACCAGCTGCCGCCAACGCCACCTCGAGCGAAGCGCGAGCAAGCGTACGCAGGCCCTCCGTGGTTTCGACGTCGGGTTGCGCAGGCACGGTGCCGCTGAAGATCGCCGTGGCAACCACGGCAGCGTCGCCCATGCCGCCTTGAAGCGAGTGAAACGCCAACATTTTCCCGCCCAACCATTGCGACAGCTTCGCCGACCAACGGAGCACTGTCTCCGTGGACTCGCCAAGATCGCAGGCGCTCATCACCAAGCCGCTAGTGAGCGGCGCCCTGACCACTAAAACAGGCCTGGTCGCGCGCCGAACCACCGCCTCGGCAACACTGCCAAGCAGCATCCGCTCGAGTCCGCGCAGCCCGCGACTACCCAAGATCAACAGTTCGGCTCCCCACTGCTCCGCCTGCTCGAGGATCGAGTCGACAATCTCGCCGTGTAGAATGAACAACTCGAAGGAGGCATTCGAGGTGGCGGCCTCCAGAGAGAGTTCTGCACGAAGCTGCGGCACCAGTTCGCTCTCAGGTGTCTTATCCTCGTCGGACACGACGCAGACGAAGCCAACTGTTGCCTGTGACGCTGCGGCCAACGCTAGACCAGCACGCACAGCGTCGAGAGAGACCTGCGTACGGTCCACGGCAACGAGCACACGTTGGGGATTCAAGTTGGTCATGGAGTGATCGATCACTCGGACTAGATGCGCGGTCAACCAGCCGTCTCACCCGTTGTCATGGAGCCTCTGAGCGCTGATGATGCTCCGCATGGGGCTAGCCACTGCCCTTACGGAACGAAGCGCGGCTCTGAGCGCTGTGAGTTGCACCAAGCCGAGCCTTGGGATTGGCCTGAGCAAGCTCCCAGCCCTCGGACATCGCGCAGGCTTGCGCTCTATTTCAACGCATTCCACCGAAGGTGGATGCAGCAACAAGAATGACTCGGGCCCTCTTCGCTAAATACGGCCGAAGGCCCCGTTCGTCCTTCGACTTGGCACGAGTCATTTGGTCCGAGAGCGGACAGCCCAGAATGCTGCTGGAGCTTGGCCGCTGTGCAATGCAGCGTAGAGAGTACGCGCGGGCCGAGACTTACCTGCGGCAATTGCAGCAACTGCGAAAGCAGCGCGAGCCGGAGAAGGTCGCCGAGCTGCTCCAACATGCACAGGAGCAATTGGGTGCCGCCTCCAATCAGCTGAGCGTCATTCGTATATTGGATAGTTCGGGATGGGACGTCGCGCTCGACGGAGCGCTGCTCTCCGATGAAGCAGCACGATCTGAGTTGCACTTAGACCCTGGGCCCCACCTCGTGACATGTCGTCACAAGACCGCGCAAACGGCGTTCGCGTTACCGCCCCTGGAGCTTGGCCCTGGGCACACCGCGGAGCTGCGTTGCCACGAACTCAACGAGAGGACCGCGCCCCTTCCAGCTCCGCAAGCCGCGCCTCCACCTCGCGAAAGCGCTGAATCAATGTTTGAACCAGCAGGTTCTCCCAGCGGTCTCCGCTAAGCCCGTCTTCGATCGTCTGCTGTGAAAGGCGCAGCAGCGTTACCTCGGTAACAGCCGCAACAGAAGCCGTACGTGGCATATTGGATACCACGGCGGCCTCTCCAAACACCGAGCGCGCACCCATCCTGCGAAGGACCCGTCGCTCCCCGTTTACGGTCTTGTACGCCTCACACTCTCCCCGCATGACGATGTAGGCGGAGTCGCTCTCCTCTCCCTCGTGAATGATCACCTCCCCAGGAGCGAAGACGACTCTCGGCAGGTAAAGCCCGCCGTGGAGGAAACGCTGGAGGTCATGCTTTAGTGCGAGAACGTTTTCGTAACGCTCACGTGGATCGCGAGCCAGAGCTTTGAGTACGACTCCAACGATCTGTCGCGGAATGAAGACGTCAGGTGCGGCAGCCACAGGATGTTTGTAGGCACACGTCCTTACCTGCTCGAGCACAAGCTCCTCGTCATGCCCCGGATAAAGATATTGACCAGTCAAGAGCTCATACAACACCGCGCCCACCCCAAAGACATCCGAGCGCTGGTCGACAAGCGCGCCGGCCATGGCTTGCTCCGGCGGCATATACGCCATTGTTCCAAGCACTCCCTCTACCACTCTATCGAGCGGACTTCCGGCTGGTCTGGGAACATCCAGCTTGGTTGCTGCGCGCTGAATCTTAGCCAGCCCCCAATCCATTAAGAACACCTCGCCGTAGTCGCCAATCATGATGTTGTCAGACTTTACGTCACGATGGATGACGCCGCGGCTGTGCGCAAAGGCGAGGGCGTCGCAGACCTTGAGCAAGATCTCGATGCCGTCCTTTAGTCGCTCCGCTGACCCAGGCGCCCAGTCTTGCTTGCGCATGCGCTCCCAAAGGGTGACGCCCTTGACGACCTTCATTGAGAAGTAGGCCACCCCGGCCTCATCCGCGCCAAGCTCGTAGACGGGCGGGATATGGGGGTGCTCCAACTGCCCCACCGCCCGCGCCTCTTCCACGAACGTCTGCACGCTCAGGGGAGACGCGCTCGACGCGGGGCTCAATATCTTCATCGCTACGCTTCGCCGCAGTGCGACGTCCCGCACCAACCGCACCTCGCCCATGCCCCCGGCCCCTAGTCGGCCTTCATCGAGATAGCGCCCGGGCAAGCTTGGCAACCGACGCCGGGGTGAGAGCGCCATCGCAATTGGCAAGGCCTCCTCAACGGTGTTCGCTGACTTGGACTCAAGCTCCTCTGCTTTGGTTAGGAGTCGCTCGAGGAGCGGATCGTCGGAGCGCGGTTCATTGCTCATTAGAGCCGGAGACCTTCGCACAAACCCGCCAATTGGAGGCCAAACAGCGCCTACTACTGACCCTTCGACAGCAACATTAACATGGCTGTCTTAGTTGGCGGCTCTCCCCATCGCGTGGGTGGGTTTGGCACTGGGTGCCGTCGGCAACTCCAGCAGCTTGCTGGCGGCTTGAGAGTACTGTCGCAGGCGCTGCCAACTGTCTTCGGAAAACGAAGATAAATCTTGAGCGGCGATCGACTCGACGGCAGCCCGACTTGCGCCTTGCCCTGCCCCCAGAGCAGCCGCTACCACGCGGTCAGCGCCGCGGGAAAGAGCCAATAGAGCGTTCTCAGCAGCTGCCCCTTTCACGCTGTGTCCATCCCACTCGATCGGCACGTGGGCAAAGCGACGCGCGAGTAGCACCGAACGAGCAAACGGAATGACCCAGCCAACAGCGGCTGGCAGGGCGAGCCCGCGGCGGTCGGACAAGGTGATACGCGACGCGCCTGAGTCCGCCACCGCGATGAGCTCGGCAGCGAGCACGTCGGGCGCCGTTTGAGTGGCGTCATCGATGATGCCGTTCACGGGTAAGCCGGCCGAAACAGCAGTAGCGACGCCCGCTTGGAGGTAGTCCAAGAAGTCATGCAATTGCCACCCGTCCACTTTTGCGCGCAGTCGTGGCGAGGCGAACTCGACGCCCAATTCAAGGGGTCGCCCGGTCTGATCCGCAAGATCGCTCGCGACTGGTAGAGAAGTCGAAAGAAGGTCGCAAGAAGCGACCAGCTGCAGCTCGCTCATAGTTAAGCTGGCCTGCCTCACCAGGGCACGAAGTAGCTCGGGATCCCCGACTTCCAACCGCCCAAGGTCGAGATGCTCGATGCCAATCGAGCTCATGGCTTGAAGTAACGCTAGGCAGCTATCGTCGAGCTTCCCGGCTTTCGTACTAAGGCGCCACTCACCAAAGGTCGTATCGACGACGCGGGCAACCAAGGGTCTACGTGGCGGAGGCGCTACACTCCAGTCGAAGCCGAGGTGAAGGCCCGTCGCTTCCGTCATTTGGCTCCCATTAGCAGTCGCCGTGCCAACGAAGGATGCGGCCACTTTCTCGGAGTTTTGGTAAGTAGTTAGCGCGCGTCGACCGCAATCAGCTGACGCGCCGTCAAGTCGTTGGCCCTCAGCGTTGGTCGATATGGGCCTCGAGGAAGGCGTTGATACGACCCATGAGAACCCGTTTGGTATCTCCGTCCGTGTAGAGCGTGACACGGTCACGCACTCCGTGGGAATGGCGCGTGTCGTAGGTGCGAATCGGGTCAAGGTCGTCGAGGCGCAGCTCCTCCTGCGTCTCTGCGCCAGGAGGCGTCACACGCACCCGCGCGAGATGCGCTTCGCTGCGCCGTGGCCCCCGTTCCTCGTTAGGTCGCACAACGCGATGGCCGCCAGTCTCGCCACGCAGATAGCCGTGCGCGTACGGGCCAATGACGACCACCTTCATCACATGCTCTTGCTCGGTACGGCGCACCTCGTAGCCAACGGAACGCGCCCACGCTTCATACATATCAGCAAGCTTTGCGGACCAGTCACGCGCTCCCGCGTCCTCACCTACGGGCGTGATAAGGAGCTCAGCATCAGCACTGTCCACGTCCTCAAACTTGAGCAGCTCACGCTGTGCACGCCGCAGACGCGGAGCGAAGCGGGCGAACGAGCTCATCAGCTCGCGTGCCACCGAGTCATCCGCCTCGACGAAGGAAGCCTCAGCCAACTCGTGAACGGCTAGCAGCTCACTGCGCAATGACTCGAGCCGACGCACCTCGACGGTAAGGCGATGCCTGCGAGCAATGGCGCTGGTATCGCCGAAGGCCGTCTCCCAAAACGCCGGCGAGCTCGATTGCTGGTCCAGGGTACGCAACTCCTCCTTCAATTTGGCGACGTTGACAGTTCGTTCGAGCGTCCCTATCTCGATGAACGCGTCAGCCAACTGGGCGCGAATGTCAGCCACCGAGAGGTTGACCGTGCCGCCGGCGCCATCGCTCACTCGCTCCCTACGATCGAGGTTCGAGAGGCGAATCGAGGCCTCTGTCGTCTCGAAGGACACACATACCAAATCTGCCTTTGGTGCGTCCTCATGACGCTGCGGCGCTCGTGAAACACGGAGGATCTGGAAGCGACGCCACCCAGGCCGCATCAGCGCCCGCGCGAGCGGAATCATGATGATCTCCTCGATCGCGCGCTTTAGCGGACGGGCGCCGTACTTCGGGTCGGTGCCCCGTTCCACCAGGAGCTCCACCACGGAGTCTTCGACCTCCAGCAGTAGGTCGCGTTCGACGAAGCCGTCTCTGCGCACGACGCGACCAAGCTCTCGCCGCGCTATGCGGCTGAGATCGAGCTGCGACAGTGGCTTCATCACCAGCACCCGATCCAGGCGGTTGAGAAACTCTGGACGATAGTGCGCCTCCAAACTCTTCCGAGCGCGTTGCTCGAGCAACTCAGAGGCAGAGTGGCGCTCCCCGACGAACCCTATACCGCTATCTACTGCCGCCATGTCGCTGCCAACGTTGCTGGTCAGGAAGATGAGCGCATGGTGAAAGCCGACGGTTTCACCGAACGCATCGGTGAGCCGAGCGTCGTCAAAGACCTGCAGGAACAGATCGGCAAGGTTCGGATGCCCCTTCTCGAATTCGTCGAGCAAGATCACCGTGAACGGGTTCTTTCTCACATGGTCGGTGAGCAGCCCGGCGGTGCCTTTCTTGGGGTCACCAATCAGCTTCTCAAACGAGTGAAAGTCCTTGTACTCGGAGAGGTCGATGCGAAAGATTCGATCGCGGCTGCCAAAGACGAACTCTGCCGTGGCTTTGGCCAACTCGGTCTTACCAACGCCCGTTGGACCAACCAAGAGGAACACGCCCGCGGGCCGGTCTGGATTTGAGAGGCCAGTCTTGTAAAGCGCTAGAACGTCGGAGACCGCGCGAACAGCGTCCTCCTGGCCGAGCACGCGCTCCGTGAGAAACGCTTGGGTGGCCTCGTAGTCAACACTGGTGTTGGGCGAGACCACATGCTCAGGAAGCCCCGTCTCACTCGAAAAAAGGCGTTCGACGGCGCTCTCGTCCACCGGGACGGGGTTCGCCGTTTCGCCCAGCCCGCGGTGAACCTGAATCACCTTTCGCAAGAGGTCGACGCCCTTGCCAGGAAAGCTGAGCGTGGGCATGAACTTCCGCGCCAAGGTGAAGATGCGCTCGATCGCCGCTCGCTCGAAGGTGAGCTCCGGAGCGAGCTCGGCGGCTATCCGCTGCAAGAGCGCACGCGTCTCATCATCACTCGGTGGCACCACCGAAATCGTGGCGAAGTCCCGTTCGAGGAGAGGGAACTCGCGCGTGAGTCGGTCCCATCGGCCTTGGCTCATCTCTCCGATCAAGACCAAGCGTTCGGCCTCGATACCCGGCCGCATCAGATCGTAGATGCCGCGCGGATTGCTCTCGTACGAGCCGGCCATCGGGATGTTCCACAGGTCGGAGATGAATAGCAGTCGGCGAGGATCCGCGTGCCGAAGCAAGCTGGCGATCTTCTCCTCTTGCATACCGGTGTAGCGGGTACCGGAGACCAGCCCAGTGGTGGCCATCTCGTAGACGGTTGCGCCCTCGAGCGCGGCGAAGGCCCGCTTCTCGATCAGCTGGACCAGTCGACGCAATACTGCGGACTTGCCCACGCCGGGCGGCCCTAGGAGCACCGTGCTTTTGCGTGCGGCGAGCGCACGCGCAAGCGCCTCGACCTCGGCTACACGACCATAGGTCTGACCCGAGACGGCCTGCGCTTCCACGCTGAGCAGGCGCGCCTCGGTAGCGAGCAGGTCTCGCTCAGTCCAATCTTCCGCCACTTCGCAACTCCTTCGCGGACGCGCTTGCTTGAACGCGACCGCAGCGAAGCAGATGCCTCGCGCGGTATCGCGTTAGGGCGCGCCCATACCCTGATTGCAGGGGTCAGAGGTCGACGCGCACTCGTTTTCACAATTCATACAGGCACAATCGAAGATCTGTGCTGCCTCGTCGGCGGCTTGTGGATACTGAGCGGTACAATCCGTGACGCATTGCGGATCACTACAATTGGAGACACAGCCAAACCAGCCTTGGCAATCCGGGTTACCTTGGCAGGGCGCGCCGCAACCGTTTTGAAACACGCATTGGCCGCAGGCGAACTGGGAGCCGCCTCCGCCTTGGCCCATGCCGCCGCCTTGGCCCATGCCGCCGCCTTGGCCCATGCCACCACCTTGGCCCATGCCATTGCACGCGTTGACGCAGGCCCCAGTTTCAGGATCGAAGTTGCCTTGGGCAGCAGCTGCAAGCTCCATACAATCAGCGTCTATCAGGCAATTGCCCAAACACTGACCAGCCTCTGAATTGCAATCTATCCCGACCTGCTGACAGCTGACACCGAAGCAAGTCTCGACATTGCCGCATACAGTTTCACAACCGTTCATTGGCCCTGTACTGACAGAGCCACCCTGACCATTACCCCCTTGGGTAAAGCCGCCTTGCGAAGAGCCACCGACGGCCGCACCGCCCTGCCCGGCGCCGCCCTGTGGTGAGCCTGCTCCTTGGGCGCTTCCTCCCTGCGTAGTGGTTCCTCCAGAACCATCACTGCCGGCGGTCGGAGGGGAGGTAACGTCAGCGCTGCAAGCAGCCAACGCGAGCAAAGCGGATAGGACGGCGGTGCGACAAAGCATCCCCGAATATTCGAGCAACTCAAGCCGGCTGGCAAGCCGGACTACAGGGCGAACATCGATAAGAGCAGCGGGATGATCACGCCGAGGAGAATGCCCATGAAGACCATCGCGGTGCGATTGCCCATGAAATAGAGCAACGACGGCGGGTAATAGAGCCCAGTCAAAAAGTATGGCGGCGTCACGAATGCGAACAGGATCCACGACCACCCGTAAAGCGCGACAATCGGGATCAGCAGCAGGATGGCGAACGACATGTCGACCTCAGCGGTAACAGACTGCCCAACAACGAGCGCACAAAGGCTACCGTGCGTGGGATCAAATGTCTTCCTGTTCCATAAGTTCGTAGATTGACTGTTTCATTCCCACCTGTCTGTAGGACGCGATAGCGGCGGTATTGTGTCGCTCGACATAGAGCCGTACGGCGACGACGTTGCCGTGCGCGCGCGCGAGCGTCAGCACGTGTTCGTGGAGCGCCCGGTACACGCCGCTCCTTCTCGCGGAGGGAAGGACGAAGACAGATTGGATCCAATAGATGTCGCCTGCGCGCCAATCGCTCCACTCGAAGGTGATCATCAGCTGACCAAGGACTGAGCCCGCGGAATCGAGGGCAACGAGGTAGAAGCCCTTGGAGCGGTCCTCGAGCACACGCTCGACACCGCGACGCAGCACCGCAACGTCGAGCTGCTTTCCCTCCGTCTCCAGCGCCATCGCCGCGTTGCCCGAAACGAGCGCGTCGCGATGCTCGGGCCCGGCGCACACGATGTTTACGATTCTGTTAGGCTTGGCTGCAGTCTGTGAATCCACAAGGCAGCTCTAGCAAAGAACCTGGCGGCGCCGCAGCCCCGACTCGCCTGGCGGCCTCAAAGCCTCCAGAGCCTGGAGATTCGCCTGTTGTTCGGCTCAAACTCGACCCCTACGACGGTCCTAAGAGCTTTCACGCTTCGCGCGCGTTCGCCGAACACCAGCGGAGCCTGGCAAAGATCCGCAGGCGGCGGAAGTTCGGGTTCCTCTTGCTCGCGCTCGTGGTAGGAGGCCTTGTCGTTGGCTTGGCCATCGTCACCCTCGGAATGCTCAGCAACTAGCCCAGAACCCGTATGGAACTCGACCTTACCGAAGACGAAATTCTGGTCAAGAACAGCGCTCGTGATTTCGCTCGCCGCGAGATCGAGCCCAAAGCGGCCGAGCTCGACAAGAGCGCGCGCTGGCCGAGCGAGATCGTCTCGCAGCTGGCGGAGCTTGGCTTCCTTGGCATGTGCATCCCGACCGAATACGGCGGCTCCGGACTCAGCGCTGTCGCCTACGCAAGCGTGGTGGAGGAGATCTCTCGTGCCTGCGCGAGCTGCGGGGTCATCATGAGCGTCAACAACTCGCTCTTCTGTGACCCGCTCTACAAGTTCGGTACCGATGAGCAGAAGGCGCGGATTCTTGGCGACGTAGCGAGCGGCAAGGTCCTCGGCGCGTTTGGGCTGACAGAGCCCTCCAGCGGCTCTGACGCGCGCACCATGAAGACGCTCGCCGAGCAGCAGCCGGACGGCAGCTTCATCATCAATGGCGCCAAGAACTGGATCACCAACGGTCCGCACGCCGAGTACATCGTGGTCTTTGCCATCTCTACGGCCGACCCCGTGAAGCCGAAGCACACCGCGCTGATCGTTCAACGAGGCATGCCCGGCTTCTCGGTCGCAGCGCCCGACCACAAGCTGGGAATCCACGCCGCGCACTCGGCGACGATCTTCTTCGACAATGTTCGCATTCCGAAAGAGAACGTGCTCGGCGAGGTTGGCGGTGGCTTCAAGATCGCGATGGCCACGCTCGACGGAGGGCGCATCGGAATTGCGGCGCAAGCCGTAGGAATTGCGCAAGCGGCGTTCGACGCAGCATGCACCTACGCGAAGGAGCGGCAATCGTTTGGTGGCCCCATCCTCAACCATCAAGCCATCCAATTCATGCTGGCCGACATGGCAACGGAGCTGGAGGCCGCGCGGCTGCTCGTCCTTTCGGCAGCGAGCACCAAAGATCGCGGCAAAAAGCACACTACAGAAGCGTCGATGGCTAAGCTGTTTGCGTCGGAGATGGCCACGCGCGTCACGCACAAGGCGATCCAGATCCACGGTGGGTACGGCTACAGCACGGAGTATGCAGTCGAGCGTCACTACCGCGACGCACGCATCACCGAGATCTACGAGGGCACCAGCGAGATCCAGCGCGTCGTCGTGGCCAACTCGTTGCTGCGCGGCTGAACTTCGTCTTATTTGAGGGTCTCATGCACGGTCTTCGCAGCTTGTTTGTAGCGCTTTCAATGATGGGCTGCGCCAGCTCGGCGAACCAGCCGGCTGAGGATCCTGAGACCTCGGGCTCGAGCAAGCGCCGCTCTTCAGGCGAGGGTCTGTCGATGGAGGCGGAGGTTGGCGCGCTGAACGAGGCGCGCGTCAATGAGGCCTTTGGTCGTGCGAACGACGGTCTCGTGGCGTGCATGACGAAGAGCAAGTTGCCTGCGGTCAGCGGCGTGGCCCGCGTCGTCATTCACGTGGATACGTCGGGCAGCGTGGTGAAGTCCTTCCTGAAGAAATCCACGCTCGGGGACCGTTCCACGGAAGACTGCATGCTTGGGGTTCTCCGCGCCCAATCCTGGCCGGGAGCGATCGGCGGCAAGGTCGGCATTGCAGAGAACCAATTCGACTTTGATGCGCCCTCAGGAGTAAGGCCGCCAGTCGCCTGGAGCGAAGCGGACGCAGGGAAGAACCTGGGCGCTGCGAAGGCCGTACTCGGCGAGTGTCAGGCGGCAGCCAAGGGAGGCCCGCTTACCGCAACCGTGATCGTCGAGACCGACGGAAGCATCGCGAGCGTCGGTGTAGCTGGCGAGGATGAGTCGAGTGAGAAGGCCGCGCGCTGCGTGCAGAATGGGCTCGCGAGCATCAAGCTCAATTCACCCGGAAGTTTCGCGGCGAAGCTTACGTTCAGCCGGTAGTGGAACGGCGGGGCTGGCGAAGCGGGCTCCCAAGCCCACCACGCTCAGCCCCCATCTGGCTCAGCAGCTTGCGGCCAGGAAGAAGCCAACCACAGCCAGCGCTGCGAATGCCATCACAGCGAGCACCAAGTACTTGACCAGGCGAGGCCGAATCCACTTCCAAACGTAGGAGCGGAGGACTTTCCACGCGAGCGTCAGGATCTCTTTGATGATCTTCTTCACGCTCGAAGCCTAGCGTGCAACGCAACCGAGCGCCGCTGTCGCAACAAAATTTTACCTGTCACCAGGGGAAGTCATTTCCGGTCACGTTCAAGAAACGGCCGCTGTCAGCTGGAGTCAGTCTGTCGATCAGCTCGAGCATGCTGCGCACCGAGCGGTCCACCGGCAGCGGAGCTTGCGAGCCGCCCATATCGGTTTGGACCCAGCCTGGATTCAGCGCGACGCAGGTGAAGCCGCGCTCACGGAGATCCACGCTCATCGAGCGGTTGGCCATATTGAGCGCCGCCTTCGATAGACGGTAGCCGTAAGCACCACCGTTGGCGTTGTCTGCGATCGAGCCCATGCCGCTCGAGATCGACACCACCCGCCTCGTGCTGGACTTCTCGAGCGCGCCGAGAAGTCCGCGCGTTAGCCGCAGTGGCCCGAGCGCGTTCACGTCGAAGGTGTGCGTGATGTCGGCGAAGTCCAGCTCCTCGAGGCTGGTCATGCTGCCGATCACGCCGGCGTTGTTGATCAAGACGTCGACGGGGCGTTCACCGAGTTCACGACAGAAGGCCTCGACGCCACTGTCGCTCGCCGTATCGCAACCAAAGATCTCAATCGGACCGGGCGCAGACTTTGCCAGTTCCCGCAGAGCAGCAGCACGCTTCAGATCGCGGACGGTGCAGAGGACGCGATCTCCACGCGCGCTCAGCTGTTTTGCGAACTCCAGCCCGATGCCGCGGTTGGCTCCGGTAACGACCCAACACAAGCTCATGAGATGCTCCCGAAGGCTACTGAGGCCAGGTAGACCGTCACTTGGCGGAGGTGACCTGGCGGGCGATCACGACACGTTGCACCTCGCTGGTCCCCTCGTAGATGCGGGTGACACGCGCGTCGCGATAGTGGCGCTCGATGGGAAACTCCTTCACGTAGCCGTAGCCCCCGTGAACCTGCAAACAGCGGTCAACGATGCGGTTTGAGGCCTCGCTGGCGTAGAGCTTGGCCATTGCTGCTTCCTTGGCAAACGGCCGGCCATTTTCCTTCAGCCAGGCAGCTCGCAACACGAGAACGCGGGCCGCCTCGAGCTCGGTCTTACAATCCGCGAGCTGCCACTGAATGCCTTGGAAGTCCCCGATCGGGCGACCAAACTGACGTCGATCTTTGGCGTAGGCGGTGGCTTCCTCGAGCGCTGCCGTAGCGATACCGATCGCTTGGCTGGCGATCCCGATGCGCCCGCCATCAAGCGCCATCATGGCGATCTTGAAACCACCGTTCAGCTCACCGAGCAGGGCGGAGGCCGGAATGCGCACGTTCTCGAAGCTCAGGGCGACGGTGTTCGAGGCGCGGATGCCCATCTTGTCTTCGTGTTTGCCGATTCGCAGGCCGGCCGTACCGCCTTCCACCAGGAAACAGCTGATCGCTCGAGTTCCCGCGGACTGTTCTCCGGTGCGCGCCCACACCACGAACACGCCAGCGTACGCGCCGCTGGTGATCCACTGCTTGGGTCCGTCGAGCACGAAGCTATCCCCGTCACGCCGTGCGGTGGTGCGCATCGAACCGGGGTCACTCCCCGCCTCCGGCTCACTTAGCGCGAACGAGCCGGCCACGTATTCGCCCGAGGTCAGCTTCGGAACGTACTTGCTGCGTTGCTCTTCGCTGCCGAAGGCGGCAATTACTTCTCCGACCATGTTGGTCACAGCCATCGTAACGGCGGTGGAAGCACAACCCCTGGCGACCTCGGTCATAGCGAGCGAGTAGGCGACAACGCCCGCAGCTGCGCCGCCCAATTCCTCGGGAATGTTCACACCCATCAAGCCGAGTTCAGCGAGCGCCTTCAGCTCGGCTGCGGGGAAACGCTCCTTTTGATCGAGCTCCGCCGCCACGGGCATCAGCCGCTTTTGTACGAAATCGCGGGTGGTGTCCCGAACAAGGGCCTGGGTATCGCTGAGCTCGAAGTCCATGTTGGCGTGTTCTCCCAAAGACCCGGCCGTGGATCAATGCTCATCCGATCTTTGCGTTCGCCGGCAACTTGGGTTCGCTGGGCTGGCGTGCCATGCTTCGGCCGGCAACCGCGATCATGAGCAGCTTGAGGCCCCCATTCCGACTCTGGCTAGTGCTAGGCGCTCTCGCGACCGCCTGTGCCAGCGAGGCCGAGCGCGGCTCGGAGAATGCGCTCGGCAACGCCCCGTCGGCTGCAACGACGGGTTCGTCTTCATCGAGTGCCTCAGTCGGCACGGCGGCCGAGGTCAGCGCGCCTTTGCAGGCCGCGACCGCTACGCCCACCGCCAAGGCGACCGAGGAAGCCCCTTCCGAACCGGGGGACCGAATCTACGCCAAGGCTCGCTTCGTATGGATTCAGCGGGCTCCGCAAAGCGGCCGCGGCTGGGTTGGCTACCTGACGCTGGGCGGCTCGGTTCGACTCTTCGGCGGCGCGCGCGAGACGGCCAAGATGATCGGACCTGGCTGCCAAGAGTGGTACCGAGTCGAGCCCGACGGCTATGTCTGTCTGGGCCCGGAAACGACGCTCGATCCCAACGACCCAGAGTACGTAGCGTTGCGCGCACACGCGGGCCTCGAGAACAACCCGTTCCCCTACGACTACGGCGAGTCGCTTGGTACGCCGCGTTTCGAGAAGCCGCCGACGCTCGCTCAACAGCGCAAACAGGAGTGGGACTTCGTGGAGCATCAAGCCAAGATCACGGCGCTACGCGAGGCGAAGGCCGAAGCGAGTGACCCGCTCTATGCCTTGTTGGACTTGAAGCCAGCCGGTGTGGCGCTGCCCAGCCTGCCCTCGTTTGGTGGCTTGGTGCGGGAGGCACGTCCGCGGGTGATTCGTGGATCGACGGTCGCTTGGTCGAAGGCCTATGACGATGTTGATGGGCGCACGTGGCTCTACACCAGCGATCACGCCTGGGTGCCCAAAGACCGGGTACGGCCCTACCCTCGTTCCGAATTCGAAGGCGTGGTGCTAAACGACAAGACGCAGCTCCCGATCGCCTTCTTTCGCAAGAAGGATCGGCCGCAATACCGTTGGCTTGGTGAAACGTTCCAAGAGACGGGCACGAGCTTTCCCAGATTGTCGCACGTGCAGCTTTCCGAGGAGCGTAAGGTCCACGAAACCATCGCCTATTTGAAGGTGCGCGACTCGGACCTGTGGCTGCGCGAAGCCGACGCGGCGGTCGCACGGAAGCGGGACGAGGTGCCGTACAAAAAGACGGAAGCCATAAAGACGCGCAAAACGTGGCTCGACGTTTCGGTGTTCGGTGGAACGTTGGTCGCGTACGAGAACGAGACTCCCGTGTTTGCCACGCTGATTTCACCAGGCCGCGGAGGCACGCCCATACCCGGGCGGGATCCAGTCTCGACAGCGTCGACACCGACCGGCACCTTCCGCGTGGACGGCAAGTTTCGCTGGGCCACGATGGTCTCGAGCAGCGACTCGAACATCGTCCACTCCGAGGTGCAATACGTGCAGAACTTCCACGGTCCACACGCGCTGCACGGCGCCTACTGGCATGAAGCCTTCGGCGAACTGAAGAGCGGTGGCTGCGTCAATCTCTCGCCCAAAGACTCGAAGTGGGTGTTCGAGTGGACGGACCCACAGTTGCCGAAAGACTGGCATGGGATGCGTTCAACGGAGGACCGCGGGCCACCAACGCGCGTGGTGATTCGAGACTAGGCGCTCAGCTTCAGGGGCTGAGTGGCACAACGATACGACCAGGCGCCACCGCCGAGTTTGGGTCGCCGCCGTTCGAGCCGTCCGCTGTGTGACACAGGTTACAGTCGCCCGTCGAGGGCTTGTAGCTCATGGCGCGTTCGCCAGTGGCGCTGACAACTTTGGCCGCGTAAGGCATTGCGACGCTCGCCTTGCGCAAGAAATTGCCGGCCTCGTTCGGCTTCAGGTCGAACACGTTGCCGTTTGCGTCCTCGATACGAATCAGCACGTCAGTGATGCTGTCACCATCGAGGCCAGCGCAAAGGTCCGGTTCGTGACCAGTGGGGAAGATCGTCCCAGCGATCGAGAAGACCTCATCAGCGCCCTCCTCCATATTGTACTTCGCCGGGTTTTGGTGGCAGTCGAGACAAGGCATCCCGGGGAACATCTCCTCCCGTGTTTTGCCGGGCTTCTCGTCCTCTCCCGCGGGCCAGAAATCCATGCTCGTGCACACCGGGTCGGCGTTGAGAATCGGGTCTTCTACGGTCTGCGGCTCGCACTCTCCGCCTTGCATGCCGCCGCTCACCCAGGCCTCGATCACGGCCAATTCCTCTGCTGCTACGAGCCCTGAGGGTGGCATCGGGCGAGCGACATTCTTCATGCGCTCGACCGATAGTTCGCCGTTGGAAAGTTCCGGGAAGGTCGGAGAGGGCGCCTTCCACTCGGCAATCGTGAGCAACGACTGCGGAGCTGACGAAGACGGTGGATTGCCGTGGCAGCTCGCACAACGCGATTGAACGATGTCAGCCACGTCACAGGGCAGCGCTACGCGGTTGCTCGCGCCGGTTCCATTGCCGCCCGCGCCGCCCTCCCCGGTACCCGAGTCAGCACAGCCGAAAAGCAGCAAAAAGACCACGCTGCAACGCACAACGGTGAACATGGTCGACACTCTTCCCCCCGTGGAGGACTGAAGCAAGGAGAAGCCTCTGCTGATAGCGCTTCTCAACTTCAAACGCACGGACTGCGCAGCGCGCGCTTATTGCGCCGTCCAACCACCATCCATCGTCCAAGTCGCGCCGCGCACTTGTGCCGCCGCATCGGTACACAGAAAGCCGACCATGTCGGCGAGTTGCTGCGTCGATACAAAGGCGCTCGACGGTTGCTTCTCCGAAAGCAGCGACACAGTGGCCTCGGCCGTGCCCACGCCGTCTTTGCTGGCGCGCGCATCGACCTGCTTCTCCACCAAGGGCGTGAGCACCCAGCCCGGGCAGATCGCGTTGCAGGTAACGCCTGTTCGCGCGGTCTCCAAGGCGGTCACCTTGGTTAGCCCCAAGAGGCCATGCTTGGCCGCAACGTAGGCCGACTTCTGAGCAGAGCCCACCAAGCCGTGCACCGACGCAACGTTGACGATGCGACCGAAGTTTTTGGCCTTCATCGAGGGCAAGGCAAGCCGCGTGGTGTGGAAAGCCGACGTCAAGTTGATCGCCAAGATGGAGTCCCACTTGTCCACCGGAAAGTCCTCGACGTTCGCCACGTGTTGAATGCCAGCGTTGTTGACCAAGATGTCAGCACCGCCGAACTCTTCAGCGACATAGTGCATCATCGCCTCGATCTGGCTGGCCGAACTCATGTCAGCACCGTGATAACCAACGCGAGCGGAGGGCTGTTTCACCAGCTCGACCTCGGCCTTGGGACCTTGAACGTCGCCAAAACCATTCATCACCACGTTGGCACCACGCGCAGCCAAGGTCTTGGCGATCGCAAAGCCGATTCCGCTGGTAGAACCGGTGACGAGCGCTGTTTTACCGCTGAACATGCACCACTCCTTGATCTGACTCGCGGATGAAGTCTCGAAGCACCGGGTAGATGCTTTCGCGCCAGCGTCGACCCGAAAAGATGCCGTAGTGTCCGCACTCTGCGGCGACGTGGTGCTTGTGCTTTTCGGCCGGGACTCCACTGCAGAGTTGATGAGCGAACTCGGTTTGTCCGAGCCCCGAGATGTCGTCGTCCTCGCCTTCCACGGTGAAGATCGCCGTGGTCTCAATGGCAGAAGGGCGCACGCGCGTGCCCTTGACGTCCCAGGTACCGTTCGCAAGACGGAACTCTTGGAAGACGACTTTCACCGTCTCTAGGTAGTACGGCGCGTCCATATCGAGCACAGCGTTGTACTCGTCGTAAAACTGCTCGTGCACAGCGCGCGCGGACTCGCCGGAGCTGCCACGGAGCGAGTCCACCCAGTAGCGCAGGTAGGACTTCAGGTGGTGCTTGGGGTTCATAGCGACGAAGGCCGAGAGCTGAAGGAACCCTGGATAGACGCGTCGCCCGGCGCCGGCGTAGCCGGGCGGCGTCACGTGGATCATCCGCTTCTCAAACCAGTCGTAGGAATGTTGCACTGCAAGACGGTTGACCTCGGTTGGGCTCACCTGCGCGTTGATCGGCCCACCCATCAAGGTGAGCGAAAGCGGGGTCTTCTCGCCCGCTTGCGCCATGAGCGAGACAGCGGCGAGCACCGGCACGGTCGGTTGACACACCGAGACAACGTGCAGCTGCGCTGCCCCGAGCGAGCGAATGAAGCGCATCACCGTGTGAACGTAGTCGTCCAAGTGGAAGACGCCCTTTGACAAGGGAACATCTCGCGCGTCGACCCAATCGGTCACGTACACCTCATGGTCCGCCAAGAGTGAGCGCACGGTGTCCCGCAAGAGCGTGGAGTGGTGGCCCGAAAGCGGCGCGCATAGCAGCACTTTCGGTTGTTCAGCGAGGGCGCGCATCACTGCCGGATCATCACTACAGCGCTGAAATCGCACGAGCTTGCAGAAGGGCTCAGCGATCGTCACCTGCTCGGAGACCGCAACGCGGCCGCCGCCTGCCTGCACCTCGGTGATGCCGAAGCTCGGCTTCTCGTAGCGCTTGGTGACGCGGTGAACCAGTGCGTGACCAGCACTCGCGAGCCGGACGGCTGGATGCCACGAGAGCGGGTTCTCCTTCGAGGCTAGGGCGCGCGCCGAGGCGTCGGCGAAGTGCGAAAGCGGGTCCAGCCAACTTCGCTGAAGATCGTAAAGTCGATACATCATGACAGGAGACCCATTGGCTTCATTGTGCACTGCAGCATAATCGTTGTCCAGCACATTGAATCAAGCCAATGGCAAGCCAAGGACAATCCCGCAACGCAGCATTCGGTGTCACCAACGGCGCTACGACCGGCGCAGCCGTTACTTAGGGGAAGCCGCGATCGAGCCGGCGTCGATCTCGACCACGTAGTACCAACCGAGCACCGAAAGACGCGTGAAGGCGACCACCTCTTTGCGGCCCTCTCGCTTCACTTCGCGAACGCCCTCGGCGCCCTCGCGAATCGCCTTTACCACCTCGGGCAGATCGAACTCGGCAAGCTCAATCGACTCGTCCTTACCGCTCGCTTTGAAGCGCTTTCCTGCATCGAACGAGTCGACGATCTTCTTGCCGTTGGCGTCGACGATGCTGGAGCGTAGGGTGCTGCGGCTGCTGAGAACGAGACTGGTCTCAACCAGCTTGGTGACCGTAATCTCGACACCGACCACTCCGAGGAACTCGTCATTGGGGGACCACATGCCGGCAGTGCAAGGCAGCACGAGATCATCCCCAAGCTCGTCGGTGGTCGAATCGACGTAGGGACTGCCCCAGCGCTTGCCGCGCTTATTCTCCGACATTTTGTAGAAGCTGGCCGTCCGCACATCGTAGCCAGGCGGCAGTGAATCCATTCCGGGATAGAGGAAGATCACACCTTCGGCCAGGTTGACGTAGGCGTAGTCAATCGGACTTTTACGCGCCAACAGCAACGCGCGCTCCTGCTCCAACGAGAGCGGCTGATCACTATCCCGACCGGCGTCGACGATCATCGACCGCAGGTGTCGCTGCAGCGGAGCGATGCGCCGCAACTTCGGCAAGATGGCGGCGCGGTTGGTGCTTGGAGCAATACCAGCGACCGGGAACTCCACCGAGACAGGCCAGCGATACCGGGTCTCCGAGGTGAAATCTGCTGGGCGTTTGGCGGGATTCGCGAAGTCGGAATCGAAGTAGAGCAGCCCGTCGGGGCCGCTCGGCTCGGGACTGCGCAGCGCCCACTCCGAGGCCGTTCGAAGTCCCTCGAGCGCCTCCTCCATGCGCTGGAACTCGGCATCGATGCGATGCGCTTGCGCTGAGGCCTCCATCGAGAAGGTTGTAATCCTCTCGCCTCGCTCTCGAGCTGCGAGCTCGCGCGCGGTCTCGCGGTAGAGCACCCAGCTGGTAACGAGCGCGCTCAGGGTGAGTACGGCCGCGAAGGCGAGCAGCGTGGTTCGCCGGTGGCGACCGATCCAGCGCAACACCTTGCCAAGAGCGCCTTCGCGGTGCGCCAAGACCGCCTCGCCCGCAAGGTAGCGCCGAACGTCGTCGGCCAGCGCGGTCACTGAGAGATAGCGACCCTTTGGCGCGAACGCGGTGGCCTTTTCGACGATTGCCCGGAGCTCCGGCGGAATGCGGACCTGCGGGGAAACGTGTTCGAACGGGCCCTTGTCCCCTTGGCTGGCGGCCAGCACTACCTCATCATTGGAGGCTCCAGTGAGCGCACGCCGCAGCGTCAGCATCTCGAACAGAATTAGGCCCAACGAGTATTGATCGGCGCGCGCATCCAACTCGGCGTTGCGCCCCTCGGCTTGCTCGGGCGACATGTACGAGGCGCTGCCGACGACCTCGCCAGCTTGCGTGAGCTCAGGCTCGACGCTTGGACTCGCGGCCTGTACGTCTGCGCCATCGAGCGGGTCATCGTGGCCCATCGCTCGGGCGACGCCCCAATCCATCACATAAACCTCGCCAAACTTGCCGATCATGATGTTGGGCGGCTTGAGGTCGCGGTGAAGTACGCCGCGGTCGTGTGCAAAAGCTACGGCGTCGCAGATCTTCAGGAAGTGCTCGAGATGCGTTCGAAGCGCGTGCGCCGCATCGATGGCTTGGCCCTTCTCGTAGAGCTCCGCTGTCTCGACCAACAAGGTGCGCAGCGTCTTGCCTTCGACCAGCTTCATCACGTAGCCGTTCGGCGAGCCATCACGCGCCAACTCGAGCGAATGCACGGGCACGATGTTGGGATGGTCGAGTTGGGCCGTGAGCCTTGCCTCACGAGCGAAGCGCTCGCGCTGACGAACAGTCGAGCCAGCCAAGAGCTGCTTGAAAGCGACCTGGCGAGCGAGCTCGAGCTGCTCTGCGCGGTGCACCTCGCCCATGCCGCCTCGTCCGATGACCTCGAACAGCCGCACAGAATTCGACGCCGGTGCGGGCGGGGCACCCGAGGGCGAAACCACCAGCGGAGCTGTACCGCCGCTCATGATCCCGCCTTTGGGCCGCGATGGGATCGTTGCGTCATCCGCGCCAGTTTGAGTTCCACCTTTCGGAAGCGTCACGAGGTTCTGTCGAGGTGTGGGAGCATCAGAAGCCGCCGCAGGATAGCGACGAGAGCCAGCCGATGCACTGTGGGAATCATCTGACGTGCGCGACTCATGTCAGCAGCGGGAGGATGGCGGCGACCATGCGCTGCATAGCTTCGCGGAAGAGCGTTGGCTCGACAATCAAGCTGAGCACCAAGGAACGCCCGCCCGGGATATCGAAGAGCGCTCCGCTCGACACCTTGACGCCCTCGGCGGAGAACCGCGCTTGCCACTCGGCTTCGGTCACGATGCGAGGCAGCTCGAGGATGGCCGACCAGCCACCGTGGGACGGCAAAACACGGACGGCCCCTTGCGTTTGCTCACACGCACGGTTGAGCGACGCGCGATTCACGGCTAGCCGCGCATTGAGTTCGACGTGAACAGCGTCCGACTGGGCGAGCAGTTGAGGCAGCGCCGCTTGCACTGCCGAACCAACGCTCAGAAAGGTATCGGCCACGACGCTCAGCCGCTCGAGCGCGACGGTTCGCCAAGGGGCAGGGCCGTTGACGATGGTCCAAGCCAACTTGGCGCCGGGGCAACAAGCAACCTTGGAAAGGCCGGACATGACGAAGGTCAGCGCGGTGTTGCTGCTGGCGAAGGAGCTCCGCAAGCGAGACCTCATCGCAGCGGGTACATCCAGGTAGTCGGCAAACACCTCATCCACGATCAGCGGGAGTCCGCGCTCACGGGCGCCCTGCTCGAGCAGAGCGGCGTCCTCCTCGTGAAGCACGGTGCCAGTCGGATTGTTCGGCGCGACCACGATGATCCCGCGAACCGCGGGCTCGTCGGCAACCCGACGGAACAGCTCAGTGACGTCCAAACGGAAGTGGTCCTCCTTGCGTAACGCATAGGGCGCCAAGCGCACGCCTTCGAGCTTCGCCAGGCAGTCGAACAAAGGGTAGGAAGGCTCGGGAACCATAAGGACGTCTCCCGGGTCGGCCAGCAGTTTGAACAGCCAGCTGTAGGCCTCCGAGGTCGAGGCAGAAAGCACCACGCGTTCGGCGTCCAGGGCGTGTCCGCGACGCCGGTAGTAATCGCTGACGGCCAGCCGCGCACTGGGAGCGCCAAAGGACGATGGATCGTAGGCGACCACGCCTTGGATGAGCGCCGCTATCCGCTCTGGTTCAACCAAACCCACACGAGTCGGGTTGGTCTCGGTGAGATCGAACGGGCACTCTGCAGAGCGGTCCGGCTCTGCCTCCGGCCAGCAGGTGCGCTGTGAAAAGTACGTCAAACGCCGACTCCGCGTTTGGCTGGACGCCTCACCGCGAAGAAATCTTTGAGAACGGCAGCGCAGGCCTCTTCACGCACCCCGCCGACGATTTCGAAGCGGTGATTGAGCCGCCCATCTTGGCCGATGTTGAAGAGGGACTCACAGGCGCCGCCCTTCGGATCGCGGCACCCAAAGATCACTCGATCTACGCGCGCCATGACCAATGCCCCAGCACACATCGGGCAGGGCTCGAGCGTTACGTACAGCCTTGCTCCGCCCAGTCGCCAGTGCCCTCGCGCGCGAGCCGCATAGCGCAGCGCCACGATCTCGGCGTGTGCGGTCGGATCTTGGTCCAACTCGCGGCGGTTGTGGCCAACCGAGACGACCTCACTGCCAACCACCATCACCGCGCCGACGGGCACATCACCGAGCGCGCCAGCTATCTTCGCTTGCTCGAGTGCCAGAGCCATGAAGACCGCGTCGTCAGCTTCAGTCAAGGCTGCCTCGCTTCTCCAACGGCCCCGTTTGCCCGAAGAACAAACGGCTTTTGGCCGGGAGAGGATAGCGCGCCCAGGAAGATTCGAACTTCCGACACCAGGCTTCGTAGGCCTGTGCTCTATCCAGCTGAGCTATGGGCGCAGTCGACAGGAACGCGGTGTATTCCCAGTCACGGATTCAGTCAAGCAATGTCGTCACCGGATCGACAAATGATTCCCTAGAGGGCGGGACACAGCAAATCTGCAGTCGTTGGACCCGCGCCGAGCCACAAACGACGAAACGCGGCAACCCAGGGGAGTGCCGCGTACCGACGAGTAACTTGAGCAAAGAAGTGGCGCCCGAGGGCGCACTAACGTGCGGACAAGCTTAGAAGGGAAGGTGCGCGCGAGGCGCTGAGAAGAACAAGCTAACGAGCGAAAGGAAGCGACAAGAGGAGGGAAGAAAAGAAGAAGATGAAGGAAGAAGCTAGGTTCAAGCTTGCTTAAGGAAGGTTACGAAGAGCCGTAGAGCACTCGGCGTGCCAACACGATTCTTGGGAACAATCCGCTAGGTTCCATTGCTCACGAGCCAGCCTTAAGAGTGTTCGTGAGTTGATCCCACGGCATCGCTGTCGTGGTCGCCCCTTGACCCCGCAACATTTGCGAGGTCAGTGAAGTCGCTCAAACAGATGGTCCCGCGGGGCCTCAGCGTGGCAGCGGGCGCACAACGCGAGCTTTCCTTCGGCTTGAACACCGCCGTCGCCGCCAATCACGGCAAAGCGCCAGTCGCCCCCCTCGGGGAAATAACCTGGAGCCTCCCGCTTCATTACGTATTGAAGGCCCGGTCCGTCTCCGCCGACTGGCACGAGCGTGACGACGAGACTCGTCCCCACGGCAGGGGCAGTTCGATCGGGCGCTCCGTAAGCAAAGCCCTCCGACACTGAAAGTATGCCATCGAACCTCCCTACCGGATGGGCGGAGAGCCCTCGCCCCACCTCACGCAGTGGAGGCAGTGGAAGAAGGTGACTCGGTTCCGCAGAGCTCACGGTGGAGGATGGCTCCGGCAAGCCTGGAGCTCGCACCGCGAGAGCCTCCTGGCAGCCTGTGAAGAGCAAAAGAAGAATGGCTCCACGTGCGACCGGCAGCATCAGGCGGTACAGTAGTCGAATGTCGCGCATCGTGCCTGTGAAGTCGGGCATCCCGCTGAAGGTGGATTCCTCTTCGGTAATCTCTCGTCGCACTTCGCTCGGTCTGCTCGCGTTTGCGGCACTTGCGGTGGAGCTACCAGCGCTGGCGCAGTCGGCGCGCGGCTGGCTTGGCCTCGAGCTCGCCCTGGCCGACAAGGGGGTGCTGGTAAAGCGCGTGCTGCGCGGGTCCCCTGCAGACAAGGTCCAAATGAAGACGGGGGACCTCGTGCTCCGAGCCAACGGGGAAGCGATGGCCAATCCTCGGGCGCTGATCACGGCGACGCAAAAGGCCGGCCCCGGCGGCACGCTCACCCTGGACGTTCTGCGCGCGGAGCAGAACGTCGTCGTCAAGGTCGAGGTGGAGGCGCATCCTGGGCAGTTGGAGGTCCTTCGTCGAGATAAGGTGGGCACCTTCGCTGCGTCGTGGAAAGGCGTGACCGCCGCGCAAGGAGAGTTCTCGGACATCAAGCAATTGCGCGGCAAGGTCGTGCTGCTGGATTTCTGGGCCTCTTGGTGCTCGGCGTGTCGAGCGATGGCCCCGGTGCTGAACGCGCTGTCCGACGAGTACGGCGCGCAGGGCCTGCGGGTCGTAGGTCTCACCGACGACACCGAGGAAGATGCGTTGGCCGCAGTCCGCAAACAAAAGATCAAGTATGCGGTCGGAGCAACGACCAGCGTCGACACCATCAAGGACTACTTCGTATCGGCGCTGCCGACCTTCTTCTTGATCGACCGCAAAGGAGTGATCCGCGGCGTGCAACTCGGAGAGACCAGCAGAGACGCCTTCGAGCCCACGCTGAAGAAACTCCTAGCCGAAGCCAGCTAAGCGCCGTGTTGCTCCTCGTCAGCGAGCTGCTCTGGTCGCTGCGCCGCGACGGCTTCGCCATATCGACAAATCAATCGCTGGAGGCCGTACGAGCGATCCAGCTGGTCGGGTTTGATCAGCCCGCGCAGCTGCGAAGCGCGCTGGCAGCGGTGCTGGTTCAAAGGCAAGCGGACCGCAGCGTTTTCAACGCGTCGTTTGACCGCTTCTTCTCGCTGCAGAGTCCACACGCCGCCGATTTTTGGCATCGGCTTCGCGCGCGTGGCTTCGCCGATGCGGAGCTCTCGGTCGTGCGTGAGTTCCTTCAAGCAGCAGCCAGCCGTTCGGGCAGCGGCGGGGACGGACTCGTGGTGCAAGCGTTGGCTGGCTCCAGCAGCGAGCTTTGGTGGTTGCTCACGACCAGCCGTATGCGCTCGGTACGCCGCGAGATGAAGGGCAAGAACACAGCCGGGTACTTCACCGAGAAGACGATGACGGCGCTTTCGGCTCGCAGCGCAGCGACCGTCTTTACCCGTCTTCGCGCGCTCTTC
>CAITIQ010000661.1 GCA_903892415.1 uncultured delta proteobacterium | reverse complement strand
GTGGACGAGTACATCCCGCCGAAGGCACGCAAGGATCTAGCGGCGGCGCTCAATAGCTTGCTGGCCTCGCCGAGCTTTGCCAGCTGGCGACAAGGGGAGACGCTCGACGTCGGCGCGTGGATGGCGCCGGTCGCGCGCGCGAACGGCCCAGCGAAAACACCGGTTACGATCATCAGCGTCGCGCACCTCGACGATGACGAACGAGCGCTGGTGCTTGGGCTCATCCTCGAGGAGGTGCTCACGTGGGTGCGAGGACTCTCTGGTTCCCAACGTCTGCGCGCGCTGGTGGTGTTCGACGAAGTGTACGGCTTTTTACCGCCCCACCCGGCGAACCCGCCGACCAAGCGGCCAATCGTCGCACTGATGAAGCAGGCCCGTGCCTTCGGCGTTGGAGTCGTGATCGCCACGCAAAACCCGATGGACCTCGACTACCGCTCGCTCTCCAACGCCGGCCTCTGGTGTCTGGGCAGGCTGCAAACCGACGCCGACCGCGAGCGCGTGCTCGACGGCCTCATCAACGAGGCGCACGTCGGCGCGAGCAAAGACGAGCTCGCGCGCTTGCTCAAGAACCTCCGCCCGAGGTGGTTCGTCACGCGCGACGCCCACACCGGAGAGACCGTACTGCTCCAGCCCCGCTGGGCGATGACGTTCATGCGCGGCCCGATGACGCGCGTCGAGATCAAGAAGGCCCGAGGTGTGAGGTGAGTACATTCAGGCTGACAACCTGGAACGTGCAGAACCTGTTTCGACCAGCGTCTGGAGACATCGCGGCGCGAGGTCTCTATCGACAGAAGCTCGCGGCGCTCGCACAGGTGATCACGCGCCGGTGAGTGCGGGGTTCGAGCTGCGAGCCGAGCGCTAGGGCTAGTTGACCTGAGGGAGGATTAGGCGCTTCAAACACGCCCGGCTTTGCGCTGTCGCTCGGCTGACCTAAGCTCTACAGCACATGACCATCGGGTTTTCACTCTACGAGACGAACACGCAGCTGGAGGTTCTCGCCACGCAGGAGCAGTCGTTGCGGGTCCGTTTGCGTACCGCGTCGGAGACCCTGCTCGAGGACTGGGCTCGGACGCTGGAACTCTCGCTCGTGTTCGTGACCGCGCATGAGGCGATGGTGTCTCTGGGAGTCATGACCTGTGCGGATGCGGCGAGACGGTTGGACGAGATTAATCGCCTGGTCGAGACGCTTGCCCATCTCGATCCGACGAAGGTCTTTGAGGAGAACGCGGCAGCGCTCGCGCCGTTCCGATGGCTTCCGATTGCTGCAACGACACCGGCGACCGGGGACACGGCGGATGTTGTCAGAGCTGTTCAGTCTCTCGTCTTGCATGTCCCTGATCAACGGCTCGAGGCGGCACGGTCGGCGGCACCCGAGCTTGCCCATCGCTGCCGACTGACCCTCGACGGTCTACGCGGCTTCCTGGCGCGTCACACACATCCAGCTCGAGACGTGATGGCTGTCGCAGGGCAGGCGTACGCCGAGTCCAGGTTGAGTGTCGATGAAGTCGCGGCGCTTTTGATCCTGCCGGTTCACGATGCTGTTGCGCTGCTTGAGGAACACGGATTCCGCAGGTCTGTCGAGGCGCTTCGCCTTGACCCGGCAGCTCGGAAGGCGCGGATTGCGGAGCTCGCCAAGGAGCGCCGCCTACGAAGTGGCGCACCGATTGTAGACCCCGCCTGGGTAGAGCGTGAGGTCATGGCGAGCCAACGCATCGAGGACATCGACGCCCGCCCCTGGCTCCGAAGGTGACGGGCGTGGACGATCTCAACACCTATTCTGTGGATGAACGCCGCGAACTCACCGAGCGGCTACAAGTCATCACGGAGGCATTGCACGCAGGTGGTCGGAAGGATCGGCCCCTCGACCTTAGGCTTCTTCAAGACCTACACTTCCAGCTGTTCGAGGGCGTGCGTTCGCACGCGGGGAAGCATCGCCGGACTGGGCAAGGCTCGGAGCGCGTCGTGTTCGGTCCCCACCGCTCCACGCACAGCCGTGATGTCGAGCGCGAGCTGAGCGGCGTGTTCCGCGAACTCGAGAGGCGGGAGAGAGCGCTTGCTGACGAGTGCGACGAAGGCGTCGTGCTTGAGGGCACAAGACTCGCCGTCTGGGTACACGCGGCGGTCGTCAGGATTCACCCCTTCGAAGACGGCAACGGTCGCGTCAGCAGGTTGTGCGCGACGCATATTCTCGTTCGTCACGGCTTGCGGCCAGTTGCGATTGAGGCTGTGAAGCAGGAATACACAGAGGCGCTCAACCACTATTTCGTTACGAGCGATCTGGATCCGCTGGTCGACCTCTACCTCCGACTCTCCCCGGTCGGCCGCTGACCTGCACGTAAACGTACGAGCACTGGGCTGCGGATTGCACACGAGCCAAAGGCGCGCAAACCCCTTTGATCGAAAATACCTGAGCACTTGAGTCCACTCGTTGGGATAAGACCGTATGAAGCAGAATCTTCAGCCGCACTGGGCGGGGTTGCTACCAGCCTCTCTCACCTTCGTGGTGGCTACTGAGCGCCCCAGGGGCGCGCGATGAAGCGGCAAGATCACCTTTTGGTTCCACGGCTCGAACATGGGCCGGCCTGGGCGCTGCTCGTGAGCTTGCTGCTCGGCGCAGCTTTGTTCTTCGTTCAGCAGCGGATGCCTGCTCCCTTCGTGGAGATCGAGGACTTCCGCCGCTTCCTCCTTGACCGGAGGCCCCTGCCCAACCTGCGCTGGCTGGACTGGGTTGTGGCTGTGCACTTGGTCTTCACCCTCAGCTGCTCGCTGCTTCCCAAGGGAACTGTGGCTTGGCGTAAGGGGGATGCCCCGCGGACGCTCTATTGCTTTCGGGCGCCACCGCCGCGGTTCTCGTGGTGGCTCGCTGGGCTCGCCCTCGTTACCTATTTAGCGCCCTTCCTCTACGCCCTACCCGAAAGCCAGTACCAAGCCCGGGAACTGCATCCGACGCTTGGCTTCCTCGGCGCCCTGCACGGAGCAGGCTTGATGGTGCTGGTCTCAGCCTCGCTCTGGTGCTGGGTGGCCTGGCTTCTCGGATTGCGCCGCGTTCGGCTTGGGGAGACTCCGTCGGCTGGGTCGCGCTGGGTGCTCCAACTTCTCGGCTCGCCCTCGGTGCTCCGGTTGACTCGCTATCTCGGCGTTCGGCTCAGGCACCGTTCGTCAGCTGACCCGAGCTTCCTCGGCACCGGCTCGGCGCTTTTCATCGAGCAAGAAGGACACGTTGATCTGGTACGGGTCTTTGGCCTCGCCGACAGGGGCGCGTGGGATCCGCGCCGCTTCTTGGTGGACGAACGAGACCAGGAATACATTGCAACGTACCGCCAAGCGCGCGCGGCAGCTGAGCCGGAGCGCGACTTTGATTGCTATGTACCGAAGGAGCCGGGGTCAGACGATAAGCTGGCATTGCCTTTCAGCCTCGACGTCTGGCTATGGGTTTGCGTGGCAACCGCGCTCGTCGCGCTGGTCCTCGTTTTCATAGGCCATTGGGCGCTTGGAGCGGCCACCGTCATTCCAGGAGGGTGTATTGGGTTTCTGCTGCGAGACAAGAGTACGTCAGACCCGCTCGCGAGCGCTCTCAACCGCTGGCATTGGCATCAAGAAGGGTGGTTTCCGCCGGCGATGCTTATGGTGTCGGGCTTCTGTGCGTGGAATGGACTTGCCAACAACCTCGCCGGTCCGGGGTATTCGATCGCGCCTTGGTATGAGGCCATGGCGCTCGTCGTGCCGCTATGGCTCCCATTCTGGCTCAGCTTCGTTGAGCCGAGGATCTTCGTGCGCTTGCGCGATGGCCGGCTTGAGTTTCGCCGGCTCGGCCTATGGCTTCCCATCACCTTCGCCTATGCCGAGAGCCCGCGTGTACTCGTTCTCTGCTGTGGCCCCTTTCGCTTGGGGTTAAACCTCGTCCACTGGCGCGGCCATCCCTGGCACGCCGCCGACCTCGCCGCCCGAATGCAACCTTATCTCGCCTATTGGGAGCCCAAGCCCGAGGCCGCCCAGGAAGAGGAGGCGAGGGCCGCGGAGGGCTGACGAGGAGCCGCCGGCT
>CAITIQ010000660.1 GCA_903892415.1 uncultured delta proteobacterium | reverse complement strand
CGCGATCAT
This sequence comes from uncultured delta proteobacterium, assembly GCA_903892415.1. Lineage (GTDB taxonomy): Bacteria > Myxococcota_A > Polyangia > Polyangiales > Polyangiaceae > Xiheicaenibacterium. The sequence continues at coordinate 95,988 of CAITIQ010000660.1, read as the reverse complement.
CAACATCGCGTTGACCAACCTTCCTGCAACGCGACACCAGGAACCGCTTATGGCTGCCAAGGCGGAGATCGTCGAGCTGCTCAACTCGTCCCGTAGCGAAGTTGCGGATCTCGTCGGAGCGATCTTCACCGCAAGCGGAGCCACCACGATTGATCAGGCTCAAAGCTGGGTGGTTGCGCAGAAGCGAGCCGCCGAACTCATGAAGGCCCAGAAGACGAGCGAGATCGTCTTGTCAGCAATCGCGAGGCGCAAGATCAAGCGCGACCAACGCGAGCAGTTTGAGAAGCTGGGCGCGAAGATCGGCAACGATGAACTCGCGACAATTCTCGATGGCCTCGACACTTCGGTGGGGCAGACCATTTCGGAGATGGTCAACGGCGCCAGTCGTGCGGGCAAGGTTCCCCCGGCCTATCGCACGATCTGGGAGGAAGCCGGCCAAGCCCTGGGCCCTGAGTGGCTGGAGAGTGCAATGGCGATGCTTCCGACCATGGTCGACATGGGCATGACCGACGAGCTGCGCTCGCTGCAGGGCCGCCCTGGTGACCCCGGCTGCATCCCGCTCGACGAAGAGCTTCGAGAATTGTGCAAGCGTGTTGGGCTTACCCCCGAGGACGTGCGCTTGGCTCAAAGGGATGGGCACCTCTGATGAGCACGAAACTCCAACCCAACAGGGAGATGGCAAAGGCGATCTTCGAGGCCATCGTTGACGGCGGCGAGAAAGACCTCACCGACGAGGAGCGCCAAGAGCTTGTCGTCGCGCTGAACGGCGTGGTTGCTCGGTGGCGGTCGCGTCCTCGCGTCCCCAGCGGCCCCGACGTCGCGGGCTATTGGATTCATGGCGCCAGCAACGCGAAGTCGGCGGGGGTTCAGTAGGCCATGGCGCTCAACGCTGGATCCGTAACCGTCGCCGATGACGGAAGCCACACCGGGAGCGGGCTCGCGCTCGCGCTCTACGAAGTCGAGCGCACGCGGTTCCCGGCCGATCTCTCGGTGTTCCCAGGCGCTTACCAGATCACAGCGTGGCAAGCGTGGGCGCTCAACTTTGCGCCGTCGCTGGTTGGTAGTCTGGCTCTTTCAGCGGAGCAGAAAGCCACCGCAGAAGCCTCCTACCTCGAAATGTGGAGGGCCTCCGTTGTTGGCGGCCTCCGCTCGTTTGCCGTTCGAGCTGGAGCTACGGCGGCCGCAATCACCACGCACTTCGCCACAAACGCCGACGTGCGCGTGCTCGCTAACGCGCTCGGTGCTGGTGTTCCGGGCTCGACACAAGTGCTCGCCGGGGCACTCGAGTGACGACCTTGTTTTCATTCGGGAAAATGGGCCAAATCGAGCCGCTCTCTAAGAGAGTCAACTCAGAGCCGGGTGCTCAAAGGGACGGGGGGGGGCCTTTTGCCGATGCGTGTCACCGTCCCACGCATCGCCGGAGTACTTCAGCGACCGCGTCAGCCGCGGTCACATGCGCACTATGGCGATGCGCACATTCGTCAGGACAAATCGTCATCGCTAACCCCGCGACAAGATATCGCTTTCAGACAATCAACATCCGGCTCCCTTACAGGCCCGACATCGCGTGATATCTTACTGGCCTATGGGAGCAACGAAGCCCACCAACAAGGACGAGCGAGCGTTCAGCGGCGTCTCGTTTCGTACTGACTCAGCACTCGAGGCGCGCCTTGATGCGGTCGCATCTACCGCTCAATTGAGCCGGGCAAGGGTCGCTAAGCTATGCGTGATACGCGGGCTAGAGCGGCTCGAAGAAGAATTAGCATTGACGGTTAGTGTCAAAGGCACGTAAGACTAAGAGACCCTGCGACGCGCTAACGTCCAGGGTCGTGACTCACAGTTAGGTAACAACCATGAGCTTGATGAACGTGCAGGAACGCGCGGCAAAGCGCAAGGGGCAAGGTGTAACCCGAGCAGATGCCACGGGGAACGTGCTCACAATGCGCGGGCGGGTCTACATCCGCATTCCGATCGCCACTAACAGGCGAGCCGCATTCCACGTCCAGTGGGCTAAGACCGAAGCGGAAGCGAGGCCACGCGCCGCCGTCATGGCTGGAATGGCACGTGCGCTGCGAGCGACCGGCGAGCCCTCGCACGTTGAATTGCTGCCGAAGATCCTTGCGCGCGCAGCTGAAGCGACCGACCCAAAGCGACTGAGCGAACTGGAATTGACGGTTAGTCGTCTCGTCGCTGGCAAGCTTCGGATCCCTTCACCGGTGAAGCTGGGCGATACCTTCCAGGCCGTTGCTGAGCTTTGGACGTCCGGAGACTTAGCCAAGCGCTTCCCGCATCACTTGAAGGAGAAGCGATCTGCTGCCGACGACAAGCAACGGCTCGAGAAGTTCGTTTTTCCGGTGGTTGGGTCCGTCAGCATCAAGGCCTTCTCGATCGATGACGCCGAGCGCATGATGGCCAATCTACCTTTGGAGCTTGCCCCGGCGACTCGAAGGCAGATCGCCCAGATCGTTCACCGTGTGCTGAAGCTGGCGGTGTTTCCGTTGCGGGTGGTGAACCACAATCCGATCCCGGTTGGCTGGCTTCCTCGTGTGCCGAAAGGCTCGCAGAAGAAGCAGGCAACCCTGTACCCAAGCGAGGCCGATCTCTTCGTGGCCAGCTCGGCGCCGTTGGCGCTACGTCTCTTCGTTGGCTTCGTTGCTCGTGAGGGTATGCGCCACGATGAGGCTGAGCGGCTCACCTGGGCCAACGTCGACACGGAGCGGGGACTTGTGCGGCTCGATGAGAACAAGACCGATGACCCGCGCTCATGGGCCCTTCGACCGGATACAGCGCGTGCGCTGGCTCGCTGGAAAGAGCTTACAGCGCCGGCCGATGACCGAGCCCGCGTCTTTATTGCAAAGAGCGGGGAGGCCCTACGCGTGCGGGCAAATGCCTATCGCGACCACCTGCGCTTGGCCGGTATCAATCGGGCCGAGCTTTTCGAGGGGTCCGCTACAGCCAAGCCGACCGCGATTCATGCGCTCCGAGCACTCTTCGTCACTGAAGCGCTTGCCCGGGGAATGTCTGAGGCATGGGTGACCGATCGCACGGGTCACCGAAGCTCGAACATGCTGCGCGTTTACCAGCGACCCGCCCGAACCTTCCGAGAAGCGCGCATGCCGTTCTTGGGTGAGCTCGACGCCTTGCTTGGCTGGCGGGCCGACACAGCAGGCACGGAGCAGGCAGCAAAACAGGCCGGTCGCCCTGCTTTTCGACCTTTGCGAGTGCGCAATTCTGGCCAAAGAAAACAGGGACTTGTGGCCTCGGCGGGACTCGAACCCGCACTTCTTTCGAACGCGGATTTTAAGTCCGCCGCGTCTACCGATTCCGCCACGAGGCCAACTCGCTTGGGGCGCGGATTATGCCAGCACCCGTTGCCGCTGCACATGTAGAAATACGCTGCACGTGGCGCACGGGCGCTGCTGGACGCCATTGGTTCTCGCCGCGATCGTTGCTTGTTGCCGTGGCTTGCGGACGGTTGCTCTGGGGTGTAGGAGGGCCTCCTACTCCGCGACTCCTCCGAGGAAGACCCATGAAAGCCCTACGCGTGCTCTGTTCCGTGGTTTTGGTCAGCGCCATCGGTTGTGCCCCTCAGGCGCCTGAGGACGTTGGACTCGAGGGCGAAGACTCACAGAGCGAGGCCTTGATCCAAGGGGCGGACACGGCGGTCACGGAGGCGGAGGGGGATGAGTCCACCGTGAGCGTTCAGCGCCTGCCGGTTAGCTATGCTGCTCGCCGTCTCCGCTCTCTCTCGGGCCCGGTAGAGCGTCGAGCAGAGCGCCGATCGCGTGTCTTTATCGTCAACCAGTTCTTGCGGGCAGCAAGAAGCGATAACGCGCGCCAACTCGATCACGTCTGCAAGTTCACCTAAGACTTCACTGACGATTGTGTCCGTGTCGCCGATCGGGATCGCCAGCCCCACGAGGTCGAGCGTCTTTAGTCCGTCGATTGCTTGGCTGTCGTTCGTCGCGCTGCTGTTTCCGTCTGCCATGGTCCAACTCCTTCGGGGCGTGATTGCCCCGTCCACCTCCAACCGCGTGGGTTAGAAGCAGACGGCGCAACCACGCCTTCAGTGAGCGCGCTTGGCGTTTAGCTCCACGACGTTAGAGCCCTCGAGTCGTCGGGCCTCAAGCTCACGTGCGAGCTGTGCTACGACGTCCCAACGACCGGCCTTGGTGGCTTCTGATAGGGCGTAGGCAAGGGCCGATTCCACCGTAGGCGCACCAGGCACGGAAGGGCCGATAGCGGGTAACGCGGTGGCCTTTGGTTGCTTCTTGCGGGTCCTAGCGGCCTCGAAACGACGTAAAAAGACGCCTCGCTCTTTCGGTAGGTACTTAAAATCCGCGTTCGAAAGAAGTGCGGGTTCGAGTCCCGCCGAGGCCACAAGGAACGCGCCTATTGGCCGGGGGCGCAGGTGGATACGCCAGCACCGACGACGATGGCTCCGAGGCTGCCTACCACTTGCACGGTCTGGGTATCGGGATCGAAGCGGGTGATGGTGGTGCCGTTGTCATCCCCGGTGAAGACGAAGAAGTCACCGCCCCACCAAGCGAAGGCCAGCGCGGACGGCCCGTTGCCTGCCTCGATGAAGGTGGAGGAGAGGATGGTGGCGTCGTTGCGGTCGATCTCGACGACCCAGCCGCCGGTGCCGGTGTTGTTCAGAAAGTAGCCGTAGAGGTTGCCGTCACTGGCGCTCGTCATCTCTATGCGGTCGCTGAAGTTCTCCGAAAAAGGCCCAATGTAATTGAGCAATAGCGAGTCAGGGTCGATCGTCGCGAGCCCCTTGGAAACCCCGTTGAAGCTAATCTCCGCGACGAACAGCGTGTCCTTCGTACCGCCCACGCTATCGAGCGCAAAGCCCATACCGAAGGTGAAGAAGCCCTGCTGCCCAGGCTCGAAGTCGGTCTCCTCACAACTAGCGTCGAGCGTACTGACCTTGTAAAGCGAGCCGTCTGTATAACCCACATAGGCTGTACCCAGCCGATCGACGCCCATGGAAAACGGCTGTTGCATGCCGGCAGGGCAATCCAGCTGGCCTCTGAACTCAATGGCGCCGGTCTCTGGGAAATAGCTAAACAGCTCTTCGTCGGAGGTTACGAGATAAACGTATTGTGTGGTCTCGGGGTCGCATTCACGTTGAACCCCACCAACGCCTCCCTCTCCGCCTTCACCACCGCCACCACCGCCGACCGTGGCCGCGCCGCCAACGACCTGCACCGAGGCGCCGCTCCCGCCCTCCCCGGGGTTTCCACCTGCGCTCGTGGAGCCCGTTGGCAGTTCTGTGCGTGCGCCGCAGGACACGAGCAACCACGGGAGGAGGCACAGCAGACTTGAACGCATGGCAGCCCAGCGTAGCCGATCAAACTCCGGCAGTTCGACGAAGTTGCGTCGCTGGGGTGTGAGCTGCCAGCGCTCGGTGTAGCATGCAGTGGAATGGTGCTCTCACGGTTTCGCTTTCAGCTGCTCTGGAGCGTTCTTTCAATCGCTGGGTCAGCCTCGCTCGGTTGCGGCAGCGCACAAGATGGCTGTGTTTCCCTTTGTGACTTCACCTACCGCTGCGCTCTCGATCCTGAAGCGAGTGGGACGGAAGAAGAATGCATCGCGCAGTGTGAAGACCTGGCCGATGCGGACCCTGCCTATGCGGATGCGGTAGCTGACTTCGGCAGCTGTATCGAAGGAGCGGCATGCGACGAACCTCGCGATTGCATTCCGTCAGGCGAATGAATCGTCGGAGCCTCATCAGCCTATTCGTGCTCGGCTTGGTTGGCTGCGGAGACCGCGGGGACGATAAGAAAGCGCCAGCGGAACTCGAGCCGATCGTCTTTCGTGCAGATACTCCCAACCTCCTCTTGACCTGGATTGACGCGGCGGGAACCACCCACGCCGAACCGTCTCTAACCGACATTCCGGAACAACACCGAGATCTAGTTCGGGTGCTGCTCTCCGACGACCCGAGAGGGAACTCGGACCCGATCTATGTCGCCGATATGCGAGTAGCCGCGGAGGACGGAAGCTTCACGGGTCGTTCATTCGCCCGCTCCGCTTGGGAGGACGAGATCTCGCGACGCCGACGTGAAGTCTCCCCCGAGCAACAAGCGTCACTCGAGGAGAAGTCGCGCCAGAGACGGCCCAAGCCAGACGCTGCACGAGCGACACCTTCTGGGAGCCCCGCTCCAACGGCCGAAAAGTCGGCTGCCCCAACACCCTACGGAACGCTGGTAGTCATCGTTTACGGCGCTGACTGGTGCGGGCCGTGTAAGAAAGCCAAGGATCACCTCAAGCATCGCGGCGTGAAGGTGGACTACCGCAACATCGACACCGATCCGTCGTCGCGAAGCGAGATGCGTCAGAAACTCGGCCCCCGCGGCAGCTCAAGTATCCCGGTGATCGACGTCGCTGGCAGAATTCTCGTTGGCTATTCGGCACGTGATCTGGACCGCGCGATCGACGAGGCGCGCAAAGGGACGGCCCTCTAGAAACATCTGCCCAGACCAACGCCAGCAGCATTTATCACCTTGACAAAAGTCTTTGGCAGCACAATGCTCTGTGCATGCTGCTGGACGAGACCGATCGCAAAATCGTTACCTTGCTGCAGGAGAACGGGCGGCTGACCAATGCCGCGTTAGCCGAGGCGGTGGGGCTAACTGCAACGCCCATGCTGGCCAGGGTTCGGCGTCTCGAAGAAGCAGGCGTAATTCAGCGCTACATGGCCATCGTCGACCCAGCCAAGGTGGGCAAGGGCGTCACCTCCTTCGTGCACGTATCGCTCAAGAGCCACGGGCTGGCTAACCACACCAAGTTCCTCGAGCTGGTGGATGAGTTGCCCGAGGTGATCGAGTGCCACCACATCGCAGGTGACGAGGACTTTCTGTTGAAGGTGGCGGTCCACGACATCGCCGAGCTCGAGCACTTCCTCTTGCAACGCCTCAGTACCTCGGGCGTGGTCGGTCGAGTCAAGACCACGCTCGTGCTCTCCAGTCGCAAATCCGCTGGCCCGACTCTCCCGCACGAAGATTGATAGGTAGCCAATGAACGCCCTAGCCTTTGGAGCGCTTTGTTTCTCCTCGCTCTTTACCGTGATTGATCCGGTGGCTGCGGCCCCGGTATTCGTGTCTCTCACGAGGACCCAGTCCCGCGCCCAAGTAAAGCGGCTCGCCGCCCGAGCGTCCCTGGTAGCGCTCGCCGTACTCTTGATCTTCGCGGTCTCAGGCGCCTTCCTGTTCAAGCTGTTCGGCATAACCATCGACGCCTTCCGCATTGGTGGCGGCATCGTCTTTCTCCTGCTCGGGCTGCCCATGATGAGTGGCAATGACGCCCACGCGCAGGACGTTGACGCGGGCGACACGGGCAATGACCCCTCGGTGGTGCCGCTTGGTGTACCGCTGATTGGCGGGCCCGGTGCAATCACCACGGTGATGCTGCTGATGGGTCAGTCCACCTCGGCGGTACATACAGCGGCGCTCTTTGCTGCTCTTTTCGCAGCGTTGCTAGCGACCTTCGGCGTATTGCTGGTTGCGCCGGTGGTGCTCTCCAAGCTCGGACGTTCTGGGACTCAGCTACTGACAAAAGTAATGGGCCTGATCGTCGTCGTGATTGGCGTCCAATTCATCGTCGACGGAGTCAGGCCCATCGCCATCGAGATCGTCAGGAGCGCAAAGACGGCTTAGTGCCTAGCGCTCGTGTTCGATTTAGTAGTTGGATTCTTCGGTAGCCGGTTTACCCGGGTTCCTCAGTTCTTCAACCTTTTTACACGCGATCTTGACGTCCGCTGCACAAGCGCGCTGATACGGCTTGATCGCCTTCTGGGGGTCCTTCTTTTCGAGCATGAGCCCCAAATTGAAGCAGGCGTCAGCGTCGTTGCTGATATTGCAGGCCTTCTCTGCCAGCGGAATTCCTTCATCATAGCGGCCCTCGTCTAGCATCATCCCGGAGAGCGCCGAGCAGCCGCGCACGTCCCCAAGGTCACAGCTCTTGTTGAGCAGCTGCAGACCGCGCGGGATGTTCTTGTCCATCTCTTGGCCGAGAATCAGGCTGATGCCGAGCATGCGGCAGCCTTTGCCTTCACCCTCATTGCACTGTTGCTCACACTCCTTGCCGTCCTTGCAGCCGTCATCACCATAGAGAATGCCGAAGAAATCATCGACCTCCACGGTACCAAGCCCCGCTGAGAGCTTGGTCAGCTCGACGGCAAGCACGGCCTCACACGATTTCGGCGGTTCATCCGCTCCGGCTTCAGCCGCGGAACAGGCTTCGAGCGAGCCATCCCGCGTCTTGGTTAGCTTGGAAGAATGGCTACCCGCCGAAACCCCCGCACCAAAGATCTCAGCGGCGGTCTTAAGCTCAGCCTTGGAGCTGGTGCCCATGGCGAAGGCGCCCATCTTTGCGCCGGTGATCACGTGAGTGGCGCCCATGCAGTTACCCGTTAGTTCCGCGGCACTGAAGGACGAAGCCGAGCCCACCTGCTGGCCGACGATGACCAAGCCGAGATCAAACTTGGTACCGGCAGAGGCCTCGCTCTCGAAGGTGGCGGCGATACCAACGCCGCCCAGAGGAAGTGCCGCTCGGATCTGGTCCGCGCTCTCGAGCGAGAGAACTCGTTCCTTGGGGCTCGTCCCACGATACGAGTAGGTACCCGCTGCTTTGCAGGTCTTGAGGATCTTCAGCTCTTTGCAAGTGAAGGAGACGACCGTCAGGTTCTTGCTACCAATAGCGAGCTCGACATCACTGCGTCGTTCGGGCGGCAAATCGAGCACAAAGGCATTGGTAGACTCGGCGTTGGGGTCGCACTTCTCGCCGGTGGCATCAGCGACCGAGGGTGCGTCTTTGCGAATTAGTTCTGCGGCGCCACAACCTGCGAGCACCATACCGAGAACAGCAACGGGGAGAGAGGAAAGTAGTGAGTTCATGGATCGCGGCAGGATGGCAGTTATTGCGCTGGATGAGAACTCCCTCTCCTAAACCCTCGCAACTTTCCGGAAGCACTCACCGAGTAGATTCTTCGGATCTTCCCGACATCATTGAGTTCGAATAGTAGGGCACTAATGTGCGGCAATGTGCTTCTTGCGGCGGCAGCACCCGAGATGGTCATCACGACAGCGGGGGCTCCCTGCAATACTCGAAGCTCCAGTTCAACAGCACCAGCTCCAGTCAGGCCCCGCTTAGTAATGTTGACGTACATCTTCGCGACCTTGCCAATACCAACGACGGGCACACGCGCGGCAAAGTGCTCACCTCCGCCATCGGACACCACAATGATGTCGTCGGCGAGTAGCGACTCCACCAAGGCAACATCCGCAGTGGTCAGAGCGGCAATGAAGCGTTCAACCCGTTCGAACGCTGGATCGTTTCGCTTTACCGGCTCAGGCAGAGGACCGGCCAGTTCGAGTTTGCGCTTCGCGCGATGATGCAGGACCTTCACGTTGGCCTCAGAGATGGCCAGAGCCGCAGCCACCTCCCGCACCGAATAGTCGCAAACGTCTTGTAAGATGGTGACGGCGCGCTCCTTCGCCGACAGCGCCGCAAGCGCAACTAGATAGGCGTATTGCGCCTGGTCGCGAAGCAGTAGGCGCTCTTCTGCGCTCGGATCGAAGTCCCGCTCCCTTAGGAGCTCATCCTCGACTGGCGGAGGTAACCAGGGGCCAACGTAGGAACGCTTGCGTGCGCGAAGCGCGTCTCGCGAAAGATTGATGGTGACGCGGGCTAACCACGGGCGCAGTGAGCGTTGCAAATCATCGGGGGGCGATTGGCTCAAACGAAGCCAGACCTCCTGCGCGATGTCGTCCGCGTCGTACGGCGAGCCGGTCATGCGGTAGGCCAAGCCCCAGCAGAACCGCCGTTCAGACGAGGCCATGGGCGCTATTGCAGACACGCTGCAGCCTCTCGAGCCGATGAGAGCGCAGCGTCGAGCAGGTGCCCGTGGGCGCCGACCCAGTCGCCCGCGAGACAGATCCCAGGCTCGAACTCAACCTTCGGTCGCCCTGCCGCGCCGTACGAGGCAGCCTTGGGCAGCCAGTTCGAAACCAGGAGGTTCGGCGCAAAACGTTCGACCCAAACCTGCTCACCAAATCCCGGCTGGACCATCTCGACGTACTGCTCAAGCTCCGAACGGAGAGCGGCTGCGTCAAGTCCCTCCTCCGGCTCGAGATAGCGCGCCACGTGCACAAGCGCGGCCCCCTTGGGCGCCAGCGCTGCGTGCGCCGAGTGGACCGAGAGATAGAGCGGTCGATCGAGCCCCAAGGCAAAGAGCCGATCAGGGCGAGGCAAGCGTCTGAGCCCCAATGTGAGGCAGGCTGCATGAATCGGAACGGCCTCGGTCCACAGCTCGGGTTGACCAAGGATCGACGCCGCGACGCGTGGTCCCACAGCCAGAACGACTGCTTTGCAATCGACGTGGTCCCCATTCGATAACTCCAAGCGGAACCGAGAGCTGCCACCTCGATGGAGCTTTGATACCGGGGCATATCGAATCTCAACTGGGTGCTTCAACTCCAGTGATTGGGCTTGCTTGGAAAGCTCTTCAACGAGGGATTGCCAACCACCATCGAGGTACGTGACACCGCGCTGTGAAGTCCGCTGCAGGTTGCGCAGCGCAGCGCCCGCGGACATCGCGCTGGGTGCATGAGCGTAGGAGGAAACGCGGAAGAGGCCGAGCAGGGTTTGTCGCAAAACACCTTGCAGCCCTGCTTCGTCGAGCCAAGCCTCAACCGTGCAGGCATCGAAACGCGCTGCATCGACCGAGCCGATCGTCGCGAGCAGCTTCGCAAACGTGAGCTTGTCGGAAACCTTGAATAGAGGGGTCCGCAGCAGCGAGAGAATGCCCGTGGGCAGCGGGTGCAATCGTTGATCGATGAAGCCCCAGCTGCCTTCGCCTGGCACGACGCGACGAGGGAGTGGAACGTCCAATAGCCGCAGCACAGCCTCAGCCTCGCCCCCGCGATAGAGAGCGTGAGGTCCCTGATTGAGTACAAAGCCTGCCTCGTGCTGCTGAGAGCGAGCGCGTCCGCCGAGTTTGTCTCGCCGCTCAATCAACTGCACCCGTTTGCCCTGGCGCGCAAGCAACGTTGCCACCGCCAGACCAGCCAGACCACCGCCTACGACAACCGCATCAAACCCACTCGATTTTCCCAACATGAACGCTTCACGTTTGAGCGGACGAAAAGGTTACATTCCAAGGCGTGCTCCTCGACGCTCAACGGTCTTGCCTCGCGCTCGCCAGCTTCGCCTTGCTTGCCGTCCTTAGCTTCGGCCCGCGCGAGGCGGTAGCGGGCGGAATTCCCGTAACCCAAGCGACGGATGAACAGCGTGAACAGGCCCAAGTCCTCTTCAAATCTGCTGTAAAAAAGTCGGGAGCCAAAGACTTTGAAGGAGCCCTCGCCGACCTGCGCGCCTCCTTCGACCTCGTGGCCAGTCCCAACACCAAGCTGCGCATCTCGCGTGAGCTCGGTGAGCTTGGGCGTTGGGCCGACGCCTATCGCGAGGCCCAGGCCGCGCAGGAACTGGCCGAGATCGCTGTTCGAATTGACAAGAAGTATGAGGCGGCGGAGAAGGCAGCCCGCGTCGATACCGAGACGTTGCTCAAGAGAGTTGGCTTCGTCATCGTCGATCTCGGTCCTTTGCGTGGCGAGCTGGTAGTTTCTGGCCGAACAGTTCCCAGCGCCGACAGCAGCAAGCCGATCGCGGTAGACCCAGGCGAAGTAGAAATTTTACTACGCAATCCCTCCGGCGTCCGCAGCGTCACTGTCGCGGTAGCCGCAGGTGAGACGCAATCCGCACACCTGCGCGACGAGATCACCAGCGCACTGCCCAAGCGCGAAAAACCGCCCCTTACGCCCTTTGATATGGGGGAAGGACAACAGATCACTGGGGTCACCCTGGCAGCGGTAGGTGGCCTGGGTATGGTTCTGTTCACCGCGCTCGGCCTCGGGAACGTCGCTCTTCACAACAGCGTGGATAAACAATGTCCCAACCAACGTTGCCCCGAGAGTCTGCGAGCCGATGTTGAGCAGGGCCAATCTCTACAGCTTGGCGCGAACGTCAGCCTCGTTATCGGAGCCGTTGGGCTCAGCGCTGGTGCCGCCTTCTTGGTGCCAACGTTCTTCGCTTCCAAGCGTCGCGACAATACCGCAGTCACAACCCACGCCGTACGAGCGCTGCTGGGACCTAACTTCATTGGCGCCGAGGTAAAGTTCCAATGAGCACGCATCGCCGCATCGCTATCGTGGCACTTGGCACCCTCGCAGGCTGCACCGAGGACTGGGATTACTCCTTCGGCGGGAATTCGCAGGGAGGCCAAGGTGGCGAGACGATCAACGTCGCCTGCGGCCAAACCAGCTGCAACACCCCCGCGGAGCTCTGCTGCATCGCCAACGACGGTAGCGCCGCAGCGTGTGAAGAGGCCTGTTCGGCTAACCAGGTGGTCATTGCGTGCTCTGAGCCTGGCCATTGCCCTGGCGCCTTCTGTTGTGTCGCACAAGAGGGAGCCGCGTTCACCGGAACCAGCTGCCAAGCTGTTTGCGCGGGAAGCCAGGTCGAGGTCTGCCCATCGACGGCCAATACCTGCTCCGATGTCGCGGCCTCTTGTGCGCCGCATCCGATCGCGACGGGCGTCTTCTACTGTCAAAGCCCCAGCCCAACATAGAACACACATTAGACATCCAACAGAAGGCAAATTCGGCCACAGCATCAACGCCGGCCAGCCAACGTCTAAACTTTGAAACATGATTGACAAAGACTAGACATGGACTAGGGTGTGGGCATTCAAGGAGATTCCGAATGAAGCTCACCGGTTCACTGCTCGCGATGGTTGTTTCTCTTCCCCTCGTTCTGGCTTGTGGTGGCGCAACGCCTCCTGCCGCCTCTGGCGACGACAAGGGAGAGACGAAGACGGACGCCGCCGCACAGAAAGATATCGTTGATACCGCTGTTGAAGCGGGGCAGTTCAAAACGCTCGTCGCAGCCGTGAAGGCTGCGGGCTTAGTTGAGACGCTCAAGGGGCCGGGCCCGTTCACCGTGTTTGCGCCCACGGATGAAGCATTTGCCAAGCTGCCGGCAGGCACCGTTGAGGACCTGCTCAAGCCTGAAAACAAGGACAAGCTTGCGGGCATCCTTACGTTCCACGTCGTTTCGGGCAAAGTAATGGCAGCGGACGCAGCCAAGCTCACCTCGGCGAAGATGGTGCAGGGTCAGGAAATCACGATCGACGCAGCCGACGGTGTGAAGGTCAACGGCGCCAAGGTTGTCAAAGCTGACATCGAAACGTCGAACGGTGTCATCCACGTGATCGACACCGTCATTCTTCCGAAGTGATTGAACGCTAGCCATCCACTGAAGGAGGGATCGCCATGCAAGGTTCGTTCGAGGTCGAGGTGTTCTTCGACGGGGAGTGTCCACTGTGCGTGAGGGAGATCAACCTGCTTCGGTGGATGGATCGGCGAAGCAAAATTCGCTTCTCTGATATTGCGTCGCCAACCTTCGACACGAGCAAGGTTGGGCTTTCTTGGAAAGCGCTGATGGATCGCATCCACGGCCGCCTCCCAGATGGCACTTTGATTGAGGGCGTAGAGGTCTTCAGGCGACTCTATGCGGCCGTGGGCTTTGGGCCAGTGGTTGCACTCACCCGCCTGCCTGGTATCTCCCACGCGCTCGATTGGAGCTACAAAGTGTTCGCGAAGAACCGGCTCAAGTGGACCGGGCGATGCAAAGAGGGAGTCTGTTCCCTTCAGCAGCCAGCCGAGTAAGGGTACAGCACATGACCCGCTCAACTCTGGCACTCTTGATTGTTTTGGGTGCCGGGTCGCAGGCATGCGCAGACAGTTCGAGCACGGGCTCGGGAGGTAACGCGGGGCAGGCTGTCGGCGGAGACAGTTCGAGTGGCGGCCAGCAAGCGACTGGCGGCTCAGGTGCGCATAGTGGGGGTAACGGTGGGGCGGTTGCAAGCGGCGGCGCTGGCGGCAGTGGCGGTCAGGCTCCTACGTGCGAGGGATTAAGCCCGGCGTCGGGAACGACGACCCACACCTTGGAGTGGGATGGCTCGAGCCGAAGTTATTCGGTCCACGTTCCGCCCAGCTACTCCGCTGCGACGCCACTTCCCGTGGTGTTCGTCTTCCACGGCTTCACGGAGACGGCCTCTCTGATCGAGCTGATCTCTGGCATGACACCGCTCGCTGAGGCCCGCGGCTACATTGTTGTCTACGCTGAAGGGCTATTCACGAGCTGGAACGCGGGTGCATGTTGCGGCAGCTCCGGCACCCTTGGCGTGGACGATATTGGCTTCGTCGGTGCGATGCTGGCAGAGATTGAATCCACCTACTGCGTCGACCCAGCTCGGATTTACGCTTCGGGATTCTCCAACGGCGGCATGTTGAGCCATCGCATTGCTTGTGAGATGAGCGATACCTTTGCGGCTATTGGCGCGGTTTCCGGCACAATCGCCGTTGCCGACTGTGCTCCCAATCGGCCCATCCCCGTGAGCAGCTTCCACGGCACTGCTGACCTGGTTGTGCCTTACAATGGCGGCTTTTCCGGAGGTGCCAGCGTCCCCGATACGATTGCCGGCTGGGTAGCACGGAACGGCTGCACCACGACGGCGACAACGTTTGACCAAGGTGACGCCTCCTGCGAAACGCATGGCGGATGCGACGCTGGAGCAGACGTCGTCCTATGCACGCTGGAGGGTGGCGGGCACCAATGGCCAGGCGGCGTTTCGGCTGGGCCCAACGGCATCATCAATATGGATATCTCGGCTAGTTCAGCCTTGTTGGACTTCTTCGATCAACACCCAATGCCTTCTCCGTAAGGTCGCGAATGCCTGAAGGGGATACGATCTTTCGACTCGCGGCGAGGCTACGGCCGGTGCTGGTCGGCAATACCATCACAGCTATCCAAAGCACGGTAACGCAGATTCGCGAACGGCACCTCGTCGGCAGCTCGGTGCAGGATGTATCCAGTCGCGGAAAGAACCTACTGATGAGCTTTTCCTCCGGGCTCACTCTGCATACCCACCTAAGGATGAATGGCGCGTGGCACGTGTATGAGCGCGGTGCAAGTTGGCGCATGCCTAGCTTCACCCTGAAGCTTGCCCTGATCACGAGCCACCATGAATGCGTGTGTTTTGCTGCGCCGGTCGTACGGCTACTTCGAACGGAGAGGCTTCCCCTCGATCCAATGCTCTCGGCGCTGGGGCCCGACCTGCTGGATGAGTCGTTCTCAGCAGAGGAGGCGACCTCGCGCTTAGCCTCCCAAGGGGAGAGAACCATCGCAGAGGCGTTGCTCGACCAATCGCTACTCGCCGGCATCGGCAACGTGCTCAAGTCCGAGATCCTGTTTCTCCAAGGCGTGCATCCCCAGACCAAGGTCGCCGCACTTTCAGCCGCTCAACTGAGGGCACTTGTGGAGGAGGCAGCTAACGTCATGGGCAAAGCCGTTACTCCGGGGCGCGAAAGGTCGTTTGCCCTACCGGGCAGGGTTACTCGCCGCACCTCGCAATCC
The DNA here is from genome assembly GCA_903892415.1 of uncultured delta proteobacterium. Lineage (GTDB taxonomy): Bacteria > Myxococcota_A > Polyangia > Polyangiales > Polyangiaceae > Xiheicaenibacterium. The sequence continues at coordinate 80,505 of CAITIQ010000660.1, read as the reverse complement.
GTCAACGGCCAAGGCGGTGAACTCTGGGTATACGGCCGCGAGCGCGAAGCCTGTTATCGCTGCGGCGGCGAGATTAAGCTCACCACCTTCGGCAAGGACGCCCGCGTTACCTATCATTGTCCCCGCTGCCAACCGGCTCGGCCGGTATGACTTGAACGGCCATCAGTTGAGGCCGCGCGCAGCAAGGATCTTGCGAGCCAACGCTCCACGGTCTGGGGCTTTGGGACTGCCTAGTTTCGCCAGTATGCGGGCCTCTAGCGCAACGGCTACTCCATAGCGAATGTGGTTGTCCCCGACTTCGCGCCCAAGCGCGGCGAGGGACTCTTGGATATTGGCGCTGGCCGCGGCCAGATCCCCTTTGCGCAGTAGCAGGAGAGCTAGGTTGTGCCTGATCGCGCCGTTCGACCCGAGGGCGAGCGTTGGGTTCTTGTCCGCTTGGGCCAAGGCTTCCTCCAAGAGTACAATCGCGCGGAGTTCATCCCCTTCTACCGCGGTTGCGCATGCCCGAGCATTTAGCTCACTAATAGCCGAGGGGTCATCGGGGAGCTGCACCCTGCTTTTGATCCTGGTAGCGAAGTCGATCGCGCCAGACGTTCGAGCATTACCAGTCGGGTCGTGGAAACGAAGTGGTGGGTCGGATGCTTCCTCCAGTAGCCCCGATAGCGCCTTCAATGCGGCTTGCGTTGCCGCTTCAGGGTCCTTGCGCAACGCGAACAAGCGAGCTTGCGCGTCCCATGTGGAAAGCTGCGGGAGCGACGCCACTCCGTAGCGTTCCGACAGTTCTTCTGCCTCGCGCAGCTGCTCGGCAGCCTCCTGCCACTGTTCTGAGGCCAGCAACAATTCTCCCCGTAAGAGAACGTATTCACCAAACTCTGGAGACTTGCGGGTAACAGCTACTGCGCTGGCAATTCGCAAGGCGCGATCTGCGTCCTCGAGTCCTGCTGTATGGTCGCCTAGCTCGAGCTTGGTCCGAGCCCGCTCTCGCAACACCTCAGCAACCTCTATCGCCAATAGTCCGTGCTCGGCCTCACGCAGGGATAGCGCCGTATCGAGCGACTTCCGCGCTTCGGCGAGTTTGCCCGCCTTCCTGCGTACTCGAGCAATAGCCAACGCCAAGCGGCCCGCCCGCTGCTTGTCTTGGGGTTGGCGCTTAGCCTCCGCCTGCGCAAAACCAATCCACGGCTCTGCGTCCTCAACCCTTCCTAGCTCCACGCCGACTAGTTCCACCAGCGCGACCGTCGCGTCGTAGAGCAGTTCGTCGTAGCGACTTGCGCGCGCAAGGCGGACAACTTCCTCCAGTGCTTCCTGCGCCTGCTTTGGTCGCTCAAGCTTCCGCTCCAAGGATGCGAGCAGCAGCAGCGTCTCTGCCACCACAGGGTCGTAGTCGAGCGCCCGCGCACGCTCGACCAACGCACGCAGCTTCTTGCTCCGTTGGCTGTAGTCTGGCGTCCACTCCGACGCCTCCGCGTCGAAGGCCCGCAGTTCTTCACGTAGCGCTGCGACCTCCCCCGCGACCGCATGAGGTGGCTGCAAAAATTCTGGGGGCGGCGCGCCGCGAATGAGCTCCGTTATCGGGTCTGGCGATGAGGAGCCACGCGTAGCCACAAAGTAAATTAGCCCGAAGAGAGCACCGGTCCCGAGTAGTACGGTGAACGCAAAGATCAGGCGGCGTCGCGTGCGCGTCCTGTCGGCAAGCAGCACTTCCAACACGGAATCCATACTTGGGTATCGCTGCCCGCGGCTCGTGGCCAATGCCCGTCGATAGAAGTCATGCTGCCAACGCTTTCGCCCAGGGACCTCAATCATCTGTCCTGAAATCACGTTGGACCTGAGTTCGTCGAACGTTCTGCCCTCAAAAGGGCGCCGTCCGTGCAAGGCCTCAAAGAGCGTTGCGGCAAACGCGAATTGGTCAGTACGATGGTCTGCCTCTTCACCTAGAAATTGTTCGGGAGCCATGTATGCGGGAGTCCCAACAATCGCGCCAGCCGCGGTTAGATTGGTATCCGTCGGTACGGTCGGAAAAGGCCCGCGTGGCGGACGTGCCAACCCGAAGTCGGTCACCAAGACCCGGCCATCATTCCCGCACAGAACGTTCTCCGGCTTGAAATCGCGGTGAACGAGCCCTGCGCGATGCGCGGCCAATAGCCCTTGCCCCGCAGCCGAAAGCGTTCTCAGCACCTCGCTCTCCGTGCGAGGCGTTCGCTTTAGCCACTCGCGCAGCGTCGTTCCCTCCACAAGCTCCATCGCTACGAACAATTGACCGGTTCGCTCATCGCGGCCGACGTCGTAGACCGTGACCACGTTTGGGTGCGTAAGCTTGGCCATCGCGCGGGCCTCGCGTGCCAAGCGCATCCTCAGCTCATCAGCATCGATCGATGGGTCCTGGTGGAGCACCTTCAACGCGACGGTGCGGTCGAGCTCTGGGTCGAAGGCCGAAAGGACGCTGCCCATCCCCCCAGAGCCCAATGCGCCCAGGAGGCGGTAGCGTCCGACGAAGCCACCACCTACTTGCCCGAGGTCCTTGGCGGCAGGAGCGGTCCTTGCGTGGGCGAGTTCATCCCTCCCGCTGACCGTCTGCGACCCATACAGACGCAGCATCTCCGCTACCAGGTCGCTGCAGGCGATGCAGCCATCGATGTGACGTTCGATCTCCACGCGGCCCTGCGTCAGGGTGCCGAGCGCAAATGCGTCGAGCAGCGAGGCTTCGGGACACGCGGACACAGTCTCCTATCGCGCTATCTCCCAAAGGCTGCAAGCCATCCTCTAAGCTAGCGTTATGTCGTCGTGGCTTTTTGCAGTTATCGAGACGCTCGCCCCCTCTCTGCGGTCGGCTTTCGGCTCAGCTCACGCGCTGGCACGGCTGGAGCACCTGGCAAACGAGCTTGCGGAAGCAGCGTCGCTCAGCCGCGAGCAGGCCATCCAGGCACTCCTTGGCCGACTCAAGGAGGAAGATGCTCTGAACCTCATTACGGCGCTTGACTCCTTCATCATCGAGGACCTCGCTCTCGCACTCGCGTGTGGGGCCCACCATCACCGTGCGCTGGTAGAGTTTGATGCGCGTTTCGGGCGCGAGATGGATCGCGCCATTCGCAAGAGTCCTGGCCTCAAACTCGGTATTGATGAGTTTAGGCAGGTCATTCGCGAAAAGCTCTTCGTAGCAGCTGGGAGCGACGCTCCAAGAATTGCTTCCTACGGTGGCCGCGCACCACTCATCGGATGGCTGCGAGTGATCTGTGCGCGCACCGTCATTGACTTGGCGCGCAAGCACCACGAGGTGGAGCCAGCCACGCGCGACGAGGAGCTGTTCGAGCGCCTTCCATCTCACGACAACCCCGAACTTCGAGCTATTCGAGCATGCTACGCAGAGCTCCTGCCGAGGGCCTTCCGCGTTGCGTTAGGGGAGCTCCATCCGCGCCAGCGCAATTTGCTCAGACAGCGGTACTTGCATGGCACTGCAGCTACTACATTGGCAACCAGCTACGGCGTCCACCGAGCAACGCTCTTTGGTTGGCTCGAAGAGGCTCGCGAGCAACTGCTCCAAAAGATGCAACGCGAAGTTAAATCTGCGGTGGCCGAAACGAATCTGGCCAGCGTGATGGGCCTCATGGGCAGTGAACTAAACTTGAGTATTCGGAGATTGCTCGACGCGGGCGCCGAGCCTGAAGCGTCGCCGCCAGGCTCCGTTGTTGGTGGACAAGGCTGACCCCCCGCGAGACTATCTGTGCATGACTTTATCTTCCTGCGAGCATTGTTCAGGTTTTCTTCCCTCAACCGCAGCGCTCTGCCCGCACTGTGACGCGCCAGCGCGCGCAAAATCCCAAGCTAGTGCTTGGCGAAAAGCGGCAGCAGCAGCCGCCGGTGGCATGAGCATGATGACGCTGATGGCGTGCTACGGCATTGGGCCTGTGTGTGATGAAGCCTCCGTTGTCGACCAGGACGGAGACGGTGTGGCGGCGGAGGAATGTGGAGCGCTGTCGGACTGCGACGATTCAGACGCAACCATCTTCCCGGGCGCTGATGATCCCCTCGGGGACGGGATTGATCAGGATTGTGACGGGGAGGACGGTAGCGGCACGGGTAGCAGCGGCGGAACCGGCGGAACCGGGGCAGCTGGCGCAGCAGGCGGGTCCGGTGGAACTGGCGCAGCAGGCGGGTCCGGTGGAGCCGGTGGCTCTGGTGGGGCGAACTAACGCCTTCGTTCATCGCATTGTTCCAACGCAGCGCGTGAATCGGCATTGAGCCGGCACCGCTGCGTACGCACCCAGTAAACTCGGCCTTTGGGTGGAGGCCAAGCCGAACGTAAGCAGTCTGCTTCAAGCTCCTCGGTGCTTTGGAGCAGCCTGCGCACGTTCGCGCAGACTGCCGTTGGTTCGGGGGCTCGCCAACACGCCCAATAGAATAAGGAGCCGGCCGCGACGACGGAGCTGGCGACCCCCGCGGCGAAGTAGCCTCGACTTCCAATCTTGCGGGTCGCAGTGTGCTCCGTGAACCCAGCCTTCCGAACTCGCGCCATACACTTCGATGACGCAGGGATCGGACTGCAGTCGCCTTCTCGGCAGACGATTTTTACTTCATCTACCTTGGCGTGAAGGCCGGCCGGCGACGTTCAGACCGATTCAGTGGCAATCGCACGCGGAGACGAGGGCCAGCTGAGTCGACAGAGCTTGCGCACTACGCTCCAGAACTGACTGGCGAGTGAGCCAGTATTGTAAGGCAATTGATACTTGCCACAAATCGCACGCACCTCGAGCGCCAGCTCCGGATAGCGATGCGCGGGAATATCAGGGAATAGATGATGCTCGATTTGATGACTGAGGTGACCACTCAAGAAGTGGAGGAGTCGACCGCCCTCGAAGTTCGCCGACCCCAAGAGCTGCCGATAGTAGAAGTGCTCTCTGCTCTCGTTCTCGACGGAATCCACCGAGAACGTTGCCGTACCGCTTGGGAAGTGCCCACAGAAGATGACGGTAAATGCCCAAACGTTCCGAACTAAATTGGCCACCAGATTTCCGACCCACACCTGAACGAACATCGGCCCCCCAAGGAGCGGAAACAACAAGTAGTCCTTGAGAAGCTGGCGGCCAGCCTTCCTCGCTACGCCCTTGAGCTTCTCGGTCTCCTCTTCGCTCCTCGCGCCCTTCTTTGCGAGCAGCCAGGCGCCGAAGTCTGTGTCATGAACAGCCACGCCCCATTGGAACAGGACTGCGAGCGCTGCCGCGTACAGGGGCTGAATGACACAGTGCAATCGCCAAGGCTGCTCCTCGGTCACCCGCAACATGCGATAGCCAAGGTCATGATCAACACCGCGAACATTGGTAAAGGTGTGATGCAGATAGTTGTGAGAGCGGCGCCACTGATCAGCCGGGCAAACGCTGTCCCATTCATAGCTCTCCCCACTCAACCCCGGCTGATTCGAGAAGTCGTACTGACCATGCATAATGTTGTGCCCAGCTTCCATGTTCTCGATGATCTTCGAGAGGGAAAGGCATGCCACTCCGACTAACCAAGCTGGTGGAAAGAATGCTAGATAGAGCAGCGAACGGCCGGCTACTTCAAGCCCGCGCTGCAGGCCCACCACCCTACGAATATACCGTGTATCCCTCTCACCGAGTTCGCCTCGAACTCGCTGGTGGAGGGCGCCGATGTCGCGACCAAATGCTTCAATCGTCTCACGAGAGATGGAATTCTGATTCATTCGCTGCTCCGTTAATTTAGAGGTCGATGACGACAGGCCCAACTGGTTGGCTCACGCACAACTGAAGCAGTACGCCGCCCTCAGCAGACACTTCACCCGTCCGTACGTCTCTCGTGGCTCCCGACACTTTGCGACGGGTACAGCTATGGCACAGACCTGCTCGACAGCCGCTCTGAGGCTTAAGCTCAGCCTGCTCAGCCATCGCCAGAATGGTGTGTGCACCCTCGACGGTCCTATTCGAGCGTTGGAAGGTAACGGTCCCAGTCGTGGTCGATTCTTTGGCTTCTAAAGCAAAGCTCTCAGCGTGGAACCTGCTGCTTGCTGCCACAGCGGCAAGCGCACTCTGCGTGGCGGCCAGGAGGCCTGCTGGTCCACACACGTAGGTCTCTCGACTAGCAAAGTCTGGTACGAGGTCGGCCAATAAACTCCCATCGAGAGCGCTATCACCAAAGACCAGCTGCACCTGGTTACCTGGCCGCCCGCCGATCTTCTGCAATTCTGCGGCGAAGGGAACGTCCGACGCCGAGCGCGCAAAGTGAAGGATACGAATATCGGGGCAAGCCGGCTTCGAGCGAAGCATCGACATGATCGGGGTGATCCCCGAACCAGCACTAACAAACAGAAGCTTCGCAGGCGTTGGCTCGGAGAGCACAAACGTGCCTTGAGCCTGAGATAGACGCACCAGCATACCCGGCGTGGCTCCCAATACGAGCCGCGGCGTTACTCGCCCACTGGGCACAGCTTTGATTGTCACCTCGAGCAGACCATCAAGCCGACTCGGCGCGCTAGAGATGGAGAAGCAGCGGGTTAGCCAAACACCATTAACTTCAACACTCAGCGCAACCCATTGACCAGCACGGTGGCCTCGCCAAAGACTATTTGGCCGTAGCACCAACGTAGTAATGTTCTCCGTTTCCCTGCGAACAGCTTCTACCCGCGCCCGAACTTCGGTCGTTGAGTAGAGCGGGAATAGCCACTCGACATAGTGATCTGGCCTTTGCGGAAACGTTAGTAGCGATGCCACTTCATACAATGCGTGCCGCCAAGCTGGCGCTGTCTTGACAGCAGCAGGCACGCGACCGCCCTCGAGATTTCCCATCATAGGGTTCCCTCCTCTTCTTGATTGGTTGACGGACAGTGAACGCAAAGCGCCGCACGCCACACCGTTGCGGCGACGTTCACTCTGCGATTGATGACGTATTACTTAGTAGTCTTCTTGGACTTCTGCCGAACGAGTGCAGCTGCTGCACCAGCTTCATTGGCTTTGCGCACAGCGCGCTCCATCTCACGGGCGAAAACGAGCCGAACGGCTTCGAGGCTCACTGGGCGCAACTCGGCGTAGGAAGTGTCGAGATCATCCCCCAGCGCATCCCCACGCTTCACAAAGAACTGCGTCAATTCCTCGGCGAGGCGAGACAGATGCTTCTTGAGGATGAGGCCGGCCTCGCGCGTCGTTCCGACGGTGACACCCACCTTTTCAAGGCGTAGCGCCAGATCCAGCAGAGACGGACTGCCAACGAAGAACGCGTCTCCTTTGCGTTCAACGGCGCGAGCTCTGAGGAGCTCGGCTGGAAGTCCTGGCCTATGGCCCTGAAGCATCTTGGTCAACTCTTCTTCCGAGAGCACCTTGGGCCGGTCGCCAGCCCATGGGGCATTGAGCTGGTCGTGAGACCCTAGCCAATCCTGAATGGTGAATCCGTTCTTCTCGGCCTGGAGCAAAACGTCGCGAATGGCTTTGATCTGCAATCCGCGGTCTTGAAGCATTGCAATCTGCTCCAGCCGCTCGGCGTGGGAGCGCCCATAGATTGCAACGCGACCTCGGATGACGGGCTTTGGAAGGGCTCCCTCTGACTGATAGAAGCGGATCGTGCGACTGGGAACCCGTGCGAGCGTTGCGAGCTCGTCAATCGTGTACTCAGGCTCAGGCGAACCGGACTCTGCTGGTTTGGCAGCCACGGTGACTGTTGTAACCGTCACAGTCGCAACTGTCAAGGTCTGTCGGGAGAGGTTGGACGGGAGAAGAGCGTGCAGCCATCAAGTTCATCACGGAAGCAGCTCGATACTCGTGCCCTCAAGCGGTTCCAGGGCGAAGCTGCTTTGGCCGCGGAGATAGCTCACCCCAACGTGACGCGCACGTTTGAGTTCGGGCACGACGACCACTTCGGCAAGCAATCGGACCGTGGCCGAAGTGGTAACCCGAACCGACAATACCTATGCGCCAGCGACCGTTGCCGTCGCGCACAGGGCAGCTCTGAGTGCTCCGTGACCACAGCTTGGCGGTCCCCCTGGGGGCGCGCGCGAGGACGGGGACCGCCAACGACCAGCAGCCACTACCAGTTCGGCCAACAGCGCATTACTGACGAACGATACGCCTTCGCAACCATCCTCCAGAACCTCCAGCCACGCCCGTTCGCCCCTACCGACAAGAACGCCTCCAGCTGCGCCCACCAGCGTTCCGACGACCTCACTGCCAACTCGAGAGGATTGGAAGTGACGCGGATTGGGCATCAGGCCGCTTTATTCTGATCAGAAAGGCGCGCTTCTGTACAATAGGCTGATGCGGCGAAAGCTCTTGGCGGTTCCTGCCCTAAGTTTCTTGATGTTGGCCTGTGGAGACAGCGGAACGGGGGGGGCTGGTGGGACGTCCAGCGGCGGCAACGGCGGGAATACCGGCGGAACGGGTGGTAGCGGGGGCACAGCGGGAGGCTTCTCCACGACTGGAGGGAGCGGGGGCAACACTGTTGTTGAGTGCACGGTGCCCTGCGAGCCCGGGCAGATCTGCACCCATGGGACGTGCATAGAGCAACAGGCTTGTGCGCAGGACGATGATTGTGACTTCGATACTTATTGTGATGAAGCCACCATGCTGTGTATTCCGTGGGACACAGCGCGACCAGGCGCCGACGAGAACTGCGCTCAAATTTCTGTTCCGGGTTTGCTCTCGCCCAAAGTCCGCTGTGAATTTGCGTTGGCGCCGCCCAATGACCTGTTCCCCAACCACGTTGATGTTCAAGGGACACCGGTCGTTGTCAACTTCAACGTGCCCTCAAGTTCTGGACCGCCGAGTATTGCGGCAAGCTTCACGGCGACGGTCATTGACAACTACACTGAGGATCTGGGCGTCATTAGAGTGCTTAAAGGCACGGATTGCACCCTAGAAACGAACCTTGGTGGTAGCGATCTCGACGGAGACACCGTCATTGACTGGACGGTATCTAGCGCTTCGCTTGCAGTGGCTGATTTGGACGTAGATAGCTCCGCTGAAATAGTAGCTTATGGCGCTGACGGCTCAACGCTGGCCTTCACGCGAAAGCTCGGCGTTTGGACACTACTTTGGAAGGCCCCCTTCCCCGCTGGAGCGCCTTGGGCTCCGTGCAACACGATCGACCACCGTTGTTCACTTGGGTGGGCGGGCGCGTCCATTCATGATCTCGACGACGACGGGGCGCCTGAGATCATTCGTGAGGGGGTGGTCTTCTCGAGCAGCGGAGCACTCGTCTCCCTGCAGCCGGCCCAGTACGCTAGCTACAATCAAGGGGAGTTTCCCGTCCTTGCCAACTTTGATGACGACGCCCCAATCGAGTTCACCAACGGAGCGCGAGTCTGGGAATGGAACCAAGGGTGGGTGCTCGACCAAGCCTTCACTGCAGGCTCCGCGGGCTTGGTCGCTGTGGCGGACTTTGGGGCTTACGGGGTTGGTCCTGCGTCTGACGCGGAGATCGCGATCGTCAGCGGAGGAACCGTACTGGTGAAAGCACTCGACGGTTCGTTGGTCATGGGTCCCGTGGTCGTACCCGGCAACAACCCGGGCGGTGGCCCCCCAACCGTTTCGGACTTCGATGGCGATGGGCTGGTGGAAGTAGGAGTGGCTGGGCGCGCCTATTACACGGTCTTTGATATTGATTGTGGTCCAACGCCACGTGTAGGCGGCACCTGCAACCTAGGCTCATGTGATGCGCTAAACGGGCCCTGCGCGGCCGGCGGGTCTATTCTCTGGTCCCAAACAACCCAGGACATCTCGAGCAACGTTACAGGCTCGAGCATCTTTGACTTCGAGGCGGACGGGAAAGCTGAGGTCGTCTACGGGGACGAGTGCTTCACACGCATTTACGACGGTGAGACCGGCGACGTCCTGTTTAGTCAATATCGGTCTAGCTGCACCTGGTACGAGAATCCGATCATTGCTGATGCGGACGGCAACTTTCGGGCGGACCTGATCACACCCTCCAATAAGGCTTGCTCACCTACCGGAGACGGGAAGGCCTGTCTTGATTTGACCCCGGAGGGGGTGGATTCTCAGTGGCCCGGCGTTCGCTGCCAGAGTGGCTCGGATTGTGTATCAGGCGCATGTGACCAGGGGCTCTGTCGTTGCATGACGAGCGCGCAATGCTGTGGCGCTAATGACGACGCCACTTGTGTGGAGCAAGGGCTGCAGTGTGCCCCTCCGCCGGCGGGCACGGCTGGCTCCGGCAATACCTGCCGCGCCTCACACCCGCACGGCGTATCGGGGATTCGAGTCTACTCGGACGCCAATGATCAGTGGGTGAGGTCGCGAACCATTTGGAATCAACACGCCTATCACGTAACCCACATTGGGGAAGACGGCGTGGTTCCGCAAACTTCGATGTGGGACAAGAACTGGGAGCAACCGGAGCTGAACAACTTCCGGCAGAACGTGCCTGGCGGGCCCAACGGCACGAGCGTTCCGGATTCTACGGCTGGAGCTGCTCTCTTCGACGGTTGTCTAGGCGGACAAGCCACGCTGACTGTGGACGTTTGCAATCGCGGTTCCGCGCCGCAAGGCTCTGGAATCGTGGTGGGATTCTACGTCGCTGGCACGAAGATTTGTGAGACCGCCACCTCCCAAGCCTTGGCGCCCGAGGAATGTGAGAGCGTTTCGTGCGTCTGGAACGCGCCTCCAGGAACGAGCGCGCAGGCGGTAGACGTTGACGTAGTCGCTAACGACGGCGGCGGCGCTGCCGAATGCCACGACAACAACAATGGTGGTGTTGTACTTGACGTTTGGTGTCAGCCCCCGAGCTGATTCCCGACTAAGCCGACAAGCGACCTTCGTTCGGGTCATTCACATCGGAGCAGCACAGGGCTACGGTCGTCTGGTGCTTCCGAGAAACCTAGGCCAATTCGAGATTATCGGTGTTCTCGGAGAGGGTGGCAGCGCGGTTGTCTACGCGGCCACGGACGGGAAGCGCGAGCTTGCGCTCAAGGTGCTTCATCCAGAACAGCAGGTCGATGAGCACCAGGTTGCTCGGTTTCTCGATGAAGCCGAGCGGATGCGACGCGTAGAGCATCGATGTTTGGTGCAAATTCTGGGAGCCGGGATGCTTCCAGGAGGGCGCCCTTACATTGCAATGCCCCGACTTGAGGGCCGCCCGCTGGCACGCCGACTCGAGCTTGGGCCATTCTCGGTCGACCAAGCTCTGCCACTCTTCGAGGGGGTTGCTGGAGCGGTGGACGCTCTTCACCAAGCCGGCCTTTTGCACCGCGATATCAAGCCCGAGAACGTCTTCTTCTGCGAGGCGAAGTCGCCCGATGGTTCGGGCCAAGCCGCAGTGAGGTTGGTGCTCCTCGACCTAGGAATTGCCCGCGACACCGCAGCTAACCCTTCAACCACGACGCGAGCCGGGCTCATGCGTGGAACACCAGCGTACATGGCGCCAGAGCGGCTGTTTGGCCAGCCCGCGACGGTGCGCTCAGACGTCTACGAACTCGCGCTTCTGCTCTATCTGATGCTAACAGCTCGACTCCCTTGGGAAGAAGGCGATCCGTCTGCGCGCTTGTCGCCCACATTGCGACAGGAGGATCGGCAACGGATTCCAGAGCAGGTAGCGATTACCCTATTGGAGGCGCTGCACGCAGACGTTAATCGGCGCTGCCAATCCGTAGCGGAGCTGCTGACACACCTCCGCGCGGCCAGTCGCAGCGTTGGTGTCAGTAGCGCTAATCAGCAGTTGAGTGGGCCGACGCTCGAAAGCAATTATGCGCGCTCTGCAAGTGTGCCCCCGCTCCACTCAAGGTCCGGCGAAAGGCGGTCGATGCCAGCCGAGCCCACCTCCACCTTTGGGAGTGAAGCTAGCGCTCAACGACGCGTCCTCCCCTGGGTGGCCGTTGCTGCTCTGGTCGGGTTTGCGAGCGCGGCCGCGGTTTATCAGCTCCCGCATATTCGGAGCGCTCCACAAGCCGCGAGTGAAGCACTGGTCGAGCCCACAAACCGCCCGTTCGATGAGGACCCCACCGCTGCGCCTTCGGTCGTCGTGGCACCGCCACTAACATCGCCGGTGCTGTCCCCTAGCGCTTCCGCGTCAGGGTCGACGGCTCCCAAACTTGCGCCGTCAGCCACGAGTTCGCCTCTTGCCGTGGGCACAATAAAGGAGGGTGTATTGCCCGCCTCCGTGATCGAAGGACGCGTTCGGGCCCGGATGGCGGGAATGCAGGCTTGCTTGCACGGAGAGGCCGAACAGCCCAATTTCCAAGGCGGAAGGGTGACGTTGAACTTTTGGATTGGGCTGGACGGCTCGGTGACCTCAGCGAAGGGTCATGGTGAGCTCCTTTCGCCAGTCATAGTTCAATGCGTTATCGCTCAGCTGCGCACGGTGAAGTTTCCACCTCCAACAGGAGGCCCAGTCAACGTTATCTTTCCGATCCGCTTCACCCCACCGACGCCTCAAAAGTAGCTAATTGTCTGGGAGGTCAAGGAACGCTGAGCTCTATGAGCGTGCCGGTGCGCGTGACTTTGAGAGGGGAGGCAACGATGCGTCGCTTCTTCAGCGTGGAGCTTGCTTCGCGCAACTCCTCCGCCGCTTGCTTGCCCTTGATGAAGAGCAGGCGCCCCGGGCTCTTTACGAAAGGGAGCGTCCACTGCAAGAGCATTGGTAAACGAGCCACGGCACGCGCAACGACGATGTCAAAACGCTTGGCCAAAGCTCCTGCCCCGAGGTGCTCGGCTCGCTCCGGATACACTTCAACGTTCTCCAGACTAAGCGCCAGAGAAACGGCGGCGAGGAAAGCGGCCTTCTTCTGTGTTGCCTCGACAAGAGCTACGTGAAGGTCAGGTCGCGCAATCGCTAACAAGATACCTGGGACGCCTGAGCCCGACCCAACGTCGACGAGACGTGCACCGGCGGGGACGTTCCGGAGCAATGGCAAAAGCGTTAGCCCGTCCAAAGCGTGCCGCTCCCAGACGTCTACCTCGGAGCGTACTGCCGTAAGGTTCATCTGCTCATTCATCGACAGTAGGCGCCTCAGATAGCTCGCCACCTGCGCAAGCGCCGCCGGCTCGAGGCTGACGCCGGCCTCGTCCAGCCATGTTGGAAAGGCACTGGGCACGGCCAAGGGAGCCGCGTCAGGCAAGGTCAGAGGAGTGCGCCCGTTCATTGCCTTGTCCTATTCCGCCGAAGGCGGATGCGGCAACAAGAATGACTCGGGACCGGTCATTCCACCGAAGGCGGATGCGGCAACCAGAATCTCGAACTCGTTCGCCCAGTCGTTTCAAGACAGATCAAAACGTGCCTCGCCGGAGATAGAGCGGCATGCGGTACTGGGCATTGATGCTGGGCACTCTCTTGGGTTGTGGCTCGTCGGAAACCGATGGCAGCGGCGGTTTAGGTGGTACTTCCACCAGCAGCGGGGGCAGCGGCGGAGGGGAGCTCAAGGAGCCTCAGCTCCTGTGCGCGGAGCAAGACGCTGAACTCGGGCTCGCTCGGCCGGACGGTTGGGGAGTGCTCTCTCACTGCAAGTTCGCCCCGGCAGACATAGAGACGGTGTTTCCGAGCAACAAAGTACTGGCGCTCACCATCGTGATGGAGGCGGACGAATACGCAGCTATGCAGGCCGACCTTACGGACCTGATGGGAGGCGCGGGTGAGCCGCCGGACGAGGACCCGCTCTTTATCGCGTGTGAAGGACTCAAGCTTGAGGCTCCATGTGAGGTAGACCTGGGAGGTGGAGCCGAATCTGGCGTTTGCAACAATTCAAGCGGACCGCTTTTGTGTATCCCTTTGTCGTGGTTTCCATCCCAAGAATGGCAGGATGCCTGCGAGGGACTGAGCTTCTTTGACCCCTGTTTCACCAACGAACACGAGGGGCTCTGTGAGGATCAGGGGCTTGGCCTCGCGTGCTTTCCCAACCTTGCTCCATCTCCCGCCAACGAAGACCCGTGCCTGAATCGGCAGGAGGGTGATAGCTGCCAACAAGGCTCTAAGACGGGTGAATGTCTATCCTCGAACGGGCCCTTGATCTGCCAAGCGGATGGCTTCGACGACAGCGCTAACCTGCAGTCCGTCCCCCTGGATGAGGCCGTTCCGTTCTGGAGTCGGGAGCCGGCCTACTTCCACGCGGAGATTTTGTTCGAAGGAGCTCGCTACGAAAACGTGGGGATACGATACAAAGGCAATAGCGGGTTAGCCTCCGCCGTTGGAGAGAAGAAGCCCTTGCGACTCAAGATGGATGAATGGGAAGACGAGCACCCCGAGATTACCGATCAACGGCTATTCGGATTCCAACACCTTTCTTTTTCACCAAATCAAACGGACCCGTCCAACCTCCGTCAGGTACTAGCTACCGAGGTCTTCCGCCGCCAGGGCGTACCAACGTTTTACGCTTCATTCGTCGAGGTTTCACTCGATACCGGAGACGGGCCGCGGCTGCTTGGCGTCTACGCGATGAGCGAGGTCCCAGACAACCCGCTATTGGAGCGAGAGTTTGGCTCCGACGACGGGAATTTCTACAAAGCAGACGGCCGAGGCGCGCACTTCGTCACTTTCGAGGAAGAGTCCTTTCACAGGCAGAACAACGAGAGCGCGCCAATGACGGAGCTGCAAGACTTTATCAGCGCACTCCACGCAAGTCAGGCCGACCGAAACGCATGGCGTGCTGGGTTGAGGGCCACGTTCGACATAGATGCTTTCGCGGAGTTTTACGCGGTCAATCAGGTGATTGGCAATTGGGACACCTATGGGGGTTATGCCCACAATTTCTATCTCTATACTGATCCTGAAAGCTCACAGATCGTTTTCGTTCCCTGGGACTTTGACCTTGCCTTCGACGCCAGCGGGCCTTCCGACCGCACCCTGAGCAGCTTCAACGGGCAGTGGCCGCTCCTTCAAGCAGTAGCCCGTGACGTTGACTTCGGTACCCTGTTCCGAAACAAGCTGCAGGCAGTTGCGGTAGGTGAACTCGAGGAAGGTCGCCTGACTGCTCGAGTCGACGAACTCGAGACGCTCCTGACCGAAGCCATCGAGCGAGAGAACCAAGTTAGACCCGACGCGACAAGCAGCTTTCAGGCAGGATTGGCAAGCTTACGCGCACACCTACAAAGCCAACAAGAGTCCTTCGAGTAGTTAACGGTTGGTCAGCGTGCAGCGAGCTTGAGTTTGCCGCTCGCCCAATCTCCGAGCAAACGGTCTATCCGGATAAAGACCTCGCGGATGGTCTCCTCGTCAGGGAGGAAGGTCAATCTGAGGTGGTCATTGTAAGGAACGTTGAAGCTGGACCCTGGGACCACGAGCACGTGCTCCCGGGTCAGCAGCTCCATGGCGAACGCGCTGTCGGTGAATCCAGGCAGTGCAGTGGTGTCAACCCGAGGGTACGCATACAATGCGCCATCCGGGCGAACTACACTGAGGAAAGGTGATTGCTCGATACCGCGGAGCAGTGCCGCCCGCTGACGGCCGAGGCGCCCGGATTCGGCTGTTAGTTCATAGATGCTCTGTTGCCCACCAAGGGCAGTTTGGACAGCCCACTGGCCAGGAACATTGGCGCAAAGACGGAGCGACGCCAACACCTCGAGCCCTTCGATGTAGTCCCGGGCGTTCTCTTTATGCCCACTAAAGACCACCCACCCGACACGCAGACCACACGCGCGGTAGACCTTGGAAAGGCCTCCAAACGTTGCACAGAGGGTATCCTTGCATAGCGCAGCAGTGGGCAGGTGCTCCGCCCCGTCATAGAGCACGCGGTCATAAATCTCGTCCGAAAACACAACCAACTTATTGCGTTCCGCAAGCTTTACGAGGGCCTCCAAGGTTTCCCTCGGGTAGACCGCACCTGTTGGGTTATTGGGATTTATAATAACGATAGCGCGCGTCTTCGGAGTGATGAGCTTCTCAAGCTCCTCTGCGTCAGGCACAAACTTGTTCTCTGGTCGGCAGGGGTAATGAACTGCCTTTCCACCGACGAGAGTCACCGCCGCAGTCCACAAAGGATAGTCCGGAGCGGGAACGAGCACTTCATCATCGCGCTCGAGCAACGCCTCCATGCACATCAGGATCAGCTCGGAGACGCCGTTCCCAATGAACACGTCCTCGATGGTTACGCCGGAAATATTCCTTGATTGAGTCTCCATGACGATGGCCTCACGAGCGGGGAATATGCCCTTCTGGTGACAGTACCCCTCGGCCTGCGCGAGGTTCTCAATCATCGCTAACCGCATCGTTTCGGGAATGCGAAATCCGAACTGTGCAGGGTTACCAATGTTGAGTTTGATTACCTCATAACCTTGTCGCTCAATCTCCAGCGCACGTTTCGCCAGCGGACCACGGATCTCGTAGCGAACACCCTCCAGGTGACTGGCTCGACGAACTTCTGAACGAACTGGGGAGTCTGCGCGGCGCATTTTGCTTCCCCGATTGCCTCGCGTCGCCAGAGGGGTCAAGGAGTCGTTGCATCCTCGTGAACGGGTGAGCCACAGGATTTGGCTCCGTTGCGTTGGCAGATCCGTTAGACTTCGCCGGTTCGCGCCGCCCTCGGCGCCTGTGGGGTTTTATGCTTACTCTGTCTCGAGGATTGGTCGGGATTGCCTTTTCGCTGGCTCTGCAACTCTCGCCGCAACGGGCCTGGGCGGACAACGCTGGAGCTGCTCAAGTTCTCTACGATCGCGGCGTCGAGCTCATGGCGGCCAAGAATTTTGACGAGGCCTGTCCGAAGCTTGAAGAGGTGACGCGACTCGTGCCCGAGGGGATCGGCGCAAAGTTCACGCTCGCGCAGTGCTACGAAGCGCAGGGAAGACTGGCCAGCGCGTGGATGCAATTCAGCTTCGTGGCGGGTCATATGGGGCAACCGGAGCGCGCTCAAATCTCCGCCGAGCGCGTCGCAGCTCTCAAGCCCAAGTTGGCCAATCTCACAATTACCGTCTCGCCAGCGATTGCGAATCTTCCTGGGCTAACCGTAACCCGCGGTGGAACCAGCGTGGGCCCAGGTCAATTCAACGAACCGATCCCCGTGGATCGCGGGACACACCTGGTTGGCGTTGCTGCGACGGGGAAGAAACCCTGGCAACTCGAGGTCAAAGTCGAATCCGACGGACAGAAGGTCGTCATCGATATCCCGTCGCTCGAAGATGCTCCCGTAGAGACTGCGGCGACGCCGCAGGCAGGGATACCCGCTACGCCGCCATCAGCAGAAGCAAAGCCGACTTGGATGATCCCAGTGGGATTCACCGTTGCCGGAGCTGGGGTCGCCGCATTGGGGGTGGGTGGAGTACTCGGCGGGCTGGCGATGTCGAAGGCGAGCGAAGCGAATGACGCTTGCCCCAACGGCCTCTGCTCGGCTGAAGGAAACTCGCTTACGAGTGATGCAGGGCTCTTTGCAGACACCGCTACCGGGCTATTCATTGGCGGCGGTGTATTGGCTGCAGGAGGAGCTCTCTTGCTGATCCTCGCTCCTTGGGATGACGCTGCTGAGGAAGCGCCCGGGCAGAAGGCTTTGAGCAACGTACATTACTATTCACCGAGCGAGTTTGGATTCGGTGTAGGCGCCAGCTTCTAGCTCGTTGGTGATCGCTGGCGCGCCCAACTCACTTGTCTTTTGAGGAATCAAAAATGCGAAGACCCCGAGCTCTCCAAACTGCGTTCTCACTTGCCTTGCTGACCGTCTCGTTCTCGCTCAGTTCAAGCTGCCGTCAGGTGCTCGACCTACCAGAGTCGGTCGAGTGTGGGGCGGATGATGCCTGCACCACCGCCGATAAGCCCTGCATCGTCGGGGAATGTATTGACGGGTTATGCGCCTATTCGTTCAAAGCGGAAGGGACTGTCATTGACACCGCGGAAGAGGACGATTGCACCCGCAACGTCTGTGACGGCCAAGGAGAGGTCATTGCAGCGGTCGACGCCTCCGATGCACCAGCGGATGAAACGCTAGGCGACTGCAAAGCGCCCAGCTGCGACGCCGACGGCAACGTGACCGTGAGTCCAGCCGAGGACGCGCCAAACGATGAAACCAGCGGAGACTGCTTGGCTCCGACCTGCGAGAACGGCAACGTCGTGGACGGTCCCGCGGAGGACGCGCCGGCTGACACAGTCATTGGAGATTGCAGTGCGCCCGGGTGTGCTGAGGGCGAGGTCGTTGCGATCGCAGACGATGGCGATGTGCCGAATCAGGAGGATCCGCCGGGGGATTGTGTTTCACCCACCTGTAGCAACGGGGAGATCATCGACGCTCCCAACGAGCTAGACGTCCCCTTGGATGCCGAGCCTGGAAACTGTTTTAGCCCTGCTTGTGACGGTGGAAACCCTATTGAGGTGGAGAATCCTCGCGATACACCCGAGGTTGATGTTCAAGGAGACTGTCTTGCCTCGACGTGTGGTGCTGGCGGTGAGCTCACTCCAGACGATGCTGACGTGCCAACCTCCGGCTGCGGCAGCTGTGCCGCGGGCGTAGTCGTGCCATGGGTCGAGGACGGTGATGCGTGTTACTCAGGGCCCCCAGGCACCGAGAATGTCGGCATCTGCGGTGGGGGGAACTGGGGGTGCGTTAACAACGTCAAGACTTGTGCGGGTGAGCAATTGCCCGAGCAGGAGGCTTGCGGGCCTGGCGCTTCAACCATCAATGAAGACTGCGACGGGCAGACCGACGAAGAAGGCCCTGGTTGTGCGTGCATGATTGGACAGACTCAATCCTGCTACTCCGGTCCCGGCGGGACGCTCAACGTGGGGATCTGCAGCGCTGGAACCTCCACCTGCGTGGCCGCGGGCAACGGCAACCAGTTTGGGGTGTGTATGGGCGAGGTCCTACCGCTGAGCTGCGACTCCTGCGTCGTGCAGGGAGACGGCGACTGTAGCGGCACTTCAGCCAACTGCACCGGCGACCATGTTTGGAGTAAAGGCGTTGGCGGTAGCTCCGCCGACCTCATGGCCGACATCCTGCAGTTGCCCAACGGCGAGCTCGTTGCGGTGGGCAACTTCTCTGGCACGTTGACCTATGCCAACAGCATCACCAGCGATGGTGGAAGCGACGCGCTCGTCCTGCGGCTGGACGCGGACGGTAACGCAATCAATGCAAAGGACTTTGGTGGCGCCGGAAGCGACGAAGCGAAGCAGCTTATCGCGATGGATGATGGCTACCTCGTAATGGGAAGCCTAGGAGACGGCTCACTCGAAAACTTTGGCTCTGGCGCAACGCTCACAGGCGTTGGCGGAGACGGCTTTGTTGCTAAGTTCAACAATAGCCACGTACTGCAGTGGAAGAAGCTCGTTGGCGGGACGAGCGCCGACTCAATCCAAGCCATCGTCAAGATGCCGGATAACGGCTTTGCGATCGCTGGGCAATTCCAAGGGACAATCAATCTTGGCGGCTCCAACCTCGTGAGCCTCGGCTTCGACGACATCTTCCTGGCGCGGTTCGACGCCGCCGGAACCCATGTTTGGAGCCAACGCTTTGGCACCGCTATGCAGAACAACGTTTCCGACCTGGATGTTGCTCCCAATGGCGACCTGATCATGGTTGGAGATCTGGGGACTAGCATGGCGTTCGGCTCCGGACCGACGCTGACGGTTTCCGGAGGAACGGACGGATATGTTGTTCGTTTCAACCAATCGGGGACGCACGTGTGGACACGCGCCATCCAGTCTGCTTCGAGTGAGTCCGCCTCTGAGGTCGCCGTACTCTCTGATGGAAGCGTCTGGGTAGCTGGCCGCTTCGACACAGCGATTAACGTGAATAGCGTCGCGGGTACGGAGCTTTCACCCACGTCCACGGGGTATGACCTGTTCCTGGTCAAGTACAACGCCAGTGGCGACTACGTTACCTCCCGCGGCTTCAACAGTACGGACGATGTCATCATCAATGATGCTGAAGCTGGAGCGGATGACTCAGTGGTGGTCTCGGGCCGTTACTCGGGATCGCTGTTCTTTTCGCAGTTTGCGGTACCTTCAGCAGGCCTTTATGACTCCTTCCTATTTAAGGTCCGCCCGGACAATGGAACGGCTCAATGGAGTAAAAAGTTCGGCGGGAGCTTGAACAACGACGTATTCCAGGGAGTCCACGTAACCGATTGTGGAGACGTATTCGCCAGCGGCTACTTCGGTGGAAGTGTGGCCTTCGGTGGGGGCGCTCTACCGAATCAGGGCAGCATTGATGGGGTATTGGCGAAGTACCGTCAGTGAGCTGAGAGACGCGCAGGGGCCTCCTCTGCGCGCCGTTACCTTCACATTATCGGTGGGTTGTTACAGCCCATCGCAGGGGTTCTCGCAACAGCCGTCTTCTGGATGGGTTGCGCAGTAGTCCCACACCTTGGTCGGCCCAACCACGCGCTCGACTGCGGCCTCGTGAAGCACGGCACCGCTCGAGGAGCTCAACTTCACGTTGATGGTTAGGGCGGTGCCCTCGTCGAGTTTGACTGAGGTTTCATCCCACGGGTCACCGGGCATCGGCAATTGGATGCCCGCGGCCATCCCGCCTTCGAGGTCTACCACCTGTTGAATCCTGCTCCCTACGGGCCCGTTTGCGTCCGAGGCCTCAGCCTCCAGGGTCACGCTCGTCCCGCAGTCTGAGCAAACGAAGGCAAGCCAAAGATGGTAGCCACCCTGCGGGCCCTCCATCATTGGCTGAGAACCATTGGCCTCCACTCGCTCAAAACAGACCTCTCCCGTACCGACCTCAAACGTCTCTGCTGCGGGAGGAGCCACGCACTCCTCAGCACCCTCGTCGCAAGCTGCAAGCGGCAACAGAAGACCAAGGAGACCAGCACCTGCGGAGAATAGAGTTCTCATATCGAATCTCCCGGAAGCATCAGGCATGCCACGGTCACGGCCCAACTCTGCTGCGTTTCACAGCGGTGTTGAGCCCCAGTGTGCCAGTGACCAGCAGGTTACTTCTTGGCCTTGAGGGGTTTCACGAACCGGACGGTCATCCGATCGCTCTCGCCAATCGCTAAGAACTTTTCCTTATCCTTATCTCCACCCCACAGCGTCGGCGGGAGTGCCCAGACCCCGTCTGCGTAGTCTTTGCTGTCCTTTGGATTGGCGTTCATCTCGCTGCTTGAGTCCTTTTTGAAGCCAGCAGCGACGGCGCGTTCGATCACGAAGGCCTCCGGTAAGTAGCCCTTTTCGGCACTTTGCTTCGGATCGGCGTCGGGCTTTCCTCGATGGGCCTCCACCGCAAAGACGCCGCCGGGCTTTAGAACCTTGAAGACCTCCGCGAGGTTCTTATCCAGCTGACCACGCCGCTGCCAGTTGTGGAGGTTGCGGAAACTGAGCACGACGTCGAAGCTATTCTCAAGCTCCGCTGTGAAGCTGAGGCCAGTGCTTGGGGCAACGACATAGCCAACCTTTGCTCCCAGCTCTGGTGCCTTGTCGAGTAGGCCAAAGAGCCTTTGCCCATACAACGTCGCTCGCTCAGTTCTCGGGCCCTTCGGGTCCGGCCCGGTTACGACCAACTTGCCCTTCTTGCTTAGGACGGGAGCGAGCAATTCGGTGTACCAGCCAGCCCCTGCATCAAGCTCGAGCACGCGGGAGGTGGTCTTGACTCGGAAGAAGTCCAGCATCTCCGCGGGGTGACGCTGTTGATCACGATCTGAAGAGCCCGGGGCCCGATGCGAACTCTTGAGTGCAGCGTCTAGAGCGGCTCGAAGCGTCGGAAAGTCTTTGGCGGAGAGCGAGGCTAGTTCCTTGCGAACGACCTCCGTCATGCGTGCTCGCTCACTAGCTTGATCCGCGTCTAACTTGGCGAAGTCGGCAATGAGTTTCTGTGCCTCTTCCGCCTTCTTTTTTTCCTCGGGCGAAACCGCTTCGGCCTTGGGGTCTCGACCGTCTCCGCTCATCAGCGCCAAGAGGTCGGAGTCTGGTTCTTGGGGCGGCCCAATCGGAACGCCCGGCGCCGCGGGAGGAACAGCTGAATCAGCACACGCAACCGTGAGCATCAGACCTGCAAGGAGGGAACGGATTCTCATGGGCGGACACTACATCAGTCGCAGCCGCAGCCAAAGCCAGGCCCACACGCTCACGGTGTGGCTAGCGCTTCAACGAGAAGCACATTGGATCCCTCGGATCACAAGGTGGCTCTTCGATGGGTGAAATCACCGGGCGCCCACCAACCGGCCGAGCAGGCTCGGCGGGCTTGGCAGACGCACGTGCCGGCTCGATGGCCTCGCGCTCGAGGCGCTCCCGCTTGTTCTTCTCGGCCTGCAGAGCCTCGTTGAGTTGGTCGGCGGCAGATTGGGAAGTCGCCAATGACCTTCGCATGTCTTCGGCCTTGGAGCGCGCTTCGTCATTGGCTCGTTCAAGCTCGCTTCGTTCGCGCGCCTGTTTTGGAGCAACGACCCCGACGTAGGTGAAAATGCCAAGTGCAAGCGCTGTAGACGCCGCGATCCCAACCGCCAGCAGCGCTCGCTTGAGCCGCCTCTTCTCGTGCGTTGCATCGAGTTCGAGCAGTTCTCGACGCCGAGTGTGCTCGGCCTCAGCCTCTCGTAGTCGCAGTTCCTCAGCAGCAACCATCCGTGCTTTCAAGAGTTCGGCTTCGCGAATGGCGTTGAGCCTTGCTTGCTCCTCACGGCGCAGAGCCTCTTCGGCGATACGCGCTTGAGCGACCGCGCGCCTTCGACCCTCTTCATCACGCGCCAAGCGAAGCTCAGCCTCGAGTTTTGCTGCGGCTCGAGCATGCTGCGCCTGCAGCTCACGATCTTGTTCTTCCTGAATGCGCGACTGCTCAAGATCCATGAGCTGCCGTAGCGAAAAGAGAACGGAACTCTCTTGGGTCGGGGGGTTGCCGGGCGAGTTGGGGTTAGAAGGCGAGCGCGAGTTGGCCATGGGAGTGTGACGACCAACCCGCCACTACCTTGGGTGCCTACGGTGGATTTTTATGTTGAGGGAGGAAGTGGCCTTCTCCCGACACGGCCAGAACCAGCGAAGCCAATGGTTGGGTCGAGCGGCATCGTTCGACTAACCTCCCGCCGATGGCACGACCGATCGGATTCATTGGGCTCGGGTTGATGGGCAAGCCGATGGCGCTGAACCTCGTGCGAGCCGGCTTTGCAGTACGAGTGCTCAGTCGCAGTCCCCAACCGGTCGAGGAGTTGGTCGCGGCGGGCGCGGAGTCGGCCTCACTTCCGAGCGACCTTGCGCGGCAGTGCGACGTGGTCATCACGATGTTGCCCGACGGACCGGACGTTCGATCGGTTCTCTCCGGTCCGAACGGTCTACTCGAGGACTTGCGCCCAAACAGCGTGATCGTCGACATGAGCAGCATCTCGCCGGAGACCGCCAAAGAACTCGCCTCAGAGGTCAAACGGCGTGGCAGCTGGATGCTCGATGCGCCCGTGAGTGGCGGCGAGATCGGCGCAAAGAGCGGAACACTTTCGATCATGGTTGGGGGAGAGCGTGAGGCGCTCGAACGGGTACGGCCAATCCTCGAGAAACTAGGCAGCCCGGAACGCCTGGTTCACGTGGGAGAGGCTGGGGCAGGCCAACTGTGCAAGGTGTGCAACCAACTAGTCATTGGCGGCGCGCTTGCGGCGGTGAGCGAGGCGTTCGCCCTCGCGAAAAAGTCGGGAGTGGACGGCGCCAAGGTCAGACAAGCCTTGATGGGCGGATTTGCCGCGAGCAGGGTGCTCGAGGTTCACGGAGAGCGCATCCTGCAGAACAATTTCGTGCCGGGCTTTCGGGCCGAGATGTTCAACAAGGACCTACGAATTGCGATGGAAACGGCTCGCTCCCACGAGGTGCCAATGCCCGTCTCGTCAACGGTCGCTCAGCTCGTTACAGCGTTGTGCGCCAAAGGAAACGGCCGCGAGGACTACTCTGCCCTGGCGACCGTTCTTTTTGAGCTGGCTGGGCTCGAGCACCCAAGCCAGTAGCGGACTATTTGTCCTTGAGCTTCTTGCGCTCTTTCATCCCGGGAAGGATGGCGAGCTCTGCGCTCGGCTCCAAGTACTCAATCGTCTCGAGCGACATGATGCCGTACTTCGGGTCTGCGGCGGTTCCTGAGGATGCGCCCTTGTAGGTCTGCCCGTAGGTGCCGGTGATCTTCACGCGAGCGCCCTTGGCCGGCAGCGGATTCGGCAGGAGTTTGCCGAACGAGTCTGAGAACTTCACTTCCTTCTGCTTCTCGAGCGTGGTGGCCTTGTCCATCTCTTCGATCGCGTCGTAGATGCCGGCGAAGTTGCTGGCCCAACCCATCACCGCGACGATCTCGTTCTTGGTGTCGTCCTTTGCGTCGGCGATCCAGAAGGTGGGAACGGGAGCCTTGCAATCGGTCGGGTCCTCTTTGCCGCCCTTGTGGATGGCACAGGCCGGAGCGCATTTCTCCTCGATGGCCTTGGTGTCATCAGCACATTTCTCCATGTTGGTCTTCACGATGTAGCCAACCAATGTGATCTTCTGGCCGTTCACCTCGTCGCGGTGGACCTTGCTGTGAAGATCGTGGACGACACCGAAGATGGTGTAGGCATCGCCGTCTTTTTTCTTCTTGTCAGGCAGGCGCGGCGGAGCGGGAAGGTCCGCTGCTCGGCCACTGGGAGCGCCCTTCTTTTGGTAAACCGGCGCCTCTGGCCCGCACCCGAACGCGCCCACAGCGGCGATCGAGGTCGCCAGAACTAGGCACAAAGTGCGGCTATTTGACCAAGATGAAGTTCTTACCTCAGGAACAATGGCTGAAGCGAGGTCGCGGGAGGGGGCACGCTGATTCATTCGGTCCTCGGGTGGGCGGGGTCGGAAGGCCCCGAGCTTGCTACCAGTAGGAGCGCTTTTCGTAAAGGTCCCGAGTGTCGACTACAAAAAACCAGCGTGCTTTTAGCTCAGGTACCGTACCCTCACGGCCATGCGTGAGACCCTCTTACACGCCCCATTCGAAGTCCACCGCATCCTCACGATGATCCTCGCCGGTGGCGAGGGACGTCGGCTCGGCCCGTTAACGGCCGAACGAGCGAAGCCTGCTGTACCGTTCGGTGGCCGCTACCGCATCATCGACATCGTTCTTTCCAACATGGTCAATTCGGGTCTGACCCGGATCAAGGTCATCACCCAATACAAAAGCGCATCTCTCGAGGAGCACATCGCGCGGGCCTGGCGGCTCTCCCCCATGCTCGACAGCTACATCGAGACGCTGCCGGCGCAGCAGCGCACCGGCCTTTCGTGGTTCAAAGGCTCGGCCGACGCCGTCTACCAGACGCTGCACGTCATCGAAGACGAGAACCCCGAGCATGTGACCATCTTTGGAGGGGACCACGTCTACAAAATGGACGTGCGGCAAATGCTGCTCGATCACCTCAACAAGTCCGCCGACCTCACGGTCGCGGCAATTCCTGTGCGCAAGGATGAGGCTCGCTCCTTTGGAGTGATCGAAATTGACGCCGAGGGTCGAATCCTCGCCTTCCACGAGAAGGTGCAAGATCCGCCAGAAATGCCCGGACGACCTGGTTGGTGCCTGGCCTCGATGGGAAATTACATCTTCAAGACCGGACCGCTCACATCGGCGCTTCACGCTGACGCGAAGGACGAGGCAAGTGCTCACGACTTTGGCCGTGACATCGTGCCCCGCATGGTTGCGGAGAAGCACAACTGCTTCGTCTACGACTTCATGACGAACCGCGTCCCCGGTGAAGATCCCGAAGGCGCTACTGCCGCGTACTGGCGAGACATTGGGACAGTCGACGCTTACTTCGAGGCGCAGATGGATCTGGTGAGCGTGAAGCCAGCGTTCAACCTGTACAACCCGCGCTGGCCGATGCGAACGGGCACCAACCACGATCCGCCGGCCAAGTTCGTGTTTCGAGACGAGGCCAATGCGCGTGTTGGTGTCGCGACCGAGAGTCTCGTTTCGTCAGGGTGCATCATCTCGGGAGGGCGCATCAACCGCTCGGTGCTTTCGAATCGCTGTCGCATCAACTCGTTCAGTTCCGTTGATGAGTGCGTGCTGTTCGAGAACGTCGTGATCGGAAGGCACGCACGCATTCGTCGAGCGATCATCGACAAGGACGTGGAGATCCCTCCCAACACGGAGATTGGCTACGACCTTGCTGCGGATCGGAAACGCTGGAGCGTGAGCGAAGGCGGTGTGGTCGTGATCCCAAAGCGAGCAAAACTCGCTGATGGGGGAAGCATTCCGCCATCGTCGTGATACGAGGGTAGCCTTGAGTCGAACTGTCATTGTCGGCGACGTTCACGGTTGCGTTCGCGAGCTTGAAGACCTGCTTCGATACATTGGAGCCAAGCGCAGCGACCGCATCGTGTTCGTTGGAGACCTCGTGGTCCGAGGGCCTCACCCTCACGAAGTCGTCGCTCTGGCTCGCTCGTTCTCGGCCGTTTCTGTCCGCGGAAATCACGAAGATCGACTGCTGCGCTGGAAGGAGTCCGGCGGAACGATGCAGATCGGTGGGCTCACCCGTGAGGCAGCCAAGCGGCTTTCATCCTCTGATTGGGAGTACTTGAA
Organism: uncultured delta proteobacterium; assembly: GCA_903892415.1. GTDB lineage: Bacteria > Myxococcota_A > Polyangia > Polyangiales > Polyangiaceae > Xiheicaenibacterium. The sequence goes on along the minus strand of CAITIQ010000660.1, from coordinate 54,155 downwards.
AGCGATGCCGCTCTGGCACGACCTGCCCGAACACAACATTCGGGTCGTGCATGCGGGCCTGGTTCCCAACGTGCCGATGACCGAGCAAGACCCGCGGAATCTGCTGTTCATGCGCAGCTTCGACGAGCAACGCAACCCGGTGATGGTGCGCGGATTTCGGAGCTGGGCTCAGGACTATCAGGGGCCGGAGCACGTGGTATTTGGCCACAACGCCAAGGACGATCCTGAGATCGCCCAGTTCGCCACGGGAATCGACACCGGGGCTGTTTACGGTGGTCGCCTGACAGCGATGGTCCTCAACCAAGGCGAGAAGCCGCCTCCCGCTGATGAGCGTCTCCGCACGTTGATCAGCGTTCCTGCACGTCGCGCTTACTATCAGAAGGAAGTTCGCTGACTGAACGTTTGAGGCTGGCTGCGTTGGGCTGCGCCAAATTTTTTTTCTCACTTTGCGTACAAACTGCGACTGGCGCGGGTGCTTCAGCTAGAGTGAAGCGTCCCGTACGTTGCTTCCGAACGGGCCTGAGGAACCTCCATGGGTCAACGCTTCGAATCCGATCGACCGCGTCGGGATCTTCCACCTGTTGCGCCACCGCCGCGCAAGGTATCCCAGCCCAGCAACGGCATCCCCGAGATGAGCGTCTTTCGCGGTCTCGGTGCACCTCCGAGCCCGAGTCCCAATAGCGGGAGGCCGGGTTCTGAACCTGGGTTCGGACCGCTCCCGGCCGTGAGCACGCCGCCGGGCCGAGCCGCGAACCTGCCGCCAGTAAGCGCCCCCCTCAAGAAGCCCTCGCAGGGCACGCTGGTCGGTGTTGGGCGCCCTCCTCCGCCACGGCAATCCCGCGATCCACACTCGGACTCGATCACCAACGTCAAACCCAACGGGATGTTCCCCGAGATGAACACGGCCTCGCGTGAACTGCTCGCGCGGGCGCCAGCTCCCACCTCGAGCCGGGATGATTCGGGAGAGATCGTTGGGCTTGATTGGGACGAGGAAGAGGAGAGCACGCATGTGTTTCCGTCTTCGCATCCACCTTCCCACGACAGTGGCAGCAACGGGATGCGGGCCTCCTCCCGTGACATGTCGAAGCGGCCGACCGCCTCCAATGTCGACTACTCAAAGCCGCCCTCGACCGACACGCTACGACTCGACGGTGTAGACGCCGCGCCACCGGCGCTGGCCAAAGCGTCGTCGATGTTCCCGCCGCCGCCACCGATTCCGAGCATCACGCAAGCTCGTCCGATGGAGTCGTCGGCGCCAGGCGTTGCTCAAGCCGCGCTCTCGCGAAGCGTCGTCCCAAGTTTTCCCTCCCCGCAGATCATCGAACAAGCTCCGCTGCCCGAGCAGCCCGAGGAGGTTCGTGATCAGGCGTTTGTGCGGCTACCCTCCGGGAACCCACACACGGCCACCGAGCTTGCGATCAAGCGGCCGGTAATGCCGGCGTTTGGTGCCGCAACGAGCGCACCTCCAGCCGTTGCCCCCGCAGAGCCCGGCGCAAAAAAATGGATGCTCGGAGCCGCGGCTGCGTTTGCGTTGCTGTCGATCGCGGCGCTCGGTACCTACCTGTTCGCAAGGCGCCCGGGCAGCCTGCAGATCGACGTGCGCGACGCAGCTGGTGCGAGCGTTCCACGTGCCGACGTATTCGTTGACGGAAGCCCCGTTTGCAACGCCACGCCATGTCTGGTCCGCGATCTGGACACCGGCCGCCATTCGGTTCGGGTGATCGTACCGAATTCGCCGGTGCCGATCGAGCCGAAGACAATCGATGTGGAAGCGGGCTCGGTGGCCAACGTGTCCTTCACGCTGGAAGCCGCGCAGACCACATTGGTGGTTGCGAGTTCACAAACAGGCGTGCGCATCTCGGTGGATGGCGTCGATCGCGGCGTACTTCCCGCCAGGCTCGCTGGCCTTTCAGCCGGCCGTCACGAGATCAAGCTGAGCGGCGACCGGTACAAGCCGATCGATCGAACTGTGGAGCTCAAGGCCGGAGAGACGTTTGACCTTGGTGAGCAAAAGCTCGCCGTGGCGAAGGGACGCCTGACGCTCGTCGTCAAAGGCGAGGGAGTATCGATCACGCTGGTACCCGACGGGACCGGTGGCCGAGGCAAAGCCCTCGATCCGCCGTTTTCCACTCCCATCGAGATCGACACCTCGACTGGGAACTGGCGCGTCGTGGCGAAGAAGGCCGACAACCCTGACTTCTCACAGTTGGTTGATTTCTCCGATGGCGTCGCCGAAAAGACGGTAACCGTCGACTTCAGCAGCAAGCAGCCGGAGGCGATCAGCCTCAATGATCTGCCTTCATCGACGCCGTCGGCCAACGCTACTTCAGCGACGACGACGAGCCCGAAGCAGGCGCCGCCAACCAGCTCTCCGCCCCCCACGCGAACCAGCGAGCCCGTCGAAGCGGCGAGCGGCTCGGGTACCTTGAACATCAATTCGATCCCGGCCTCGCGCGTTCTCCTGGACGGTCAGCCGCTAGGGGAGACACCACGCACTGGCGTGTCGGTTTCTCCCGGCACCCACACTGTGACGTTCATTCACCCGGAGCTGGGGAAGAAGTCGATCAGTGTGAAGGTGGGCGCCGGAGAGACGAAGAGCGCAGTGGCCAAGCTACGAACGGACTGAGCGGTTCAGCTCCCTTTGAAGGTAGCTGAACGTTTCTCGATGAAGGCCTTCATTCCCTCTCGCTGATCCTCGCTGGAGAAAAGAGCTGAGAAGGCCGTTGCCTCGAGTTCATTCGCGGCAGGCAGCGACTGGTCTTCTCCGCGCAGCAGCACGCGTTTTGCTGCAGCTACGGCGAGTGGCCCCATCGCGCAGATCTTCTTCGCTGTGGCTTCGGACTGTGCCATCAGCTCTGCGCCTGGAAAGACCGCGTTTACTAGGCCGAGCCGTAAAGCCTCGGCCGCCGCAATCACTTCACCCGTGAAGACGAGCTCACGTGCCTTGGCGACGCCAACTCGACGCGCCAAGCGCTGGGTTCCGCCAAACCCAGGGATGACGCCCAGCTTCACTTCCGGTTGCCCAAACTTTGCGGAATCGGCAGCGAAGATGAAATCACACGCCAGTGCGAGCTCACAGCCGCCTCCCAAGGCAAACCCATTCACGGCAGCGATGATCGGGAAGGGCGCTTCCTCAAACATCGAACCGAGACGATGCCCAAGCTCAGCAAAGCGTCGGGCTTCAGCCGGCAGCAAATTCGCCATCGCTGCGATGTCGGCACCTGCAACGAAGGCCTTGCCTTCGCCAGTGAGGATCGCACAGCGCGGTCGCTCCGGCTGCTCCAGCAGCGAACGGAAAACGTCAGTCAGTTCTTGCAGCAGCTCCGGACTGAGCGCGTTGAGTTTGTCCGGACGCGAGATGGTGATCGTCTCGATGTATTCGCTGCGGGAGTGTTTGATGAAGCTCATAGGATTCGCTGACCCTTAGCGTCGTAACGGTAGAAACCGCGGCCTGTCTTCTTTCCGAGCCAACCAGCCGCGACCAAGTTCTTGAGCACGTTGGGTGCGCGGTACTTGGAGTCGCCAAAGTTATCGTGCAGCACGTTGGCGATCGACAGCACCGTGTCGAGACCGATCAGGTCAGCGAGTTCGAGCGGGCCCATCGGGTGGTTCAAGCCAAGCTTGGCTCCAGTGTCGATGTCTTCTGCGCTGCCGACGCCTTCCTGCAGCGCGAAGGCCGCTTCACAAAGCATCGGGATGAGGATTCGGTTGACCATGAAGCCCGGCGCGTCGTTCGACGTCACGACCGTCTTGCCCATCTTGACTGCAAGAGCGTGCGTCTCTGCATAGGTCTCCTCGGAGGTCTGCACCCCTTTCACGATCTCGACCAGCTTCATCAAGGGGACCGGATTCATGAAATGCATTCCGATGACCCGCGCGGGGCGACTCGTCGCAGCGGCGAGCTTGGTGATCGAGATCGACGACGTATTCGTCGCCAGAATCGCGTCCTTGGGTAGGGCAACGTCAACGGCACGGAAGATCGCCAACTTGGTTTCGAAGTGCTCGGTCACAGCCTCGACGGCGAGCTGACACTCACCGAGTTTTTCCCCCTGACCTGCGCAAACGATTCGGTCAAGCACCGAATTTCGGTCATCCTCCGTCAGCTTCCCCTTCTCCACCAAGCGACCGAGCTGGGAGGCAATGGTCTTTTTGCCACCCTCGGCGGCGGCCTCGGTAACGTCAGAAAGGATGACCGTCAGACCAGTTGTGGCCGCCACTTGAGCGATGCCACGGCCCATTTGTCCCGCACCAATGACTGCGACACGGCGAATCTCGAGAGTTCCCATGCCGCACTTTTAGCGCTGCTTGGTCGCCAATGTAAGAGACATGGTTTCGATCGATCCAAGCCTTGAAAGGGCGAGCCGTAGGAGCGTACATTCCGTGCTCCCGCAGCCCGCATTTTTTCTGGCATTCCGCGCGGGTGGGGGTTGGGTCTCGAAGCTCGAGGCCCCGAGCAATTCCCCGATTTTGGAGCATTCCCGCTGGGGTGACGATGACTGTTGACTCGATTCGTGTGGTTCTTGGCCGACTTCAGGACGACCCCGAGAACGAGATTGCTTGGGAACAACTCGCCGAGATCGTAACGGCGCCGGGTACGCCGGAGGTCGAGCTGTTGCGTTTGCTCGAACAGGCCCGCGCGAGGTTCGAACGGCGCCGAGAGTGGCTCGGCGTTGCTCGCCTGCTGGAGATGGAACTCTCCCTCTCCGAAGGTGAGGAGCCGGCGATGCAGGCGGAGCTTGCCCGCATCTGCGATGAGGAGTTGTTGGACTCTGGGAGGGCGCGTGCCGCCTACGAGCGGCTGCTGGAGCTTGACTCGGGCGAGCAGCTCAAGGCGCGAGCCAAGCTCTTTATCCAGTCTGACGCCGAGAAGCGCGGTAAGTGGACTGAACTCGTCGAACGACTGGCGAGCGAGTCGGAAGCACAAGACGACGCTTTACGCGCTGGGCTCCTGCTAGCGGCTGCCGACGTCGCCCTTCGTTATGGTGGCTCCAGCGCTGACGCGGCGAAGGTGGCCGGCTACGTTGAGACCGCCATCAGGCTCGACCCGAAGGTCAAGCGTGGCGCGGTGCATGCTGAATCCGCGCTGCAGAATGAGCCGACGCGCTTGGTCGCCGTGCTCAAGGTGATTCTGAGCGGGAGCGGAGCTAAGGAAGACCGCGTTGCAGCAGGCATCAAGGCCGGGCGTATTCTCGCGCGCAGACTCTCGGATCGCGACGGCGCGGTGGAGGTCTTCCAACAGGTGCTCGACCTCTCTCCGGGCCAGACTGACTCGCTGTCATTCCTTGCCGAGGCCTACAACGAGACGGAGCAATGGGACCACCTCGTGGCCCTTTACGAGGACCAACTAAAGGGCGGCGTGCGCGGTGAGGCCGAGCAAGGCATCACCCTCCAGATCGGCATGGTTCATTGGAAGCGGCGAGGAAAGCCAGAAGCCGCAGAGCCACACTTCGATCGCCTGAGGAAGTCGGACCCGACCAACGGCGCTGTCATCAGCTTTTTCCGCGAATACCTGCGTGAAAAAGGGGACAACCAAAAGCTCGCGACTATTCTTGGGGAGGCCCAACGAGCTAGCAGCGACCCGCAGCTCAAGAAAGAGCTCGGGGCAGAGATCGCCAAGCTCGCAGAGTCGAGCGACAACGCGCAAAAGGCCATCGAACAGTACAAGGCCGTGCTCAAGGTCGATCCTCTCGATGTAACCGCGCGAGAGGCGCTCAAGCGGCTGTACACCAACGCGGGTAACTTCCCGGCGTTGGTTGACCTGCTGCGGCACGACGTTGAGAGACTGCCAGCCGAGGACAAGCTGGGACGCGCGGCGATCTTGCGAGAGATCGCTGCAGTGCATCGCGACCAAACCAAGAACGAGCAACAGCTCGTGCAGGTACTGCAGCAGATCATCGCGCTCGATGAGCACGAACAGGACGCGCTGCGCGAACTCATTCGCATCTACGAACCGTTAGGTCGCATGAGGGACCTGCTCACCACTCAGCAGCGTCTCGCGGAGATCACGGCTGACAACGATGAGAAGGCCGAACTTTTCCGAGCGGTCGCCCGGCGTTGGGCTGAGCAATTCTCCAACGTCCAAAATGCGATCAGCGCCTACGAGCGGCTGATCGAGATTCAGCCTACGGACGAAGAAGCCCGCGCCAAGCTTCGAGAGCTTTACACCAAACGCCGTTCTTGGCCGCAGCTCTATGCTCTTCACGAGATTGAGCTTCGCGACGCGGAGGGAAGCGCTCGCATCGAGCTGCTGACCGAGATGGCAAAGCTCGCGGCAGAGCGACTCGACCGCGGCGCCGATGCAATCAAGATCCAGAAGCAGATTCTCGACCTCGATCCTTCGCAAACAGGGATCTTCGACGCACTCGAGAAGCAGACGGAACGGGAAAAGGACTACACCACCCTCGCGGAGGTGCTCGAGCGACGAGTCGATTCGACCACCGACGTCGCTGGAAAGCTGAATCTGCTGCAGAAGCTGGGGGCGGTCTACGCTGACCGTCTGAAGGACCCTGAGCAAGCGACCAAGACCTGGAAGCGCGTGCTGGAACTCTCGCCCGGCCAAGCAAAGGCGCTTCGCGTTTTACGCGAGTCGTACGTTTCAGCCGGTGACTTCGCCGCCCTCGAGGACCTCTACGCAAGTCAGAACGACTGGGACAACCTGGCCGACTTCCTGTCTTCGTCAGCAGACAAGATCACTGCCACCGACGTGGACGCTGGCAAGCAGAAGGTGGAGCTGAGCTTCCGCGCCGCCGCAGTCTACGAGACAAAACTCAACGCGCCCGAGCGTGCGACTCGTTCTTACGAGCGCGTTCTCACCGTTGACGGCTCCAACGCTCAAGCCGCACGAGCGCTGGTTCCGATCTATGAAAAGGAAGAGCGCTGGGCTCGCCTGCCTGCGCTGTATGAAATCCTGCTATCGGTCGCCGAAAGCAAAGAGGAGAGCGTGGCGCTCTTGCGCCGATTGTCTCAAGTGACCGGCGGCCCGTTGGCAGACAAAGGCTCGGCTCTCAATTGCGCCCGTCGAGCCTATGAACTCCTACCTGACGAGGCCAATCTCGAGCATCTCGAGGCAGCCGCCCGCGCCGCATCTTCATGGGCGCCGTTCGTCGAGGCGATCGAGAAGCGTCTTGCAGAGACCAACGCGAACCCGATCGAGCCAGCGCACGAGCGCAGCCTTCGCTTGAAGTTGGCAACGGCTTACGCTCGTGAGCTCGGCAAGATTGACGAAGCCGTGGTGGGCTACCGTGCCCTAGTCGAGTCAGACCCGACGGACACGGCAACGATTGCAGACTTCGATGAGCTACTGCGCGGCGCAGAGCGACGCGATGACCTGCGCTGGCTGTTCGGTATCCGCGCCGAGGCAGCCTCGGGACGGGACCGTGCAGGAATCTTCGAGGAGTGGGCAACGCTCGAAGAAGATGTTTTCGCGAATCCGCATCAGGCGATCGAGCTTTACGGAAAGGCGGCCGAACTCGAGCCAACCCGCAAAGATACGTTGAAGGCGCTGTCGCGATTGCTGCTCGCGGAGGGCAAGCATCGGGCTGCCGCTGAGGTGGTCGCAAAGCATCGCGATCTATGCGAGGGAGCTGAACGAGCCGAGCGTGAGGTCGAGCTCGCCACCCTCCACATCGACCATCTCGAGAACCCCGAGGAAGCCTTCGCTGCCTGTGAACGCGCCCTCGAACTAAGGCCGCGGGATCCGGATGTAATTTCCATCCTGTCACGGCTCGTTGATGTGCAAAACACTCGCGGGCGCGCGGCGGTGCTCTTGCAAGCTGCCTTCGCAGAACTGGGCGACGCCCGACGTGAAGCCCAAATGCTGCGCGTCATGATCGAGGCAACGCTCGAGCCGGCGCACCGATTGGATCTCCACGTTCTCCTCGCTGAAGTGGAGGACAAGAAGCAGGGCGCACCAGGTGCAGCCTTCGACGTCATTCTGCGCATCCTGAACGAGTTCCCGAGCGAGCTCTCGCTCTGGGACCAAGCGTTGGCGCTAAGCCGAAAAGCGGGCCGCCCCACCGACTTGGCCGAGGCTTATCGGACGCACATCGTGATCCAAGATCCGGCCACAGCAACCATCCAGACGGATGTCGAGCTGGTGCTCTGCGATCGAGCAGCAAACTTGCACGATCAGGAGCTGGGCGATTCGGATGGTGCGATCCCGTACCTCAAACGGATCCTCGGGATGGACGTTGGAAATACCGGAGCGTTTGATCGGCTCAAGCAGATCCTGACTTCAGCAGAGCGCTGGGGTGAACTCGAGGAGTTGTTCGATCAGGCGGCGCGCGCGGCAGAAGATGCCAGCACCAAGATCGCACTGCTAACGGAAGTTGCGATGATCGCTGAAGAGGTGATCGGCGTACCGCAAAAGGCCATCGCCTATCACGAGCGCATTCTGGAGATCGATGCACTACACGCGGCATCACTCGATGCGCTCGAGAAACTCTACGAAGACGAGGAGCGCTACGGGGACCTTGCTGCGCTGCTCGAACGCCGGTTGGAAACCGCGATCGAGGACGAAGCGGTCGATATCCGGCTGTACCTCGGTCGGCTCTATTTGGAGCAGCTGCTCGTGCCGGCCCGCGCCTTGAGCCACATCGAGCACATCCTGAAGGCCCGCCCGGACGACGCAGACGCTCGTGAGCTCGCTGAGCGCATGCTCGAAATCGGGAGCCTTCGACTTCCGACTGCGCAGCTCCTCGAGGGGGTCTACGAGGTTCGTGATGAAGTTCGAGCTCTCGTACGCATGCTTGAGATCCGTCTCGAGTCGACGACGAAAGCTGGGCGTGATGGCGCTGAGGGCCAGCGGGAGGAACTACTCCGGAGGATCGGCGAGCTGCGTGATGAACGGCTCCACGACGACGCCGGAGCTTTCGACGCTCTTGCGCAACTGTGCCCAATGGTTCCCGATGACGGCTCGGTTCGCGAACGGCTGACCGAGATCGGACGGCGCCTGGGGAAGAACGAGCAGGTCGCGGCTGTGCTCACGAGCGCTGCCGAAGCTGCCGACAACAAGTCGGTTCGAGCAGAGATCCTGATGCAGGTAGCCGCGCTGCATGAGAGCGCGCTCGGCGACGACAAGAAAGCCGAGGAGGTCTACCGACAGCTGCTGGCGATCGATCCCAACGACGTGACGATCGTCGTGCCGGCCGCGCGTGCGCTGAGCCGCCTCCAGGCCGCGAGTGGCGCGTACGCAGCGCTCGCCGAGACGCTCGAGATCGAGGCCAAGCTCGAAGAGTCGCTGGATACACGCAAGGCGATTTTCGAGCGCCTGGGTGATCTCTACGAAACCTCGACCAACGAGCCGCAGAAAGCTATCTCGGCATGGAAGTCACGCCTCGCCGAGGACGATGCGGACGAGAAGGCGCTCACGGCACTCGAGCGGCTTTACGAGGCTGAGAAGGCTAACGCCGAGCTCGTAGAGGTCCTTGTGCGGCGCGAAGCGGTGGCAAGTGAACCGGAGGACCGCAAGCGCGCAATGGTCAAAGCGGCGGGCATCTACGCGGACAAGCTCGAGGATCCAAAGCGCGCCGCAATGATGTGGCGCAGCGTACTTGATGCCTTTGGCCCGGATCGTGCGGCGCACGCTGCGCTCGCTGAGTTGCATCAGAAGGCAGGCAAGCACCAAGACCTGGCCGACATCATCGAGGCGGACCTTGCACTGGCGGACGACCAAGCTGATCAGATCCAGCTGTACCGTAGACTCGGTGACGTGCGCCGCAACGACCTTCAAGACGTTGAAGGAGCGATCGATGCGTACCGCCTTGCACTGAATCTAGACCCCAACGACCAGAAGACGCGAGCGGCGCTCGAGTCGATGCTCGACGACGCAAACGCGCGACGAAGCGTGTCGGAACTCTTGCACCCGCTGTACGAGGCCGACGGTGACGCTGAGAGGTTGCTCCGTATCCTCGACATCGAGGCTGAGGTTGCGGAGACACCCGCGCAAAAGCTCGAAAAGATCGAGAAAGCGCGGGCAACGTGCGAGGGCCCCCTCGGCGATCCGAAGCGTGCTTACGAGTACGCACGTCGGGCCATGAAGGAAGCCGCCCAGGATGAGTCGGCGGCAAAACAGCAAGAGACGTTGGAGCGGCTCACAGCTGAAACTCAGCAGTGGGAAGCGACCGCAGCCCTGTACCGCGAGATCGAAGCAGAGATCCTCGACGGAGACGTGCAGCACGAGGTGCTGGTCCGCATTGGTCAGATCAACACGGAGAAGCTGTCAAACGCGGCGGTAGCCATCGAGTACTACAAGCGCGCGCTCGAGAATCGACCTGCCGATAAGCGGGTCTTGCTTGCGCTCGAAGAGCTCCACAAGCAGGCCGAGGACCACAAGGCGCTGCTCGACATTCTCAAGCGACGCGAGGACGCCGCTGAATCAGACGAAGAGCGAAAGCAGCTGATGTTCCGGCGCTCGGAGATCCTCCGGGACAAGCTGAATGATCCCGCGGGCGCGATTTCTGAGCTCGAGGCCGTGCTCGAGCTCGAGGTCGACCCGGAGGCTGCAAAGCAGCTGGAGTCGCTCTACGGGAGCGAGAAGCGGTTCCAAGACCTTGTGACGCTGTATGAGCGCATGCTCGAGGTGAGCAAGGCTCCACTCGAGGCTGCGCCTCTGCGCGTGAAGATCGCGCGGACTGCACGAGCCGAGCTCTTTGATTCGGCACGCGCGTTTGATGAACTCGAAGCGGCATTGTCGGATGATCCGGGTTCCGTGGAGGCGGTGCAGGAGCTCGAAGGAATTCTTGGAAAGCCGGAGGAGAGTGTTGCTGAAGCCTCCCGCGAAACCTTGTCGGAGCGAGCTCGTGCCGCCGAAATGCTCGAGCCCGTCTATCTGAAGCAGGGCGTCTGGCCCAAGGTCCAGCACGCAATCGAGGCTCGGCTTTCAGCCAGTGAGGACGCGGCCGAGCGTGCGGAGTTACTAAAGCGACTTGCTACTCTGCACGAAGAACAGCTCGACAACTTCGGCGCAGCGATGGAGGCAAACGCCAAGCTCCTGCACGAGGACATCGGCGACCGTGCTGTTTGGGGCGAGCTTGAGCGGCTCGCCAAGGCCTCGGAGACGGAGCGACGCTTGGCAGAGATTTTTGCCAAAGAGCTGAGCTCCGTCGACATCGATGACCCAACCTCGGCGCAACTGGCTCGCAGAACTGGCGAGATCTTCGGCGAGGTAGGAGATGATGAGAACTCGCTCCTTTGGTACCGCAGGGCGCACAAGTTCGAGCCAGAGGACAGGCAACTCTATTCAGCCATCGAAACGCTGCTGATCAAGCACGAGCGGCATGCTGAGCGGGCGCAACTGATGAAGGGCGCGCTGGACTACCGCGAGGGGGCTGAGAAGACCGCCTTGTTGCACACCCTTGCCGCGCTCGAAGATTCCAAGCTCGAACGCCCGCAAGACGCGATCGAGACCTATAAGTCTGCTCTCGACGTCGAAAGCAGGGATGATCATGCGCTCGACAAGCTCACGGAGCTTTACGCACGGCTAGAGCGACACCGCGATCTCGCGGATCTCTACCAGCTCAGGGCTGATTCGAGTGAGACGCCGGAGAAGGCGGCGCCCTTCCGGCTGGCTCTCTCGAGAACACTGCGGGACAAGCTTGACGACAAGACTGGCGCACTAGAACAGCTGGAGACGATCGTAAGTGATGTCCCATCGCATACCGAGGCAGTCTCAGACCTCGAGAAGCTCGCTGAAGACGAGGCTCTGAAAGCCCGCATCATCGAGATTTTGCGACCCATTGCTGAGCGCGCAAACAACTGGCGCCAGATGGTGAAGCTCAATCAGGAACGGCTGGCCCTCGCCACAGACCGCTCCGAAAAGGCCGCCATTCTGCGCGAGAACGCGCAAATCTTTGAGACCCACGAGCTCAACGATGAGGCGTTTGAATCACAGAAGGCGGCATTCCTCACCGAGCCTGAAGACGCCTCCACGTTGGAGGACCTGGAGAAGCTGGCACGCAAACTTTCCAGGTTCGAGTCTTTTGCAGAGGTCATCGTCACAGCGCTCGCAACGCTCGATGACGATCTAGCCAAGCGGGAGCTACTAGCCACTCTCGCTCGAACCTACGACAAGGAGCTCGATGATCCACGACGCGCGCTCGCGGCGTACGAAACGCTAGCGGCAGCGAGCCCCGACGAAGCGGAACCCCGTGAAGCGGCGCTGGCGTTGGCAACCCTGCTGGGAGACTGGCGCAAAGTAACAAGCTTGATCGAGCAACGTGCGGCGGAGGCTCCCGATAGTGAAGCAGCCGAACTGCTGCGACGACTCGGGCAGACCCAGAACGAAATGCTCGAGGACAGCGACGCCGCCATCAAGGCGTACGAGCGCTCGCTCGAACTCGAGGCCGACGACACGGGCGCGATCGACAAGTTGATCGAGCTGCATGAATCCTCGAACAATGCCACCCGCCTGGTGGATCTGTACGCACGTCGAATCGAGCTGTCGCAGCCCGATGAAGACGAGCTGCGGTACACGCTGGGCGTCCGCTCGGCGGAACGCCACGAGGCACTCGACAATCCCAGAGACGCAATTCAGGCGTTCCAATCGGCGCTGTCGGTACGAGCCGACAAGACGGTGCTCAAGGCGTTGGAGCGACTTTATCGTTCGGAACAGCTTCACACGGAGCTGCTGGACAATCTTCGCGATCAAGCTGGGTTGGCCGAAGAGCCGAGTGAACGAGCCGCCCTTCGCCTGCTGATCGGCGACCTTTACAAGGACAAGCTCGACAATGCTGTCGACGCCGTCGAGCAGTACCGTCTCGTGATCGAAGAGGATGCTGCAAACGCAGGTGCGGTAAAGTCACTGTGCGAACTGGCTCAACAGAACGAGGGCCTCCGCTTGGACGCCACAGACGTGGTGTTGCCGGTATTGCGGCGCGAGAATCGCCATGAGGAGCTTGTGCAAATGCTCGAGCTACGGCTTTCAGCGCTGGCCGATCCGGAGCTCCGCGCTGAGGCTTTGAAGGAGGCGGCAGCAGTCCTCGACGAGCGATTGACGCGACCTTCCGACGCCCTCTCCGCGTTGCTGCGCGCGGTAAACGAGGTTCCAGAAGACGAAGCCTTGCACGTGAGCATCTTCGCTGTGGCTGCGCGCCTCGAGCCTGCTGAGGGCTTCGAGCGCTACGCGAGCACCTTGACCGAGAAAGCATCGCAGACGCTCGATGCGCCTCTTGCCCGCGCCCTTTGGACGCGAGTTGGAACCATCGCGGAAGAGAAGCTGAACGACGACAAGCGCGCTGCAGATGCGCACAAGAAGGCCCTTGCCGAAAGCGATGACGCCGAGGCTGAAGGCCAAACGTTGGTCGCGCTCGACCGGCTCTACACACGTCTAGAGAACCACAAGGACCTCGCTGAGGTGCTCGAACGCCGCGTCGCGTTGGTACCTGAAGCGGAACAGGCGGAACTCCACTTCCGCATGGCCAAGCTCTCGATCCACGTGTTTGGAGAGCCCGGCGTTGGCCTTGGTTCGCTTCGCTCCGCGCTGGCCCTCGACGCAAGTCACGCTGGGGCAAGGGAGGAACTCGAGAAGCTCACCGAAGACAAGTCGCTCTTCGACGAGGTGGCAGAATCGCTCGAGTCTGTTTACCGCCAGCGTGGTGACAACACAGCGCTGTCGGGCCTCTACGAAAAGCGCATCGCAAACGCAGGAAACGCAACAGACAGGCTGCGGCTCCGGCTCGATTTGGCACGGGTGCTCGAAGACCAAGCCAACGACCCCAAGGCCGCGTTGCTAGCGCTGCTCGTTGCGCTCGAAGACGACCCGTCGGACAGCGATGTGCTCGGAGAAACCGAGCGTGTGGCAGCGATCGTCGGTGGATTCGAAGATGCCTGCGCAGGCTTGGAGAAGGCCATTCGCGGAAAGTCCGAGCTCAGTCATGAGGTCGCCTGCGACCTGTGGATGCGAGCTGCAACCTGGCGACGGGACAAGTTGAGCGACCGAGTCGGAGCGGAGAAGGCGCTGGAAGAGGCGCTTAAGCACGACGCCGAGAACGAGGTCATTCTGCGAACCATCGAGCAGCTTCAGCGTTCGCCCGGCCGCGAGAAGGAGCTGGTCGGAACACTGCGTCGACTTGCAAACCTCGATGGCTGCGCGGTCCCTGGGGACCTGCGACGCGAGGCAAAGTCGATCGCCGAAAGCCAGCTGAGTGATGACGCGCTCTCGGAGGAGATCCTGCGAGAGATGTTGGCGGCTGACGACGGTGATGCTTGGGCGCTGGCCGAGTTGACGGTGCTTCGTCGCAAGGCGGGGGCAGTCAAAGAGACCTTTACGTTGCTGGTCCGCCGCACGGAGGTGGCTGCAGATGGAGCAACCATCGCATCACTCCGGCACGAGGCAGCGCTGCTGGCGCGCAATGAACTGAAAGACCTCCCCGGAGCGATCGAACTCTACGATCAGATCTTCGAGGAGGACCCGTCGGACGAGAAGGCCAGCTTGGCGTTGCGTGAGCTGTACCAAGAAACCGGCAAACACCACGAGCTGAAGAAGCTCCTGGAGCGACTAGTGGACGTGACCGACTCGGCGAGCAAGCGCAATGATCTGCGTCTCGAAGCAGCCCGAGTCTCCGACCAACTCGAGCTCTCGACCGAAGCGATCGAGCTGCTCGTGGGCGTGTTGGAGGAGGACCCATCCCACAAGGATGCGGCGCTCTTCCTTTCCCGCCTGTACGAGAAGTCCGGCCGTGATGAGGACCTTGCACAGCTGCTCACCAAGCAGATCGACGTCGCTTCGAGTTCGCAGGACAGCGACGCTGAGCTCGTCTATCGCTTGCGCCTCGGCGAGGTGCAGGAGACCCGCCTTGGCGATCTGTTGAAGGCCGCCGAGACCTACCAAACCATCGTCGACCGAAAGGCCGACCACAAGGGCGCGCTGATCGCTCTTGCACGCATCAACGAAGCGCGTGGGGACAAGGCTGCGGCGGCAGTCTTCCTCGAGCGGCTGTTCAACCTCGAGACGGGAGACGAGGCCGTGGCCATCGTCAAACGGCTTGCCGCTCTGCTCGAGACCATCAGCGACGAAGCCGGCGTAGAGCGAGTCCTCGAGAAGGGCTTGGAGCTTCGTGAACGCGACGAAGAGATTCGCAGCAAGTTGCGGTCGCTCTACGAGAAGAAGCAGAGTTACACAAAGCTCTCCGATCTTTTGACCGGGGATGCGCGAGCCGCCGAGGACGTGCTGGCCAAGGTTCGACTGCTGCGCAGTGCAGCGGAGCTTCGCCGCACCAAACTCAGCGACAGCAAAGGCGCGGCCGACCTACTGCAAGAAGCCGCCGAGCACGCACCGCAAGATCGCGAGCTTCTGCTTTCTCTCTGTGATGCCTACAGCGAGTCGGGCCGCGGCAAGCAAGCCGCCGAGGTCTTGCACAAGATCATCGAGTCCTACGGCGTGCGACGCTCCAAAGAGGTGGCTGGCATTCACCATCGCTTGGCGCGCGCCTACCTCGCTGAAGGTGACAAGATCCAGGCATTGGCCCAGCTCGATACGGCCTTCCGAATCGATCCGGGGTCGATTCAGGTGATGAAGGACCTCGGATTGTTGGCGCTCTCGCTGGCTGACGAGGACGGTGAGACAGCGACCCGGGACGCCTACATCGATCGCGCGAGCCGCACCTTCCGAGCTCTCTTGATGCAGAAGTTGGACGACGCGCCGATCACGAAGGCCGAGGTCTTCTACTACCTGGCAGAGACCTTCCACCGAAAGAACGAGACCAAGCAGGCGATCCAGAATCTCGAGCGCGCGCTCGACAGCGACAAGACCCTAACCAAGGCACGCGAGCTGCTCACCAAGCTCAAGGGCTAACCGCCCATGAGTTGCCTCGTTGCCATCGACGGGGAGTTGGTCGAAGGTCGGGATGCGAGCATCTCGGTCTTCGACCGCGGCTTTTTGTACGGCGATACGATCTTCGAGACCCTGCGCGCCTACGGCGGCATGGTCTTTCGCCTGGCGGACCACCTCGAACGGCTGCACTGGTCCGCCGAACGAATGCGCATGGTACTGCCGTGGGCCGCACCGACGCTCGCGCAGGAGATCGAGCAGCTCATCAAGGTGGCGAGTGAACGCTTTGGAACGAGCGAGCTGGCGCTGCGCTTGTTGGTGAGCCGTGGCTTCGTACCGGGGGAACAGCGGCCTTCTGGGCTGCTTCCCACAACAGCCCTACGATACACACGGACGCTCTTTATCCAGCCTTTTCGCCCTCTCCCAGAGGAAGTCTATCGCGAGGGTGTGTCGGTGATTTCGTTTGCGACCTACCGCCCGAGCGACGCTGCCGGAGGTGCCAAGGTCGGCAACTACAGCGAAGGCATCCGCGCGCTGATTGAGGCTGCGGCGCAGAGTGCGCACGAGGCGCTGATCGTCTCTGCAGATGGTTTCGTCTTGGAAGGCGCCACCTCCAATCTTTTCGCGATCGTGGATGGCGAGCTCATCACGCCCCCAGCGAGTGACACGCTACTGCCGGGGATAACCCGCAAGTGCGTCCTCGAGCTAGCACCGAGCCTGCTCGTTTCACGGGAGCAGCGACTCGTTCCATCGAGCCTAGCCGCCGCAGAGGAAGTCTTCATCACCTCGACCCTCCGCGAGCTCGTGCCTGTGGTTTCGATCGACGGGCACCGTATCGGCACGGGCCAACCGGGAGCGCGCACGCTCGAGCTAGCCCATCGCTTCAACAACGCAGTGCTGCATGAGCTGGCGTAGCAACTACTTCGGCGTCCTCGCCAGCTCGTAACAAAGCTCTCCCAGCTTCTTCACTGCGTCGGCGATGCGTGGAGACCACGGGCTACCGCAGGTCATGCGAATGCAGGACGAGAAGCGCGCGCGCGCGCCGAAGATCGGACCGGGCGCGATCGCGATGTTGGCCTCGAGAGCGCGCGCTTGAAGGGCCAGCGCCGAGATCTGGCCAGGCAGCTCCAACCACAGCACAAAGCCGCCCTTGGGCTCGGAGATCCACGTCCCCACCGGGAACGCCGATGCAACCTCCGAGCGGTACCGCGCGACCTCACGTCGAATGCGCTCCCGCAAATGGCGAAGGTGTCGATCGTAGGAGCCGCTGTCGAGATATTCAGCGACGGCCATCTGCAACAACGTCGGCGTGGCGATGCTGTGCGAGAACTTCAGCCGCTTGATGGTCTCGTGATACCGCCCTGCGACGACCCAGCCAACCCGATAGCCAGCCGCGATCGTCTTGGAGATTGAGCTCGTGTAGATCACCAGGCCCTTTCGATCAAAGGCCTTTGCTGGACGTGGCCTCGAGCCGTCGAACGCGAGATCCCCGTACAGATCGTCCTCGATCAGCGGGATGTCTCGCTTCTCGAGCATACGAACGAGCCGCTCTTTGTTGCTGTCGCTCATCAGCGAGCCAAGCGGATTGTCGAAGTTCGTGACCGCCAAACAGGCCCGCACGGGAGCCTGCGAAAGCACGATCTCCAAGGCGTCGAGATCCATCCCGACGCCCGGGAGCGTGGGGACTTCGATCACCTTGAGGTTCATCTCCTCAACCAGTTGCAGGATGCCGAAGTAGGTTGGGGTGGCGATGGCGATGGTGTCGCCTGGGCGAGTGGTCGCGCGCAGCGCCAACTGCAAGCCCTCCATCGCTCCGGCCGTGATCACGAAGTCATCAGCACCGAGCGGTGTGCCCCAAAGCACCGACCGTTTCGCCAGTTGCCGTCGCAGCACAAGCAAGCCGGGGGGCATGTCGTAATGAGCACCGGCGGTGGAGAGCTCCCGGGCAAGCGACGCCAAGATGCGGTTGAGCGCCTTGATCGGCAGCAAGCTTGCGTCCAATTGCGCGGCTCCCAGCGGGACCACGGTTGGCTCACGCATCGACTCGATGAGGGCGTAAACACCCTCCGAAACCGAGACCTTGCGCGGCGCGAGCGCAAGTCGCTTCGGCTTGGATCGCGGCAGTACGACCGCGGTCTCACGAACGAAGTGGCCTGACTTGACGCGTGCGTCGATCAGGCCATCAAGCTCAAGCCGCTCATAGGCGGAGAGCACTGTCGCCACGCTGATACCCCGCTCACGGGCGAGCCGCCTGACCGAGGGCAGCCGGTCTCCGGGGCGCAGCGAGCCCTTCTGGATCAGCAACGCGATGTCTGCGGCAACCTGCGCGAAGAGGCTGGGCCGTTCATCACGCACGCGAAGAGCAGCGGAAATCATGCGCCAGACTACCGCTTGGTTGAACTTACGCTAGGTACAGATGGCTGGGCCGCGGAGCCATACAGACGCCATCTGTACCTATCGTCGCAACGTGCGCATACCGATCAGAAGTTGGCGCCGATCACCACATCATCCACATGGTCGATGTCGAGCCAATTGCCGGTGGTGTAGAAGGCACGAATCTCGACGCCGCTCGCAGCGAGCTCCCCAAGCAGGTCCGGCATCTTCATGCGCGCGAGCTTGGTCGGGTCTTCCTTCTCGAGCTTGCGCACGAGGTCCTTGATCAACGTTGCGCCCTTCTCGCTCGCGTAGAGCAGGCCCATCCATTCGCCGTGAATGCCGTCTCGCTCGGGATCACTCACGAACGAGTTGACGGTCACCTTGTGCAAGAAGGAGGTGCGCGACGGCGGCTCCGAGCAGATGACGTAGTCGGCCAAGCGGCCCTTGTTGCGACTCTCGCGATACCCGGAATCCACTGCGACCGCGATGTCGGCGTCCGACTCCATCAGCGCGGCGACGACGTACTTCTTGAACAGGACGTCGCCGTAGGAAACGCAGATGGCCGAGCCAGCGTCGGGCAGCGCCTTGGCGAGCGAGCTGACTTCCTGCGTCTTGGCGTAGTCGTTGTTGTCGACGTAGCGCAAGCTGGTGAGATTGACCGTCTCCTTCTTGAAGCCGCGAACGGCGACGATGTCTTTGATACCCACCGCACGATAGGTGTCGGCGATGTGCGAAAGAATGGGGGCCGAGCCGAGCATGACCATCGCCTTGGGACGATCTTCCGTTAGCGCGCCGAGCTCAACGCCGCGGGAGGCCGCAAGCACGATCGCCGTGGTGTGCCCCGCGGTCTTCGGCAGGTAGCGGCTCTCGGCCTCTGCGAGTTCGTTCTCACCCTGAATGCGGAACACCTCGGCCACGGTGGCGACGCGGTCTTCCACCTGCAGCAGGTTCTCGTCGCGTTTGATTTGCGCGGCCGTCTCCTTCATCGCCGTGAGAGCAGCGCGCATCACGTGGTTCGCCCAGATCACGACGCGAATCCCCTGGTCGCGGAATACGTCGGTAGGCGTCGCGTAGTACTTGGTGGGAACGATCACGACGGGGAGGCGGTCCCCCCACTCCTTCTTGAAAGCCAGGATCTCGCTCGGGTTCTTCAACGCGCTGTGCATCAAGATCGCGTCGGCGCCGGCCAATCGGTAGGCCTCGGCGCGCTTGAGCGCCTCATCCAAACCCCAACCGGCGATGAAGGCTTCCACGCGAGCCACGATCACGAAGTCATCGTCGCGTTGCGCGTCTTTGCCAGCTTTGATCTTCCCAGCGAACTCCTGGATGTCGGCGAGCGGCTGTGAAGTCCCGCGGATGAAACTGTTCGTCTTCGGGAAGATCTTGTCTTCGATGCACACGCCGGCGACCTGGCGCTGTTCGAGCTTCTGCACGAGGCGCCGCATCGAGTTGAAGTTGCCGTAACCCGTATCACCGTCGAGCAGGATCGGGATCTCGGTCGCGTCGCTCATGAACTCGACGACCTCGAGCACCTGCGTCCAGCTAGCTTCGTTGTTGTCACGGACGCCGAGCGCCGCGGAGATACTCAAGCCAGAGCCCCAGATGCCCTCAAAGCCGGCCTCCTGGACCACCTTCGCACTCAAGCCATTGTGAGCCTCCATCAGGAAGCCCAACTCGGTGCGGGTCAACATGTTCTTCAGCTTGGTTGTCTTCTTCATCGCAGCTCCGGCCATTCGGTCTTTTCGCATTCTGAGCGCTCCGCTGGAACACCCGATCGACGAGGAGCACACTTTTTTCGGCCTGTAGCCGCTACCCACACTTCGCACCTCTTGTGCGCGCGCGCGGTGCAGGCTGATACACTGAGCTAGTGAAACCAGTGATGCAGGCGGATTGGCGTGAACGCTTGATGAAGCAGACGTCGATCTGGTTCGGCCTCGCGGGGCTCACGATCTCCATCCTGGCGACTACGGCATTGGCGGGGCAGCGGGCCCATGTGGGTGCTGGCTTAGTTGCGGGGATGCTTGGGCTGTGCACGCTTGCGGTAGCCTTCTTGAAGATTCCAGCGCGAACGCGCTCAGTCGCGTTTGTGATCGTGGCCTTCTTTGCAAGCCTTTACGGCTACGCGTTCTTCGCATTCCTCTCGGGGCCGGCGCTGATTGCGACGGCCGCCGTTCTGTTTGCGGGCTTGCTGCTGGGCAAACGCGCCGTCGTGATGCTGGTGATCGGGCTTGGGCTCTGTGTAGCCGTGATTGGTTGGGCCATGGTGACTGGTCGGCTAGCAGGACCTCCGCCTGAGCTGGCGTCGCCACAGTCTCCGCTCGCTTGGGCGAGAACAACCATCATCTCGTGCGTGTTTTGGATGACGCTCGGACTCTCACTGGCTGGTGTGATTCGCGCGCTCGAAGAATCGGCGCACAAGGAGAGGGAAGCGGTGGAGCAGCTGCGAGCGGAGCAAGCAAAGCGCGCCCAGGCCGACCAGGAGCGCGCCGTCGCCGAACGCATCGCAGTGAGCGCGCAGAAGATGGAGGCTGTCGGACGACTCGCGGCGGGCGTGGCACACGACTTCAACAACGCACTGCAGGTGATTCAGAGCTGGAACGAGCTATCGAATGAAGCCGATGCAACCGCAGACGATCGCGCAGACGCGGCAGAGGCGATTCGAACCGCGTGTGGGCAAGCTCGAGGGTTGGCCAAGCAGCTCTTGGTGCTTTCTCGCAGTAGTGCGCGTACGCCGAATGACGTTTCGCTCGGGGCACTCTTGGCTTCCACCATGAAGACCTTGCGGCGAGTGATCCCCGAAGATCTCACGCTGGTGCACGAGAGAACAGGCGACGTCTGGGTGCATGCAGACGAGGTGCAGTTGCAACAGATCGTGCTCAACCTCGCGCTCAATGCACGGGACGCCGCCCAGGGTGGTGGCACCGTCTTCATGCGGACGCGAGAGGAGCTGACTCACGAGGTTAGACACATAGCGACGGGGGAACTGCCCCCTGGCCGCTACGCCGTAATCGAGATTGAAGATACGGGCGCGGGAATGACGCCCGAAACGCTCGCGCGAGCCTTTGAGCCGTTCTTCAGCACCAAGACCCCGAGCAAGGGCACAGGGTTGGGTCTCGCTACCGTGCGCGCGGTGGTAGCCGAGCACGCCGGCCACATCGCTCTTTGGAGCGAGCTCGGCAAGGGCACCCGGGTCACAGTTTTCTTACAGGCCGCGCAGACCCAGCAGGGAAGGCGCTTGGCTACGCCGCTGAATGTCGCAGCGGTTGGCGTGGCTGGTCGCGTGCTCTTGGTAGAGGATAATGGACAAGTGCGCTCGCTGTTCGAGCGCACGCTGCGATCGAGCGGTCACACCGTCGAGCTTGCTTCGGATGGGGATGAGGCGCTCGTCGCGATTGCGACGAGCAAGTTTGACCTATTGTGTACCGACGCGGTCATGCCTGGCGCGCCGCTGCGCCAAATCGTCGATGCCTTCGAGACAGCGAACCCCAAAGCTCCCATCCTTGTCTGCTCTGGCTATGTCGAGGAGGAGATCACCAGGCGAGGCATCGAGCAGGGCCGATATCAGCTTTTGCGTAAGCCGTTTCAACCGGGCCAACTGGTGCGCGCGGTCAACGAGGCGCTCTTCAGCCGAAACGCTGCGATCGTAGAGCCGCCAGTAACTTGAGCGGCTAGGCGAACAGGGCCTTGGCCCCGAGCAGCACCACCGCCGCAAACACGCCAGCGAGCACATCGTCGGCGACTACTCCAAAGCCACCGCGAAGCCGTTGGTCCGCCCAACGAATAGGGCCTGGCTTGAAGATGTCGAACAAGCGAAAGAGGGCAAATCCAAGGCCGACCCACAACGGACTCCACGGCAAGACCACGAGCGGAATGGCACAGCCGACGGTCTCGTCGATCACGATCTCTTGAGGGTCTTTCGCCCCGCGCTCAGGGCTTTGCTCACGCAGGTATTTCTCCGCAGCGACCACCGCTACCGCGGTCAACACCGAGAGCACGACGAGCCTGATTGGAACGCTGAACGACAGGAGCGACCAGGTCAGCGGAATCGCGAGCAGCGCCCCCACGGTGCCAGGTGCAACGGGGCTTCGCCCGGCCCCAAAGCTGGTCGAAAGCCATGTCGCCAAACTCCAACGAGCGCGCGGAGCACCGGCCAACGGTAGGAAGCTCAAGGCCATCGGCAAGAGCACGACACAAGCGATGAAGTTGATGGTGAGGCCCAGGATCGCCAGCTTTCCAAGGCTGGAAAGCCCTGGATGCGCGGCAAAGGCGAGCACACCAAATCCAAAAACATCGGTAAGGATGGCGCCGGTCACATCCCAACCGGTGTGACTCCACACCTCGCCCAGTGGCTCTCCAGCCTCGACACGCGCGACCAGGTGAGCGCCGTCATCAACGCCGATGCCGAGCAAAATGGGCAGCACGATCATGTTGAGGTAGTTGAGGTCCAGACTGAGCAAGGCTGCAGCGCCAGCGGTAGCGGCCAGCGTGAACACCGCTGGAGCAAGGGCGAGCAACGCCAAGCGAAGTTTACCCAGCGCCAAAATCAGCGAGCTGAGCACCAGCACGAAGGTCAACGCGATGATGCGAGGTGCGTCTCGCTCCACGGTAAGCAGAACATCCGCGAGCACGATCGGTTCGCCCGCAGCGGCAACAGATTGCCCCGACGGTAGCTCCACGCGGCGTAGCTGCGCGGCCAAGCGCTTGATGGGCTCCGCCTCGCCGAGGCCGACCGTCGGGTAAAGCAAGACGAACTCGACTGGGGTTGCGCCCTCACGCGCCTCAAAGACGTAGCGAAGCGACGGGGGTAGATCAGCAGCAGCAAAGGGCTCGGCATCGGCCATCTTGCGTAGCCGCTCGACGTTCTTGTTCGTCGCCTCGTCGAGCTCGGCGCCTTTGAAGCGCGACAGCGTCTTACGAAGCTGCACCAAGATCTCACGCTTCTCGGCCTGCCCCTCGGGCAGGATATCGGCGCGCGTAGCCACCAGCCCAATCGTTGCGGCGCTGCCGAGACCGGCCATTTTTAGCCGAACGGCCTCAGCGATCTCGCGCGATTGAGCGGGGCTCTCTGCCAGGATCACGATCGGAGTTTGCGAACGGCCGAGCAGCTTGTTGACCTCCTTGTCCAGGTGAAAGCTGGGCAAGTCTGCGTCGTCGAGCTTGGAGAAATCCGCATCGAAGTGAACGCGTTGGGCGTTGCTGATGACGAAGAAACCACCGAGCGCCAAGAGCCAGAAGATGGGACTGGCAAAGCGCTGCATCCAGGGAACGCCCGGCAAATGTCGCGCCGCTGGAGGTTCAGCAAGCCGTGGCGCAAAGCGCGCGAGCAGCCCCAAGAGCGCCGGGAGGAGGGTGATATAGGCAAAGAGCAGCAGCAGCATGCCGCTACCCGCAAGCACGCCGAACTCACGGAACGCGCGGAAGTCTGTCCAGGTCAGCGCGATAAAGGCGGAGGCGGTCGTGAGGGCGGCGGCCAGAGCCACGCGACCTGCTTCGCCAAAGGCAATCGCGATAGCCGCTTCCGGCTTGAGGCCGCGGCGAACCTCCTCCTGGTAACGGCCGAGCAAGTGCAGACCGTTGTCGATGCTGATGCCGACGAGGATCGCCCCAATGAAGGCCGTGAGCACGTTGAGCTTGCCGAAGAGCGCGCCGGCGAGGCCGTAGGACCACAGGATGCCGAGTCCGAGCGGAAGCAGCACCATCACCACCGCGAGCGGGCGTCGAAAGTGCAGACTGACGTAAAGAAGGATCAGCGCCGAGGCGACGAGCGAGGTCCATTTCAGATCTCGACCGAGCAGCGACTGTAGATCAACGCGCTTCTTGTACCTGCCGGTGAGCTGAGCCTCTATGCCCGAGGGTGGTGGCAGCTCGGCGATCACTCGTTCGACATCCGCCACGACCTGCTTCGAGAAGTCGAGATCGCTGGCGAGCTTGGTAGGGCGAATGAAGATGGCCAGCCGCTCTTGATCGTCCTCGTAGTAGGCGCTCGCTCCCGCCTGGGTCGAGCGACCGAGGTTGCGCGAGAAACGTTGCTCGTACTTCGCGGTCAAATCCGAGACGTCCACGCTGGGTGGCTTTTCGTCATCGATATCAACAAAGCTTCGTTCGATCTCCCAACGTTTGCGAGCTTCAAGGCGATCGCGAAGCGCCTCGAGATCGGCTTGGTCGGCGAAGTAGAGGCCCCTTTCGCTGAAGAACTCGACGGGCACCCGGTGGTCGACGAACTTCACCGATGCGAGTTCGGCCAACTTGGGAGCAAGGGCGTCAGCGTAGGCTCGACGTTCATCACTCGAGCCGCCGTTGACCATCACAACGACGTTGCCGACCCCACCAAAACGGTCGCGCAGCTTTTGAACCTGCTGCACACTCTCATAGCTTGGTGGCAGCAGCTGCGTAACGTCCGGATCGAGCTTTAGGTTGCCGGCGGACCAGAAGCCCAGCGCCGCCAGCATGCCCAACACGAGCACTGCGTGAACCGGCCGTCGAAAACACACCAGCGCGAGGGCAGTTAGAGCTGCCCGTAGGACACCGGTGATGCCGGCGCTTTTCTTCAGTTCGCTGCTGTTCGAAGGGCCCGAGTCGCTATCAGGCGCCACTCGCATTTCGCTCCCCGAGTGCCGGAGTCAAGTTGGGCTCCGAGCCACGGCCACGCACCGGCGGTGCAAAGACATAGTCGCGGAGCAGTGGGTAGTTCCACGTGGCAAACACGACGAACCTCGCGACCACCCAGGCGATGCGGTAGTCGACCGAGGGCAACAGCAACAACACGGCCACGCCGCCGGCGTTGAGCGCTGCGCTCGACCCGGACACAAAAACGAACCGGCCAGCCTGTCGTTTCCCCTCGATGCTGCGGCTGCCTTGGAAGGCCCATGCTCGGCCCAGCGTGAAGGCGATGAATCCACCGGCCACACATCCGAGCGCGGTGGCAGCAGGAGCCACGACGCCGACATGCACCAACGTCCAAACGAAGGAGAAGTCGATCGCCGTGGCAACGGCGCTCACGACGATGCTCTTGGGCAGAGGACGTAGATCCGTAGTGGCGCTACCTCCGAGCGACTTGATCAGGTGAGCGAGCCTCTGAAGGGCGGTTGCATGAGAGGTGGCTGCAATCGCTACGAGACCAACCACTGCGATGCGGTGAATCGGGCGCGGATCAGAGGGGACGAGCACCGCCTCGAGCACCGGGCTGAAGGCGGTCGTCAGCCCGAGCACCACGATTCTCTCGGGCCGCTGCATGAACCCAACGTCACTCAGCTTCGCCCCGAGGGCCTCCCCCTTCGCTCGCACGTACGGCACGAAGAGCGACCCGGTGAGCGCCAACAGCGTGGCAAAAAGCACCCAGCTGTCACGGTAGTACCAAGCGAGCCCAACCAAGACCGCCGATTCACAGTAGCGGTCCAGCACCGAGTCGAGCGCGGCACCGCTGGTTGAGGCTCGCCCCGTTACGCGAGCAACGCGACCATCGAGAAAGTCGAGAGCGCCGGCCGCAAGGTACAGCCAACCACCGAGCGAGAAGCGCCCAGCTGCCAACGCGACACCGGCACCCAGCGCGAGACCTACCGACAGCGTGGTGATGGCATTGGGTGGTACCTCGGCGTTCGCCAGCGTCTGCCAAAGTGGCCGCATCAGCCAGGCGAAGAAGTGACGCATGCGCGCTGTGGTGAGCCCACCGAGACCGCGTCCATCCATCTCTTCATCGTGAAACTTGCCGGAGTAGCGGTTGCGAACCACGTAAACGACTAGCCCAATGAGGGTGTAGGCCAGAAGCACCAACGCCGGCGCAGCAGCGCTCCAAATGCGCCCGCCAGTCGAGAGGTTGCCAGAGACCCATTGCCAAATCGTGTTCATTGAGCGAGTTCCTTGGGGACCGAAGCCGGGCCCGTGCGGGAGTGCCTACGCAAGAGGATGCGAGCTGCCGTGTCCCCAGTGATCGCCACCAGGACACCCGCTAGGACGTCGAGGATGTAGTGGTGGCGGAGGTACACGGCAGCGAACGCCATGAGCAGAGCCCACAGCGCACAGCCGTAGCTGAGAGCAGGAAGCCTGCCACGCAGTTGCCAGACGGCGAAGACAGGCACGGCGCCGTACCCTGCATGCAAGGACGGCATTGCACCAAAAACGTTGTGGCTCTTCTCGTAGAACGATTGAAACAAGTGAACGCCAAACAGCTGGTCAAAACGAATGGTGCCAGCGGCGCTCGGGAGGGCGTTGAGCTGCGCAGGCCCTAGACCATAGGTGTCCACATACCAAGGTGGGGCCGCGGGCCAAGCCAACCAGATAGCCCACCCCAGCAAGCTGGTAATGCCGAAGGAAACACTCAGGCGCCGTGCAACAGGCTCATGCCGAAAGTACAGCAGTGAAGCGAGGATGATCGGGAATGGCAGGTAGAGGATGTAAACACCACCCGTCACCGCATCCAGCACAGGGTGCGTGTGAGTCGCGATCCACTCGCCAAGATCGGTTGGACCTTGAGAGCCCTGAAACCCGAACAGCGACCGCTCGGCGTTCCACAGCGAATCAACGTGGACCTCCGGCCGAAGATGCGTGACCAGCCTCAGAAAGTCGTAGCCAATCCCTGCTAGCCACATGGGCGCGCCCATTACCACGTAGGCTCGCGCCTTGGGTCCGAGCCAGCTCAACACGAGGAAGATCGAAACGAGCACGATGTGGTCTGGCCGCAAGCCAAGGAGGGTAGCCTGCGCCAGTAGAATGCCCGGGAAGACAACTAACGAGGCCCAAGCCCACCACGCAAGTGGCCCGCGCGGGACTAGCTGTTGAGCCAGTCCCGGTCGGCGTAGCTCGCTTGCGGGGCCAACGGTCGCCATCGTCGACTCAGTCGTAATACTCGTTGCCGAGGTGCGTGATCATCGGCTCACTCTTCATCCAGCGCAGCGTGTTCTTTAGCTTCATCGATTGAATGAAGAGGTCATGCTCGGGGTACAGTCCAGGCGCGGTCATCGGGCTCTTGAAGTAGAAGCTCAACCACTCTTGCGTGCCTCGGAAGTCGGCGCGTTGAGCAAGGTCGAGGTAGAGAGCCAGATCGAGAACGATGGGCGCTGCGAGAATTGAATCTCGGCAGAGGAAGTCCACCTTGATCTGCATGGGGTAACCGAGCCAACCGAAGATATCGATGTTGTCCCAGCCCTCCTTTGCGTCACCGCGCGGCGGGTAATACTCAATCCGCACCTTGTGGTAGAGGTTGCCGTACAGATCGGGCGATTTTTCGGGCTGAAGAATGGTCTCGAGCACACCCAACTTCGACACCTCTTTGGTCTTGAAGTTGTCCGGGTCATCGAGGACTTCGCCGTCGCGATTGCCGAGGATATTGGTGGAAAACCAACCGCTGATACCGAGGTTTCTCGCCTTGAAGCCGGGCGCGAGGATCGTCTTCATCAGCGTCTGCCCAGTCTTGAAGTCTTTCCCGGCGATGGGCACGCCCATCTCTCGAGCCAGCTCCCAAGCCGCGGGAAAGTCCACCGAAAGGTTCGGCGAGCCATTGGCGTAGGGCACGCGCTCCTTGAGGCAGGCCCAGGCGTAAAGCTGAGAGCTAGCGATCGCCGGATGGTTCTCCAGCAAGCCCTTCTCAAATGCGGCGACCGACTCGTGGACGGCCGTGGGCTCGATGTAAATCTCGGTACTTCCGCACCAGACCGCTACCACGCGGTCCACACCCTCCGACTTCTTGAAGTCGCGGATGTCCTGACGAAGTTGCTCAACCAACTCAGCCTTCGTCTTGGCTTCCTTGACGTGCGTGCCGTGCAACCGCTTGACGTACTCGGGGAAGAAGGCGCCCTTCATCGGTTTGATCGCCGCGAGCTCCTCCGCGATTGGGTCCAAATGGTCCCTCGACAAAACATCCGCGTGCTTGGCCGACTCGAGCAAGTTGTCGGGGAAGATGTCCCATCCGCCGAAAACAAGATCTTCGAGCGGAGCGAGTGGCACGAAGTCCCGGATTAAAGGGGCCCGATCATCGGTACGTTTGCCCAAACGGATGGTGCCGAGTTGGGTCATGGAGCCGATCGGCTTTCCGAGCCCTCGGCGTGCAGCCATGACACCGGCCACGAAGGTGGTCGCGACCGCTCCGAGGCCGGGCAGCAAAACTCCAAGTTTACCGGTGTGAGGTCGGATCTGTTTGGGCGGTTCTCGCATGAAAAAATCCTTAGCGGGCTGTGTCTTTCGCTCGTCTATGGCGTTCGAGACTTACTCTGTCAACGAAGTGGACATTAGTCCGTCCGCTTCTTAACCAAGCGTTAACAAACGGAATTAGTGCAGCTTGCTCAACAACCAGACAAGGGTCTGTCGGTGGCAAGATCGTGCTCGTGCTTGGCCAATGGATGTCCGCTTCTTCATCGAAAGATGAGTGAGCGCGCTCAACAACCCGGACCGTTGATTCTTCGGCGCTAGGAGCGGCTTTTATCGGACACTCCGCGAGATGAAGACCCTCTCCAGGCTGATGCTGGTTGTCGCGGCGCTCAACACACTTGCTGGCTGTGGTTCCAAAGAAGCTGAAAAGGAAAAGAGCTCGAAAGACGACGACAGCGAGGAAGAAGCACCGACAAAGAAAAAGAAGAAGCCTGCGGCGAGCGCCAGCGCAGCAGTTGTTTCGGCCGCGGCCCAAGCTGCGCCAATCCCAACCCCCACCGCCACGCCGACGAGCACCGACGCGGCTCCCTCCGTCAGCGACAACAAACCGCCGAGCGGCCCGGTCACCGACCCCAATCAGCAAACCTACGCGGACGTCGCCAACCCCATTGCCGATAACTGCTCCACTCCCGCTGTGCTGATGACCACCGCACCGGAGAGCGTTGGCGCTGATTACGCGTGGACCTGGACGC
Organism: uncultured delta proteobacterium; assembly: GCA_903892415.1. Lineage (GTDB taxonomy): Bacteria > Myxococcota_A > Polyangia > Polyangiales > Polyangiaceae > Xiheicaenibacterium. Next base: position 25,181 of record CAITIQ010000660.1, on the reverse strand, counting down.
GGCAAGCTCTGCTCGCCAATCAGCAGTTCAAGGTGGTGTCGGGCTCACCCACGGCGCACGGCGAAGTGGCCTTCGAAGTCCACCAAGCCTCCGACACGTTCAAGAACGCGTGGGTCCTGGTTGCGAAGTGTCACGACGGTAGTACGTGCAACAAGCTCGCCGCCGTCAACAAGGCGATCATCAAGGGCTCGGTTTCACAGCCGGTTTGTGGGCCCCTGCCGATGCAGCTGTCTGCCTCCACCTTCAAGAAGCCCGTGCTTCGCGAACTCGGTGCCCCGCAAAATACGCTACCGGACTCGAGCGATGTGATTGGCCAATGCGCGCGTTTGCACGCCTGCACCATCGCGATGGATCCGACCGCCAACGCGAAGACCAACATTGGGCTCGACTGCCAGAAGAGTCCCTCCAACTTCAAGACCTCCTGCGCGACGCGCTACCCCTGTGTCGAAGTGACCAAGTGCCTGGAATGACGATCCTTCTGTGGGCTGCGCTTGGCGTAGTCGTTGCCTACATCGGCGGGGTTGCAATCTTCTGTTTGGTCACCTGGCGCTGGGTAGCGCGGCTCGGACCACCACGATCACACGTCGACTCACTGCGCGAGTTCACGCGCGAGCTCCTGATCGTGGCCTTGGTGCAGCCGCTACTGCCTCTTTTCTATCTGATTGGACGAGGGCGCGAGCACGCGTCTGCCTCCGATGTGCCGGTGATCCTGGTTCACGGCTACTTTCAGAATCGAGTGGATTTCCTTTACCTGCGTAGGGCTCTTCGCGCGCGGGGAGTCCGTCCCATCTACGCGTTCAACTACCCTTGGTGGGACAGCATTACGAACAACTCGGCCAGGCTCGAGCGCTTCATCGAGCGCGTGGCGAGCAAAGCCAACCAGGTTCGCTTGGTCGGCCATTCGATGGGCGGGTTGGTCGCTCTGGACTATGTGGTCCACCGCGCGCCGAGCAAACGTGTTGCGTGCTGTGTCACCCTCGGCACGCCGCACTCGGGGGTGATCTTTCGGGGCCCTCTCCTAGGAGCGGCGGGCCGAGATTTACGCGCCGAGAGCCTTTTTTTCCGCGAGCGCGCACAGTGCGCCATTTCCGTTCCTTGCCTCAGCATCGCCTCTGAGCACGACAACATCGTTTTCCCGGCGAAGCGCGCCGCCCTTCAAGGACGCGGTGGAGTGGATTGGGTCGTGGCGCAGCGAGCTCACCTCGGCATCCTGTTCGACGCGATGATCGCCGACCGCGTTTCCGCGTTTCTAGAGTCGCCAGACATGGGTGGAAGACTGCTAGAGCCCGCAGGTATCGTCGCTACGCAATTGTCAAAGCCATAGTGCGAGATTTCCGCTCCGCGGAATGACTCATCCAAGTCAACCCGGTCAATCGGGCCTTCGGCCGAATTTGACGAAGAGTGCACGAGTCATTCTGTTCGCTGCATCCGCCTTCGGCGGAAGAACCGGAGCAAGCGGCTGCTTCTACTTGTCGCACGCTCAGGTGACCGCTACGCGCGGTACCGTGCTTTCTCCCGCCGCAAAACTGGCCGCCCGTCACTACGGCCCGCTTTCGAGTGCCGTGGCACCTCTGCTGGAAACGCCCCGACAACGCAGCGCTACAGAAGAAGACGCCGCCGTGCAGTTAGGCCGTCTGCTCGACTTTCGTGGCAGCGTGGAACTCGCGGCGATCGTCGGCCAGGGCTCGCGGGAGTGGGAAGGGCCAATCGTGGACCCGAGCCGCGCAGCCCAACTACGTGCTGACCTCGCGGATGATTTGGCCGAAGTGCGGGCCCAGCTGACCCACGCGTTTTCACGTTGGACGGCTCAACGCAGCCAGGTCGCAGGCCCCGAGGCGTTGGCGGCCGCCTTGGCGCCGAGAGTCTCGCTCGGCTTCGCTGAACGTCGCACGAGCACCATCGCGGAAGCCGTGTGGGGGCCGGTTGCTGAAGAGGCGCTCAAAGAGCTCACGCTGGCCCGCCGCTCCGCACGTAGAATTCGTAAGGATCTCGAGCCTGCGCTGGTTGCGCTCGGTGTGCGGGCCGCGCGGCTTTGTGAGTTGGACCGCGTGCTGAGCGAGGCGATTGAACCAGCCGTGCAGGCTCGAATGGAGCGCATGATCGCGGCCACGCAAGCCCACGCAGTGCGACTGCTCTCCGCCCACATCGAGAAACTACCGGTCGGTGACGCGAGCCAAACGGTGGCTCAGTGGCTCGCGCACTTGGGCCCCATTCGACAAGGCCTGGGCATCTTCGCCAAGGTCGTGCGCGCTGGGCTCGAGGTGGAAGAGCGACGAATGACGGCGCTGCTGGAGGCCTCGCTCGAGGCAGAGATTCCCTCAAGCGCGCTAGGCAACGCATGACGCGAGTCATCATCGCAGTGGTTGGGGCGTTGGGCCTCGCCTTCGTTTGGCGCGCAGCACAGCTGTACCAAGGCAGCGATCCGCTCGCCTATCGCATGGTCTTGCTGATTGGCGTGGGCATGCTGGCTGGGCTCGTGGAGCTGATGCTCCGCGCGACTCGCGTCGCACGGCTCACCGATGCGCTACTGGTCCTGCCGAAAACGATCGGCCGCGAAGACATCGAGAAGACCAACGAGCCGTTGCGCGGGCTGATTGAGTCGCGCCTCAACGGCACGCCGACAAACCTTGGCAGCGCGGTTTTCACCTCGTACTTGCTTGGTCTGCTGGTGATGATGGGCCTGCTCGGCACCTTCATGGGTCTGTTCGAGACGCTCGCAGGTGCACGTGAAGCGCTCACCGCAAGCGGAGATGTCACCGCCCTGCGTGAAGGGCTCGCCGCACCGATGAAGGGCCTATCGCGCGCCTTCGGGACGTCGGCGACCGGCGTCGCTTGCTCGGCGCTGCTCGGGCTGGGTGCCGTCTTCCTGCGTCGCGCGGAGACACGGTTCGTCGGCAGCTTGGGTGGCTTGATCTCGGGCCCGTTGTTCCCGATGACAATGGCGGGGCGGCAGCTCGCAGCGCTCGAAGCATTGGCCGAGAACCGTGAAGCACTCCCTGCAGCGGCCAAGGCCATAGAGCTCGCGACCAAGCGGCTCAGCAACCTCTCTAAGGAGATCGAGCGCGGACAACGCGAGACGAGCAAAGAGGCGACGGACGCGTTCCGCGCCGCGAGCCAAGAGGTCGGTGCGGCCTTCCTCGCGACGAGCCAACAAGCGAGCGACGGCTTTCGTGCTGCCGCACACGATCTTCAAGCCGAGGTCAAAGCTGGAGTCGATCGCGCGGCGACTTCGATCGCGCCGCTTTTGGATCGAGCGGTGCTCCGAGCTGGAGAAGGCGCAGCCAAGGCTGTGGCCGAGTGGACGGCGCGACTCGAACTCGACGCCGAAGAACGCAAACTCCGCGACGTCGAACAACACGAGCAGCTGGCCAAGCGGGTGCAGCAGCTCTTGGCCACGGTTTCAAGCGAGCTTGCAGCCGTATCGACGAAGGCTGAGTCGCGCGACGAATCGAGAATGGCCGCCCTCGCTCAGCTGGCAACGCAGGCCGAGACGCGCGACGCCGAGCGGCTCGCTGCGCTCGAAGCCCTCGCACAACAAGCTGTAACCCGCGACGCCGAGCGGCTCGCTGCGCTCGAGGCGCTCGGACAACAAGCTGTAACCCGCGACGCCGAGCGGCTCGCTGCGCTCGAAGCGCTCGGACAACAAGCGGTAACCCGCGACGCCGAGCGGCTCGCAACACTCGCAGCACTGGAACAACAAGCCGCAGTACGCGACGCCGAGCGGCTGGCAGCGCTCGCAGCGCTTGGAGAACAAGCCGTCAGTCGAGAGGAGCAACGGCTCATCGCATTTGAACAGCTCGCCAAACAAGCGCTGGCCCGCGAGTCCGAGCGACTCGCCGCACTGGACCAGCTCGCGCGGCAAGCCGCGGTCCGCGACGACGAGCGTTTGGCGGCCCTTGAACGGCTGGCCGAAAAGTCTGACGCCCGTGATGCCGAGCGGTTGCGGACCATCGCCGAGCTCGCTGAGCAAGCTGTCGCGCGTGATGGTAAGCGGATTGACGCCTTCGAGCAGTTGGCCGTTCGTGCCGACGCACGCGATGCGGAACGGCTTGCAGCGATCGCGGTGCAAGCTGCCCACGCCGACACTCGCGAGCAAACGCGGCTCGAGGCGATCGCCGAGATCGCGACCGACGCTGCCCTACGAGACACCGAGCGGCTCACTGCCTTGGAGTCGCTTGCTGCACAGGCGGCAACGCGAGATGCACAGCGCGCGGAGCTGCTCGAGCAGCTGAGCGCCCAAGCCGACGAGCGACAGAAATCACTACTGGCAACAGTCTTGGCAGTCAGTGACAGCACGCTCGATAGAGATCAGCAGCGCCTCTCGGCGATCGAAGCGCTCGCTGAGAAGAGTGCCACGCGCGACAGCGAACGGCTGGCGACGCTGCTTGAAGTTGGAGAGCGCGCCAATGCGCGAGATGCCGAACGGTTGGCGGCACTCGAGGCCGTAGCGGCGAAGGTAACCAGCCAGCGCGCCGACCTCATCGCCTTGCTCTCCGAACACGCCGAACGCGTTGCAGCGTTGGGTGCAGCTGAAGATCAACGCGCCGCCGCTCGCATCGAGGCCGAGTCACTTCGCGAACAACGCGTGGCGCAGCTTGGCGAGCGGCTCGAAGGCATCGCTCGCAGCATCGATGCCCGCGCTGAGGTCGTGATTCAGGCGCTCGAGCAACAGCTCCAAAACAGCGTGGAGCGCGCAGCCAATTCCATGGGCCCGCTGCTCGACCGCACCGTTGAGCGAGCTGCAGAGGCCGCTGCTACCCAGGTAGATCGCTTCACTGAACGGCTCGAACTCGAGGCCGAACTTCGGCTCGAGGAAGCGCAAAAGCGCTCGGCCATTCTCGAGGCCAGCGCGCGCGAAGGCATCCAGCAGGTCACTCGGGAAATTGCGGTTTCAGCTGAGCAGGCCAACGAGCGGGACCTCCTGCGGCTCGCCGCGATCGAAGCGGCGTCATTGCGTTTGGAAGAGCGCGCAACCTCCGCGGCCCGAGCCGCCGAGGCCATTCCCGACGTGGTAAGTCGCTTCCTCAGCGCCGAAGAGCAGCGCTTGCGCGATCGCGACGTGAGTGACGAGCAGCGGGACGAGCGGTTGGAAGGTCTCATCGCGCGCATCGACAGGATGGCAGATGCGCTCGAGCAGCGGGCCAGCGAGCACAACGATCGAGCGGTTGAACTCGAGGCCAAGCTCGACCGTGAGCGGGTGCAATCGGCGGTGCTCTTGGTCGAGAAATTGTCGGTGCACGCCGCAAGCTTCGGCCAGGGTTTGGATGCCACCGCGAGTCTGGTGCGGGACGCAGCCGAGAGCGTTCGCTCCGGCGGTACCGAGCTCACCGCGGTCGCCGAAATGTTCACCGGCGCAGTCGATCGTTATCGCGACGCCAATGAACGTTGGCTCGACAGCCTCACTACGATCGAAGGCGCGCTCGACAAGAAAGGCGGCGGCGAGGCGCTCGACCTACTCGGCGCCTACCTCGATCAAACGCGCGAAGTGTTCGACCATTCGCTCGCCTTTCAACGTGAGCTCTTCGCCGAACTGCGCGCCCTGCGCGCCGCCCCGCGCACCACGGCCGCCCCGCGCACGATCCCACCACTTCGCCAACCTGATACCGAGAAAGGCTCGCAGTGAACGACTCGCCCGAAGAGCCGCTCGAGTCGATCCCCTACTGGCCAGCCTTCGGGGATCTGATGGCCTGCGTGTTCGGGCTGTTCGTGATGTTCTTCGTTTGGTCGATCGCCTTCCAGGTCGACCTGACGAAGGACCTACACGAGGAGCGCGAGAAGCGAGAAGAGGAGTCTTCGCGCCTCGCAGCGCTCGAGAGCGCGATGGCCGGACCGCTCGCAGAGGGCCGCGTCACGCTCGTCGATGGGAAGATCGGCATTCGTGGCAGCGTGCTCTTCGACCTCAACTCGGCCGAACTTCGCCCCGAAGGGCTCGAGCTGATCCGCAGCCTGGCCGAGCCGCTGCGCGGTTACCTCAAGGCCCACGATGAGGCCATCATGGTCTCGGGCTTCACCGATAGCTCACCGATGATTCCGCGCCCCAACGGCATCAAAGACAACTGGGAGCTCTCTTCGCAGCGTGCGCTCACCGTGACGCGTGCGCTCACTGCCGCGGGGGTCCCGGCCGAGGCCATTTTTGCAGCCGGCTTCGGTGACACCCATCCTGTTGCACCCAACGATACGCCGGAGAATCGCGCCAAGAATCGCCGCGTGGAGATCTCCCCCATCCCACGCGAGAAACCCAGCAACCAGGCCAAGCCGTGAACGACGCGCCGGACGAGGGAGGGCTTTCGCTCGCCGATCGCTTGCACGCATTGGCGGACCGTGGTGCCGAGTCCTTCGATCCGGAGGGCTACCGCCTTGCTGCCCGCCTCATCGACACCCAGATCGATGCCCGCGCCCTGCTCCGCATCGAAAAGTTGGAGCAAGAGTTGGAGCAAACAAAGCAGCGGCTCGCGGAGCAACTCGAGCTCCTGCGCGAGCGAGGCATCGAGCTGAGTGAGCCCGCACTGCAGGCGCAACAGAGCGGGGATCTTCGCAAGACCTTGCGCCTGCTGCAGCGGCTCGAGGCGGGCCGCGTGGAAGAGCCGCAGTCGAGTTCGCGTTGGGCGGCAATGCTGGCGGCTCGAGCGCAGAAGCGCGCCGTACGCTTGCCGGAGGAGCTGGCCTTTCGCGTGGACCGACTGACGCAAGCGCCCGAAGCGCCAGTTCCCCAAGCGAGCGAACTTGCGCATGCACTCTCGCACGTCATGTTCGTCGACTCGATCGCAAGCTCGCGGGCAACTCTCGCCATCGCGCGTGCAAGCGACAATGTCCCGGAAGACTCCGGCCCGTACAACCCACAGGTGATCGCAGCCCGCGCCCTCGCGGAGCTGGCCGAGCTATCACCGAGCTACGCGCAAGCCTTTGTCTCCGGGCTCGACGACCTGGCGTCGCTCGAAGGCATTCCACTGCCCAGTCGGAACAAGCAATCGGGTAGACGACGGCAGTAAGCGGCGCACGCTTACTTGACCAGCTCAACCACCGCCACTCCCGACGCCCCACCAGCAACCACGCGCCCATCCTGCAAGAGCACCCGCGAGAAGCTCCAGCTCGGCTCACCCACGCGGGCAGCCTGCGCGCCGTCGAGCTGCGCGATACCACCTTTGCCAACCACGATGCGACCATGCTCACTTTGCACGATGTCTTCGGGCTGCTCAATCGGTGAGGGCGCGCTGCTCCACGTTTTACCGTCATAGGCGTGAATCAGGTCGTTTGCTGGTTCAACCACCAACATCGTCTCCTCCGGCCCGACCCAGAAGCCGCTGGCAGGCGTCTTCCAAGGCGCCTCTGGCCCAACTCGTTCAAACCGCTTGTCCCCCGCGCGAAGTACGCCCTCTGCCGTAAGTGCATAACCTCGACCAGAGAAGGCTCGCACCACCGCCGTCACAGGGATTGAAGCAGGCAGCTCCTTCCAACCCTTTCGACTCTTCAGTAGGCAGATGCCGCCTACTTTGCAAACGACCTCCGGGTCATCTTCGCCCAATACGCCAAAGAGCACAGCGCGGTCCCCGGCTAGCGCTCCGATCTCCGAACGCTGGTCGTGCCAGGCCCCATCGCGATAGCGGAGATAGACCATCCTATCGTCGGACCGGTGATAACCCATTAAACGGGGGCGGTTGTCGCGCCCGAAGTAGAGGCCAAGCGATAGTGCCTTTGCAGCCTCACGATGCTTGGCGGGCAACCCGAGCTGTTGCCACTTTCCAGCCTCGAACCGATACGGGGTTGCCACGCCCTCCTCCTCCACCAAGGCGCCCAAGCGACCGTCTTCACCGTCGATGAGGAAGTAGATCGGTTTGTCCCACAAGAGCTTGGCGCTCGATCGAGTGCTGGCAACGAGCTCGGGTCGCGTCTCGGCTGGTGCGGGCTGAGCAGGCGGAGCCGTCGCGGAGACTGGCGCATCCACCTTGCTGGTCGTTGCGGGCGCGCCCGCGCGAGCCGAGCCCACAGCAACGGCCTCTTTTGCGCGAGCCGAAGGCTCGGCCGCACAACCAACTACCATTGCCGACATAGTGAATATTACTCGGGTATTTTGGCCCAACTTCGTAAGCCATGGCACCCAAAGCTCATGCTCTGGCAATCGGCTTTCGTTGCGGCGCTGCTCTCTCTCGTGGGTCATGTGGGCGGCAAGGTACACGCGAGGCTGGCCGCGGTGGAGAGCCGCGTGGAGAACGCCAAGCTCGCTACGCCGGACCCCAAATCGACGTTGCGGATCGAGTTGGAGCAAGAGCTCGTGAAGATCGATTGGACCGCCGAGAAGGTGAATCGGCCGTTCGAGCTCGTAGCTGTGCTCTCCGATGCTGAATCGAGCACGGGCAAAAATGGCGCACACGCCTCCTGCACGATTCAACTGCTCATGCGCGAACCGGGCGGAGCGTTGATCGGTCGGGTTACCGGCCGCGCCTCGGGCGAAGATCGTCAGGGCAGCCGCCTGAGCCTCGAGGCCGGCGTGTTCGAAGCAGCCTCGCGCAGCGCCGCCAGCGCGCTGCCCGAGGCGATTCGTCGTTCACGCAAGGCGCGGTAATAAGGAGCTAAGCCGAGAGCAGGCTCTCGAGCTCTTGCCGCGCGGCCTCTGCTACTACTGTATTGACCGCCTGAATCTTGGACTGGGAGAGCTGGCCAAAGCGCGCTGCTTCTGCCTCCAACGTGCGGCTAAAAACGATCGGCTCCTCACGATACTCGGCGACTGCTTCTCGTACCGGCGCTCCACCAGCTTGCATTGCAAACTGCAGAACCTCCCAGCCGAGTTTGGCGTGACGTGCTTCATCCGTTGCGACCCCAGAGAGGACGTTGCGCATGGATGGCTTTTCGGCGCTGTACGCCGCTTCGGCTGCACGTGCGCTGGCTCCCCCTTCATTGAGGCACCCATCGAGCCAGCTTTCGACCGCCAGGCGAATCAAACTGTCCGCACGCCCGAGCGGCTTTCGACGAGGGGTAACCGGGATGCGAGGTACCACCAGCGCGCCACAAAGTTGGGAGGCAATAGCGGCGCAGCTTTGCGCATGCCGAATCTCGTCCTCTGCCGCGTCGAGCGCCGCATCCACCAGCGACATCGGAGCGCCGAGCAGCAAGAGCTCCTGCGCGAGCAGTAGAAAGGCCGGGACGGAAGCAGCCTCCGCCTGCGCGTCTTCGGCCCACGCTCGCGCCACCGCGTCATCCACGTCGGTTGGGGACGGCGCAAACCGCTCTGCCACGCACGCCAATCCAGGGGCGACGAGCTGCCCGGCCGCGCGCAATGGGCGGCCAATGACGCAGGTCTGCTGGCTCATGCCATAACGACCAGGCAACACGACGCCGCCACCGACCGAGTACTCATCAAGCAGCCACTCAGCGCGGATAAAGTTGGTCCAAGCACTTATCGGCGTAAACGGTATATCGACGTTGAGCGCGGTATGGATGCCCACGCCAATCTCTTCGTTGACGTGCATCGCGACTCCCGCCTCACCATCGACGACCGGTGAGTCCATGGTGTCCGCTACGTTGGCCCCACCGTGAACCGCGGCAACGGCCCGGAAGGTATCCACGTCAATGGCGCCAAGCTGGGTGGTGAAGCCAAGTCCACCACGTCCACCGTTATCGCACGAGCTTCCGCCCTCGAGCAGGTAGCTGAAGCCTCCCTCGAAGCCCCAGCCCACGCCAAACCGCTCGCCAAAGACGAAAGAGACATAGGTGCCGGCCGAGCCAACAAACTCTTGCGCCCGCGCCTCTTGCGGAAAGATGGCCGAAGCCAGCGCGCCAAGAGCTGCAAGCCGCCGAACACGTGAACGAATGCTTGAAGAAGGAAGCTGCATGGCTGACTAAAGAGCAACTGGCGGGCCAAGCCTATGCCGCGAAGCGCGGTGGCAGAGAGCAGCATGATTCGCGCTCTCGGCGAACGGAAGAGCCGTCACCCGATCGAAAGTTCAGCTTGGCACAGCTTGCGCCGCGAGGCGGCGTTCCGCGCTTTGGGCGCCAGAGCGATCTACGCGTTCGTGGCGCGGAGCCGGCGAGCAATACGCTCCTCGAGCGCAGTCGCCTCAATGCCTAGCGTCGCAGCCGACGCTAAGAGCAGCGCATGCTCCTCAGGCTGCACGACGCCATCCACCACGGCGCCTTCAACCAAGAGCGCCATCACCCGCGCCTGCGTATCCGAAGGCAACGCCCGCAAGGTTGAGGTTGCGCGGCCCGGATCGATCGAGACCGGCTCCCGATCCACACTGGCCACCCCGAGCCGCTCGAGCACCCGGCGCAAAAACTCTCGCTCTTCGTTGGTGACGACACCATCTGCGGCGATGACGTTCTCGATCAGACCAGCGATCTTGTGACGCTCCTCGAGTTCCACGCGAGCGAGCATAACCGACTCCGATCGAGAACCCATTGAGGAATGACGGCGGCATCAACGTTCGAAGCAATGACGAGACGCTCAACAGCCTTCGCGACAGCACAGTACGCCACCGCCATCGGGCCCCGACTTGACTACGTTAAGTGCCTCAGCGCAGCTACCTCCGTTGCAAATCCAGGGCGCCCCGAGCGCGCCACAGCCATCGTCGGAGAAGCGAGTGATCGCGTCGCAGCCTTCGGTGGGTAGGCCGACCGTTCCACAACCAAAGATGTCGTTGGCTGTTACTTCCGTCTGCAAGCAACCGCCAGCGCAACTGCATTGCAGACAGGGCTGCTCCACACTCGTGCCTGTTGCACATACGCCGCAACCCGTACCGCTCTGACGAGTAACGAAGAAGAGCCCTGGCTCCGCGGTAACGCCTTCGCAGTTGCCGCCGCAACTCTTCACGGAGCCCGCCGTCTTGCACACGGTGAAGCCCTCGGCGCACAGGTCTTCTGCGTTACAGCCTGCGCCATTGGGATTCGCAGAGTCATCGCCAGCCTGGCGGTCGCACGAGGGGGCGATCGCGGTCAGCACGCCGGGGATCGCGAAGCCACCAGAGCAGCCCGCGATATTCGGAAAGGAGGCGATGTCGACGAAGCCCTCGCGAACTCCGTCGGCGCAACCGCTGGTGGTTGCACCACCGCCGACGTTGCTACCTCCTTGGGCTTGCCCCCCTTGAGACTGGCCGCCTTGGGTTTGCCCACCGCCTCCTGAAGTCTGACCGCCGCCGCCCGGCGCCTGACCGCCAAGCGTGCTGGTGGCTCCGCCGTTGTTGCGCTCAGCGAGCTCGAGCTCCGAGCGCGCACCGCAGGCAAGGCACGCTCCGCTGAGAAACAACAGCGCGACCGTCGACGGGGTACCAGTAGCAACCACGGTAGCCCAATGAACGAGGAGCTTCACCGCAGCGTCAACTCGGAGTCTCTCAAAACTGCGCTGTGCGTCGGACCGCCCAAAAGACGATGACCTCGGAGCTTGCGCCCCGAGGTCACCATGGTTACAGCGCTGCGCCCTGCGTGGACGCTAACCGCCTATCTCAGGCCGGCTTGTTCGGCACCGGAACTCGCAGCTGACCACCCTGCTGCTGGGCAGCCATCGCTATTCCCTTTTGCACGAAGGTGCGCAGGAACTCGAGGTCGCTCGGCGGTGAGGTGATGAGCCCGGCGCCTTCAATCGCCTTGGCGGCCCGCAATACCTCGCGCGCCTTGTCGTCTCCGGCGCGACCGCGAACGGTGATGGCCACGTCGCGCATGCGGCGCGCAAGAATGGCGCGTTGTTCGGGGGTGAAGTAGCGATCCGTCGCGAGCTTGACCTCGTCACGAACGACCTCGTCCACCTTCTTGGCGTCCTCGGCGTCAGCCGGGTTGAGACGCTGTCCCACCGCGCGGATCACCTCGTCGATGGCGCGCGGGTCGGGGACCCAACCGCGGAACTCCGGCTCGCCGTGAAGCGACGCAGGAGCGGCGGCGTCGCCCTCGAGAGCGGCCTCGAGATCGGCGAGCGGGTGTTTGGGCTCTTCGCTCGAGTCACGAGAGAGCAGCTCTTTGCAACGCTCGAGACCGATCGGCACGAGCTGACCGCTCTTGGCGTTGTCCTTGAGAGCGACCTCAACCAAGTGACGCACCCACTCCACCGGAACGGTGGCCGGAGCGACGCCGGTGGCATCGGCGATGCGCTGGTGTGCTTCTTTGATTTGCGAGCGGCTCATCCACCCGGAGACGGCGTTCACGACGCCGGTTCCTTCACGCAGGATGACCTCCGCGATGTGAGCGCGCTCGCCGCCGCGCCGTTTGGCGATGGTCACCGAGACAGTGCCGCGACCATCGGGAGGCGTGAACGTGGCTTCGATGATCTCCTCTTCAACCAGCACGCTGGTTGCGGGCTTCAGACGCTCGGGCAGGGTCGCCCCCTTGGAGCGAAGCACGCTGAGCGCGCGACGAGCCGCCTTGCGGGCGTTGCCAGTGATGTCTTCGGAGGTGCCGGTCTCGACGATGGCTCCGAGATTTTGTGCCTTCATCCACGCATCAACCAGTGCCTCGCCAGCTGCGCCTGCAGCCTTGAGTGCTGCAACAGCACCGGCTTGGCTGACACCGATTGCGCCGGTATCCACCACCACCTCGCCCTTGGCGGGCTCGGCGGCCTTCGGCTTGGCCGGAGCCGCGGCGGTCTTGGCCGCGAGGGCCTCCTTCGCCGTCTTCGGCTTGGCAGCGCGCTCACGTTGCTCTTCGAGCGAGACGCGAGGCAAGCCAACCATGATGGTCTCGTGCAACGTGGGGAGCTTTGCGGGCGGAGGCGGCTCCGGACGACGAGCGGGCTGAGCCGGCCTCGCCTGAGCGATGCCCGGCTTGCTCTGATCCGGACCTTCACGGCGCTCGCGACGCTCGCGCGGTTTGCGCTCGGGACGCGGCTCATCGGGCTTGCGCGGCGGGAGGTTCAACCATTTGTCGACGAACTCGGCGCTCGAGCGATCGAGCGGACCGCGACGATACTCGGGCATCGCTCGACCGCCGCTCACTCCGGGACGACGCGGCAGTCCGTCGTCCAACACCGGACGACGCGGACGACCACCGAAGGGACGGCGCGCGCCTGCGTCACCAGCCCCAGCTGCACCCGGCTCACCGCCAGCAGCAGCGGCCTCACCGCCCGGGGCTCCGCCCGGACGAGGACCTCGCGGAGGGCGGCGCTGACGCGGCGGCGGACGGGGCGCATCCCCCGGCTTGCGGTCCGCGCGAACGTCCCACTTGCGCTGCGAGGAGGCTTCTCCTTCAGCGCCGGGGGCAGGAGCAGCAGGAGCTGCACCCTCGACGGCGGCCTCGAACGTGGGCCTTTCGGCGCTTGAGGCAGAGCGTACAATCTTGCGTACGCGGGGCTTTTCCGGATTTTCTTTTTGATCGTCGCTCATCGCGAATCTCCAGTGGATGTAACAACGTGGGCAATTGCTTCGATCTCGACGCGAGCGCCCCGCGGAAGCCGCGCCGCCTGAACGGTGGAACGCGCTGGCCATGCGGACCGGAAGGTCTCTGCGTAGATCTCGTTGACGACCGAGAAGTCGTCCATGTCTGCGAGAAAGATCGTCGTCTTCACGACATCGTCGAGCGTTGCACCCGAGGCTTCGAGCACAGCGCGTAGATTTTTGAGGACCTGGTGGGTTTCCGCGGCAGTACCGCCGCTCACCATCTGGCCCGAGACAGGGTCGAGGCCGATCTGGCCACTGGTAAAGACCCAACCCGAGGCACGTACCGCCTGCGAATAAGGCCCGATGGCCTTCGGTGCGCCATCGGTTGCGATGACCGTCCTACTCATACAGCCTCTTCCTTCCGCCTGTTCAAGCGAACCTCCGACGATGTTCGACGGCACGCCCAAGCGTGATTGGATCGGCGAACTCGAGGTCCCCACCATGGGGAACTCCGCTCGCGATCCGCGTTACGTTTGCGCCGGTGGCGGCGAGCTCGCGCGACACCAGCAGTGCTGTGGCCTCACCGTCGACCGACGGTGGCGTAGCTACGAGCACCTCACGGATGCGCCCTTCACTCGCGCGCACACGTTCCACCAGACGATCCACCCCCACGGCCTCGCGGTTCACGCCGTCGAGCGGAGAAAGCAGCTTGCCGAGCACGTGATAGCGACCGCGCATCGCACCGCTCCGTTCAACAGCGAGCAGGTCCTGAATGCGGGCGACAACGCACAAGATCGAATCATCTCGCTTGGAGTCGCGACAGATCGTGCACAGGACCTCGTCGCCGAAACCTTTCTCCGCCAGGTGACCACATTGCTCGCAAGGCCGGACGAACTCGCGCAGCTCACTCAGCGCGCGACCGAGATCTCGCGGCACCGCCTCATCTCCCGATATCAGCGCAAGCGCGTACCGTTGCGCCGTTTTCTCACCGACACCGGGGAGCTTCGAAAGCAACTGCACAACGCGCAACAAACGGTCGGGAAACATCGCTCAGCGAGTCTGTAGGAGGGAGAAAGCGCGAGAGCGCTTTACATCCCCGGGATCTTGAGGCCGCCGGTGATCTTGTTCAGTTCGCCTTCGACCTTCTTATCCGCTTCCTCCAGAGCCGCGTTTGCAGCAGCAACAACTGAATCCATCGCCAGCTCGACGTCCTCTTTCAGGAAGTCGGGGTCGATCGTGATCGCCCGCAATTTGCCTTCGCAAGTGACGACAACCTTGACCTTGTCGCTGGCAGCGGAGGCGCTCACTTCTTCGTCTTTGAGCTGAGCTTTGCGCTCGTCAATTTTACGCTGCATGCGCGAGGCTTGGCGCATCAGCTCATTCATTCCGCCGCGAAACTGCATGGTCGGGCGAAACTGCCGAAAAGCTGAGCTGGCGGCAACCTTGAAACGTCCGCCCCGGGCGAATTTCAACCGAAGGCGGATGCAGCAAACAGAACCGGAGTGGACAGAGTCCACGAAGTGGACGGAGTCCACGGAGGTCTACGGAGTGCCGAAGGCACGAAGTGAATGACTCGGGCCCTCTGGGAGAAGGACGGCCGAAGGCCCGATTGACCGGTTGACTTGGCACGAGTCATTTTCCCCAGCGGGGAGCGCGCGGCCGACTGGCCCGGCGACCGCGCTTCGTGTACAGCCCTGGCATGAGCTACGTGGTGCTTGCTCGAAAATGGCGACCGATGACGTTCGCCGACCTTGTGGGTCAGGAGCATGTCGCCAAAACGCTGGGAAATGCCATCCAGCTGGGGCGCGTGGCCCACGCCTTCTTGTTCACCGGCGTCCGCGGCGTGGGCAAGACCACCAGCGCGCGCATCCTGGCCAAGGCGCTCAACTGCGCAACGGGCCCGACGGTGACGCCCTGCTTGACCTGCCCGCAGTGCCTGGAGATCGCCCAAGGCACCGATTTGGACGTCCAGGAGATCGATGCGGCAAGCCGCACCGGCGTGGATGATATCCGCGAACTGCAGGAGACCCTCGCCTATAGGCCGACCCGGGACCGCTTCAAGGTGTTCATCGTGGACGAGGTCCACATGCTCTCCAACAACGCTTGGAACGCCTTCCTCAAAACGCTGGAGGAGCCGCCCGCCCACGTGAAGTTCATCTTCGCGACCACCGAGGTCAACAAGGTCCCGGTCACCATCCTTTCGCGCTGCCAGCGTTATGACTTCAAGTTGATCGACGTCGCGACCATTCAGCAGCGGCTGAGCTACGTTCTGCAGCAAGAAGGTCTGACTGCCGAGGAGGGCGCGCTGCAGATCCTGGCGCGCGAGTCGGCGGGCAGCATGCGTGACGGCATGAGCCTGCTCGATCAGGTCATCGCCTGGTCGGGTGGGGACGCGATCACCACCGCCGCTGTAGCGCGAGCGCTCGGGGTGGCAGAAACGGCGGCTTTGATGGGCCTAGTGCGCGCGCTCGTGAGCGGAGACGCTGCTCGCTGCCTCGAGATCGTTCACGAGCTGACAGACTCTGGTCATGACGTTGCGCACCTCTCGCGAGACATCCTCGGCTTGCTGCGCGACCTGGTGGTTGCGCGAGTCGCACCGACCTCACGCGGGCTCTTGGCTCTACCCGAAGCAGAGGTGGCTGAGCTCAAAACCATCGCTGGTGAGGCGCCTTCCGCCGATGATCTATCGCGGCTTCATTTGGTATTCGCCAAAGCCACCGAGGAGATCTTGGAGTCACCGTTGCCGCGCGCCTCGCTCGAAATGGCGCTCGTGCGCGTCGCCCGCAGGCCGCCCTTGCTCGCGATCGACGATCTGTTGCGGCGGCTCGGAGAGCTTGAAGGGCGACTCGAAGCAGCGCGTTCCGGCGGTGGTGCGCGCCGTGAAGAACGAGCGCGACCGCGCGGCAAACCTGCGCCCTCCTCGGGCGATCCCGAGCCAGGGGACGACTTCTTTCAAGGCCCAAGTTACGAGCAGACGGTCAGCGCGCCCGCGCGCTTCGAGCCTGCTGCACCAACGTTCCAAGCGCCACCGCAACCCGCCTTCCAAGCTCCACCGCAACCCGCCTTCCAAGCTCCACCGCAGCCAACGTTCCAAGCTCCACCGCCACGCGCACCCGAGGCCGGGCCAGCGCCTGCCCGACCTAGCTTCGCGAGCGAAGCCGCTGCCTTTGGAACGCCGATGGGGACGCAGCCGGCGGTGTTCACCATTCCGGCCAGCGTGCTCGCCAAAGCCAACGGCCAGGTCGAGAGTGAGGACTTCGATGGGCCTCCACCCAGCTCACGCGCTGAGCCTCCTCGCTCCAAACCCCCCGCCTCACACCCGGCGCCCGCCCCACGCCCAGCGGTGCCATCCGGCCCACCGCCAATCCTGGATCCCAACGCTCCGGAGTTGCTCGAATACGCGCGCTTCGTCGATCAATTGCGACAACGGAACTCGCGACTATCAAGCTTGCTGGAACGAGTAGCGCTGTTCGCCTTCGATGCGACGCGCCTCGCGGTGCACGTTGATCCGCAGTCCTTCGAAGGCAACCTGCTTTTCGACGCGGACACCCGCAAGACGGTGGAGGCCGCACTGATCGATCTTCACGGCCCCGACGCGAAGTTCGAGCTGGTGGAGGGCGCGCGAGACGAGAGGGCGCCGACGTTGGCGCTATTGGCTAATCGCGCAAGCGTGGCGCGCTCGAGTGAACTCGATGAAAAGGTGCGCAAACACCCGTTGGTCGCCGTCCTCGTATCCTCGTTAGCGGCGGAGATTCGCGACGTGCGCGTCGTGAGTGAGGCCTCGACCGAGACCCTCAGCGAGATGCTGCTGCGCACCCGTGAAGAGGCAGCTAAAGCGAGCGGCGCTGACGGCGACGCAGCAGCCCCGTAGCGAATACTCCCAGCGCCAGCCAGCCGAAGCCCGGTCGGTTGGACCCGGCCGAGCGACAGTCACAGCCGTCTTCCTCAGGCTCATCCGACTCGGCAGTGCCACCGCCGCTCCCTCCGCCGCCCTCCACGCTTTCCTCGATCACCTCGACGCGCACTTGCACCGTTCGTTCGGCTTCATCGGGGTCGTTACTGGCAATTACCACCGAGCCGAGAAACACACCGGCCTGTTCCCCGGTGAAAGAAACTGCGAGGTCCGAGGTGGTCGCTCCCGGATCGATCGAAAGCATCGTTTGCTCGAGCGTAAAACCGCCACTCACAGCCAATGTGCCCGTCAAATTTTCCTCGCCCTCGTTGCGCAGCGGCAGGGACGCACTGGCGGTTTCTCCAACCATGATGCTGCCGAGGTTGAGCACGAACTCCGAGCCAACGTCCTCCTCATGACCGTCTTGAATCGCAATATCCGGCAGCGGGACGTGCACGGTCACTGGATCGAACGTCCAATCTTTCTGGACGAACTCGAAGGGGATGGGAATGTCGGCGATCGGGATGCTGAAGTCGGGCCCGATGGTATCGATATAAAAATTTGGTACGAGGTGCAGCGTTCCAACGTAGACAACCTCGCCGATGGGCTGCACGTCAAAGTCGACGGAGCCACCCCCAGCGAACTCTTCTGACGAAAGACCGTCTTCCTCGACGATGGCACCGCCAGCAACGGACTCATTCTGCCCCGTACGGATTAGGCGAACTTCGTTGGTTCGATAGCTGGCCTCCAAATCTACATAGGTATCCAGCGCGAAGCCGCCGCTCAGCCCGGGGATGTTGATGCCGATGAAGTCGGTCACGTCCACTTGGGCCAACGTCTGCTGCATCGTCGACCCGCTCACCGAGACCCCATCGAAAGCCCACGGGTCGAAGGCGTTGCTTGCCTCGACCTGAAAGTCGAACTGCGGGACGAAGGGAATGGCCCCCGTCCAGTTGTACGTCTGCCCGAGCACCTGCACCGTGACCGAGGCCTCGGCGCCGATATCCACGCCGTAGTGGATGCCGAGGTTGCCGGTGCCCGGCGTCCCCGGCGTCGCCAAGGTCAACGCCTCCGGCCAGGTCGTCTCGAGTCGCCCGCCAAGATCGACCGAAGTCTCCGCATAAAGTTGGGCGAAGAGATGCACCTGCAAAGGCGAGTTCGCCGGCACCCAGCCGGTGTCAAAACCGCCCTGGATCGGCAGCTCGATCAGCTTGCTGAAGGCGACGTCAGCCGTTTCACAGCGAGGCTGCTCAGGAGCGCAGCGTTGCGCAAGCTCCACGGCGAAGGCCTCGTTGCTGAACGCGAGCAGAGGCCCCAAAACCGCTAGCGAAAGCACAGAGCGCATTCCGCGATAACACGCCAAAACGCGCCCTCACGCAATGTTAGAAGCGTGATTGGATGGACTTCCGCTCCAAAAGAAACGTCCTGCACACGAGCTCGAGCTGGAAAATTGAGACGTCTTGAGGAATACTTCCGGTTCGGTGCGCGTGGCTCAACTGGGTGCACCTGGGTCCTTGGCTAGAGTCGTCTTGCTTCGCGCGCTGCGCGATGAACCGGAGATCGAATGAAGAACATTGCGTGGCTGGTGGTTGCGGGTTTTGCGATTGGCGCTGTTGCTTGCGGTGACAGCAGTTCGACCACCACCACGGGTGGCGGCGGTAGCGGTGGGGAGAGCGCTGGCGGCAGCAACGCTGGTGGCGACAACACCGGCGGTACCACCAACGGCCCGAATGGCCCCGGCCCTGGCGGCGGCGGCGCCCCCTCGTGCTCCGGTGGGGCTCTTGACCCCGCCTGTGATGAGTGCTTGCTAGCATCCTGCTGCGGTGAGTACGGCGCATGTGAAGCTGACAGCATCTGCATCGATTGCATCACCGGCAGCGAGGATCCTGCTTGTGCAGACAATGCTGCTGCTGCGGACCTTGTTGGTTGCGCGCAAGCCAGCTGCGACGCTGAGTGCTTCGGCGGCGGCCCCGCCGCTGAGTCCGATTGCGAAGCCCCCGCGGTTTCTCCGTCCGCTGGCTCCTGCGTCGACGCAGCCAGCCCCTGCAACCCGGTCACCAACGCTGGCTGTGACGCTGCCGCTGGCGAGGCCTGCGACTTCGGAGCTGACGGCTTTGAGTGCTATCCGGCACCCAACACGCTGATGCTCTGTGAAGATTGCACGGCTGGGGACAACTTCTGCTCCGGCGGCATGACCTGCGGTGGAGCTACCTGCGCCAAGTTCTGCTGCGATGATGGGGACTGCAGCGCCGGTGGTACCTGTGACCTCGAGGCTGGTGGTGGCACCGTCGGCATCTGCATCGTCGCGGCTCCCTGAGCTCGCATTGCTTGATTGATGACGCGTAACCACGCGTCCGATCGAAGAGGCCGCCGCGTGGGTAACCACGTGGCGGTTTGCTTTTGTCCGAATCGAACCGGCCAAAACTCCGCCTGCCAACAACAACCTTTGACCTCCTTTGATGCGCGGCCCGAACAGCCAGCGAGCATTCTCCCTCGGTGAACGAGGCGGACGACGGCAGCTTCGAGGAGGATCAACTCCTTCTCGAGTTAGCCGCGGCACCGGCGATCCCTCCGCCCTCCCTTCCCCGCCGCGGCGACACCATCGGCCGCTTCGAGATCGGCGAGCGGCTCGGCCGCGGAGCGAGCGGCATCGTGTTCGCCGCTACCGACGTGGTGCTCGGCCGCGAGGTGGCGATCAAAGTGCTCGTGCTCGAGCAGGCGCGAGCCCGTCAGCAGATCCTCCGTGAAGCTCGCGCCGCCGCGCAAATCAGCCATCCCGGCGTCGCTGCCCTGTACGACGTGCTCGAGCAAAGCGGCTCACTCGCCCTCGTTCTCGAAAGGGTGCGTGGCAGCACCTTGCGCGAGCTGCTTCAAGCTCACGGGCCGCTCACCGAGGCGCGGGCAGTGCAGCTCGTTCACCAGGCCGCACAGGCCGTTGCTGCAGCGCACGCGGTCGGCATCCTGCATCGCGACCTCAAACCGGAGAACATCATGGTCACCGAGAGCGGGCTGCTCAAGCTGCTCGACTTCGGGCTCGCAGCAGCTGTGGACCGGGCGCCGAGGTCCGCGGCTGGCACGCGCGGGTATCTCGCGCCGGAGGCCCAACAGGGGAACGCCAATCAGGCAAGCGACCAATATGCATTAGGCGTCGTCTTGGTAGAAGCCATCACCGGCAAAAGGCCCGAGTCAGCTGATGAAGCAGTTATCGGTCTATCGCCGGGACTTACGCTGATTGCACGCCGTGCGCTGGCTCGCAGGACGCAACAGCGCTACCCCACCGTGGAAGCTTTTGCAGCAGCTCTCGTAGGTAAACCTACTCGCACCTGGCCCACGGCAGTGACATCAATAGCGGTCGCAGCCCTGGCCCTCCTCAGCCTCTCGGGCACTGGCGACGCTGCGCATAGTTCACTCAACGTATCGAGCAATAGCCTTGATAAGATAAAGGTTCAGCGCACGGCTTGCCCGCCGCTCGCCGTGGACGAGCCTGGCAGGAGGTGGCTTGGCGCCGCGGCCGCTAATATACTATGCAAACAGGCCCGCGCCCTCGGGGGTGGAGACCCACGGCGTGCTGTACCGCCAGCTGAGCTGCTCGAGCTTCCAGCATCTCCCAGCCCTGACTTCCCACGTGATCCCTTCTCCGAGTCAGAAGCGCGCGAACAGGCGCTTGCGAGAGCGCGCACACTCGAGCCGGGCTCCACCCTCGTGCTTGACGGTAAACTAGCGCGCGCGGCAGACCTGTTTGAACTCACGATCAGCGCCGAACGCGCAGGGATCGTGATTGGCCGAGCGAACGGCAGGGGCACGCTGGCCGAAGCAACGTCGCAGGCGATCGCCGGACTCGCTCGCGAGGGCGTACTAGAGGTCGCCGAGGAGCCCGACAGAGCGAGCTCGGCAGCGTTCACAACGCTCGAGCTCATTGACTTCTCCTTTGCAGAGGCAGCACTCACGACAGGTAGCTCCCTCGTCGAGGCGCGCGCGCGTCTCGCCCCGCTGCGAGAACGCGACGCCGACGCTGCACTAACGGATTCGCTATTGGCCAAAGGGCTGGGCCTCCCCAACGCACTTAGCGCACCGCCAGTCGATGAGACCGACGCTATCACCTTGGCAAAGTCTGCCACCGCCCATGCTTTGATGGGCGGTTCACGCTCGGCTAGCTCGCTGGCGAGCCTGCTCGAACGACACAGAGCCGATAGCCCATCAGTCTCCACTAAGCTCGAACTTTTGCGCGCCGAAGCGCTGCTCCGCATGCTGGCCGGCGAGCGAGGGCCGTCGCGCGCACTGGCCCTCGCCGCAGCGCTCGAGGCGCCTCAGGACGCTCCTTGGAGCGTGCTCGCTCACACGAGCTTTGGTCGGCCTGAGTTCAGGACGGTATCGCGCGCCCAATGCGCCTGGTCCCCGGAGGTCGCCGACGCCTGGAACATCGCGGCCTTCGTTGATACCGACGAGAGCGAGCGCGCGGCCTGGCTGGAGCGCGCCTACCTTCTCAGCGATGGCTTTCCGCTCTACGCAGGCAACTACGGTACTTGGCTATTGATTGACGGGCGGCTCGATGAAGCGCGCGCAGTGATTGCACGTTTGCGCATCGGCTCGCCAGGGCAACGCATCGCTGGGAATCGACTGTTGGTGGAGTTGGCGCTCGCAGAGGGCCGCATTCTCGGGGCCTACGAGGAAGCCTGGCGCGCCCTCGGAGAACTTAGCTCCATCGGCAGCATCGAGACCGGTGACATCGCGATTGTGGCGCACACCATCGAGCTAGGCGTCCTCCTCGGCAAAGGCCCGGAGACGGCCGAACGACTTGCAAACGAGTTCGTCTTCGTCGACCCACCGCGGCTCGATCCGGGCGCCTTCTCGCGCCCAGCTATCGCGCATGGTTGCGCCTATGCCGAGCGCAAGGTGGCCAATCGCTGCTTCGCAAGGCTCGATGAGCTCACGAGGCGCGGTTACTTCCCCATTCAAGACACCGGCGATGCAGCCGCCTATGTGGAAGGCGCCCGAGCCTTCGCCGCGGGCGATCTCGAGGCCTCGGCGGCCGCATTTCGCAGAGTCCAGGCAGAGCTTGGAGCCAAGGCCAGTGTTGCCGGGCTGGCGTTAGCCCAACGGGGCGACCTCGAACGAGCCAACACCATCGACCCACCCCGCACAGGAACCATCGGCGGTACATCGTTATCTCACCTGCGAGCAGCGAAACGAGCCTTTGCTTCCCATGATTGCAGTAAGGCCCGCGGCCTGGCCGAGGGCGCCTTGCGGGCTCTGCGCCGGGTGGACGTCGAGTTCAAGGCAATAGACGACATGCGGCAAATTGTAAGAGAGTGCCCCGCGCTCGAGTCTACAGACTAACGACTAGAACCGAGGCTCGAGCCCATCGTGCAAGGGCAGGATCCAGCGTTTGGGCGCAAAGCCGTCATACTCTTGCGCAAGGTCGACCGACGAATCGATCAACGGGGCGCTAGGACGCCCATTGAGTGAAACAAGCGACGAGATATGAACCTCAACCGAGACGCCGCGCGCTGCGTAGTCCGCGCGAATCACCTTGGCGAACTGCAGCAGCATGTCGGGCTGGGTAGCCAGCTGCTTGAGTTGCTGTGGCGTCAGGTAGTCCTCAGGCCTTACCTGCCACTGTCGGCCCGTCCCCTTATCCCGGAGGCGAACTTCTACGTAGCCGTTCTTCTCAGCCAGCATCACGTGCCAGGCATAGCGATAGCCCTCGTCGGTCCAAAGCGAAGAGCCTGGATAGAGCGCCGCGCGCAGCGGAAAGAGCAGCTGAAAGCTTACATACGGAACTAACCACATCGGCAAGCCACCCGCGTACTTGCTACTTGTGTCCGACTCAATCGGCTTATGGGCTAGCCACCGCTGAGCGCCGAACAGCCAGCGAGGCCAAGTTCGCGGAGCCTGCGGCGGGAAGAAGATCAGCGCAAACAGCGACATAAACAGCGGGAACATGCCTATTGGGAACAGACGCGCTGTGACGACATGAAAGCCCACGACGACCCCATACATAGGCAAGCGCGTACGTCGCAAAGAAAGTAGTAGCGGTACCGAGAGGTCAAACAACATTCCAGCCCAACTCATGAAGTACGCGGTCTGCTTGCGCATGAGCAGCGGCCCGATCAAGAACACGTCCTGATTCCTCGAGAGCCAAATCGTCAGCGGTTGCGCGTGAAGCAGCCAGTCGGACCCCAGCTTGGCAATGCCCCCAAATAAGTACACGCAACCAACCTGGAAGCGCAGCAGCCAAACCATCCAACGCGGAAAGCTGGTTACGTTCAGCTTTTGCCGATGGCTGTCCAACGACCCCACCTGATGCAGTGGCAAGAGCACCATCAGCACAGCCAGCAGGCTCACGAGGTAGTAGTGATTGAGGTAGTACGTTTTATCGATCGCGTGGGAGTAGCTAAAGAGCAAGGCGAAGAGCAGGCTACTCAATCGATAGTAGGCGCCGAGTGCGATGCCCAACGCAGCGACGGCCATCACGCCAAAGACCAAGTACATACCGATACCGGGCAAAGGCTGCAGCCATGAAAGGCCCCAGAAAGGGAAGTTCACCTTTGGCGCAAGGTAGTGCTCGCGCACCCAGCCATGAGCCAAGAATCGAAGCGTCGCGGCAAAAAGCAAAACGCCGAACAGCACGCGAAAGAGCACCAAGGAGGCCGGGTCTACCGGCTCCAGCGCTCGCCGACGCAGACGCTCAATCACCGTCCATATCGCTGAACGAGATCGTAACCCCGAGCGCCGTCGCTAGATCACTTGCCAGCAGACGTTTCACCTTACGGAGAACCTCTACGGTCTCTGCTAGCTGCTCCGCTTCGTTCTCCAGCGCTACTCGCAGCGGCGCCGGCGCATCCTTTACGGACTCGAAGGCTGCTGCCAGGGCAGCCCGGAATTCACTGTCCAGCGACGCGGAGCGATCCTTGATTAGGTCGCCCACTCCAAGACCTTGAACGTCGCCGTGGTCTCCCTGATAGACAGCTGCAATGCCGGCGAGCAGCGCTAGCGTGTCCTCGAGTGTATGGTCGGAGCGCCAAGACTCCTCGAGGTCAGGAGCTAAAACACCTGTATTGCTACCAAGAGGTGCGGCGATCGTCTGGACCGCGAGGTCAGCTGCGTAAATCAGTTGATTGAAGAGCGCGTCCATCGCGTCCTTCGGGCTCTTGTAAATCTGGCTGCCTGCCCCTGCCGTTGCTAGCTCCTCGGAGTGGGCCTTAAACGCGGTCTCGAGGTTCACCACTTCAACGGCAAGGTCCTCCCCGAGTGCGGTTAGGAAAGCCGTTCGTGGCTCGCTATCGACGAAGGATTGCAGCACTGACTCGTTGCCACCTACCGGATCAAAGAGCAGATACTCCAACGCAGGTAGGCCCTTGCGCGTAACACCGAGGGAGGTGGGCTCGAACGGAGCCCCCTGCGCAATTGTTGCCTCCACCGCTTCGGGCTCGCAGCCCTTGTTCCAACGAATGTTCGCCTCCACCTCCTTGGCAGGTCCAAAGCCGAAGACCCGCGCCCCATTCCAGGCGTCCTGCGTCGCACGCCACGCAGCCTGGGTCCCCGACAGCGTCTCCCCTGTCACCTCGAGTGAGAACAGCGCGATCGACGCTTTCAACGTATTGGCCCGCTCGCTTAGTCGCCCGTACGTTGGCTTCACGACGATCTCGGCGAGATCTCGCAGTACCCTTGCTTCGTCAACGCTCGAAGACGAATCATCGGCGCAAGCCGCAAGCAACGCGCCATATGCAACGAGCAATTCTCGCCGATTGAACAACATCAGAGGGACTCCAAGAAAAGCAATAGGTCCTTACGCTCGTCGCTAGGCATCGAGCGAAACGCCTCGCTGGAAGCCGCTGCCTCTCCCCCGTGCCAAAGAATCGCCTCGGCAAGATCGCGCGCCCTACCATCGTGCAGTAAGAACGTATGCTTGTTCACACTCTCCTGTAGGCCGATGCCCCAGAGCGGCGGCGTCCGCCATTCGGTTCCTGAGGCCAGGTAGTCGGGCCGATTGTCTG
>CAITIQ010000659.1 GCA_903892415.1 uncultured delta proteobacterium | reverse complement strand
CGGGCTTGGGGCCAGCTCGAGGCGAAGGCCGGGGCCAAGGCTGATACACCGATACGGCTGCAGGGCCAGTATTGGGATGAGGAGACGGGATTAGCGTATAATCGGCTCCGCTACATAGCTGATGGACTATTCATCAGCTCAGACCCATTGGGCCTAGATGCGGGAACCAACGGTTTCGCATTCGGCCCCAACGCGTTCACTTGGGCTGACCCGTTGGGGCTTGCCAAAAAGAAGAAGCCGGCAATACCCGTGCTCGAGGTGAGCAAGGCGGATATGCCGGGGATTGCGGCTAACATAGAGTCTGCGCAAGCGGCAGGAGCCCCAAAGACACTGACAAGGGCGTGCACGACCACGAAGAAGGCGAACCGCAAGGCAGCGCTGAAGAAGGCGGGGGCTCGACCGACCGGACAGTCGGCCGACGAGTATCCCTTCGCCTCAAGCAATCAAGGTGGAACCGGGTCACAGGTGATGATGGTGCCGGTGAAAGAGCAGAACAAGCAGGGAGGACAACTATCCGCATTCTACCAGCAAAACGGAATCACAACTGGCAAGAAGTACAAGGTAAAAGTGGTTCCCTGATTCCACCTCAGGCAAGGCACACATGTCCAAGAAGAGATTCTCAGGAAAGAACTTCGTAAGAACCGGGACTTCGTCAGAGCGAAGCGCGGTAGCGCTTGAAATGGTCGCCATCTCCCCAGCTTGCGCTTCAGTAGTGGAGGTGGGTGGTTTGATCGTCGACCACGGCTGGGTCCGAGTCTTTGGTGATGGTCGGGAAGACCCAAGGCTAGAAGAATGGAACTCCGAATCAAGGATCGAAGTCGACGATTCCGGCCCGGCCTTCTTCATAGCGAATGACGTGATCGGAGGCATCTTTCTCATGAGCCGTCGAGGCAGTGTGCTTTACCTCAGCCCCGACAGTTTGGAGGTCGAAGAAGCGACCGAGGACTACGCATCGTTCGTGGAGTTCGCGCTAGAAGGCGACCTCGACACCTTCTATGAAGGGTACCGATTTCCAGGGTGGAAGGATGCCGTGGGCAGGTTGTCGACGTCCGATTCCTACTTCTCGTACCCGCCTCTCTGGGCCGAAGGCGGCGAGACTGCGTTCCAGCGAGAGCGCTCTGTCGTGCCAGCTCTTGAGCTGCGAACATTTATTCTGAAGGCTATCAGCTTAGCGGACTCCTAGACCGTCGCACGTGGTCGGTCGTGGGTTTAGAACGGCATGGGCGACAAGGAGCGCAGCGGTCCTGGCCGACCTTGGGTGCTCCGCTCCGCAGCCAACCGCGCTTGATCGTTCCCGCCGCCCGGATGGTCTTGCTGAACTTTCTGTTCCGGCACAGGAAGCGATCAAAGAAGAGCGATTCAAACCTGCTTCGACGCCCAGCAGTTGGATGACAAGGGTCCACGCTGAGCCGTCAGTTCTCGAACAGTCCTGCTGGCCTGCCGTCCGTCCCGACGCTGGCAGCACGCGGACACCTCCAGGCGCCCATTCCTGGTTGAGGAGCACGGGGCGCTTCCTTGGCTGCGAGACTCGGGTAGAATCGCCCGGAGGATGCGCCGGAGAGCAATCATCACGCTCGCGTTCGCGCGCCGCATCTGGCTCGTGGCGGCACTCCTGCTCGCCTGGGCAATGCCAACGCGCCTCGTCGCTAGTGCGGTCGACACCGTCGTCCGCACCAGGGTCGCACTGCTGGTCGCACCCAGCCCCCAAGACAACGCCCCACTAGCCAACAGCAGCCCCAACGCCACCGCCACAAAACCCCTCCCATCTGCGCGGAGGCGCAACGCGCCGAGCACAGATTTGGGATTGCGATTGGCATGACGTCAAAACCTGGGGTGAAAGTCCCCTGAGAAAGGAGCACCGAGAACCTCAATCCGAAGACAAGGGTATCCCCGCGAGGGGAGCCGAGTGGAAGTCCTAGG
>CAITIQ010000658.1 GCA_903892415.1 uncultured delta proteobacterium | reverse complement strand
GCCACGGCCGGTGCGGTGACGCTGGGGGTCATCGGCTTGCCCGTCGTGGCCGGAATCGCTGCGGTTCCCGCCGTGGTGCTTACCTGGCGCTGGTGGAAGCACCGCAGCGTGAACGGTATTCGGTTCTAGGAATCGGCGGCGGCGCGTGGGAGATAAGAATCGCAACAAGCTGCACGGCATCACCCTCGAGGCGATCGTGACCGAGCTGGTGGAGCACTACGGCTTTGCGCAGCTCGCCGAGCTGGTGACCATTCGGTGCTTCAGTCACGAGCCCAGCATCGCTTCCAGCCTCAAGTTCTTGCGGCGGACACCGTGGGCTCGAGAGAAGGTAGAGGGGCTCTACTTGTTCATGTTGCGTGAACGCGCGCGGGCCGGCTCCTCGCCTGCTTGAGTGCGTCCTAGGGCGCTGTCAGCTGTCCGAGTAGCCCGGCAATATCGGGCGCGTTCCACTCTTCATCCACAACGCCGGCGTCAATGTGGCGAATGACTGCGCCCTCCCACTGCACCGCCTTGCCCGTCGCGGGAACACCAAAGAACTCGGCGCTGTGGGTGCCGCTAGCGGTGTAGCGAAGGAGCACCAAATCTCCCTCGGCAATCGTGTGCGTGAAGCTGAACTTGGCGTCGGGGAAGGCGGCGCGGAAGCCCGCGTTGAAGCCGAGAAAGCCCTCGAGATTGGCGTCGGGCAGCCCATTGGGATTATGCATTACAAAGTCGGGCGCCAAAAGTCCGTCCGCTGATTGGCCGCCAAGGACGACCTCCTCAGAGACTCGCAGGGCTAACTCGGCGGTAGCTTCAACCGTGGCGCTGGCGCAATCCCCCTTTGTTTGGAAGCTCGCCGAGCTCGGACTGAACGCTTCGGCTCCTTGGGTCAGCTGCGCGAAGAGCCCTGCATTGTCCGGCTCGTTCCACTCCTCTGCCACGCGGCCGTCTGCGACACGACGGATCACCATGCCCTCCCACTTCAACGTGCGGTTGGTCGCCGGCACGCCAAACAGCTCCGCCTTGTGGGTGCCCGTTCCGATATAGCGCAATGCCACGAACTCATCGTTGGCGATCACATGCGTAAAGGTGAACGTTGCGTCAGGCAGGGCCGTTCGGAACTGCTCGCCAAATCCGAGGAAGGCCTCGAGCGATTGGTCGGGCTGCCCTGCAGGAAAGTGAGCAACGAAGTCTGAGGCGAGTACGCCCTCTGCCGGTTCGCCTGCCAAGAAAACGCCATTTGAGACAGCGAGCGCCACCTCCTTGTTTGCCTCCAAAAGCGCCGGGTCGCAGTCCGTTGAGGCCGGGATGGTCTCCTCGCTGTCGCTGCTGCAGCCCAAGAGCGGTTGCAACGCCAATAGTGTGATAGCGATCATGTTCCGGTGGCTGTTCATAGGCTTCTCCATAGGGCGGACCTCAATCGCTTGGCGCTCCGCTGTGCCTCGCGGCGTCCCTGCCCATCGGCAGGTGTAGTGGCGAAGGTCGCGCAACGCTCTATCCGCGATCGCAAACCAGTTTCACCGCTGCGGTGAAAATGGTCCGGCATGACCTACTATCGGCGGCTTGAACGCAATGCTGGGATGCGAGGCAACATGTTCGAGAGTCTGGATGAAGTTCGTACCTTCGTTCGTGTGGTGGAGCTAAGGAGTCTCAGCGCTGCAGCGCGCGGGCTGCGTGTTTCGCCCAATGCGGTATGGCGGCGCCTCGAGCGGATTGAGCTGCGCGTCGGGGTGCGGTTGATTGAGCGCACCACGCGCACGCTGCGCGTGACGGAAGCTGGGGAGCGGGTAGCCGCCCGCGCGCGGCGCATCCTGAGCGAGCTGGAGGAGGCTGAGCGAGAGGTCGGCGCGGCGGAGCGGCTCAGGGGCACCGTGCGAGTTTCAGTCAGCAGCGATGTAGCGGCCGGTACTTTTTTGCAGGAGCTCCGGGCGCTGCTCGAGGGTAACCCCGAGCTGCGCGTCGAACTGCTCGGTAGGACGCGGCTGCTCGAGCCGGTGTCGCTCGGGGTCGACATCGTGGTTTGGGGCGGCCCCGTGCCCGCTCAATCCTCCACGGTCAGGCGTATCGGTCTATTGCCATGGGCGCTCGCGGCCTCACCAACCTACGTCGCGCAGCGAGGCCTACCAACGGCTCCAGCGGAGCTGGCCGCGCACGAATGTCTGCTCGCTATGCGCGGCAGCAAAGATTTTGCGCTGCGACTCCTCGATCGGCAGGGCGAAGCGCATACCGTGAACTTGGTATCGCGCTTCGAGAGCGACTCCGCCCAGATTCTGCTCGAGGCGCTACACGCTGGGCTCGGGATCGGCGTGCGACCGCTGCGTGAAGTGGAGGCGGCCGTCGCGGTGGGCCAACTGGTGCGCATCCTCCCAGCCTTCCAACCCGAACCGATGCCCATCTCCCTCGTAACCCCAACTGGTCGACTCAGAAGTGCACAGGTGCGCGCGGTCGCAGACCTATTGACGCGGCGGCTGCGCTGGCTCGCCGCGCTGGCAGATTAACCTCAGTCTTCTATCTCGACGCCACGCTTCTCGAGCGCCACCTTTACTGCCTTATTGACCTTGTCATCTTTGGCGTAGGTCATATCGACGTTCTTCAGCTTTTTGCACGTCAGCATAGGCGTATAGTCTACCCCATTGCCCATCATGGATATCGGCGTGAACTCTTCGAGGTTGACCAACTGCTCAATGCCCTCGAGGGAGTGAATCTCGAAGGTGTCATCCTCGCCATCCCACTCACTCATGGCGTACACGTAGGCGAGGTCTCCGCCGTCCGGTGAGAGTGTGGTGACGGTCGCCAATAGCTTCTCCGAGATGGTGAGTGACTCGTAGTACGCCATCACTTCTTTGATGGGAACGTACGCTTCCGCCGTGCTGAGGTGGGCGGTCTTGAGCTTCTTCGCCTCTTTCTCGAAGTGCCCTTCCTCCATCAGAGCCGAGATCACCGCGAGCTTGAAGTTGATGTCTTTGAACATGCGCGCCTCCTTAGCAAATGAGTTGGGGCCAGCGGAAGTACCAACGGGGGCTTCGGCCGATTCGATTGAAGAGTGCGCTAGAAGGAGCAGTCGAGTTTGGTGTTCTCGGTGACGATGATATCGCCGCCCTGCTCGGTTCGAAAGGTCAGCTGCACGGTCATCGGCAGGTCGCAAAGCGAGCAGATGAAGGACGAGTCTTCCTGCATGCTCGTCTTCTCGTGGATGACAGTCGTTTCGCCGTTTGCAGGCACAGGTCCGCTCGAGGTCGGGGTGAACTCAATGAAGAAGACCCAAGCTTCCACGTCGGTCGAAAAGATGAGGGAGGCCCCAAGCAGCTCGAGCGAGCGGGCCTCCTCGCTGGTGTTGATGTAGGAGACCGTGACCGTCCCTGAAACGGGGTCGGGAACAACATCGGGCATGCAATTGGCGCGCAGCTGCAGCTCATCGACGACCGGCGTGATCGTGCCATCTGGAAAAGTGCCGGAGGTTTGCGACGTTGATTCAGCGGTCGACCCGGCCTGACCATCACTCGCCCCGTCGAAGACGACGTTGCCACCACAGCCCGCCAGCAACCCAGAAATGAACATCACGCACACAGGCGCAAAGCCAATAAAGAAGCGCATCCCTCACGATACCAGGCTCTATCGCTGTTGCACCGACGCGTCGTTACTGATCTCAGAAGCTGCAAAGACCCGAGGACCGAAAGCCCCCGAGCCCTGCAAGGCTGCCTTCGTTGGCGTTACTCGCAACTACCGTGAATGCACATCTGCGGAGGCATGCAGGGCGGTCCGCAGGGCGCAGGTTCGCAGCTGCCCGCGTTGCATGTGTCGGCGATCGCGCAGTCATCTGCGGTGAGGCAGCCAGGGACACAACGGGTTAGATCGTCTAGCCCAGGGGCTTCCGAACAATGCGCTTCCACCGGGCAGGACTGTTCGCCGTCGCAGGTGGTACAGCGCAGGGCCGCCTCCGGGCAGTAGCCGAGTGGGTCCAAAAGACACTTCGTCGCGACGAGCCCACGCTCGCAGTTGTCATCCCCGGGTGCGCAGCTGTTCCAATTACAGGGCTGACCGTCGCACAGCTGGTCGCATGCCTCCGTCTCGGGATCGCAGATGCGAAGCAGCTCCATCATGCCGTGATCTTCGTGGGTGAGCTTGTGGCAGTGATAAACGAAGTCCCCGGTGAACGCGCGATACTCGGTTAAAAAGTCCGCGGTGCGATTGAGGTTTACCAGATAGGTGTCGCGCCAGTGCGCAAACGGCGGCTCAAACAGCCGGCCGACAGCGTTCGGGTCGGAAGACCCGGCCGGCGGCAATGGGCATACCAAGAAGGGGTTGATGTGAATGTGGAAGGGGTGACCATCAAAGCCCGACACGACTCGCCAATGGTCGACGGCTCCCTTGCTGAGCACGCGATCGTACGGATACTTCTCGCGGTCAGTAGACTCGAAGTTCTTGGCGTTGATGCTGTGATCCTCGAAGCCGCATTTGTCGAGCCCCTCTGTGTTGTAAAAAAGAAGCCATAGAGCCGAGAGCTGGTCGATCAGGTTCAGGTCGTTTACCGCGCGGACTTGCTCGCACTTTGCCAGCGCATCGGTTTGGCCGTTCTGCAGCATCATGCTTGGAGACTCCGCCGCGACGAGGGTGAGGTCGGGCATCTCGGTTTCGCTCGGCGTACCGGCGGCATTCGTAACATTGACGATCGCCAACAGGTCGCCATTGCCAGCTGCTTTGAGCAGCTCTTCCGCGGTCGGTGGCGTGAGGCTGCCAACCAGCCCAGGCGTTGTTCCGGTGGTGTCCGCTTGGAGCGCACGAGCGGACATCACGCACAGTGTATCGCCGTGGGACAGCTTGCTACCGTCGAGCATGGCCTCCACTCGGTAGCCTGAGGACAGAAACATGTAGGGCGGTGCAAAGGGCCAATCCTTGCCGTCTGCCGGCTTGGGCAGTGCGAGCCCGTCGCGACCAATCTGAGTAAGCGGAACTGGTCCAGCCGGTAGATCCAGCGACTCGCAGTTCGAGTCTTTGCCTTTGAAGATTACGAGTTGAGCTTCATCGAGGAAGGAGGCGTCGACGATCCTCCAGCGCTCGATTTGTCCTGGGGGCATGACGAGGCGGGGGCGGCTTATGCCATTGACGAGGTTGGCTTGCGGATTGACCCCGTTGGGAGTGGCGTTGAGCGTCGCAAACTTATTGAAGGTAATGTGGTCTTCATCACACGGCTCGCCGTCCTCGAGTGGGGTGTAGTTGGTTGGCGGGGTGGTCAAAACCATGATGCGTTCGCGGGCGTTCTTGATTCCCGGGATCTCATCGAGCGGGCCGCGCACGATCCAGGCGCCCGCAGCTCCGCCCGCGACCTGGATGGCCGTGGTGCCGTGGATGTGTGGGTGATACCAACTTAGCCCCGCATGATGAAGCCCATCCTCGTCGAGGTCATAGCGATGTTGGACGCCTTCGCTAGGGCCCACTCGGGATAGTACGTTGTCCGAATGGAAGCACTCGCGTACGCCCAAGCTGTCGCCGCTGCAGGTCCTGCAACCTAGTTTGTCGGTCTCTTCACAGCCGCCGCCCGAAGCGTAATCGGGCCGCACGTGCGAGCCGTGAAAGTGCAGGTTCGTCGTGTTGAAGTCGAACACGTGGCAGGTCTCGCCTTCGGTGGTGGTGCATTGGCAGGTGCTGCTACCGCCGTGGGCGTGACTCGCGCAGGTCTCTCCAGTTTCGGTATCGACGCAGGTGCAGACCTCGTCCGGATCGTCACTCACTGGCTGGTAGTCATTCTTGCTGAAGCCATTGCGAAGATTGACTCGAACTTTGCGTTGTTCACCCGGCTTCGCGGCGCTCGTGTCGATGGTCGGTCCGGGGTATTGGCCATTGTAGCCCCTGCCACAGTGACGCTTCCCATCCAGCATGAACTCGGTCGGTTGCAGCTGCAGCTCGTAAACGCCTTCGGCGTTGGGCTCGAGGGTCTTGGGGTTCTCGAACGTCTCCTTTACGCAGCTGCCGTCCGCGAGCTCGTAGCAGTCTTTCGGTACGGTATCCGTGGAGTCGTCTCCGCAGCCGGTGGTGGTGATGGCCAGTGCGGCCGCGCCGAGCCCATGGACGGTAGCGGAGATGCAAAGGCGCAAGCGCCTATTCGAGGGAGCTAGGTGACTCATGGTCCCATGCTTGCACCGTCGCGTGCGTCGTTCTCCCCGTGTACGGCCAGGGGGTGGCCGCGGAGCGGACAGGCGAGTCGGGGACGTGGTACTCGTCGAACGCGAGTCGGAGGCAGAATGCGAGAAGAGCTAGAGTCGTTGATGTTCGCGTTGGCCATTGGGGCCGCCATGACCATCGTCGCAAAGCGAGCGAATCTTCCGTACAACGTCGTGCTCGTCGTGGTGGGGCTGTTGGCGGTGCTGTTCGACCTTTTGCCGAGTGCTCCGCTCAACCCAGATCTGGTGTTGCTCGTTTTTCTGCCGATGCTGGTGTTCGAGGCGGCGCTGTTTACCGATACCGAGCAGCTCAAGTCTGCGTTCCGGCCGATCTTTGCGCTTGCCATCCCCGGCGTTGGCTTGTCGCTGATTGCCACGGGGCTGATTGCCACAAAGGTTCTTTCAATGCCGCTGCCGATCGCGATGTTGATGGGCGCGCTGCTCGCCATAACCGATACGGTAAGTGTGTTACTGGCCTTTCGGGGGGCGAGAGTCCCGGCGCGTCTCGCCGCTATCATGGAAGGGGAGAGCCTTTTCAATGACGGCACTGCGCTGGTGTTGGTCGGGCTGTGCGCCAGCGTCGTTACCAGTGGTGTGTTTGATTTCGGTGCGACGGTGCGTTCGCTGCTGCTCGCCATTGTGGGAGGGGCCCTGATCGGAGGGGCGTTTGGCGCTTTGGGTGGCGTCGTGTTGCGCCGCGCCCCCGATCATTTGACGGTGATCCTGTCCTCGGTCGTGCTTGTATTTGGGACGTCGCTGGTCGCCGAGCGGGTCCATGCGTCGCCCATCATCGCTGTCGTCGTTGCCGGCCTTTTGATCGGCCAGGCAGCGCGCAGAGCGCTCGAGCCGGCTCGGTTCTTGGCTCTGGGCGGTTTCTGGGAGACCTGCGGGTTTGCGATCAACGTTGCGCTCTTCTTGCTCGTGGGGATGCAAATCAGGGCTGAGCTGCTCTACGCCGAGCGCTTCTCCATCCTCGCTGCGCTATTGGCTTTGCACGCCGGTCGAGCGCTGGCTGTTTACGGCTCATTCGCTGGCTTGCGGCTAGCGTTCCGCGAGAGGATTCCGCTCTCATGGCAACACGTCATGGTCGCCGGCAACATAAAGGGAGCCCTCTCGATGGCTGCTGTATTGGCGCTTCCGTTGACGCTGCCCTGGCGGGAACGGCTAGTAACGATCGTGTTTGGCGTCACCTTCGTTACCTTGGTAACGCAGGGTCTACCATTTAAACGTATATTGGTTTGGCTGAGGGTAACGCTGAATGGTCCTGACCCAATCACGGAGCACGCAAAGGCCACGCTCATCGCCGCCAAACGGGGCCAGTCCGACCTCGATAGTCTGCTGGGCTCGGGCCTCGTATCGCGCTCGGAACACGCCGCGCACAAGGCTGCACTGCAGCGCGAGATGATCGCGGCGGAGCAGATCCTTGGCGCGGCGAACTCGCTCGAGCGGGAGCGCTTGGTGGCGGCCACCTTGATGGTCGGTCGAAAGGCGGCGTTGGTGGATGCCGCCCAGCGCGGTCTCGTGGCGCGGGACGTAGCCGAACTCGCAATCGCCGAGTGCGATCGCAGAATTGCAGCCGCCGAACTCGAGGGGAGCAGCCATTGAAAGTTGTGATTGCAGGCGGTGGTCGGGCTGGGCTCAGCGTGGCGATTCATCTGCTTGGCGCCGGCCACGCTGTAACGCTATTGGACCGAGATGCGGAGGTTGCGCGGGCCGCGTTCGAGATGCATGGGCTCGTCGCGTTGGCAGGTGACGGCACGGATCCGCGCTTGTTGCATGACGCCGGTATGCCGCGAGCGGACGTGGCCGTCGCCATGCTCCCGAGGGACGCGGACAATCTTGCGTTCGCCGCATTGTCGAGGGCTTGCGGCGCCAAGCGCATCATGGTGCGCGTCAAAGATGAAACCTATCGCGCTATCTACAAGGATACCGGCGTTGACCGAATCATCTCGGAGACAGAGGTGTTCATTGGCGCGCTGGCCACCGCGATTGAGCACGAGAGTGTGCGTACGTCGATGTTCTTGGGCAACGGCGGTGCTGCCGCCTTTGAGCTGCAGTTGACGCCTGGCGCTCAAATAGCTGGCCGCACTGTAAGTGAGATCGCCGCCGACCCAGCGTTCCCACGCTCCTGCGTGTTTGCCGGCCTGTACGAGCCAAGCGGTGAAATTCGGGCACCGCGCGGCAACTCCGTGATTGCGCCTTTGGCTACCTTGCTGCTCGTCGCTCAGCGCCGCGAGATCAGCTCGGTGATTGAGTTCATGCTGCGCCCCGCCTGAGTGAAGCTCTGATAGATAGCAGGGTATTGGTTGCGAAGCGCCGCGTCTTGGCGCGCTCACGGTTTGCGCCTAGGCTAGCTCCGTGCGGTCCTGTTGGCTCCTATTGCTCGCCCTCTCCAATTGCTCGCTGCAGTTCGACAGCGAGCGCGTGGAACAGGGGACCGGCAATGCAGGTGCAGCTGGTTCCAATGCGGGCGGAGGTGGCGGTGGAGTTGCAGGTGCTGCGGGTAGCACGCCAGCCGGAGGAGCCGGCGGTGCTCCAGGCTGCAGTTGCCCGGAACCCCACTGCGTCGGCAAGTCGTTGATCAGCTACACGTGTGTTGAGTCAACCTGCCAAGAGGCGGCTGTGGTTTGCGAGTTTGCTTGCGAGGTGGATCAGTGCGTCTTGGCGCCTAACGGGGATGCGTGTGATTCAGAGTCAGAGTGTGCGTCTGGCTTCTGTGTGGAGGGGGTTTGTTGCAACACCGCCTGCGGAGCAGAGTGCCGCTCGTGCTTATCGGTCAATACCAACGGGGCGCAGGGCGAGTGTAGGCCCGTTAAGGACGGGACCGATCCCCAACTAGATTGTGGGGGTGAAGGTTGTACTGGCGATACGGTGTTTAGCTACAGCTGCTTCAACGGAGCATGTACTGGCTCATCGCAGTTTTGCCCCTGTGGCTGCCTCGGGCCGATTTGCTTTGGCTGCGGCGGCGATTAAGCGACGCTTTCTCTGCTCTCGGATTCACGGCTGTAGCTTGCTCGTCGCGGCAGGCGTGGCGCCAAGCCGTTGCGCCGCTTCACGCAGCTTGTCCTTCTTGCTCTTGCGCTTGCCCTTGATTCCGCCGACGCCCGCGTCGACTCGCGGAGCGGGAGCCGTCTCCCGTGGTTCGAACCCGGCTAGCACGTCCGGCTGGAAGGTGCGCTGAAGGCGCTTTTCGATAACCGCGAGGTGGGAGCGCTCATTCGCTGTGACGAAGCTCACGCTCATGCCTGGTGCTTCGGCGCGACCAGTTCGTCCGATGCGATGCAGGTAGTCAGTGGGGGAGCGCGGAAGATCGTAGTTGATGACGGCGGGCAGCCCAGCGATGTCGAGCCCGCGCGAGGCGAGGTCCGTTGCCACCACGACGCGGACCTGCTGTTCGCGAAACGCGGTTAGCGCTTGTGTCCGCGCGGCCTGGCTAAGGTCACCGTGGAGAGCCAAGGCGCTCACGTTGGCCGCCCGAAGTTGCTTCGCTAGCTGCTCACCGGAGGCCGATTTGGCCACGAACACCAAGACTTGTTCCCAGGTTTCGTCGTGCAGCAGTCGAAGCAGCAGCTCGGTGCGACGCCGGCTGTCGACAAGGATGATCCGCTCGCTGATCGCTGGTGGAGGTTGTTTGACGGTTAGGTCAACCCGCATCGGCGATCGTAGCAACTGCCGCGCAAGCCTCTCGACCGCGGGTGCAAACGTCGCGGAATGAAGCATGGTTTGCCGCTGTGCAGGGAGCTTAGTGAGCAACGTCTGCAACTCCTCAGTAAATCCCGTGGCCAGCAAGCGGTCGGCTTCATCGAGCACCAAGGTCCTGAGCCCGCTTAGCGAAACGGCGTTCTTTCCGATCAGGTCGAGCAGTCTCCCGGGCGTCGCGATCAGCAGCTCCACCCCAGCGCGTAGCTCCAACATTTGAGGGTTGATCGACACGCCGCCGAACACGGCTCGAATGCGCGGCTTGGGCAATAGATAGGTAGCGTAGCCTCGCGCGGCCGCGGCGATTTGCGCTACAAGCTCACGTGTCGGCGCGAGGACGAGCGCGAGAGCCTGATTGGCCGTGGCCCATGAGTTGCGACTCAGCGTTGCCAGGACCGGCAATAGGTACGCCGCAGTTTTGCCCGACCCGGTCTTGGCGCAGGCCCAAACGTCGCGTCCAGCGAGTGCGCTGGGGATGACCGCGGCCTGTATCGTTGTGGGTCGGCCGTGCGAGAGTCCCACCAGGCCCTTCAAAAGCCCTGGCGGCAATCCTAGCGTCTCGAAGCTAGCTTCCGTGGCGTGGCCGTTTCGCTGCTCGGACGCTAGCGGTTCATTCACGACTATCGCGGAATCTCGGCTACGCAGAAGCCGTCGATGCATTGCGCATCAGGATTGCAACAGTCTTCAGAGGTCTTGCAGGCGTTCCCGTCCAAGGCGCAATCCTGAGGACTACCGCAACTGTACTCCCCGGTACTCGGGTCCTTGAGGCATGTTCCATTGCAGCAGTCTGCACCGGAGGAGCAGTCTTCCCCGAGTTCCTTGCAGGGCTCCAAGGCGAAGTAGGCGTTCTCGCTCTTGCCGCAATCCTGTTGGCCACGGAGATAAAATGGCGGGTTTGACGGGTCTGCGGCGGTTGCCGGATCATCGATCGCGGTGATCCAAAGCTGCTGTCGGTTAGCGCCGACGAGTCGGTTGCCGTAGTCGCGCCTCGAGATGTAAACGAGCCAGTAGTAGCCGCCAGCGCGCAACGGCGCGAAGACTGGATTGAAGCTTTGGTTTCCGTCGCTGGCACGAGTTAGCTGCTTGACGTTGGTGCCGGTCAGGTCGGTTAGCCAGAGCGTCCCGTCACCTGAGGAGCGCGACCCTTGGGTGGGCCTGCCGAATGCGATTAGCTCGGAGCCAGGCGCGAAGCTTGGATAGGCCGGACGTCCGACCTCGCCCTGTTGCGGAACGATCATTTGGGTGTTGGTTACCGTGAAGCCGTCCGCTGCCACGTCGGCAACGCTCAGGTGGCCCTCATTGAGGTCGAATACCCAGCCGCCGCCGCTTAGCCCGCAAACGGCCGCGAGCTTTTCACCATTGGGAGACCAAGCCGGTTCACCGCAGCCAGGGCCCATGACGCTGCCAGCGAGGGCGCCGCCAGTCGTCGCATCAACGATGGTCAATAGCTTGTTAAAATTCGATGAGTCGTCGTTGCTAACGATGATACGGTCGCCCTTATCATTGTAGGCGCTGAACGTTCCGCCCAGCAGCGAGCTCGTCGATATACTGCCAGCCGTCGCCGGGTCGGTCGTCAAGTCGATGGTGACTTGCGGAAAGGGCTGGCCTGAGTCGAGCGTGGCCATCATCTGTTTGCCGTTGCGACTGACGGTGTGGCAACCCCAACAACCGCCGGGTTGATAGAACTCTACAGCTTGGTCTGAGTTGGGTTTGATACGCAGCACGCGACCGTTGCCGGGTGCATTGGGGCATTGATCGGGTAGCTCCCAATAGTAGACAACGCCCTTCAATTTGCCTTGCGCTATGCGCCAGGTGCGTTGCTCAGGCTGGTAAGCCGTGCCTCCAGCGTAGCGGCCGAGAGACACCTCCAGCGGATCGCTCTGCGCACCTGACCCTGAGAGCGTGATGTTGGTCCAGTCCGCCTCCGGTAGGAGATGACGCGCCGGCACCGGCGCTGTGAAGTACTCGGTGTAGTCGAGGAACGTTTCCTGGAGGTGAAGCTTGTAGACATCCCCGCCGTTGGTTCCGTTCCACATCAGCTCCGGGCCAAGCACGTCCAGAGGGAACACCGTCTCGTCGAACGGATACATGAAGTCCATCGACGGATCGGGCACACCTGAAGGCGCATCCAGAGCAGCTTTCACGGCCGGGTCGATCAAGTCGGCGCCGACCACCTTCTGCGCAAAGACGGTGACGCCGGTCTCCCCGTAAGAGGTCCCGAGCGTCGCCACCAACTTTCCCACGCCGCCAGCGTTTCCCGTCGGAAAGAAGCCACCTGCTTGCACATCGCCGATGTACGGCTTCTCGAACGACCAGGTCACCAGGGCCGTCACGTCCTGACCGTTGATAGTGGCTGTCAACGGTTGGGTCGGGCTCCCGGGCCCATCGACGTTGAGCACGAAGTTCGCCGGCTCGATCGTGATGGTTTGGCCCATCGGAACGTTGCCGCCGGTACCGAAGGAAGCCCCTTGGCTCGAGGACGAGTCGGCTGCACCGCCGCCGGCTCCGCCTGCGCCGGTGTTGGCTTCGCCAGCCTTCCCGCCGGAGCTGCTACTGAAGTCGTTCACGGCGCAGGCACCGAGGAAGGTCGCTGCGGTGGTGAGGGCGATAAGTGCGAGGTGGGGCCAGTGCTTCACGCCTCATGTTAAGCCGGAATCTTCGGCGATTCCGAGCTTTTTTGACGGTTGGCGATCGAATGCCTCTCGGCTGTCGCTCGGACACACTAGAAACGAGAGTGATGATCGTGCCGTTCGACGAGCAAGGGCTTGAGCGGGCTTGCGAGCTGCTTTGCGCTGGTGAGCTCTGCGCGTTCCCAACCGAGACCGTCTACGGGTTGGGGGCGAGAGCCGATCGCGCAGAGGCCGTCGGTAAGATCTACGCGGCCA
Organism: uncultured delta proteobacterium; assembly: GCA_903892415.1. GTDB lineage: Bacteria > Myxococcota_A > Polyangia > Polyangiales > Polyangiaceae > Xiheicaenibacterium. Next base: position 27,155 of record CAITIQ010000658.1, on the reverse strand, counting down.
AGGGCCGACCCGCGACCAACCCCAGCATCGTCCACTGCGCCGATGCGGACTCTGCCTTGTCTCATGCCCAGGAGGTTTCTCCGTTAGCCCTGCGACTAGCGCGAGCGTTCTGGCCTGGCCCGCTGACGTTGGTGTTGCCTTTGCGACCCAAGCTATTGGCAGCCGAGACGACTGCTGGCGGCTCCACGGTGGGGTTGAGGGTTCCTAATCACCCGATGGCGCAAGCCCTTTTGCGCGAGGTGCGCCTGCCGATCGCGGCGCCTAGCGCCAACCGCTCGACCCAACTTTCGCCCACTCTGGCGGAGCACGTCGAAAAGAGCCTCGGTTCCAGCGTGTTTGTCTTGGATGGCGGTGCGACCGGGTTCGGCATCGAGTCCACCATCGTGCGAGTGGTGGGCAGCGCCATCGAGATCCTGCGACGCGGCTCGATCGGCCCCGTCGAATTGCAAGAGTTCGGTCCGGTTGTCGATCTCGGTGCGGGGGTGACGGATGCAACCGCGCCGATGGTCGCTCCTGGGTTGACGCGCCGGCATTATGCTCCAGCGGTACCAGCGTTTCTCGTGGACCGCGCGCAGTTGCCCCAGCGCAACGAGGGCTCGAGCGGTCTCTTGTTGTTCGCTGACACCGACGCGAGCGTTGGGTTGAGTGGGCAGCCCATCGAGAGGCTACCGCGCGAGGCACGCGCCTACGCTCGCGGCCTGTACGCAGCGCTCCACCGTCTGGAGACGAGCGGTGCGGCGCGTATTCTGATCGAGGCCGTCCCCAGCGATCCCAGCTGGAATGCGATCAAAGATCGGCTGTTTCGAGCGACGTAGACCGTTCAGTCCACCTGCTGGAAGATGCCCGCGACGTTCTCGAGTGTCATGCTCGCCGATAGGTCTTGGAAGAAGACCGTCACCATCACTTCGTTATTGATGCCGTCCGGGAAAAGGTTGGCCTGCAGGCCCTTGAGTGGCCCTGTGAAGCTGTTGCCCGATGGCACGATCTGCCAGGTGAGTCCGGATTGGGCGTAGAGAGGGCGGCCTTCCTCATCCAGCAAGAGGGCGGTGGCCACGCTCGAGTTTGGATCGAAGCTGACGGTGAGTTGGGTTGCTTGGCTAACTTCGAAGGGGAACCGCGCGTACTCGGAGCCATCGTCGTAGACCACGATCGAGCCTGCCCCGGTCCCGGTCTCAACCTCCAAGAAGCTTGCGGCCTCTGCGTTCCACGATGCGCAGGCGCCCTGCGAATCGTCCAGTCGAGTGAGATCTCCGTCAACCCCGAAGGTTGTGCTCGGCCCCCATTCGAGGCCAGGTACTTCGATGAAAAAGTCAAGCTGCTCAGCCGCCGCGAGCTGTGGAAAGGGCGCGTCAAATCCCATGCCGAAAAGCTGCGCGTTTCCGTTGGCGGAGGTGAGGCCCGCGAAGCCCATTCCGCTGCCCGTTGTCTCGTTACACCAAACCGTTTCGGTGTAGTCGTCGTACGGATCCGGAGGCGGCTCGTCCGTGACAGCCGCCACGAGCAAGCCGATCTCGCAGCCTGACGCGCCAAGGGCGAGACCCATCAGCGCGAGCGAGGTTGCAGTCCTCAACCGAGATCGAGATCTTTTGGTCGGAAGGTTCTTGAGCCCAGCCCGCGCACTGCCGATCCTTGAGGTCATCGCGCTGAGTCTAGCAAGTCACATGCCGGCGTTGCGGCGAATTTCTGGCGGTTTTCTTGGGGCTTCCCCTCGGCGAGTGGGTCGGCCATGGTACTTGGAGCTGGCGCAATATGGCCTGCCTGTCACACCCCAACTCTCGGGCGATTGCTCGTGCGCGCGGATGCGCTGTCGCACTTGCAGCCGTTTGTGTGTCGTCCGAGTTGCAAGGGCAGGATGGTTCGCTGCCGTCGGCGGAGGTGAGTCCACAGCGCTCCTCGCTGCTGCTGGAGTCTCCCCGCGAACTGAGCTTCCGCCTCGATCTTTCCCTAGCGAAGAGTTCGACGCGCCCGTTCGATCCGGAATCCAATTCCCTCTCGGTCGATCTGTTGTTGCCGCTGCGTGAGGCTTCGCTCGACAAACTCGGCCCATTTCGTTCCTACGTGCAGGGGCCATGGGGAGCTTGGTACAGAGATACGGCGCGGCTCTCGTGGGGAGGTTCCGTCGCCGATTCAGAACTGGCCGAGTCGTCTACCTGGCTCGCCTTTTCTTCACTTCCGAGCGAGCAGCAGACCTTCGGCGAGTCGCTGGTCACGATTGGGAGGAGCCAGCTGTTGCGTGACAGCGCTTGGTCTTTGCAGCACTCAACGCAGGGCAACCCCATCTTCGATACCACTGGCCTGGGCGTAACCTCCGATGGCCTATCGGGTATCTTTCGCTTGCCGCCCGCAGTCGCCGTGCCCGATTGGCGCTGTCGGCGCCCACCGGTGTTAATCACGCGCAGCGCAGGGGAAGGGGAGCGCTTCAACCTGGTGCAATGCGACGGGGCGATCGCACCGCTAGCCCTCGACCGGCTCAGCATTCTCGCGAGGCCCGAAGGTACCGAACGACCCTTTGACGAGCTACCCGACGAGCCCCTCGCTGAAGCCTGGTCTGAACGTAGGGAGTGGGCGGGCGGTGTTCGTTTGGTGCACCCACGACTGCTCTGGGTCTTGCAAGAACTTGCTGACGCCTTCCCGCGGCGTTCGATCATTATCTACAGCGGCGTTCGACCTTTTGCCCAGGTGAACGACGGCTCCGGTCACAAGAGCCTTCACGCGTCGGGACGAGCGCTCGACATCGCCATCCATCGCGTAAGCCGGGAGGACCTCTTCAAGGTGTGCGTCAGTTTGCGCGGCGTTGGTTGCGGCTTCTATCCGGAAGGGCCATTTATCCACGTGGACGTTCGGCACGCGGATCCTGGAACGGCCTTCTGGGTGGATGGCTCAGCGATGGGTCAACCGGCTCGTTACCTGAGCGACTATCCGGGTCTCGTGGAGGGGGGAAAGCTCTCTTTCCCCCTTCGAAAACGACCGAAGCGGTAGCTGATTAGCGGGCTACTGCCTTCGTCTTGGTGAGCCCGGTCGCCCAATTCACCACTGCGATCAGATCCTTTTCAGCTGCGCTTGCGGTGATAGTCGCTTCCGCGCCGGAGGCTTTGCCGTCGACTGACTTGAGGATCTTCTCGACCTCCTTCGGGGCATCCTTGGGAAGCGGAAGCAGCGAGCCGATCGCCTTGGCTGCGGTAACGAGTTGCTCAGCCTCTTTGTTGCTGGCCATCTCGAGCGTCGTGACAATGTCAACGACGCCGCTCTTGACCGCTAGCGTGAAATCCCCGCCTTTGACGGTCATGCTATCGACCGGCAGTTCCCTGCTGAACACAACCGACACGGCAGCCTCATCGCGGATCTTGCCGAGCCGCGCGCCCACCTTGGACTTTGCGAGCGCGCCCTTGCCCGCCAGCATCTTTTCGAGCGTTGCCTTCTCTTCTGGCTCAGAAGCGATCACGAGCACATTGTCCGGTAGCCAGGCGAAGAAGATGGGCGAGCCGCCCTTGTCGCTCTTGAGCTCGGTGATGTTGCCGGTCTTCTTTGCCGTGATCGTCTCTTTGCCCTCCGACTTCGCGAGTTTTGTCGCGCAATCCACCAGCTTCTGCTCGGTGACACCGTTTACCGCGACGAAGAAGGCTCCTTCGTCGCCCTTAGCCACACCAAGCGTCACGTCGTCGATCGCCGTCACCGGATCGAAGCCGCACGTCTTCTTCACCTTGGCGAGCATGTCCGGGGCTTCCTTGTCCAGCTTGAGCAGCTGTGGAAACAATTTCTGGAAGGTCTGCGAGGACCGCACCGACTTGAGGTTGCTCGTTGCAACGATCTCAGTGTCAGCGGGCAGTGAAGCTTGCGCCGCTGTGAAGGACTTGGTTGCCGCGCTGGCGTAGGTGCTGATGAAAAAAGCAGCAGGGAGCGCCAACCAGGCGAAACGCTTAGACATGTGGTTCCTCAGTTCGTTGCGGGGGGTCGATGCTGGCACCGCCCCGAGTCTTGTGACCGGGTAAATCGGCAGGCCTACGATTGACGAGGCGAGCCGGAGAGTATTCGCCTTCCTCTTGCTTCAAACCACAAAAACTTGGGGAGGGTTTCGCTGAGGAACGCTACGCTCCCGGCGTGCCTTCGGAAGCCGTCTGCAGAGAGCTTCTCGATCCCGCGGATGGGTCCGCGGAAACTTCGCTGAGAGGAACGTGAGATGGGTCAGAACGGAATGGTCTCGAAGATCGCGTCGATGCAGGACTACGACCTCTATCGCGATCTCGCGTGGGAGGGTTCGTTCGAGGATTACCTCGAGATTGTTCGCAAGAACCCTCAGGTCACTCGCAACGCTTTTCAGCGCGTTTACGACATGATCATTCGGTATGGGACCGAGGAGTACACCGACAACAAGAAGAAGCTGATTCGCTACAACTTCTTCAAAGACGAGATCGACGGTGGCAAAGACGGCGTCTTCGGCCTCGACATCCCGCTCATGCGCCTAGTGCACGTGCTCAAGGCGGCCTCGGAGGGATACGGCCCCGAAAAGCGCGTCATCCTCTTGCACGGTCCCGTCGGCTCGGCCAAGTCCACCATCGCTCGCATGCTCAAGAAGGGCCTCGAGCACTACTCGCGCACACCTGACGGTGCGCTGTACACGTTCGATTGGGTTCGACTGGCTGAGATCGGCATGACCGCACATGAAGCGGACCGCTTCCCCAGCCCGATGAACGAAGAGCCGCTGCGTCTCATTCCACCCGAGTGGCGCGCGCGTGCCATCCGCGAGCTCGGCCTCGAAAACGACCGCTTTGCGATCAACCTCAAGGGCGACGTCGATCCCGCCAGCCGCTTCGTCTTCAAGAAGTTGATGGACAAGTACAAGGGGGACTGGGCCGAGGTGATGCAGCACATTCGCGTGCGCCGCCTGGTGCTTTCCGAAAAGGACCGCGTCGGTATCGGCACGTTCCAACCCAAGGACGAGAAGAACCAGGACTCGACCGAGCTGACCGGTGACATCAACTACCGGAAGATCGCCGAGTACGGCTCCGACTCAGACCCGCGCGCCTTCAACTTCGACGGTGAGTTCTGCGTCGCCAACCGCGGCATCGTCGAGTTCATCGAGATCCTGAAGCTCGACGTCGCCTTCCTCTATGACCTGCTCGGAGCAACGCAGGAACACAAGATCAAGCCGAAGAAGTTCGCGCAGACCGACATCGACGAGGTGATCATCGGCCACACCAACGAGGCCGAGTACAAGAAGCTTCTGAACAACGAGTTCATGGAAGCCTTGCGCGATCGAACCATCAAGATCGACATCCCGTACATCACCAAGATCTCCGAAGAGATCCGCATCTACGAAAAGGACTTCAACAAAGAGCGCATCCGCGGCAAGCACATCGCTCCGCACACGCTCGAGGTCGCTGGAATGTGGGCGGTCCTCACCAGGCTCGAGGACCCCAAGAAGCACAACCTGAGCTTGCTTCAGAAGCTGAAGCTCTACGACGGCAAGGTGCTTCCCGGCTACACCCAAGACACCGTCAAGGAGCTGCGGAAGGAGACCATCCGCGAAGGCCTCGGCGGAATCTCGCCCCGCTACGTGCAGGATAAGATCTCCAACGCCCTGGTGAACGAGATGGGCGAGGGCACCATCAATCCCTTCATGGTCATGGCCGAGCTCGAGAAGGGCCTGCGCCATCACTCACTCATCACCAACGAGGAAGAGCGCAAGCGCTACTCCGAGTGCATCGGTATGGTGAAACGCGAGTACGAGGAGATCGTCAAGAACGAGGTCCAGCGTGCAATCAGCGCCGATGAAGAGGCGATCGAGAAGCTCGCAGCCAACTACATCGACGCCATCAAGGCCTTCGTTCTGCGCGAGAAGGTCAAAGACCGCTACACCGGTCAAGACGTCGAGCCCGACGAGCGGTTGATGCGCAGTGTGGAGGAAAAGATCGAGATCCCGGAGAATCGCAAAGAGGACTTCCGGCGTGAGATCATGAACTACATCGGCGCCCTCGCGGTGGACGGTCGCAAGTTCGAGTGGCATACCAATGACCGCTTGCGACGCGCGCTCGAGTTGAAGCTGTTCGAGGACCAGAAGGACTCGATCAAGTTGCAGACCCTCGTGTCGAACGTGATCGACAAGGAGACGCAAGAGAAGATCGACATCATCAAGACGCGTATGATGAAGTACTTCGGGTACAACGAGGTTTCGGCTCGCGACGTGCTGGATTACGTCGCTTCGATCTATGCGCGAGGAGACGCAAAGTAAGATGATTAGGCGCGCGTTCGCTGTGGGGGCTTTGGTCGTTTGCGTATTCCCCTCGTCTGCGAGCGCGCGCAGCTTTCGCGTCGGCGATATTCCCAACGGGTCAAAGTACAACTGCCTGAGTTGTCACACCGACTCTTCGGGTAGTGGCTTCACCAACTTTGGCTCGGATGCTCGCAGCAACCTCGAGGACACCACCCCGCTGCAAAGTGCCCACGTAGATTGGCCGTCGCTCTGTCCTATCGATTCGGACGGAGATGGTCGCAACAGCGGTGAAGAGCTCGGAGATCCCAACTGTGTGTGGACACGAGGCGGCACTCCGAGCTCTGGTTCTTCGAGCAACCCAGGTATCGCGAACGCCGGAGAAGCGGCGTGCAACAACGGCAAGCTGGAGAAGTACGAGGAGTGTGACAGCCCCGAGTTGATGGGGCTGACCCGCTGCCTCGACGCCAACGCTGGCGCTGGAACGCTCACCTGCCTCGAGGATTGCACCTTCGATTACTCGGATTGCTCAAAGCCGCCCGATGGGTGGGAACAGCCCGAGGGCGTCGAGACGGAGGCTCCTGGCTGCTCGCTCGGAGACGCAGGTGGCCCGTCGCAGGCTTGGCTTGTCGCGGGGCTTTTCGGCCTCGTTGCCGTGCGGCGCCGTGCGAGGAACAATCCCTTGGTTCCCAGCAGCACTAGATGAAGCTCGCTGGGGCCTCGGTTGAGCGGCGGTCCAGCTGCGCGGACCACCCCACGAGCCCGCCGTGCGCGCGTTGCACCCTTTGTAGTCGCGCACTTTGCGACCAGTGTTTTGAGTTTACGACCAGCGGCCGACCAGTTTGTCTGCGCTGTGCCTATGAAGCCGGAACGCGTCGCGAGCGTCGGATCACGATGCCCATCGCCGTCGTTGGGCTCGGCGTTGGTGCGCTCTACTTCGCGTGGCAACGTCAACTGCTCCACGACCTGGCTCACGTCGGTCTACTCGCCGCCGGCGTCGTTCTCATTGCTGCGGCTGTTGCTTACTTCATCGGGGGAAGTCTCGAGATTGAACGTCGGGATCGCGAGGCGGAAGCTAGTTTCACAGAGATTCCTGCGCCCCACCCATTTCGGCAGCGGGCTCGTAACGTCGCAGTGCGGCTTGCGCCCAGAGTCTCTGGCTCGCTAACGGCCCTTGCGGTGGCCGTTCCGTTCGTCGTAGCGGCCATCCTGTTTCCCAAACTGATGAAGCTGCAGGCCTGGGTCGAGGCTGAGGTGGTATTAGCGGTTTGGTGGATTGTGTTCGCGAGCGTGCTGGCCGTGCTGCTCTATCGAGGCTACCGGCTCAAGGACGACTATCTGTTCGTAGAGCCGTGGAAGCGCTTCGGCGGAACCGGTGGCGGAAAAGGCAAGGCTCGCGGTGGCGTCAGTCGGGGTTGCGACTCTCTTTCAGGCTGTGATGGTTGTGGTGGCGGCTTCGACAGCGAGGGCGTCGTGGTGGTTGTGCTCGCGGCCGTCGCTATTGCGGTGCTGCTTGGCGGAGCTTGGGTGCTCGCGGAGTTGGCGTTGCCCATCGTGCTGTTCGCCGGATACGCAACCATCACTCGTGCATTGACGCAGGTGGCTCATGACCGGCACGGCTGTGAGGGCGAGCTGCTGAAGGCTGTGGCGTGGGGAGGGCTGTGGAGCGCCCTCTACCTCGCGCCGTTTTCGCTTTTGGTCGCATTGCTGCATTTCGCCCTGCGTTGAAGTCGCCTCTTCAACCCGGCTTTTTACGCTGGGGCCTTTGGGCGCCGGTGCTTTGGGGGGCGGCGCGCTTCGGAGCGGGCTGAGGTTTGGTAGGAGGCTTGTTGGGCGCGTGGGGCTTGTTGGGCGGCTGGGGCTTGTTGGGCGGCTGGGGCTTGTTGGGCGGCTGGGGCTTGTTGGGCGGCTGGGGCTTGTTGGGCGCCTGGCCCGAGTCGACCACCAAGAGCGCGCGGCCGGCTCGATGCTCTGGCTTGATTGATACCCAGCCTTTCTTCTTGGCGAAGCCGGCGAAGTCGAGCGTGTGCTCGTCGAGGTGGGCCGAAAACTCTTGCCAGAGCGAGCGCGCTTCCTCGGGCGAAAGCTCCGTTCCGTCAATACGTACCGCGAGCAGCGACTTCACTGGATGCCGTAGTCCTTGAGTCTTCGATAGAAGGTTCTGCGCGGCATGCCGATGAGTTCGGCCGCGCGTACTCGATTCCAATTGCAGGAGGACAGGGCTTGAACGATGCGGTCTCGCTCGCTTGCTCGATGCACGTCGAGCGAGGTCACCGTTCCTGCGGCCTCTGCGGCGATCACCGATGAGAGCGGTCCTCGCGCGGGGCCTGCCCCTGCGTCGGTTATCTCGAAGTCCTCGGGCATGAGTTCGGGACCTTCCGAAAGAACCCAAGCGTTTAGCAAAGCGTTCTCCAGCTGACGGACGTTGCCAGGCCAGCGGTGGGTCATCAACATCTTGAGGGCGGGGCGCGACACGCTGCGCCGCTCACGGTTATAGCGAGCAGCGAAGATGCCCAGAAAATGATCGATCAACATCGGGATGTCGTCAGTGCGCTCTCGCAAGGGTGGCACTCGCACTTGAATCACGTTCAGGCGGTAGAACAGGTCCTCTCGGAACACGCCCTTCTCGACCATCGAGTCCAGATCGCGATGGGTAGCGGCGATCACGCGTGTGTTGACCGGCTCTTCACGCGCGCCACCAACCGGCCGAACGACCTTCTCTTGCAGCACGCGCAACAGGCCGGCCTGCATCTTCTGGGGCATCTCGCCGATCTCGTCGAGCAAGAGCGTTCCCTCGGTGGCCTCGCGAAAGAGCCCCTTGCGATCGCGGTCCGCGCCGGTGAAGGCGCCGCGGGTATGGCCGAAAAGCTCAGACTCGAGCAGATGCTCGGGGATGGCTCCACAGTTGAGCCCCAGAAAGGGTTGGCGCGCGCGTGGCGATGCGTTGTGAATAGCCCGCGCGACGACCTCCTTGCCGGTGCCGCTCTCGCCGGTGATCAGCACCGGTACATCGGTGTCTTTGATGCGGTCGATCAAAGCGTAAAGCTTGCGCTGGGCCTCGCTGGTTCCAACCAGCCCCTCGTAGCCAAAGTGGCTCTTGAGCACCGCGCGCGCCGACTTTAGATCGCGCCGGGTCGCTTGCAGTTGCGCCGTTCGATGGCCGAGCAGCTCCTCGAGCTTGACCCTGGCTTCCGTCAGTTCGTGGTTCGCCGCTTCGAGTTCACGTGCACGTTTCTCATTCTCGGAGACCAAGCGAGCTGTCTCGATCGCGATGGCCACCTGATCGGCCAGCGCGACAAGCACGGTCAGCTCCTCCGAAAACCGCGCTGCGGGTTTGAGCCTCGTCTCGACGTAGAGCGCGCCAAGCGTACCGGAGGCGCGTGCGCGAATCGGCACGCAGGCGATCGATTGCAACATCAGTTGGTGAACCGACACATAGTCGGCCATCCGTGAATCGTCGCGTGCGCTCGTGGTGACGAAGGGCTCGCCGGTGCTAATGACTCGCTCGGCGATGGATTGAGAGAAGCGCGCGTGTACGTCCTCTCCCGATTGGTCCCGCGACGAGTGGATCGAAAAGTCGAGGGGGCGCGACCCCTCCTTCGAGCTGCGGAGAATCACGAAACCGCGTTCGGCCGAAAGGAGCTGAATGGCGTGATCGGTTACGCGGTCGAGGAGCTGGCGCAGATCGTAGACCCCAGCGATCTCTCGATTGATGTCGAGGATACGGGTCAGGCGGTCCTCTCGCACCGGAGCCTTCGGCACAGTGCGATCTCGCGCATCGGCTTGCAGGTGCACGCTGAGCTGCGACTGTGCGTCTGCTTCGCGTAGGTTCCTGCGGCTGGATTCGTTCCAAAACACCTCGCGCAGGTCTCGGGGAAGCTTGGCCGCAATTTGCTCGAGCACGAGCAGCGCTGACTCGCGGTCCTTCCGAGCAAGAAGTCTCTGGCCCTCTTCCTGTCGCATGGCCGCTCGGGCCATGAGCACCCGCGCGATCCAGTCCTTCTTGCCCGAACTCTCCGCCGCCTCGAGGGCGCGATCGAACAGCGCGCTGGCATCGCGCGCATTGGTCTCGTAAGCACACTGGGCCTTGGCTAACTCGAGCGCGGCTCGGTGGGCTTGCGAGCCGGCTAACAAGGCCTCTGCGTCCTTCAGCCTTCGACCCATCGATAGCTGGCGCTTGTCACTCTCGTCGGCGCTCGGCGCGGCCAGCAGCGCAAAGCAACTCTCGAGCAAAGCCTCTGCGGCGTCGACCGGTCTGCCGATAGCCAAGTACGCCGAACTGCAAGCGTCGCAATGTGCGAGCGCCGTCTCGTATTCGCCCGACTTTCCGGCGTGCTCCGCGGAGAGTGCATCGAGCTGCGCGGCGAAGTGCGGAGGTAGCTCGCCACGTTCGAGCTCGAGCTCATCGATCGACGCTTTCGCCCGCGCGAGCCGGCCGAGATAGAGGTCGAGGTTCGCCAGGTTGAGCAGCGCCTGCCGCAGCGTTGCTCGCCGGCCGCTCTTCTTGCCCATGTCGACGGCAGCCTCGAGGTGAACCAGCGCTTCTGCGATGTCCCCCACGGCCTTGGCGACGCCCGCAAGGTTGAGCCGCGTGGTGGCCACCGCTCCTGCATCTCCTGCCAGCTCAGCCTCCTGCAACGCTTCTGCGTAGGCCTTGCCGGCCTGCTCGAGGTCGCCCGCGCGCTGCAAGGCGAACGCAAGCGAGCCCTTCGCAATTGAAAGACTCCGTGCATCCGCGAGCAAGGTCGCCTCGTTCACCGCGCGGTCTAGCCACTCTCGCGCCATCGCGTGCAGGCCCAAGAAGCTCTTGCAAAGCCCGACCGTCGACAAGAGCTCAACAGCTGCATGTTTGCGTCGCCCCGATTCGCTCGGGGCTGCTGCTTCGAGTTGGGCGAGCCCCCAAAGTCCTGCCTCCTCGCTCTTGTTGTAGTTGCCACCGCGCAGATACGCACGAGCGCGCTCCACCGCGAACTCAGCGGTGAGGTCGGCATCCGCGATCAGGTCCGGGAGAGCCTCGATCGTCTCCAGCGCTTCCAGCGCGCTCTTCCAATCTCCGCGGTTGAGCAGCAGCCGTGCACGCAGAATCGTAAGCTCCGGGTCGTCGACTTGCTCCACCTGCGCGAGAGCCTCAGACGCCCGGTCGAAGTGGCCGCGCTCCAGGTGTCTGCGGATCGTCGCCACGCTGGGCGGGCCCTCCTCCGCGTCCCCTGAGCCAAGCAAGCGGTCGACGTCGTTCTGGTCCACCACAGGCTGACTTCGAAGCCGTTCGACGATCTGTCGGAGCGCGCCGGGTGAGCCGTGCGCCAACGAGACAACGTGCGAGACGACAGCTGTGCCCAACGACGGGATCACGCGCAACACGAGCTCTTGTGCCACTTCGTCGGTCAGCGGCGGAACCGCGAAGACTTCGCACGTGGGTCCCGTCAGCGGAACGCTCGCATCGGCTACGAACACGATGCGACTTCCCCTTTCGCGAAAGGAAGAGAGCAACGGCCAGGCTTCGGCCTTCAGACTGTTCGCGTCGTCTACCAGGATGATGCAGTCGGCTGGATCCTTGCCGTGGAGCTCGAGCTCGACCGCGAGCTCGGGCGACTCGGTTCCGCTGTTCGGTTGGACGAAGGCAATCGAACTTCCCGCCACCGAGAGCGTCCACGCCAGGCGACTCAGCAGCGTCGACCGACCGCTGTGGGCCGAGCTCGTGATTGCTAGCGCTCCGGCCTTGGGTAGGCCCAGCGTTTTCTGAAGTAACTCGCGTGCGGCCTCATCGATGCCGAGGATCGGCCAGGCGCTGGTTGCGCCTGCTTTCGGAAATGCGTTGGGAACGCGTGCACGCAGGTCCTCCGCAAATTCGTCAACGCTCGGATAACGTCGTTCAGGCCGTGGATCTGTGGCGCGATCAACGATGGATTGAATGCCGTCGCGCGTGGGCTTTGCGAGGTCACGGCCGCAGGCGAGCAGGACGTCCCGCAGGGTTGCTCCGAGCGCGAAGATCTCCGCGCGCACCGTGAGCGGGTTGCCCTCCAAGAGTTCCGGAGCCGCGTAGAGCACGGTAAGTCCTACCGGTCGAACGCCACCTTCCCGCAGCGGAGTAACCAAACCCAGGTCGACCCAGGTTGCCAAGCCCTCGTCCGAAACGATGATGTTGGCCGGCTTCACATCCCCATGGAGTAGCTGCGCTCGATGCAAGATCGTCAGCTTCTCCGCTGCATGGAGCAGTGCCGCAAGCAGCTGACTCGAGCGCTCTTGTGCACGCAGTAGCTCCGAGAGGCTGATGCCGGGTGCGAGTTCCCGCACCAGAAATGCACGCTTGGTGGTGGGGTTGCGACCAAACGCGAGAATCTTGGGACTGCCCAAACCATCGAGGCCACCGAGCGCAGTCGCCTCCCGGACGAGCGCTTGTGTCTCCTCTTGGGAGGCTTGTTCACTAAGCGTTTTCCAAGCGACCTTCGCGCCCGTGATGCGATCACGAACGGCCCAAACCTCGCCACCACCCCCTTTCCCCAAGGGGTTCAGGGCCTCGTAGCGAGCCGGAAGATCGGGAGTCATGGCAGTTCTATTGGTGATTGTGCGTCAAATCGGGAGTCGCCCGCCGCCGCCCAAGCCGAAGAAGAAACCAGTGATTGAAAAGCCTGTATCGAGTCGCACCATGAACTCTTCGACCGGGGTCACCTCGAGCGCCAAGTGTGGCAGCGCGATGTAGGGGAACACGATCGGCTTCGAGCCACCGTCCGACCAGCTGGGTTCACTGTACTCCCCGTAGTGATCGTTGTCGGTCCCACAATAGTCACCACCGTCTGGAGCTTGATTGCCATCGCCGGGCGCCTTGCATTTGCGCCACTTGGTGACGTCACTCGGGTCCGCGTCGCCGGGGTTCACCGGGTAGGCTTGATTGCGGTAGATGTTGCCGAGCACACCCGAGATGCCAACGCCGCCGCCGATGAGGAAGGCCACGGTTCCCTTGTCGTCGATCGGAATTCGCCCCAATAGATCGACAGAGGCGGTGATCAACTTCAGTGAGCTTGAGGCAAACTCGAAGGCCCGCTCCGGATCGCTGGAGGCTTTGAACAGGAATTCGTCCATCGAGTAATCGGCGTACGGAACCGTGACCGAAAAGATGACCTCGAGCGCCCCGGTGTTGAGCATGAACTCAGGGCCACCGGAGAATATGTTGACGACGTCTGGGCCCCCGTCGGCAAACAGACTGAAGATGAAGTTAGGCACGACGAAGTCTCGAAACCGCGCGCCCAAGAAGTAGCGCGACGCAGCCTTCTTTTCGGCGGGTTTTCCGTCGTCCTCGGTGCCGAACTGATCCTCCGGCGTCTGCGGCTTCTTGGGGTCCTTCTCGTCGGGGTTTGCCGGCTTGTCTTCTCCGGGTTTCGCGTCGACCCAGTCGGCAGGACGCTCTTTGGGAGCCTCTTTGGGAGTCTCTTTGGGAGCCTCTTTGGGAGCCTCTTTCGGTGCTTCCTTGGGCGGCTCTTTTGGGTCCTTCGGCGGTTCTGTCGTGGGGAGCGGTGGTGGCGGAGGAGGAGGCGGCGGTGCTTGGGCAAACGCGGTCTGGCTTACAAAAGCAAACGTTGCCCCAACGATTCCAAAGCTTCTCCAAGACATTGCGCCAAGCTAACTCAGTCGCGCCCTGGTTGAGAAGCTTCGTGGCACAGACTGTCACGGGTTCCGAAGAATGCTCCAACAGGTTACACTCTCCGCTAGGATCACCCTGGGGGGATGAGAACTGAATGATCATCCACTCCAAGAAAGTCGAACAAACCGTTGATGGGACCGTTCGTGAGTTTTTCACGAAGGAGCTCGTGGTGGTTCGAGTGGCAGGCGGCAGGCCCGCTGTTCCAACAGCGGACGACACTCGCAGGTCGCCGTCCTGGCTTCCTCCTGGCGACGAGCAGGGCATTCCGTTGGCGATGATTCGCAAGCGGCTTTACGGACGCGAAAACGAAACGATTGCGCCCGTGGTGCTGATCCACGGCTACGGCCAAAACCGATACGCTTGGCATCTGCCCGGCCGCAGCCTGTTCAACCACCTCGCTCGAGCTGGGTTCGACGTCTTCAATCTCGAGCTTCGCGGTCACGGGCGGTCACGGCATTTGGGTGCTCATCCTCCACGTCAGGTCCGCACGTTCGTCGAAGAAGACGTGCCTGCCGCGATTGACGAGGTGCAACGGTTGTCCGGTGGGCGGCCTGTATTCGTGATCGGGCACTCGCTCGGTGGGCTCGTTGCGTATGGCGCTGCGGCCGTGCTCAAAGACAAGATCGCCGGGGTCGCGACCTTGGGTAGTCCTTACCAATTCACGCGAGGCTCACTCACGTTGAGCGTCGTTTCGCATTTGCTCGCGGCCGTAGACTCGAAGGTTGATTTGGGCCAGGGCCAGCTTCCTCTGAAGCCCCTTTCAGAGGCGATGCGTCTCTTACGGGGCTTCATCGAGAGCCCTATTTTCCCGCTGCCAATTCGAGGCTTCGCTCCCGGAACCATGGAGCCGCGGATCCTGAGTCAGCACATGGCGCTGGCGATGGATCAAGGAAGCATCGCGGTGTTGCGGACGATGTTTCTCTCGGCTGTCGAGGCTCGTCGGGGTGGTCACCCGATGGGGGAGCTCGGTGAATATGCAGACGAGTTCGAGTCGCTCGAGGTCCCTTTGTTGGTGATCGCCGGCACGGAGGATGATCTGGCGCCCCCAGCCTCGGTTCATCCCGCCTTCCTCAGAAGTCGATCCAGCGATAAAACGTATCGCGCGTTCGCACACGGACACATCGACCTTTTGGTGGGACGCAAAGCCACCACGACGATCTGGCCCCTGCTCACCAGCTGGCTTGCGCATCGTGCGCGTAGGCAGGCTCGGGCTGCGGAGTCGGCAAAAGCGCAAGTCGGTTAGTGCTCTCCTTGGTAGCTTGCATCTGGAGGTTCGTCACATGTCGTTGAAGGATCGGCTCTTCGCCGAGGGTATGAAGTTCTCCCAAAACCCGGCGGTCGGAAAGCTCTTGGCCGACGAGCGTTTCATGCGTCTAGCGGTTGCCGCAATGAGCATGCCCGGACGTGTTGCGACCTTCACCACCGACCAGAAGGAGCGCTTCGCAAAGGAGATGGGTCTGGCTACGGCAGATGAGGTTCGCGACCTAAAACGCCAAGTCGCCGCATTGGAAGACTCCTTGCGGCGACTCGAGCGACGTTGACCGACCTGTGCCAGCCGCGAGGCGGCGGGCACACGTGCGTCACTTGGGATCGAAAGAAAAGTCCAGGTCAACCATCGCGTCTTTGGCGACCTTTGGGGCAAGCTCTGTCAGCACCTTGCCCACGTTGTCACGTGGCCCGATGTCATGCTCGGGCAAGTTCACGGCGAACGGCTTCTTGCTCTTGAGCTTGATCGACTTCGCCTTACCGGCGTCCATCTCCACCGTCACCTCGAGCTCTACGGACTTCTTGGATACGCGTTGATGCAAGAGGAACTCGCCCTCGGCTGTGACGGTCACGACGACGGCACCCTTCTCCGCGGAGATGTCCTTCTTGCTCACTTCCTTGATGCCGGTGATGCGGAACTCGACGCGCTTGTTCTTCTCGCGGTTCTTGGCCTCGACCTTCTCGTCGATCTCGAGCCATTGCTGCGCATGCTCGTTCTGCTTCGGCTCTTTCTTCTCTTCACCGTACTCAGCGTCGGCAGCGTCCTTCTTCTTCCGTTGAACGAGTTCAAGGGTCGAGAGGTTGACTGCGATGTTGCCGGTCGTCTTCGATAGGTCTTTCACGTCGACGAACAAGTTGCCCTCGAGCGCTTCAGGAACCTTGCCGTAAATTTTCTCGATCGGCGCTTCCATCAGGAAGGTCACTGAGCCCGATTTCTTGACGGTGAACTCAGCAGCGGCGGCAGTCTGTGGGGCGCTTGTAGCAAGCTTCTCGGCTGTGGCAGTGGCGGCGAGTTGAACCGGCTCCTCTTTCTTGCAGCCAGTTGCAGCGAGGATTGCAGCGCAAACGATGATGACGGTCTTGACTTGGCTCATTCGTGACGGGGCCTCCGAAGTTGGTCACGATACGGTCGACCTCGAAGTTCGTTCCACCCTTTTTGTGGCGGCTTTCGAATCCAACCGAGTCGCCCACGCTGTCCACCGATCTGCTATACCGCCCGCGTGGAAACGAGTCGCTTTTTGCTACCGGGTCAAGTTGCCGTCATCACAGGTGCTTCAAGTGGCATTGGCCGAGCGATCGCTCAGGTGTTTAGCGGAGCCGGCGCGACAGTGGTGCTCGCCGCACGCGGCGCTCATCGGCTGTTCAAGGTCGCAGATGAGCTGAAGGGAATGGGGATGAACACCATCGCCGTTCCCACCGACGTGACGGTCCCATCCCAGCTCGATGCCTTGATCCGAACCACGTTGGTGGAGGCGGGGCGCATCGACATTCTGGTGAACGTCGCGGGCGGTACACCGCCAACCGCCGCCCTCGCAGTGAGTGACGACGAAATGATGGAGGCCTTCCGCTTCAACGTCCTCTCGGCCTTCCACCTCAGTCGCGCAGTCGCACCGCACATGGCTCGCGTTGGTGGTGGCTCGATCGTGAACATCTCGACGGCTCTTTCTCACCGCGTCGAGTCGGGCTTCGTTGCTTACGGCACCACGAAGGCAGCGCTCAATCACATGACAAGGCTGCTGGCGCGAGAGTGGGCGCCGAAGATTCGCGTCAACGCCATTGCAGCTGGGGCAACTCGCACCGAGGCCTTGGAGATGTTCCTCAACGTCGAAGGCGTTGAACAGGAGATGGTCTCGCGAACGCCGATGGGGCGACTGGGCGAGCCTGAAGACATGGCGCTTGCTGCGCTCTACTTAGCGGCCCCGGCGAGCTCGTGGGTAACTGGGCAGGTGCTCGAGGTGGATGGCGGTGCTCCAGGCTCCGTTTGGCCGCTGCCCATCCCCTCAGGGCTCGAGTAACAACAACGCGAAAACAGGCTCAATCAAGGCTTCAGAATGATGACCTTGATCTGTGCCGGCACCAAGGTCATTCCCGGTGCGTTCAGCGTGTTCTGAATGTTGATGGTCGTCATGCGCGTTGCCGGCAACCCCATCAGCAGCATGGTGAAGGCACCGATCACGGGCCGGGTCGGACTCATGATCAAGTGGGACACGATGCCAAAGCCCATGACCCCTGGCGTATCTCCAAGAGAGAACAGCGGCATGGTCATCAGGTTGTGTGAGGGCGTACACATCCAAAAGATCTTGAACGCCGGTGGAAAGCCGACTGGTCCCAACGAGATGTTGGGGTAGGGAATAGGCAGCGCCACCGGCGGAGTGAAGCAGATGTCTGGGAAGGCAATGTTAACGCCACCCATTTGCGAGTTGCCAAACATGGGACCTCCTCAGCCGAAGTGGATTTGCTCGCCGTCGACTTTGACCAGCTCCTTCGCCGTGGCGACCATGTTGTCGCTACGCAGGCACATCGTCTCCTCGGCTAGGTAGTCCATCTGTTTGGCCTTGAGCTGATCCAGCTCCTCCACCCGTCGGTAGCTGCGCTGTACCCGCTCGGTTACCCGCTCAAACACCTTGTCGAAGAACGTCCCCTTGAGCTTCACATTGGCGAGCTCGCCAACCATCTCGCTGCCGATCGCAAGGATCTCACTGGCAAACAGCTTTGCTCGAGAGGTGTGAACCCCGAGCTCAGTGCTGGTGATGTTGACCGCTTCGGGCGTTACGAGGTCCATGCCGCGCTGTGCGATGACGCGAAACTTTTCACCAACCTTCAGGTTGAGATCGCCCGGCGCCGCGAGGTCGACGTCAGCGCTCTCCCGCTCGAGCACTGCCAGCACGTAGCAAGCGCGCTTCATGCCGCCCACCAGAACAAAGTCGTGAAGGCGAGGCTCCACCAGACAACTGACGGCCCGCGCCGCTCGCAGGTCTCCATCCTCTGTCTGAACTACGAAGGTGGCCCCCTCGATGCGCACGATCGTGCCCATCGATTGGAAGACGACGTCCCGCTCGAGTTTCGTCGCGAGGTTTTTCATGATGCGCTCCTTCGCTCCTTCACTTCACGTGGCAGCCCACGCCGGTCAACTAACAGCGTACTAGAGTTCCTGACGGTATTCACGCTTTGGGCCTGCTTTCTGCGGCTTGGCCGCTGGCTGGACTTGCCTGCCAGTCCTCGGCCTCGGCAATGTCGGGGTCGGTGCCAAACGCGGTCAGCTTGCTCGGGCCGAAGCTCGCACCGTCCTCTTTGATGCGGTGGATTCGAGCGCGGTACACCGTAGCTCCCGAGAAGTCCGCATGACTCAGGTCCGCGTGTGACAGCTCTGCGTAGGTCAGATCGGCGTCTTTGAAGCGCGCGTGCGTGCAGCTCGCTCGGAGGAACACGCTCATCTGCAAATCAGCTCCGCTAAAGTTGGCGTGTGTCGCTGATGCTTCGGCAAAAAGGGCCTCACGCGCCTTGAGCTTCGTGAGGGAGGCCCGCTCCAGGTTGGCTTGCGCGAACATCGCCCGGGGTGCCCGCGCTCCGTCCAACTTGGCGAAAGCGAGCTTCGTGCTCTTGAAGTTGCATTGGGTGAGGTTGGCGTCGCTCAGATTTACGCCAGTCATGTCGGCATCCATGAACTGACACAGCTCGAGGTCCATACCGGAGAGGTCCATCCCGGCCAGATTGCCTTTCACCAGAACCACGGTGTCTAGCTTTGTACCTCGCAAGTCGCACTGGCGAAGGTCCGCCCCGAGCATGACGGTGTGCTTCATCGTGGCAGCGGTGAACTTCGCCCCGTCGAACTCGACCTCGATGAACTGCGTTCGATCCAGGTTGGCCTTGCTGAAGTTGCACATGCGCAGGTTCACTTTTGCAAACGCCGCCGCCAGCAGCTCGGCGCCACTGAAATTCACGCCGGTGAACTCGCCTCCAAAGACGCGCATCACTGGCAAAGCGGCCTTCTCGAGCGAGAGCGCGCGAGCGGTACAGCCTTGTAGCGTCGCGTGCCGCCAGGCTGATCCACGAGCACTGACCCCCGAGAAGTCACAATTAGAAAAGGTGCCTTCAGAGAGCTTGGCGTCGTCGAGCATTGCACCGGCGAAAGTGCAGTTCTCAAAGATGCCGCCAGCTAGGTCGACCTCGCCGAGATTGGCGCCAGAACAATCCAACCCGCTGAGCAACTCACCGGATTTGACGCGTTCCTGAAGCTCCGCTCTATCCATGGTAGACCCCGGCAACCAAGGCACGCTTCACGTTGGATCCCGCGAAGCTGGTGCGCTTGTCTCCGACTGCGCCCGTTAGATCTGCGCAGAACAGGTTGGCGCGCGAGACATCAGCGCCGCGAAGTATCGCTCTATGCATGATGGCGAGCATGAGGTTGGCGCCCTCCATCTTCGTATCCTCCAGGATGGTGTCCATCAGCAGACACTCGACCAGCAGCGCGCGCTCGAAGTTTGCGCCCGTAAGGTCTGCGGTGGAGAGGTCACTACGTCTCAGGTTGACGCCGGAGAAGTCAGCTCCAGCGAGTTTTGCTCCGCGTAGGTTCGAGCCGGGCATCCGTGAGCCGCCGAACTTCACGCCGACGAACGAAGAGAGAACCATGCGGAAGTTCTCGATCACCGAGCCTTCGAAGGTCGCGCCATCCGCCTCCGACATCAGGAATACGCATTGCGAGAAGTCCGAGTTCCTCGCGTCCACCTCTCGGGCGTCGCACTCCACGAAGGCGCACAATGAGAACTTCGCTCCACGAAAAATCGCGCCTTTGAGCTTTGCTTTGTAGAAGAAGAGGTTCTCGGCGCGCGCGTTGGAGAAGTCACAACCTTCACACAAAAGCTCAAAGGTATTGGCCTTGCTCAGGTTGGTACCAACGAGCTTTGCCTGGCTGAGGTTCGCTTCGTACAGGATCGCTTCTGAGAGAATTGCGCCCGAAAGATTGCTGCCTATCAACCTGGCTTTGCCCAAGTTCGCCCGCTCGAGGTTTGCGCCGCTGAGGTCAGCGCCCTCGAGGTTCGCATGTGCGAGGATTGCCCCACGCAGATTGGCTCCCTTGAGGTTGGCGCCCTGAAGATTCGCCTTCTCGAGAAAGAGCGCCTCGAGGTTGGCTCCCTCGAGGTTGATGCCGGAAAGATCGACGCCGGTGTAATCCTTACGGGTGCGCACGGCGGCGGTGAGTTCGACCTGCAGCTCTTCACGAGCACGCAGGGAGTGCTCGTGGTCGAGTGAACTCGCCGGATCCTGCGAGTGGGCGGTGAGCCGGTACTTTTCCCGCAACTGCAACTCGAGGTTCAGCAACTTGGCGCGGAAGTTCGGATCGTCCAACTGGCTGCGGAGCTCGCTAGCGTCACCGCCCGCCGATTCGATCAGCTGAACGTTGCCGTACAACCTGGCCAATTCCGCCTCAGCGGTGAACTTGGGAGGACCAACCGACTCTTCCTTGGCTTTGCGTTTTGCGGCCTCCAGGTCGACGTTGTGCTCCTTACAAATCGAGTCGAGCAGAGCTTCAGCCTCGGCGCGCTGGGCCGTGAGCTGTTTGGTCGCGGCCTCTCGTTCTCTCTCAATGGAATCGAGTAGCTCGGGCAAATCAGCGAAGTTGATTTGCTGGGCTCGTTGCGGTGGTTTGGGCGGAGGCGGGATCTTGTCGGGCTCGATGCCTTGGGCGAGGAGCCGTTCGCGGTTGGCCGCGTACTCTTTCTGCACCCTCTTCCACTGGTTGTCCTCGACGTGTCCCTCGCGGGTGATCACGTCCTCGAGTGGGTCACCCATGCGCACGGCGCCCGTGCTCGGGAGCACCGCCCAGTGAGGTAGCAGGTCCATGTCGCGCAGCGCGAAGATGGCACCACGACTCTTGTCAGCGCGCTTCTCGATGATGTGCTCGTAGTAGTCAATCGAGCGGCGCTCTGCCGGATCCTCCAAGGCCGCTAGGATGCTATCTACGCAGGTTGCGTCGCTCGTATAGATCTCTGTCGTCCCGCGAAAGAAAACGATGGCCCGTTCGTGGTGCGGAAAGACGTGGATGGTGTCGGCGCGCAACGGGATATCGCGGGTCTTGGGCTGCGGCTCGTGTGCCTCCTTGAACTTGACCAGGCAGCGGGCTCCAAAGCCGGGCAGCTTGAACTCGAGCACCCGCCTATCCGGATGCATGTTCTCGACGCGGACCTCCTCGGTGCCTTGGAAGAAGTCGGGCACTCGCTGGTCTGGCGGCGCAACGTTGAAGAGCGAAAAGTCGATATCGTCAGCGAGGGAAAAGCCGTTCTTCTCGACCCAGTTGGCGTCGTAGGTGCCCATCTTCTTCTCGAAGTGCACGGGCCAGGTGAGGTCCCAGGCAGTCAGGCTCGCCGGTGTGGGCCGGTCACCCTTGCTCTTAACGAATTGCTTGGGGTCCTCGATATTCGGCAGCGGATGAACCTCATTGCCGAACTCATCCTTCGTGCTCGAGAAGCCTTTCCCGATGGGGTTCTTGTCGTACTTCTCGCCGCCAAATGCGTGCCGGTAGTCGACAGGCATGCGAGTGAACATGGTGGGATCCGTTGGCCCGATCAGCGTCCACCGGCGATCTCCGAAGACGTAGAGGGTCTTGTCGATCAGGCGCTTGTTCTCGGGGCCCAGCGACAGGCGGACGAAGTCCGAGCCTTTTTCACGCTCCCCGGTATAGCAAGCGCCCGTCACCAACACTTCCGCCTGCGGCTTGAACATCCAGAAGTCCAACACGCCGAATCGCCCGAGTTCTGAGGCAGCCATCTTCCACATCTCCGTCTCCGAGACCGGTGCTTTGGGCTCGGAGAATGGAAATGCGTAGGCCACCGTCGTCACCATCATGTGCTTCTTGCGGTGGTCGAAGACTCTGTGAATGAGACTCAGCCTAAGTGGTTTGATGACCTTCAAAGACGCTCCGTCCTTCGTTCCGCTGGCCGAACAGACCCCCAGCCAAAGGGAAGAATGCCCCGAACGCGCGCCTAGACGAAGATGATAATGACCGAAACTCGCGTCTCGGTCGCTTCTGCCGTGAAGCTGTGGCCGGTGGCGGTTGCCTCGATCCCGGTCGCGGAGATGTTTACTCCAGTCAAATTGACGTTCATCGCCGAAATGGACAGCTGAGTCGCCGCTGCAATGCTGATCTTGGTCGCCGCAGAAAGCTCCAGGATATTGCCGATCGTCAGGGAGTTCTTGTTAGCGAGCGTGAACTCGTTGAACACTCCAACCTGCAGCGAGTTCTTCAGCGCCACCGTGGTCTCGTTGAAGACTCCCACTTGCAACGAGTTCTTCATGCCGATGAAGTTCTCGTTGGTGACGCCGAGCGTTGTCTTGCTTTCGTCGGCGGTGACAGTGACAGACTGGTTTCCCTTGATCGTGACGGTCTGATTCCCACCGACGTTCACCGTTTGGTTACCGCCGATTTTGACCAGCTCGTTGGCAGCGACTTCACGTTCGCGATCTGCTCCGACGAATTGCTTTTCGCTCGCGGTGATGGCTACGTCGAGGCTACCGCCGATCTTTGCACCCACGTCCGTGGCGAAGCTCAGCGCAGCGACGCCGGTCACTGCGAAGTCGAAGGCGGCTCCCAGTGAGATCGCGGTGGCGGCCGCTACTTGCCACTTGAGTTCAGCCCCGAACGCAACCTCGACATTGCTCGTAACTGCCCACTTGAGGTTTGCCGCGAACAATACCTTGACGTCGGCGAGCACTGTCCAATCGAGCTTCTCGTGGAACACCCAGGTGACGTTGCTGGCGACGTCAACTTCCCACTCGTTGTTGATGTCGAACTGGAGGTTAACCTCCGTGTGGATGCGCCCGTCGCCGAGCGTGGTGAGGTGAAAGTTCCAATCCCCGGCGCCCAGGAAGAGCGTGCTTTGGAAGATTGGGCAATAGAGGTCCATGTACATATTACCCGCCTGATCCTCCATCACGATGTGATTGAGGCTGCCCGTGCGGATGATGTTTTGCGTGTAGTTGTTATTGGTCACTACGCTCTTGTTGAGCGTGTTGTGAACGACGCCGACGATTACCGGTCGGTCAGGGTCTCCGCCGAGGAAGGAGCAGATGACTTCAACGCCTTTGCGTACTGGGAAGTGTTGTCCTTCTTGGGCGCCGCCGTGGGGCTGCGACATGCGCACCCAGGTGGAAGACTTCCCGTTGCTGACGCTGCCCTCATCGAACTTGAATTTGACTAAGTAGCGACCTTGGTCGTCGAGTTGGGCGTACTCACTCGTAGCGAAACCGTCGATGACGGCGTTCTCGTAGCCATCCACTCTCGGCCAGGGAGTTGCTTGGCCTGCCCGAAACTGTGTTTCGACCGTGACCGCCTCGGTTTCAACCCAATAAACTACGCTTGAATACTTGGTTTCGACGAGGGAGCCCCAGACTGCTCCGTATTGCGCGTCATACCCGTAATGGGATACCGCGGTAACGAGATATTCGGCGTTGTATTGAACGAGCGGGTGCTCATCCACGCTGAAGGTAAAGCCGGCGGCGAGGTTGGTCGCGGCGCCCGTTGCGTAGAACTGCTGCTTGCGTACGAGTTGGTCCTCAGCGCGGACCTTTGCGAGGCGCTGCGCGTCCTCGGGACTAAAGAAACGGCCGCCGTACTCTGCCAGCTCGCCAACGGCGTTGGGCTCGACGTCGACGGTGCTAGAGACATCGAGCAGGGGGCGTGCGTAGTCGTAGTCGATGACTCGGACTGTGGCCGGTAGAGCGTTATGCGTTGCCGCGAAGTTGTCGAAGAACTGCGACGCCATCGCCTGCTCGCCAGTGGTTGGCGAGTAGGTTACTGGTGAGCTGCGCAAGGAGCTGTGCGCCGATTTGTGGTCCGTGATCACCATCACGTCCTTTCCGTCGACCTGCTCAAAGAAGTAATACATGCCCTCGCGCTCCATCCAGCGCGAGATGAAGGCGAAGTTGCTCTCTTTGTATTGCGAGATCTGCTCTTCGGTCGGGTAGGAGGTCTGCAGCCGCAAATCGAAGGCTACGTCGGACTCCTCAAGCACCTCCTTGATCACGTCGATGCAGCTCTTCTTCGTCCAGATGCGCGAGTGTTTGGTCAGCGTGAGCTGCCAGACCTGAGGCACGAGCCGCGCGTGGAACAACGCGACGTTCTGCGCCGCCCGAACCAGGCGGATGGACGAGAGAATCCCCGAGTAGGAAATCGGCAGCTCATTGCCGAGTTGCATGGTGAGCGTCGCGCTGAGGAACAGGGCCTCTGACAGATCGAGCTCGAGCGGGAGGTCCGGCAGGATGCTGATGGAGAAGTAGATGTCGAATTGGTAGGGAGTTGAGATTTTCTCTACGCCCTTGAACCCCGCCACTCGCAAGTTGGGGAGGCCTGAGAGTGCGCTACACGTGAGGCTAAAGATCATGATGCCGCTCCGTTTCGAGGTTCGGTCACTTCGACACGATTACGCTATCAGTCTGACCTCGCTACCGACGGGGCATGTACGGCTGCGTGAGCATTTTGGTGGCAAGGTGTGCGTGCCCCCATGGATCCACGTCCACCAGGGGGTTGGACGCGAAAAGACCCGCCTTTCGGGCGGGTCCTCCGTCTCGTGTGGTTGGGCGACTGTGAGCTTGCTCGACTCAGGGGGCGGAGACGCTGCCCCAGGTCGGCTCTTCTGCAATGGCGTCACGAATCCAATCTTCGAGCTTTACGCCATCCACCGAAACCGCGTTCAACCCGTTGTCCATGAACACGTGCTCGTCGCCCGGGACCAAGAACATTCCAAAGTTGGTTCCCGCTCCGATGCGGTCGCGCAGGTCCTCTAGCCCGAGCAAATACTTCCCCTCAGGGTAGATCGGGAGCCCAGAGTTCAGCTTGGCGCAGTTGTCCTCCCCAAAGGCCCAGAACGTCGTGATCGTGGCGTCTGCCTCGCTCGAAATCAGCCCAATGCTGCGCTCCGGGAATTTGGTGAGGATGTGATTGACGAAGGGCTCAGCCCACGAATCGGCAGCGCAGTCGACGCAATCTGCTGGAAGGGTTTCCGAGAGGCCCCAGGTCGTCTTGAGGTGACTCTGCAGACACTCAGCGATGAACTGATCCCCCATGGGTGGACCGCTATCATCGATGAGCGTGACCTTCACCGAAGGCCCAAAGGCCTCCGCTACGAGGTCGTAATTGAAGGCCGCCCCAAAGCCGCCCGCGCTTGCTCCGCTCAGCACGACGCGTTTTGCGTTGGGGAAGGTTTGGACCAAGCGGTCCAGGTAGAGCCCCATGTTCTTGTGGCCGTGGAACTGGCGAACTTCCCCTGCAACCATGACGTCCGCGATGTCCCCGGCGTGAACATCGCCCGTGCAATACGGTACATAGACATAGCTGAAGTCAGCGAGCGGATTGGCGGCGTTGTCGCGGTCGAGGTAAGGCGACCCGTCGAGCGTTCCCGGCCCCTGCGACGCGAACTTCGCCGCGTCGTATCCGTCGAGGTTGGCGGTGGAGAGACAGCTGATGAGGTTGAAGCAAGCGTTGCCGCCCTCGAGGAAGAGCAGCACGTCCTCAGAGGATGCGTGCGGATTGATAGCGATGCCGGTTGGCGTGCCGTTCATGCAAACGGCCTCGGGGAAGTCGATGAACGTCCACTCGTCTGCCGGGGCGTTGATCGGTCCGGACGCTCCAGCACCGCCGGTTCCGCCGGTTCCGCCACTTCCAGCAGTGCCGCCACCGCCGCCTTCCTCAACGCCGCCCGAGCCGCCTCCTCCTGTGGTTGAAGCGCCAGTCCCGGTGTCGTCCCCGCAATGCAGCAATGGCGCCGCGAGAATCGTCATTAGCGCGAAGTTAGAGAGTGAGGCCCGGCGGAAGGAAGTTCCTTGCATGGCGCTAGCCTAGTCGAAAGAGGCGCTCATTTCACGACGCTTGAGCTGGACGAACAGCAAGCGAGGGTCTTCTCCGACACGTCGCGTTACCTCAGCGAAGTCGGCCGGTTCGAAGGCTGGGAAGAAGGTATCGGCACCGTCCACCTCGACGTCGATGTGGGTGATGTGGAGGTCCGTCACGAGTGGAAGGGCCGCAGCGTATAGGCGCGCGCCTCCGATTACGAAGGGCGCCGCGTCGCCCGAGCGGGCCGCCTCTATCGCTAAAGGCAACGAGGCAAACACCTCCGCCCCTGCGATCGGGTGGCTTGAGACGACCAGGTTGCGGCGGCCTGGGAGCGGCTTACCCATCGACTCGAATGTCAGCCGGCCCATGATTACCGCATGGCCAAGCGTGGTCTTCTTGAAGTGCTGCAGGTCCTCACGAAAATGCCACGGTAGCGCTCCGGCCTTGCCAATCGCTCGGGCCTGGTTCATCGCAACGATCAACTGCAGCGACCGCATCAAACGCTCACGTCGGCTTTGATGTGCGGATGGGGATCATAGTTGCGAAGCTCGAAGTGCTCGAAGCGGAAGTCGAACAGTTCAGTCACGCTTGGGTCGAGGTGCATGGTTGGGAGCGCGCGTGGCTCTCGCTCGATCTGTAGTCGCGCTTGCTCGAGATGGTTCTTGTAAAGATGGACGTCCCCAAAGCTGTGCACGAACACGCCCGGCTTGAGCTGCGTTACTTGCGCGACCATCATCGTGAGCAGCGCATAGCTTGCGATGTTGAAGGGGACGCCGAGGAAGGCATCCCCCGAGCGTTGGTAGAGTTGGCAGGAGAGTCGACCCTGATCGACGAAGAACTGAAACAGCGTATGGCACGGTGGCAGCGCGACTTGATCGGCCTCAGCCGGGTGCCATCCACTGACGATCAACCGGCGTGAGTTGGGGTTCTTGCGAATCTGTTCGACCACTGCGCTGATTTGATCGACGCCGTCCGCGTTGTAGCCACCTTGGTCCGCTTTTGAGGCCCCGAAGTTACGCCACTGATGGCCGTAGATTGGCCCGAGGTCTCCTGGCTCACGGCCAAAACGAGCGCACTGCTCTCGCGTGGCCCACTCATTCCAGATCTTCACGCCCTTCTCGGTCAGTGGCTCTACGCGGGTGGATCCGCTGAGAAACCACAACAGCTCGTGGATGATGCTGGTGAGGTGCACCTTCTTCGTTGTGACGAGCGGGAAT
>CAITIQ010000657.1 GCA_903892415.1 uncultured delta proteobacterium | reverse complement strand
GCCGGTCAGCTGCTGGCCGGAGCAAAGCGACCGGGCCGCTGCGACGCTACGCCGAGCCACGTCACGTATGGGAAGTTCCGAAGCCGATGGACGCTTGTCTGGGCTGCCCAGCATCGACTCCACCTCGCGGATCGCAGCGACGAGCGCACGCAGGCCGTCCGGTTCGAGCGATGCTGCATGATCGGGCCCTGGCAGCGATCGATCGAGCGTGAAGTGCTTTTCGATCACGACCGCACCAAGCGCCGCCGCCGCCACTGCGGCATTGATACCCAAGGTGTGGTCGGAATAGCCGACTGGGACGCCGAGGCTGTCCGCCATCGTTCGCATCGCACGGAGGTTCACATCCGCCGGCGCAGCGGGATAATTCGATGTGCAGTGGAGCAGCACCACCGACGGCTCGCTCGTTTGTTCACGTCGGCTCTGTTGCTCGATGATTCCCATGGCATGCCGAACCTCCTCGAGCGTCGCCATGCCGGTCGAGACGATCAGGGGCAGCCCAAGCCCAGCCAGACGCCGAAGGAAACCGTCGTTGGTCAACTCACCGGAGGGCACCTTGACCCGGCTCATGCCAATCGAAACAAGGAACTCCGCTGCACCCCAATCGAACGGAGTCGACATGAACTCAATGCCACGCAAGACGCAGCGCTCGACAATCCGGTGGTGAGCTGCGCGAGTGAGTTCGAGCCCTCGGAGCATCTGCTCCTGGCGGGCCACACCGACGGCGGACTGCTGGTAGGCCGCGGTCGGGGCGGATGCAGAGACCAAGAGGTCGGTCGAGAAGGTCTGGAACTTCACCGCATCGGCACCGGCGTCGGCAGCGACGTCCACCATTTCGAGCGCACGATCGACGTCGCCGTTGTGATTGACTCCAGCCTCTGCAATGATCGTGACGTTGCTCATGTTGGACTCTCGGACGCGATGCCAGCTCAGGCGCTTCCAGCCAATCAGCCATGCCGCTCGGCCGATCGGAGTCGGAACTTCCGGTCCGGCTGGGAGACGAGGTTAGCCCTTACGACCGACTCCGCGATGAACCAATCCCATGACGTGTCTATGTCCAACGCCTCCACCGGCGACTCCACCACCATCGGGATGTCGCCGTCTGCGATGAAGGATCGCCTGTCGAGCAGGGCGTCCCGCCGAATCAGGTAGAGCGATCCGTTGGGCTCCAGGAGCGGCCGGCCGGCGGAAGGTTCTTCCAACTGGCGCTCCGTCAGGCCCACACGGAGGATCCGGCCACCGACGTCCACCAGGCCCCACGCGGGATGGCCACGAACGGGAGTCACGGCGACCACCGCATCACGGTTGCCGGATCCAAGCATCGTCATGGCTCGCTGGATCGACTCTGCATTGCGGAATGGCGAAGTAGGCTGAAGCAGGACAACCGCATCCGGAACCCAATGGTTTGACTCGAACCACTGAAGCGCATGGATGGCTACATCAACGGAACTGGCGGTATCCGAGGCGAGTTCCGGAGGCCGAAGCCAGGGGACGAGGGCGCCGCAACCTTGTGCATACTCCACGACGCGCTGATCATCCGTCGAAACGAGCACCGCGGCCAACCCGCCACGACCTAACGCGTGCGACAACGTCCACCCCACCAGAGGCACGCCGCCCAAGTCAAGCATGTTCTTCCCCGGAAGACGCTTCGAGCCGGCACGAGCCGGGACAATCGCCAAGCACCTCATCGTAAAGCCCATGTTACGACGCAAGGGAAGGACCGTCAGCGAGTCACGATTCTCGGATCATGCCGGAACCTGCCGTGGCGAACCGCAGCCGTGCACGGGCTCGCCTGCTCCCAGCGACCATAAACGACTAGATTTCTCTGATGCGGCTCGGTCTCTTCTCTGCATATGCCTTTCGACCGCACTCCGAGCATCTGGCATGGATCGGGCATCTCGCCCGCACGTCGGGTCACGACGTGCAGGGACTCTCCTGTGACGGGGCCGCGGCGACCTGCTATTCGATGGAACTTCTTCGCCGTGGCCGCCTGCACTGCATCGCCTGTTCGCTGGGCGATCTTCGGGGGTTCACGGAAATCACCGTGCGATCCGCTCGCTGCTTCTCCGCAAGCGAGGCCGCTGGACAGGACTTCCGCCTTGAAGCGCTGACCAGCGTCAGATCGATCCTCCGTGCCGAAGACCCGGCGGAGCTGGAGTCGCCACGGGCCCAGGCGATGCTGGATCGGTTGTCCGGCTCCATGGCAGACATGGCAGCACGATTGCTGCGTTGGATCGAGTCAGAACGGCTCGATGCGCTGCTGGTCTTCAACGGGCGCATGGACCTGACGCGCGCTGCCATACGCGCAGCCGAACTTGCGGGAATCCGATTCGCTTGCGTCGAGCGGGGTTCCATGGACACCGGCCTGCGGATCTTCCCCCAGACGGATTGCCAGGCGCTCCGGCATGAACATCGGCTTCAGCGCCTCTTCGCTGACCAGCCGCTCCGCCGGGAACAGGCCGAGACAGCTGCCAGTTTCTTTGCCAAGCGCTTTCTTGCACGGCCGGTGAGCGAGTGGCGCACCTACAACCCCGATCGGGAACGGTGCGAGTGGCCGGGATCCGGGCATGGGCCGCGAATCCTGGTTGGCCCGAGCAGTCGCTACGAGATGATGGGGGAACCCGAGCGGGAACTGCGGGGCGATGCCCGGGAACTGATCGATGAGTCGATAGCCACGCTGGGCGCGACACCGGGACAAGTCGTCGTTCGTGGACATCCGGTGTGGGGAGAGCAGATTGCCGGTTGGTCAGGCGCGTCGTCTGCCGAGCACTACCGCTCATGGTGCAGGGCCCGGGGATATCACTACATCGAACCAACCGAGAAGATCGACTCGCTGGGCCTCATGCTGGACGCTGACGTCGTCGTGTCCACAGGTGGCACCATTGGGCTGGAAGCCGCTGCCTTGGGGAAGCCGTCCATCGTCCTTGCTCCATGCTTCTACGCACAAGGTGGGGCGGTCATCGACTGCAGCGAACAGCCGCTCCAGTCCGCGCCGGCGCCGTTGGAACCCGCGACGGCCCTGCAAACCGCGAGAGCGGCCCTGCGATCGCTGTACTGCCATACCCATCGATTCACCCAGTTCGGAGCATTCGCGCGTCCTGCGAGGAACACGCAAGGCACGGTCTGGGAGTATGCGGAAGGCGCCTCGTTCGAACCCATAGATCGAGCCCTCCGAACTGGATGGGTCGAGCCGGCTGACAGCGAAGTGGCCGATGACCTTGGCTGCGATGAGTCACGAATCGCTAAATGCCTCTTGGACCGCCGTTTCGTCGAGTTGGCATCGTTGACAGACCTGAACGCGGCATCGACGCGGCCATTCAGGCCGATCGCCCGAACGTCGTTCGCACGGCTCGTCCAGACTGTCCGCCGCAGGAAACCCAAGGGCGACCAGCTTGGCTAGCCGCACTGCGTTCGCAGGCGTTGCCAAGACGATTCTCCCGTTGGGGGTTCGCCTGTCCGTTTCGGCCCTTCGTGCAGGCGTCGCGATCGGGGTCTCGATCCGGGCGAGTGATGAGGTCGCCGCTGGTTACTTCACCGCTGCACGAGGCAGCGCCCTTCTGGCTGTCCTGGCAGGACTCGGGGCCTACCAGGCCGTGGCCAGGCGAGTCGGCGATGCGCCTGCGTCCGAAGCAGCCTGGGGCCGGTGGATGATCTGGTCTGCGGGTACACGGTCCTTGGCACTGGGCATCGGGGCGGGACTGCTGGCCGCCGCAGGGTTCATCGCGGAACTCCATCCACTGCAGCTGGCCATCCTGGTCATGACCGAGGGGGTCGTCGCCGAGGTAGGACGGTGGCAAATCGCCACGGGGCGATTCGCGCGCGCCAACGCACTCATGCTGCTCCGAACCTCGGTTTGGGCTGTGCCGATGCTTGCCAACCTCGTCCTCAGCGGGACTTCGCAGCAACTGGCCCCGTGGCTCAACCTCTGGATCTTCGCGAACATCGCCGTCACCGTCGTCGGACTGGCGCCAGACTGGCGCGCAATCTCAAGTACGTCGCAACCCGAAGGGCATGAACGGAAACTCGCAACCATCGAGGCCTGGGGCCTCTTTGGGGTTACGGCGTGCGTCATCGCCGTTGAGGGCCTGCCGGTGCTTCTGGCGCAGCAACTCGCGACAGCCGAGCTGGCTGCACTCGGGCTCTGGCTCTCGCTGGGTGGGCTCATGCAAACCGTCTATTCATCCGCGGTTTGGGAACGCATGCTCCCCCGATTGCCCACGCTCGCTTCGTCAGAGGCGATGCGGCAGACCGCTTGCCAGGGCTTTGTCTGGGGTGCCATGGCGGCACTCGGCTTCGTGATGGGTCACGGCATCATTCGATTCGTCTCGCCCAATCCCGTTTATGCGGAGTCCATCGGCGCTCCGCTTGCGATTCTGGCGGCACAGGTCGTGTGGATCATCGGCCAAGTGCCTCAGGCAGCGCTGTTCGTTGAACGCCGCGACGCCGCATCGGCGATCGCCGCCATGCTGGCGGCGCTGGTCTTTGTATCAATCAGCCTGATCACGCCGGCGAGTCTCACCTCGATCTCGCTGGCGTATCTTGCAGCTCATGTGAGCCTGGCGGTGTTGAGGTGGTCGGCACTCAGGCTGCCTGGAAAGACATGACTCCTCAAGCTTCGTATCAGTTCCCAGCAAACCACGGCAAGGTCGCCGTGATCATGCCTGCCTACAACGCACGCGCAACCGTCCGGAGTGCGGTCATGAGCGTGCTGGCGCAGTCCTATACGGATGTGATCCTCTTTCTCGTTGATGACGGCTCGACCGATGACACCATTGCGCTGGCCAAGTCGACGGCCGGTGCCGATGACCGATTGGTGGTCCTGCGAACTCGGGGCCGGCTAGGCCCCGCGGCAGCTCGGAACGTTGGGCTTCATTCGGCTGGAGGTTGCCGGTGGATCGCCTTTCTTGACAGTGATGACATCTGGACGAGGAATAAGCTCGAGCACCAGATTGCCTTCGCGATGTCCCGTGGATCCGACCTGGTCTTCTCGCCTGTCTGGCGAATCTCCGAAGACGGTGAACTGGCAGGCAAACCCGTCCCAGTGCCCGCCACTCTCTCAGCACGTCGATCGCTGCGCACAACCCCCATCGTGACGTCGACCGTGCTGCTCTCTACGCAACGATGCGGCATCCCACGGATGGAACTTGATGTCGGGTACGACGACTTTGAGCTGTGGACCCGCTTGGCAGCCACGGGAATGCAACTTGACGGCACCGAGGAGCCGCTAGCGGCCTACCGAATCCGCAAGCAGTCGGTATCCGCACGGAAGCTCTCGATGTCGAAACACGTCTGGACGGTCCTTCGGCGCAAGCGTGCACTCGGCCCGCTGGCGAGCGCAGCCTGTTACCTGTCGTATGCCTTGACGGCCGTGGTGAAGCACCGGCGCGGACGCCCTCGGCGTGCGGCCGCAGACCTGCTGCCTCAGGACCTCTTGCTGTTCATGTCGCAGGATGGTGCGAGGGGCTCCGAATGAGCAGAGCCCATTGGCTGGCGATGGGGCCCATCCTCATGCTCTGGGTCATGGCCGCACTGACGCCGTGCGAACCGCAATCCGGGGGATACCGCGTGGCGCTGACCACCATCACCCTTGTACAGCTGGTGCCTGCACTCTCCATGTCGGCCGCCGTTCGCCTGCCCAGCTTTCAAGCGC
The DNA here is from genome assembly GCA_903892415.1 of uncultured delta proteobacterium. Taxonomy (GTDB): domain Bacteria; phylum Myxococcota_A; class Polyangia; order Polyangiales; family Polyangiaceae; genus Xiheicaenibacterium. Next base: position 3,059 of record CAITIQ010000657.1, on the reverse strand, counting down.
TCCCGGATTGGCTGTCGCTCTAGCTCGCCAAACTGGCCTTCACGGGCGCGTGCCTCCCAAATGCCGACCAAGACTTTAGTCACACAGGCAATTCGCGAACCACATTGCCGCAAGCAGTGCCAACAGCGCGGACCTCATCTACTCACGACTGACTGGCTTGTGGACGCGACATTGCTCCACAAGAATGAGCGCGATCACAACTCCTCCCGAAAAGTAATCAAGGCCGCGGTTCACAACGAGAAACAAAGTAACCAGCAACAGCTGGGCAGTGCGCTCCCTAAGAGACGTCGCGGTAGAACAGAGGTTGCAAAAGCAGGACAATACCGGAGCCAGCAGGGCGGTCGCGACGGGTAGTCCGAAACTGGCAACATAGGTGAGAATTTGGCTGTCAGCGGAAAAATACCGTCCGCCGCCAATCCCGCCCGTCAACAGCAGGTCCGGAGCGCTTGCAAACGTAGTCATCACTTCGCTCCACTGCTCATTTCTCAGCGCAATGCTGCGCGAAGTCGTAACACCTGAATCCTCGCCGATCCAATCCGTGAGGGATTGAATCTTGTATGCAACGTGCTGACTTGGTGCACTAAGTTGACTTCCTATGAAATCGCAGTTTTGCATTACTCCGGCGACTGCTATCGCCCCAGCAATGCCAATCACGCGCTTGCGCTCAGATCCACATCCGAGCACTCCGCTGCACATTACGAGTAAGAGTCCAAGAAGACCAAACAATGAACCCGATGCGAGTACGCCGATCGTCGTCATTGCAAGTGTCGCTAGTTGCCAAGAGGTTAGACGTGAATCCAAGACGCGCCGGCTAATCACGACCAGACAAAGGAAAGCAAATGAGTTCGCATTACCCGCACCACCAGCCCAACCACCGTTGTCACTCTGTTGATAATGAGCAATCGACAGTGCTAGCGATAGAAGGACTTGGAGCACCAGCGCGACTTCTAAACCCCTTTCGCCAATCCGGGTGCCCCGCAAGTTCGACCCCATCAGCACGACCGCAAGTACAACAATGAGAGCGCCGTTCCAGTACAGCGCATCGAGGGGACTCGTGGCGGAATCCCGAAGCACGAACATGAGTGTCGCGGATGCAACGCCAGCGAGAGCAAGCCACCCGGATCGTCCCCACCGCCCGACCCTCACGGGCACGCTACAGCCAATCAGTAAAGCGATAGCTACGACACGGAGCACCTTTGAGAGATTTGACGCGTCAAGCTTTCCTGCTAGTTCAACCCACTCAGCATTGGTCAGTACAAACGGTGTGAAGGTCGACACCCCAACGAACACGGCGACGTCCGCCATCATGGATCTGACGCTACGACCCCGTGAGAAGGAGTGCATGCGAGGAGGTTATCCTCGGTACAACGGTGAGTCGTGGCTAACTCCAATGCGCGGATCCTCGTTTCCGGTGCGAGCGGCTTCATTGGCAGCAGGCTGATGGAGCAGTTGTCTACTCGCCCAGCCTGCGCCGTCCAGCCGATTTCGCGCCTGGAACTCTCGCGATTGGCTGTTTGTGACCCCCGGAATTCAATCCCCCCAGAGGTCGAGACCGGTCTCGGAGCACTTCACGACCGTATCGACACCATCATCCACTTGGCCGGCCGAGCACACATCCTCAAGGATCGAGGCAACGACTCAGAGCAAGAGTACTTCCGGGCAAACCGTGACCTTGCCGCGGGCCTTTGCCGATTTGGAGTCGCTGCTGGCGCCCGCCGCTTTGTCCTCGTGAGCACGATCGGGGTCCACGGGGAATCGCCTGGCCGGGACCGTGCCATCACAGAGGAGTCGCCGTGTAAACCGGCCAGTACGTATGCCCAGTCCAAGTTGGCGGGTGAACAGGCTGTACTCGAGGTTGCCAAGGACAGCCCAATGGAAGTCACCATCATCCGCCCTCCGTTGGTCTACGGTCCCAATGCACCCGGGAACTTCGGCCGATTGGTGAGACTGGTGCACTCCGGCGTGCCACTGCCGCTGCAAGCCATCAACAACTCGCGCAGCATGATTGCGGTAAGCAATCTGACCGACTTCATTCAGCGATGTATCTCTCATCCAGCTGCTGCAAATCAGACTTTCCTGGTCAGTGACGGCGAGGATCTCTCGACCCCGGCACTCATCCGTGAAATCGCGGCCGGACTAGGAAGCAATCACAGGATTTTCCCGTTCCCGACAGCAGTGCTGAAGCACTGCTTGGCAGTTGCGGGCAGGCGACGGATGTTCTCGCAACTCTGCGAGAGCTTGCGCATCGACAGCTCAAAGGCCAGGACACTCTTGGATTGGGATCCACCTTTCAGCGCCAGGGATGCTCTTCGTCATGCCGCTCGCGAAACGAACCTTTGATACCCTCGCCGGATTGGCGATTGCCATCACTGCGCTGCTGGCGGCTACGCTCGCGGCAGTGCTCGTGCGCGTCACTTCGTCGGGCCCCATCCTCTACTGGTCTCCCCGGGTCGGCCGCCATGGGCGCATCTTCCAGATGCCCAAGTTCCGGACCATGAAGGTGGGCACGCCGCAGGTGGCGACTGACAAGCTGGCCGACCCCGCCAGCCGACTGACCCCGGTCGGCGGTGTGCTGCGCAAGCTCTCGCTGGACGAGCTGCCGCAACTGTGGTCGGTCATCAAGGGTGACATGAGTCTGGTCGGCCCCCGCCCTGCGCTCTTCAACCAGCACGAACTGATCGCGGCCCGCAAGGCCCGAGGGATCGATGCACTCCGCCCAGGCATCACGGGCTGGGCACAGATCAACGGCCGCGACGACATTCCTGAATGGCGCAAGGTCGAGCTCGACGAGGAGTACCTTCGCCGCCAGTCGTTCTGGTTTGACCTGCAGATCCTGTGGCTCACCGCGTGGCGTGTGGTGCGGCGCGATGGCGTGTCGCACTGACGGCGGCGAACCGACGCCACGAGATAGGGCGGCAACTTGCCACTCACTCAGCTCCGCGCCGACCTCGTCGACGGGCCCTGCTCGGGCCGCTTCACGCCCGCGGTGCGCTCCACGATCGCGCGCACGGCCTTGCCATCGCGCTGGCTCACTGCCGCCTCGAGCCGCTGCAGGGTCT
>CAITIQ010000656.1 GCA_903892415.1 uncultured delta proteobacterium | reverse complement strand
GTTGCCATCGGCGGCATCAGGTAGTCTTGAAGCGCCGCTAAAGGACGCGCAATGTCGGAAGGACTACAGCGCGCAGATCATGTTCTAGGTGAAGCGATCCACGAGGACCCGACGCGTGCGCACTGACAGTACCGCGCGCGTGATCTAGCATCGCGCGGGTTGAACGCCGCCTCGCCTGCGTCGCCCCTGGAATGCGTGATCACCGCTGGACGTTTCCGGTTCACGGCCGCTCACGTTGCCGCGCCGTGCCTGTGAAGACGTACCTCCTCGGCCTCGTGCTGCTCCTGTCGTGTGCTGCCCCTCCGCAACACGCGCCAGACTGGAGCTCGCCCGCTGAGGGCGGGCGCCGAACGAGCGACTACTGGCTGAACAAGCTCGCCGCGGGAGAAGCAGACCGCGTGCTCCTGGACGACGCGGGCATCGCCCGACTGAACGCCGGCTATCGAGCGCTCGATGACGGGCCACGCGACGTGACCGATGACGCGGTGGCCGCACGCGACGTCGTCAACCGCCAGGTTATCTCCGCGTTCGCGCTAATCGAAGGGAAGGTCGCGAAGGGGGAACTCGGACTCTCGAAGGAGCTCCTCCGGCAGGCCTCCGAGCGCGCCGACCGGGTGTTGCCTGTCGACGAGTACCGACTTGATGCTGATGAACTCACGCTATGGTGCATACCGACGCTCGAGCCGATCTTGAAGCAGCCCGGCGGCACGATCGAGTTCGACCGAAATCGGTGCAGCGAAGTGCACGTGGGCGAGGTCGTGAGGATCCTCGGGAGGACGTCCGAAGGGTGGTCGCTCGTGCCTCCGGGACGAACGCTGGAACCTTTCCCGCTCCTGTTCACGCGGCGAAACGTTCTGGCGATCGCGTTGGCGCATTTAGGCTCCGCCTACGGTTGGGCGAACAACCCCCGACGCCGCCGAGGACAGGCGCTCCCGCGTGGAGCGACAGGGCCACCACCTCTGGCCAAGCTCCAATCGGGATTGGGAATCGAGGCTTTTCCGGGCCCCGGAGCGGATTAGGAGGCTCGCCGTTTCGCGACCGCGTCGGCCGCTCGACGCGCGAGGCAGGGAATCGTGAAAGGCTTCCAGAGCACCTCGACCTGGGCGAGCACCGGGGAGAGGTCCGGGTCGCAGTAACCAGTCGTCACGAGTAGCGCTGCATTCGGAGCGAACTTCCGAGCGGCCTCGAACACCTGTGCGCCTCCGGCGCCCGGCAGCACCATGTCGCTCACGACGATATCGAAGGTGGCACCGTGCGTTTCGATAGCGGCGCAAGCCGCCTCTCCGCTCGAAGCCTCGACGACGCGGAAGCCTGCCGTGGACAGGCCTCGCGCAGCTGCCGTTCGTAGCGAATGATCGTCCTCTACGAGGAGACAGCGCATTCCGTCGACGTGGAACGGCCCCTCCGAGGCCTCTCGGTCCTGGGAGCTGTCGGCTTGTCCTGCGTCCATCGGGAATTCCAGTTCGAACGTCGTCCCTCTCCCGGGCGCGCTCCGCACTCGAATGGTGCCCCCTGCCCTATCGACCAGCATCTTCGTCGTCGAGAGGCCGAGCCCCGTGCCCATCCCCCTCGGCTTCGTCGTGAAGAGGGGGTCGAAGATGTGCTGGGTCACGCTGGGCTCCATGCCGGCGCCGTCGTCGATGACCTCGAGGCGCACGCACGCGAGCTCCTCGGCGCCCGCGACCTCGATGCGGGAGGAGCGAACGGTGATAGCGCCGGTGGTCTGGACCGGGCCCGGAGTCGACGTCATCGCGTCTCTCGCGTTCGAGACGAGGTTCATCAGGATCTGCTCGATCGACGTCGGATCGAGTCGGATGGGCGCGCACGTAGAGTCCAATTCGAATGTGACCCGCGCCATCGGGCTGGCGAGGCGCTCGAGCATGCCGCGAGCCTCGGAGACAACCTGGGTGAGGTCCGACACCACCCCAGAAACAAGGACGTCGTTGCGACGTGTGAAATCGAGGAGTTTGCGGGTAAGGAGCTCCCCCCGCTTGGCGGCACGGATCACCTCGTCCAGGTCTGCGCCGCGCTCCGAGTCTTCGATCCCGTCTCGCGCCAGGCCGGTGAAGGTGAGGATGACCGTGAGGATGTTATTGAAGTCGTGGGCGATACCGGCGGTCAGTCGTCCGACGACCTCCATCCGCTGGCTCTCGGCCATTCCGGTCTCGGCGGCGCGCTGCTTCGACACGTCCAGATAGAAGACGCTGACGTGCGTCGTCCGACCATCGCTGCGCGAAATGGGGGATACCGTGATCGAAATCCAACCTCGCTCCCCGGTCGGACGCGTGATCGCAACCGTGCCTTGACCGGGCTCGCGTCGCTCGAATGCCCGTCGGAGGACCTCGAAGCTCTCCTCGAGCGGCTCTCCCTCGAACATCCAAGGCAGTGCGCTCACTGGACCCCCCGCCCCGCCGAAGGCGCTCGAGAGCCTAGCGTACATGCCATTGGTGAGGACGACCTGAGAGGTGCCATCGGGCCCGAGTTCGACCAGGGCGATGCCGACGGTAGCCGATTCGACGGCAGCGGCGAGGAGCCTCACCTTATTGTCGGCCGAGTGTCGCTCGAGCACGACGGTGATGGTGGCGAGCAGCGTACGCTCGTCGAACGGCTTGAGGATGTACCCATAGGGAGACACCTCGGAGGCCCGACGGACGGTCGCGTCGTCCCCAAAAGCAGTGAGGAATACAACGGGTGCATCCCCCAGTCGGGCGAGCGCTCGGGCCGTCTCGATCCCGTCGAGCGGGGGCCGAATGAAAATGTCCATGAGGACGAGGTCGGGGGTCGACCGTGCGTAGAGCTCGAGAGCATCGTCGTAGCTATCGGCAATACCAACGACCTCGAAGCCGAGACGCTTCAGCCTGCGCCCGAGGTCGAGCGCGATGAGCGCCTCGTCCTCCACGACCATGATCCGCTTGGGACGGGCTTGCTTGGAGGGGTCATTCGAGCCGGAGGGCGGGGAAGCAGAGGTCATCTGTGGATCCGTGTCGAGTGCGCGCGAGGGCCGGCGTTGCGATGAGCTGCGGAGGGAGGTCGGAATTCGAGTCCAGCTGTCTCTCGGGACAGCTCGCCCCGTTCGAAGCGCGCGTACTGTACCTAATCCGCTTTCGGGGTCCACATCTATGCGGCTATGCACGTGTATGCCGCAAGCTCTTTCTTGATTGGGCTCATGCCTGAATTGAAGCTGTGCCGACGGGTAGTGTTGTACCAATCGATGTACTGTTGAGCCAAGCTCCTTCTTGAGCGTCGCAAAGAAGCTCTCGCTGGGTGAATTATCCCAGCAGTTAGCCTTTCGACTCATACTAAGTATCGCGCCACGACGTTCAATCGCTTTGCGGTAAGCCAAGCTCGCATACTGGCATCCTCGGTCATGGTGCACGACGAGGCCAGCTGAAGGTCTTCGTTCGCGC
>CAITIQ010000655.1 GCA_903892415.1 uncultured delta proteobacterium | reverse complement strand
CTGATGAGCTCGGCCGCTTACTCCGTGAAAAGAAGCGTGCCGGCTCCAGTTGCCCGGCGTAACCGTCAGTTGGCCTGTCGACCAACCTTGTTACGCGTACAAATCAGTTTTCAAGGACCGAGCGCCGACGTTGCCGTCGGCGTTATCCACATCGCTGTGCATAACTTGTTGGTACTTTCGTACCGTCAGCCTTTTCGGCTGCCCGCCGAAGCGACTCTGGTTCGCTTCAGGGAGGCGGACCTTATTGAATCTTCCCGGTCGGTGTCAAACTCTTTTCTTTCTTTTTTTCGTCCCGACGAGCGATTGGCTTCGGAACCCGCGGAATAGTGGGTTGATACGCTCAAAATTGGAGACAACGCGATGTCGAACGAGAAGCGAGCTGTGGTTGGAGGGCTCAACCACCTGACGTTGTCGGTGAGCGATCTCGAACGTTCCTTCGGCTTTTACCGGGAAGTTCTTGGGTTGCGACCGCTCGCACGTTGGGCCAAGGGCGCCTATCTGCTCGCGGGTGAAGAGACTTGGGTCTGCCTCACGCTCGACGCGACCACGCGCAGCGCGCCCCCGCCGGAGTATTCGCACCTTGCGTTCTCGGTCGCAGCGGCCGACTTCGATGCGTTATCGGAGCGACTGCGCCAGGCCGGGGCAACCGAATGGCAGTCGAATCGCAGTGAGGGAGCTTCGCTCTACTTCCTCGATCCCGACGGTCACAAGATGGAGCTTCACGTAGGGGATTGGCGTTCGCGGCTCGCTGCTTGTCGGGAGCGGCCCTTCGCCGAGATCGAGTTCTTCTAGCAGTGTGCTCATGACTGCATCGGCCTGCGGCGCAATGACGTAGGGTCCCCACCATGACAGTCAAAGCCTACGCAGCCAGCAGTGCGACGAGCCCCCTCGGTCCGATTGACATCGAGCGACGTGAACCGGGCGACAGCGACGTAGAGATCCAGATCCTGCATTGCGGGGTTTGCCACTCCGATCTCCATCAAGCGCGCAACGAATGGTCGGGCACACGTTACCCCTGCGTTCCGGGCCACGAGATCGTTGGTCGGGCGACCCGCGTCGGAACTTCGGTCAAGAAGGTGAGCGTCGGGGATATGGCGGCCGTCGGCTGCATGGTGGACGCCTGTCGCACGTGCGCCAACTGCAAGCGCGGGCTCGAGCAGTATTGCGAGTCGTTCCCGCGCTTCACGTACAACAGCGATGACGGCAAGGGCGGCTACACCTTCGGCGGCTACTCCCAATCGATCGTTGTGGACGAGGCCTTCACCTTGAAGGTCCCCACGACGCTCGATCCCGCGGCGGCAGCGCCGCTCTTGTGCGCCGGCATCACCACCTACTCACCGCTCCGTCATTGGCAGGTCGGTCCTGGCAAGAAGGTCGGCATCATCGGCTTGGGTGGGCTCGGTCACATGGGCGTAAAGTTCGCCCGCGCGTTTGGTGCGCACGTAGTGCTGTTCACCACGTCGGAGAAGAAGGTCGCCGACGGTCTGCGACTCGGTGCGCACGAGGTCGTGCTCTCCAGCGACGAAAGCGCGATGCAGAAGCACCGGTCGAGCTTCGACTTTCTGCTCGATGCGGTCTCCGCCGATCACGACATCAACGCCTACCTGCAACTGCTGCGGCTCGACGGCACGCTATGCCTGGTGGGCGCGCCGGAGAAGCCGTTGCCCGTCGGTGCCTTCAACCTGCTGCTACCGCGCCGGAACTTTGCCGGCTCGGGCATCGGCGGTATCGCCGAGACGCAGGAGATGCTCGACTTCTGCGCAGAGCACGCGATCGTCAGCGACATCGAGTCGATTCAGATCCAACAGATCAACCACGCCTACGAGCGGATGCTCAAAGGCGACGTGCGTTATCGCTTCGTGATCGACATGGCCTCGCTCGCGAGCTGAAGTTGTACCAAGCTCGAGCCCACTCCGCCTTCGACCTAACGCTTCGAAGACGGCGGGTTCGAGCGCGGTGGACTCGAGGGTGGTAGACCCATTGGACCATCCGCCATTGGCGGCAGGCTCCAGCGCCCCTTGCTGCAGGTGGCCGTCACCCCTTGGAAATTGCACTGCCCGCCGTATTGGCACTTCTTCCCCTCGTTCGAACACGCGGTACCGCTTTCTGGGCTGTAGTACGGGCAACCGTCCTCGCGTTTGGCTTTACGATCCTCCGGTTGACAGTGCCAGACGCGAGGGCCCGGTAGCGTCGGGCGAGCAGCTGCACCGCTGCAGCTCGCATCGATCATCTCGTAGCACTCACACGTAAAGCCCGGCTTCACGCAGCGATTGTCGGAGAAGGAGCACTCGGCTTTGATGTCGGCTGGGCAAGCGGGCGGCTTGTTGGTCGAGAGCACGCCGACCTGGGCGACGTCGAGAGGGTCTTCCTTCACAGTGGACGTGGGCTGCGGAGCAGCTGCCGAACTCGTCGCCGAAGCCGTTGGCTGCGGCACCACCACCGGCGCCGAACCCGTAGCCGCCCCACTCGCCGCTAGTTGAGTCACCGGTTGGTCTGCGGGCGGAGACGTCCCGCAAGCGATCGCCAGCAGCACACCCAACCCCAAGGCCACGATCAGCTTCGTCTTGCGCACGCAGCGAGCCTATCCCACCACGCGAACACTGCCCAAGCGGCGGCTGAGAGTTTTGGCCGCGGAACCTTTTCGCTGCGTCAGCGGCTCACGGCGGGGGGCTCCTTGGAGGGTCGGTGGCCGGCGGTAAGCGCCAGAGCCCTTTGGTGCAGGTGGCCGTCACAAATTGGAAACTGCACGGACCACCGTATGCACACTGCTTGCCCTCGCTCGTACAGGCCGCGACGTTGCCCGGGTTGTAGAACGGGCAACCGTCCTCACGCTTGGCTTGACGGTCTTCCGGCTCACAGTGCCAGGCGCGCGGGCCGGCCCACCTCGGAATGGCCGCGGCTCCCCCACAGTTCGGCACCATTTCTTGGTAGCATTGGCATTTAAAGCCCGGCTTCACGCAGCGATCGTCGGAGACGGAGCACTCGGCTTTGATGTCGGCTGGGCAAGCGGGAGCGGCCTTGTCGGTTGTGAGCACGCCGACCTGTGCGACGTCGAGCAGGTCTTGATTCAATGTGGACGTGGGCTGCGCTGAAGCCACCGACGCAGCCGAAGCAGCAGGCAGCGACCCTGTCGCCGACGTGCTGGGCAGCGGGTCCAAGGAAGGTAATAGCGTAACCGGTTGGTCCGCGGGCGGAGAGGTTCCGCACGCCATTGCCTGCGCTATCAGGGCGCCCAAACCCAAGGCCACACTCAACTTCGTCTTGTGCACCAAGCGGAGGCTAACCCAAGGGGAGATCGTGCGGCGCACCTTTGCAGGGCCCCGCCCTGCTACAAGACGGTGTGAAGCGCGCCCTGCAAGAGCCCTCGAAAGCCCAGCCGTCTGCCGACCATCACGACCGTATTCGTGTGCGCGGCGCACGGGAGAACAACCTCAAGGGCGTCAGCCTCGAGCTACCCAAGCGGCGGCTGACAGTCTTTACCGGGGTATCCGGCTCGGGCAAGTCGTCGCTGGTGTTCGGCACCATCGCGGCCGAGTCGCAGCGGCTGATCAACGAGACGTACAGCGCCTTCGTCCAGGGCTTCATGCCCACGCTCGCACGCCCCGAAGTGGACGTACTCGAGGGGCTGACCACCGCCATCCTAGTGGACCAAGAGCGCATGGCCGGCAATCCACGCTCGACCGTCGGTACGGTGACCGACGCCAACGCCATGTTGCGGGTGTTGTGGAGTCGGCTCGGTAAACCGCACATCGGCTCGTCCAACGCCTTCTCCTTCAACGTGCCCTCGGTCAGCGCCGTCGGCCAAATAACCAAGGGCGCTGGCAAAGCCGAGAAGCGCGTGTTCAACCGCGCCGGCGGTATGTGCCTGCGTTGTGAGGGCATGGGCTCGGTCAGCGAGATCGATCACAGCCAGCTTTACGACGAAAAGAAGTCGCTCAACGAAGGGGCCATCCGCGTGCCCGGCTATTCGATGGACGGCTGGTACGGGCGGATCTTTCGCGGCTGCGGCTACTTCGACCCGGACAAGCCGATTCGCAAGTTCACCAAGAAGGAGCTCGCGGATCTGCTGCACAAAGAGCCGACCAAGATCAAAGTGGACGGTATCAACCTGACCTACGCCGGCCTGTTGCCGAGCATTCAGAAGTCCTACCTATCCAAAGATGTGGAGGCCTTGCAGCCACATATCCGCGCCTTCGTCGAGCGCATCGCCACCTTCTCCTCCTGCCCCGAATGCGCTGGGACACGGCTCAACGAAGCAGCGCGTTCCTCCAAGATCAAGAAGCTCAACCTGGCTGAAGCGTGCGCCATGCAGATCAGCGATCTGGCGAATTGGGTGCGGGAGCTAAAGGAGCCCTCGGTGGCGCCGCTCGTCGCCTCGCTGCAAAACACGCTCGATTCGTTCGTGGAGATCGGGCTCGGTTACCTCAGCCTCGAGCGCGCGACCGGCAGCCTCTCCGGCGGTGAAGCCCAGCGCACCAAGATGATCCGCCATCTCGGGTCGTCCTTGACCGACGTGACCTACGTCTTCGACGAGCCGACCATCGGACTGCACCCGCACGACATTCAACGCATGAACCAGCTCCTGCTGCGACTGCGCGACAAAGGCAACACCGTGCTCGTGGTCGAGCACAAGCCGGAGACGATCGAGATCGCCGATCACGTGGTGGAGCTCGGTCCGGGCGCTGGCTCAGCCGGCGGAGAGCTTGTGTTCGAGGGCACTGTGGAGGCGCTGCGAGCGAGCGGAACGCTGACCGGCCGGCATTTGCTTTATCGAGCGAAGCTCAAGCAAACGCTGCGCAAACCGAAGGGCGCGATCAAGATCCGCGGGGCCAACAAGCACAACCTCAAGAGCGTGAACGTGGACATCCCGCTGGGCGTGTTGGTGGTGCTCACCGGCGTCGCCGGCTCGGGCAAGAGCACGCTGATTCGCAGCTCGGTGGCCAATCAAGAAGGCGTGGTCACCGTGGACCAAACGCCGATCCGCGGCTCAAGACGCAGCAACCCTGCCACCTACACCGGCCTGCTCGATCCGATTCGTGCAGCGTTTGCCAAAGCGAACGGCGTCAAACCAGCGCTCTTCAGCGCCAACTCCGAGGGAGCGTGTCCGAGCTGCAACGGCGCCGGCGTGATCTACAGCGACCTGGCGATGATGGCCGGCGTCAGCAGTGTGTGTGAGGAGTGCGAAGGTCGGCGGTTTCAGGCCGCCGTGCTCGCTTATCAATTGGCCGGCCGCAACATCGCCGAGGTGCTCGAGTTGCCCGTCGCCGAGGCGCTCACCTTCTTCGCCGAGGGCGCTGCGCGCACGCCCGCCGCGCAAACCATTTTGCAGCATTTGAACGACGTCGGGCTCGGTTATCTGCGGCTCGGGCAACCGCTCACCACGCTCTCCGGCGGCGAACGCCAGCGCCTCAAGCTCGCCACGCAGCTGGGAGAACCGGGAGCCGTGTTCGTGCTCGACGAGCCCACCAGCGGCCTGCATCTCGCGGACGTCGAGCAGCTGCTCGCGTTGCTCGACCGCCTTGTCGACGGCGGTCGCTCGCTGATTGTGATCGAGCATCATCAGGCGGTGATGGCGCACGCCGATTGGCTGATCGACCTCGGCCCAGGCGCAGGTCACGAGGGAGGTCGCGTTGTGTTCGAGGGCACACCCAAAGCGCTTGTGGCGGCCAAGTCCACACTGACCGGCAAGCATCTCGCGGCGTACGTGGGCTGAGCCTGGCGCGCCGGCACGGACGCGATACGGGCAGCCAGCAGGTTCACCGCATCGGGGGCTTCGCCCGCTTCACGCGCAGCTGGAGCTTTTCCACCTTCCCGAAGGCGAGGCTCGAGGCGTCTCCCTCGATGAGCTCGCTGGACCTGAACGTCCTCCACGCCACGTCATCGTGGAACGTAAGGTCGACGTCCTGGATGTTCAGGCTGAGGGTGTCCTCGTCGCAGACATGCAGCGCAGGAGTCATTTCGTTCCAGCGCGCTCGAAAGCCGGAAGGGCTCTCGGCCGAGCTGAATACGACGCGTCCCTCCTGTTCGATCACCCAACGAAGATCCGGAGCACCGTCACCATCCCCGTAGTTCTCGGATTTTACCGTCAACGATTGGACCCCGAGGTGAAGCCAGCGACACGCCGGCTGGTTCACCGTGATGCGGGCCGCTTGCTCGCTCGACATAGGAACGGAGGAGACCGAGCGCTGAGGCGTTGATTCGATTTCGATACTCGGCGCTAACCGGTGAATTCCTGCGCTCAAGTTCAAGGCGTAGAACGGAACGAAGGCGCCCACCTCACCCACGTGGGGTCCGGCCGGCACCTCGGCGACGAGCGCGAGCTGCCCCTCGCGCTGGAG
>CAITIQ010000654.1 GCA_903892415.1 uncultured delta proteobacterium | reverse complement strand
GGCAAGGGGCAGCTCGACGCTAGGACGCGCGAGCGCATCGCCCTCGCCGTTGCTGAGCAGAACCGCTGCGACTACTGCCTCTCGGCCCACAGCTACCTCGGGTCGAACCTCGCGAAGCTTGACGACGCCGAGATCGCCGCCAACCGAGCGGGTGGCTCGAACGATGCTCGCGCGGCTGCTGCTGTGCGCTTTGCGACGCGCATCGTGCGCGAGCGCGGTCACGTGACCGACGGCGACCTCGAGGCGGTCAACGCGGCTGGCTACGATGACGCGCAGGTGTTGGAGATCGTCCTGCACGTCGCGCTCAATACGCTGACCAACTACGTCAATTCGGTGGCTGCAACCGACATCGACTTCCCCGTCGTCACCCATCACCCGCGCTGAGGTCTACCGATGAGTCGTCCGCCCTTTCCTCCGTTCACTGCCGAGAGCGCCGCGCAAAAGGCGCGGCTTGCCGAAGACGCCTGGAACAGCCGGGACCCTGAGCGCGTCGCGCTCGCCTACACGGAGGACAGCCGCTGGCGCAATCGCAGCGAGTTCTTGCAGGGCCGCGACGCCATCCGCGCGTTCTTGGCGAGCAAGTGGCAGAGCGAGCTTGAGTATCGGTTGATCAAGGAAGTGTGGGCCTTTCATGAGAACCGCATCGCTGTGCGCTTCGTGTACGAACATCAGAACGCCGTGGGCGCCTGGTCCCGCGCCCACGGCAACGAGCAATGGGAGTTTGACGAGCAAGGGCTGATGCGCCGCCGCGAGGCCAGCATCAATGACCTCCCGCTCGAGGATTCCCAGCGTCTCTTTCGCTGGCCCTTAGGCCCGCGTCCCGCCGACCACCCGGGGCTCAGCGAGCTCGGATTGTAGCTGACTGTGATATCCCGGCTGCATGCCGTCCTTTCGCCTGGCCACCTTCAACATCGAGAACCTGTTTTCACGACCTTCCGAGGTGGTAGGGGGACGAGCGAGTGATCGCCGCTTCGGCATGTTCGTGTTCGAGGACGCGGAGGAGGCTCGGCAGATCCGCCGTACGGTTGAGGCCGCCCTCTCCGATGATGCTCGTCAGCTGACGGCGCAGGCGTTGATCGACACGGAGGCTGACTTCATCTGCCTGCAGGAGGTGGAGAATGAAGCGGCGCTGCGGGTGTTCCGTGATGAGTACATCCACAAGACGCTGGCGCACCGCGTGGCGCAGGACGTAAAGCGCGAGCTACCAGCCCTCGCGGCAGAGGCCGCCACCCGCGGAGAGGCCGGTAGACGTTGGCTGCGCACACAACTCGAGACCGTGCGCGCTGAGGCAGAAGGCCGCCATTTCTACCGCCACCTACGGGTGGTCGAGGGCAACGACGGTCGCGGTATCGATGTCGGCTTTCTCTCGAAGTTGCCGGTGATTTCGGTCTCCTCCCACGCCCATGTCACCTTCAACGATGTCCCGGGCAGCTGGAGCGAGAAGGTTGAAAAATTGTTGCAACAGGAATGGGAGGATCGCGGTCGAAGTCGCGGTTTGCCCAAGCCGTCGCCAAACGATCGCATCTTTCGGCGGGACTGCTTGGAGGTCGGGTTGGAGATCGGTGGGCGGCCTTTCAGCGTCTTCATCTGCCACCTCAAGGCCAACCCACCCTACCGCGAGCTGACCTATCCGATGCGCCGCGCTGAGGTGCTCGCGGTGCGCCAGATCATCCGCGCGCGCTTTGGCTCGGAGGCCGGCGCAGCCTCGGCAAACTGGGCGATCTGTGGCGACATGAACGACTTCACCGAGGTGGACGGCTCGACCGTAATGCCGGATCTCGTCTCGGGCCGACCAGCGCAAAGCGCCCTGTCCGAGCTGCTTGCTGGCAACAGGCCGTTTGGCGTCGATGTCTGTCAGTGGATCGCCGACCCGCTGGATCGCTGGACAAGCTACTTCGGTCGCGACGACGTCTACAGCCAGCTGGACCACATCATCGTCTCGCCAGCCGTGGCCGCCGCCAATGCTTCGGTGAAGCCGAAGATCATCCGCGAGGGTCAGCCGCACCGCGCAGCGCGCCATCAAGGAGCACGCTACCCGCGCGTTGGTTGGGATCGGCCCAAGGCCTCCGACCATTGCCCGGTGGTGGTGGAGCTCGAGGTGCCTTGAGTCTCCTTTCGGACCGGCCTTGCCTGGCCGCGAAGGCGAGCAAGGTCGCGGGCCAGCGAGCGGATGCTGATGCCCGCTTCGTCGGCGACCTGCTCGAGGGAGCCAAGGACCTCTACCTTCCGACCGTCTGGACCCCCAGTCCGCCGCTTCCGCTAGGAGAGTCGGCCGAGCAACGCCTTCGCGTCGGCCTGCCTGAGGATGGGCGGTCCAATTGGACGTTTTGTTGAATTGAGCCCTCGATCGGCCGGGCATCGGCCTGCCATCTCAACAAAACGGTGAGTTCGGTCGCCCATCCTCCGGAAGCGCCCACACCGGTTCGTGTCACCCGCCAGTTCGAGTTTCCTTAGCGCCGTAACTCGACCGCCGAGAGGTCCAGCTGCACCTACGCGCGACATTGGGGCGTGCGATAAACCATCGTCAGGCTCAATGTCGCCTTGAGCGTTGTTGAGCGGACGGCTCGACTCGAGCAGCGCCACAAGGGCACAGAACCAAGGTGCAAGCAGCGGCGTGCGCCTGATGCGATGCCCGGTGGCGAGCAACGCCTTCGCTGCCGAGGAATGCCAAGCCCTCTCCGGCGATCTGACGGAGCCCGGGCCCATCGCTGTGAGCGCGAACTACGTCTTCTACGCGAGTGGAGAGACGCTCTACCGCGCCGTGAAGTGAGCGAGGTCGTGGATGGCTCCGCCGTTGCGCCGCTGCAGAGTGCTAGCGTTGCTTCTCGATGGCTGAGCCCCGCGCGCCGCGCTTTCGTTCGCTGAGTTTGTTCGCCGAGCCCGACCCGCAGGCGTTGAACCACGATTGGGACAAGACACTGGTCTTTCGCGTGATGTTCATCGCGGACTTTCGCGGGGAGCCCGACGAGCGACCGCTCAGTGATCGCAAGCCCGTAACGCTCGATCCGCGCGGACTCGATGCAACGCTTTCGCTCGACTATCAGCGGCGCGACCTCGGCCTGAAGGCGGGCTCGTTGGCCGAACTTCGCAGCGCGTCCGAGGCAGTGCGCGAGCAATGGCATGCTGCCGATTGGCTGGCCCGCAGCGGCTCGCCGATGGTGGTCGAGGCAGTGAACGCTGGCGCGCGGGACCTGCTTTTCGAAGTCAACGATGCCCCGCGCTTCCAGAACTCTTGGGTGCGCGCGCTGTTCAACGATCGCAACCACGCAGCGATGGAACCGCGGCATCTCTTGGTGCTCGGTTTCGAACTCGATCCCGAGCTGGACGGAGTGCTGATCGAACATCTCGGTCTGCAGGCCGAGCAGCACGCGATTCCGGTGCTGGTGCCGACCTCCTGCTCGCTCGAAGGGCCAGAGTCGGAGGCGGTCAAGGCGATGCGAGCGTGCTCGTGGTCTCGCTGGCTCACCTTCTGCGCGGGGAGCTTTCGAACGCCCGCGAACACGCTCGCTTCCAGCGCGTTGCTGATCGCACAAAGGGCGGCCTCGATCCTGGGCGCGACCGGAGGCGGCCTCGGGCTTTAGGGCCGCATGCGCGAAGCAACGTTGCTGGGTGCAACTCCGGAGCACGCTCGGCTCGCGTGGGAACGCGGCATCCTCGCTCCGACGACGCGAGACGACGGCAGCGCCGAGCTGCTCGATGACGCCACCTTCAGCGCGCAGTCAGGCACCCGGCGCTCACTCTCGTGGCTGCTCTTGGTCCAACGCTTTACGCGCGAGGCCAGGCTGATTCACTTTCAATATGTTGGGCTCACGCGTGCTGACGGCTGGAGTGCGCAGCGTTTGGCCGCCTTCCTCGAGAGCCAGCTCAAGAAGCGATTTGCACGCGCTTCAGGCCTTTCCTTTGCTCTCGAAGGCGCGACCTGGGAGGTGCCACCAACGTCGACTGACTCCATCGCGAGCGATGGTTGTCTGCGCTTCGAGCTTCGGCTTTTGGTGGACGCGCTCGAGGGCGAGCCGATCACGCACGTCGAACCGCTGTGGCTGCATTTCAGCTACGGTTGAAGCGATGGCATACGAAGGCTTCTCGCTGGTCCGTATGCGGCTCGACGAGGGCGCACGGTTTCCGATCGCCTACGCCGAACTCAGCGACGACACGCTCTGTGGCGTTCCCCTGGACGAAGGCGAGCAGGTCATGCTGAAACGCCTGGTCTCGATGATCCCGGGGATGGAGCTGCTGGAGGATGGGTGGTACTGGCGCCTCGAGGAGGACCAAAACCTCGAGCTCGGTGCGTATGGCGTCGCCGGCATGGCGATCCAATGCCGCGCGCGCTGGGGCGCCGTGTTGGAGCTCCTCTGTCTGCTCCGTCGAGAGTGGCCCGACTTCGTGATCAGCGACCACTTGTTTGATGGCTGGGTCCACGACCCGGCGTCGTTCGCCCGTCACATCGAACGCAGCGACAAACTCGCAGCGGCGACGGAGGCCCTCAAGGCGCAGCGAACGGTCGGCGTGCTCACGGAGCAGGAGTTTCGGCTGCGCGCAGGCGAGCTCGCGAGCGCCTATCGTCGGGGCGCATCGCAGCGATGACGGTTGGCGCAGCTCCTCGGAGCCGTGTCCAGCCACCTGGCGGATGGTCGGAACCGTTAGCCCCGTACACCACGCTTCCGCTGCATCCCAATGCGCCCATCCGCCTGATGCCACGCAATGCGCCCTTTCTGTCTGAGATAAACTATCTCGAGGCGAAAGC
>CAITIQ010000653.1 GCA_903892415.1 uncultured delta proteobacterium | reverse complement strand
GAACCCGCAGGTCCTTTCGCGCCATGACACCGAGAGAGGTGCCTTCATCGAGCTTCGGCGCTTCTGCCTCAGGGTAATAGCCAGCAACGAGTCGGGCGGTGTGGGCGGCCATGTCCAGCTCCCCGGAGGTCGTCAGGTGGACGCTACGCGCACCTGCGATTTCGACGTCACCCGCCGACTTGACCACAGCAGTCTCCTGACCGAGGACAGCGGCGGACTTGGGCGACGATAGCGTCGCTGTGCGATCCCCAGAGACGAGCGCGCTCTCGCGTCCCACGAGCGCGGCCGTTCGCTCGCTCACGATGATGGCTGCCGGCTCGTTCGGTTCACCAAGAGGCTCGCCTTGCAGGCGGCCCTGGGCTGCGTCGAGACCGTGGTCGGTTGCGCGACTCATCACACGCACCAACTCCAGCGCAGCCTCTTCAGTCCGCTCGGCAACTTGGGCAGCCGTGTCACTCTGAAGTCGCGCCTCCATCGGCAGTACGATGGGGGAATCCGAGGGCGGCGTTTCTGCGTGCCCGTGCGTTGCTCCGGGCAGCGTCGGAGCGCGGGTGATCCTCCGCAGATCCGTCGCGAGCGTG
This sequence comes from uncultured delta proteobacterium, assembly GCA_903892415.1. Lineage (GTDB taxonomy): Bacteria > Myxococcota_A > Polyangia > Polyangiales > Polyangiaceae > Xiheicaenibacterium. The sequence continues at coordinate 6,805 of CAITIQ010000653.1, read as the reverse complement.
TCGAGCGACACCGCACCCGGCCGCTCGATCGCCCCGTCAGCTGATGCTGCGACACCTCGCAGGCCAGCAACCATGACCATCCGCTCTCCGAGGGTGGCCGTTGCCGAGCGCGCGATCGTCGTGTGTCGGTCCGTGACCGTATTGTTCGATAGCCGAGACATCGACGTGACGTGTGCCTCCGTCGTCAGCAAGACGCCTTCTTCAGCCTCCTCAGGAGATCCAAGCTGGAGCGTCGTGGCAGCGTGCGGCGTGTGGATACGGATCCGCTCATGCTCCTTGAGGTCCTCAATGACCATTTCGTTGTTGGAGCCAGTGCGCAGCACGTTCTGCGTTTGATTGCGGACGGCTACTGGGCTCACCGTGGCAGGGTTGGGTGCTGCCCCAACGATGACCGGCCGATCGGGGTCGCCGTTGACGAAGCCGACGAGCACCTCCGTCCCGGGGCGCAATGGGAAGTGCATCCCGTAGCTCGCTCCTGCGTGAGGCTGCATCATTCGGACCGGGTGCGTCGCTCCGAGGTCCGTTCGGCCCGATCGGTCGTGCGCAAACCGAAGCCTGTAGCGTCCGAGTTCGTCGAGTTCGGCGTAGTCCCCACGAATGGCGCCGTCGACGACCGCGTTCAGCAGACCTGAAATGCGCGGCACCGGCGTCACGCGCTGCGGACGAAAAACTACGTTCGCCGGAATCCCCTCGAACCGGTTCTCCCAGCCCTGTTGCTCACTGGCGCCTTCCTTCGCGCGAAATCGGTACTCGACGCGCGTAAGGAGAACGGACTGCTCAGAGGCAACGGCATCGAGGATATGGACGACGCGGCCCGATCGAAGGCACGCCTCCGTCGCCGAGCCCTTGATCACGTGATGTCGCGCCGCCTTTTCTTGCGTGCGCGTTTCGGCGAGCTCGCGCGTCTCGCGAACGGTCTTCGGATGATGGCCGAACTCCGTCCACTCTCCGGTCGAGGCCGCCTGCTTTGTCGTCTCACGCTCTTGGAGTGCGAGACGAGGAGTGCGGTAGTTATAGTCGTGCATCTGCACGCTCTGGGGCACCCGTCGAAGCGTGGTGTGAATGTCATACGCCGCCGGGTGGTCCGCGCGGTGACGCGCGCGTAGCCGCGGGCGGAGGACCTCCTCGAACGGCGTATTCCCATCACTGAGCACCAGGACCTCGCCCTGTTGGCGTTCCTCGAAGTTGGTGGTGATGCCGGCTGTTTCACAGAGCCGTCGAAGAAACGCCAGGTCGGTCTCTTCGTACTGAGCGATGAACTCGCGCCGCGGGTAGGCGGCTCGGAGCAGCAGGGCGAAGTCGCGCTCGGGCAAAAGGCCCAAGGCTTTGAGCTTATCGACAAGGACCTCGGGAACCGTCTTCTCGAGGTAGAGTTCGCTCCCGCGGCGGTGCGCTGCAAGCGCGGTCCGCGGCACCAACTCGAGATGGAGATCCGTCCGCGTTCGCTCGACGTCTGGATGCGCCGTGAGTTCGGAGATGACACCGGAGAATCGGTTGAGCTCGCGGCCAGCCTCGACAAACGACAACGTGGCTGACGCCTCGAGCATCCTCTCCAGGTCCTCGTTCGAAAGGTCGCCCTTCGCCAGCTCCAAGTGCACGTGGAACCGATACTCTTGATTGAGCGCGTCCTCCCCCTCGAGCGAGCGAACCGTCCACTGCGTGTCCCCGAGCGCTGAGGATTGAAACAGCACTCCTTCGGTGATCGTCGATGCCACGTGTGCCTCTCTGCTCAAGGCGTATCACGTGCGGGAACTGGGTGGCAGCGGATGGACGCTGCGACGACTGACGCGAGTCTAAAAGCGAGGTGCCCGGAACTTCGGCTTGCACTGCGATAGCGACCCAAGGTCGCATGCGCCCGAGCCGACCTTGCTCGCCGCGCAATCGTGCGCGGTGCGAAACTGAAAACCGGTTTCTGCGTCCCGGCACGCGGGGTCACCTGGTCGTGGTGTCACGGTCACTTCGTAGTCGCCCTCTGGCACGTCGCTCAGGATGAATGCGCCGCTCGCATCGCTTGTTGCCGTGCGCTTCACGCCCGCTCCGATATGCAGGGTGAGAGTGGCGCCGCCGAGCGCTTGGGAGCTGCGGTGGAGGCTTAGGCTGCCCGCGACGTCGATCATTCGGCGCTTCTTCGGCGGTGGGAGCCCCTTGGGGCCACCACCTGGGACGATCATGTTGGTTACCGGGCCGTCGATCCCCTCAAGCATGCCAGCGCGATACTCGGCCACGACGGCTCCTTGTTTGTCGAAGACTCGAAAGCCGTTCACAACCGGCACCCAGAGCCGGTTGTTGCCGTCGATTCTGGCTCTGTTGCTAAAATCGGGCTGCCATTCACCGTCATCAATAGGGGCCTCGAGCTTGATGATGCAGGTGGGGTCAGCGGCCGCGCTGAGCGCGCCGTCGCGCCACTCCACCATCCCCGAAGGGCCAACAATAGCAATCCGTCTCACGCCGGGGGCGCAACGCCAGAAGTCCGCGAGTAAACAGTGCTCGAAGTGACTCTGGCTTAGACCCGTCTCTGCGACCACGACCTGGCGCCCGGACGAGAGGAGGGTGTCAAATGATAACGCCGGTTGGTGAATGGCAATCCGCACCGGGACCCCGCCAGCAATGTCTGCCTTCAAGACTCTACCGTCGACCACAGCAAAAACGGCGTCTTGCGTTGTCTCGATGTTGCGGGGGACCGCACCGAAGAGTTGCTCGGTCGACCACGTGGACCATGTTGCACCGTCGTAGTGGGCTATCGCCTCGAGGCGAATGGCCCAGATGTCCGACATGCCGCGCGCGACGAGCCAGCTGTTCCAGGGAGGCGGGGGGGCCACGCGTCGCAGCGTTCGGTCCGTCGGTCCGATAACAAAGACGCCGTCACCGCGTCGCACCCAGAGCGTCCCGCGTGGCCCGGCGAAGTGGCCAATGGACCCCGGCGGCGCTAACGGCCCGTCGATGCGTCGGGTGCCCAGCGCATCGACGCGGAACAGCTTCTCGTCGTAAACCAGATACACCGGACTCGGCGTGCGCTCGGCTTCGGAGAGTTCGGCCAACTCGAGACTGCAGCGGCCTTCTCCGGCGGCGAGCTGCGGCTTCGGCGACGATTGAGCCGCCGAAGGCGTCCTGGCGCTGGGCACGATGGCGATGTCCTCCGGCACCGATTGCGCTGCCGTACATCCAGAATGCGCTAGGGCGGCGGCGAGGAGATACGAGGTAATACGCATTAGATGGAGTACGGGGGTACCCCGTGTTGAATCTCGAAACAGGCGCGCCGATCGGCTTCTACCAAGGCGGGAAATTTCAGGAGATAAGCTTTAATGCTGTTGTAGTCTTTCTCGGTTCCGTATGTGAGTTCATCTCGTTCCTTGCCGTAATCGGGCTTCGGGAAGGGAACCAGTGGGTCGGACACGTCGAGCCAACCGTCGACGATGCGTCGGTCGCTCACGGTCGTCGGAAAGGCGTAGCAGTTCTGAACCTCAGCTCGACCGTCCGGTGTGGTGAAGATGCGTGGAAGGATGAAGGCTGCCTCTTCGTTCGGGAGATTGTTGAAACGTCGGGACCAGCCCATTCCGGATCGTCCTGGAAGGGCTGAGTGGGCGTGCGTTGGCCCCCGTCCGCACTGATCCACACCTTCTGTGGAGATGGTAGGGGCTGGGCATCCCAGTGCGCTTTGATCCAGCTCGGGTCTTGCACCTTAACAAGCCCGAGAAACAGGCCGCAATGGTGAATCAGTCCGTCATCTTCCCGGAAGCAAACGGAGTCCCCTACGCTTGGTCGAAGGCCCTCCGCGTAGGTCACGTAAGCTGGATGCAGCTTCATCTTGTACCCAAAGTGACCTCCGTTTCCGTCCGGTACGGGGCCTTGCTCGGGCTTCGCCGGATCAATCTTGTTTTTTTTCGCACTGGCAATGTTGTTGGTAATCGCATTGATCGCCGAGCACGTGTTCTGCGATGCATCGGCAATCATGTCCTTGTACGCTCCCTGGTCGTAGGGCGGGGCGTGATTGGCGAGCCGCGCCGCATCCGCGCCGCCCGCCCACTGCGGAAATGTCGAGAAGACAGTCGCGAGCACTTTTCGGCGGCGCCGCATGGGTTCCATATCCAGAGCCAACCGCGGGTCGCTGACACTCAGAATAGGTTCCCCAACCACCGCGGTTACCAGCAAGCCTGGGCTGGGCCACGACTGACGCACCTCCAGCTCCTTCTTTCCCAGGGCGTAGGTGGTCCGGCCTCCGGGCCGCTTGACACCCTCGATGCCGACAATCGCATCGTAGATCCCAACCCGTATGTCCTTGAACTCGTAGCTCAACGGTGCTGAGGGACCGCTCGGTATGACGGTGGGTTCGATGTTGGTTTCGCTCTCCTTCTGGTCCATTCCCGGAACGCTCCGCGGCCGCAGCTGAACCGTCGTTTTCTTAGGGTCGATCAGCCCGAAGTCGGGTGAGAGCATGACGAGCACGACCACATCGGCGACGGCAGGGACGACGGAGCCCTTCGCGTTCTGCGCTGAGGGAGTCGCCTGCCCGCCACCACCAGCCCCCAACTGCTCGTCACGTGCCAGGCGCAAGGCAGAGCCCGACCGAGGTTTAGGCGCCGCGAACAGCGACCGTGTCTGCTCGGTCGGCCCGCCTGGCGCCTGCGGATGGAACGGCTCGACAGTTCCGTTGTCGTGTCGTTCGAGCACTTCGAGGCGGATGTCGTCAGGGTTGCCCGTCGGTGGCCGCGTGTACGCTCGCTGGTAGTCGGCGACGTTGTCTCGCCGTCGCCTGCCGTTAAAGAAGCCAAGGTTCGCGAGACGCCGGTCGAGGGCAAGGTCGCCGTCGTCGCTCATCTTGACGTGGTACGTGTTTCTGTAGGGCAGGAATTGGTGAAGCGGCAGGTTTGGCGGAGCCCACTCGACCCGTAACGTCGAGGTTGTGGACTTGAGCTCAACCCGCAGTTCACCGTCCCCGTCTGCGCTGGTCGGATCGGGGGTGAGCAGGAGACCTTGCTCATAGACACGACAACGCGCGCCCGGCATGCGTACGCCATGCTTGTCGTAGAAGACGATGACATGCTCGTCCTTCGGCGCGTCGTCGGGCACGGGGTGACACTCGCATGTCCCGCCCGGACACTCCCATGTAGGCTTGGTCGAAAACGGCCCCTCGTACTGCGAATAGGGCCATGGGGCCGGCTCTTGCGAGCCGGGCGAAGACCCAGCAGCTTCTACGGGCGAAGGTGGCACTGGGGCGAGCGACGCGACGTGCTGGGCAGCATCGATGTGCAGCGCGTCCCCCGGGTAGAGTACGTCGGGGGAGCCGCGTTTTGCGCGATGCGCCGCGTTCCCTGGGTGGTTCCAGATCGCTCCGACCGTCGTGCCGTGGTCTTCAGCGATCTTGGCAAGCCAGTCCCCCGACTTGACGATGTAGATCAAAAGGGTCATCGATTGTCCGTCCCCAGTTGGGAACTGCGCCTGCCGGGTTTGTAGCGGAATTTTGAATTCGGCTTAATGGGCATTCGGATGGGCAGAGCGAAAGCGCCTTCACCGTTGCGTAAGTGTCGGACGTTGGTGCAGCGGAACGTAAACTTATGCTCAGTCTCGCGCCCTCCACGCACACGACGCCTGTCCGAGCCGGGCCGCCTGGCCAACTCGGTAGTCCAATCTCGATACCAACGCTGAGGATTGAAACAGCACTCCATCGGTGAGCGTCGATGCCACCTCTGCGTCAAGCTCTACGGCTTGACGGTGTACGCGAGCGTTGTTCTCCTGTCGGCGCGATGTTGAGCCTGAGAAAAATCGCGAGCGCGTGCGCTGCATGGTGACGATCACCGTGGATCCATGAGCCGACGAATTGTCGTCGTTGGTTTTTGCCTCTTGGCACATGGCTGCATGGAGCCATCAACCAGCGCTAGGATCCCAGCGCCAACCGCACACGCCACCGCGAGCGCCATGGCTGACTCGAACACCCTCGCGACCGCGGTCGAGCCAACTCCCGTGCTTGTTGTTGCCGAGCCCGCGGAGCCCGGCCCTGAGTTTTGGGCACGCGAGCTTGAGTGGGCACGAGCACGGTTCCCTGAACTGCGGGACTTCACACCCGAAGTAGATTTTGCCCCCTTGCTCGAGTGGGTGCCGGAGGGCAAGGAGGTGAAGCTGTTCATCAATGTCGAGGACGAACACTTTCCCTCCCATTGCGCGGCAGCCATCGTGGAACGCGGCAAGGATCCGGACTACCCCATCGTCATCAAGATCCCGGGCCCCGAACGCATGGAGAGGGGAGAGAGAGTGCGAAACTATGTGGGCGGGAGTGCAGCCCGGGAGATGGTGGCCCTGGGTGGCGGTGGCAAGCAGCGCAAGAAGGCAGACGGCACCTGGGAAGAATTTGACGGCGGTTCGGCGGGCTTCAGCGAACTTGGCGCAGGCGTTGGCCCGGTCGTGGGAGACACCGCGCACTTTCGATACACAGATGTGAGGATCGACGCCTGGTGTGGTCCGAAGGTTCGAGTGTCTTGCGCTGACGGCGGCTCCCAGGTCTGCAACCTGTGCGAGGAGGTTAGTCTCGAACTCCGGTCACCTAAGTCACCCGTGAGGTTCGAACCGTACTTGGTGACGTTCTGTGAGCTCCCATGTCCCAAGCTCGGAAACTCCGAGCTCGAGCGTATCAAGCGCTTCGCTGAGCATTTTCCCGACGGTAAGGTGCCCTACCTCGCTAGGCATCGCTCTCTATCGCACGCACGCAGCCTGCAAGGCAGACCCTCTGTGGAAGCCACAGCCCAAGCCTGCAAGCCCGAAAAAAACCAAGGCTAAGCCGTGACCAATGTCGCTGAACTTGGTTCTTCAAAAG
>CAITIQ010000652.1 GCA_903892415.1 uncultured delta proteobacterium | reverse complement strand
CGAGCTCGGGCGCATGGACGACCAGGACGTGGTGGCGCTACTCGGCTCGCGGTTGGCTGAAGCAGGCAAGCTCACGCTGGCCGACGTCGAGCGTGGGCTCGGAGATGAGCTCTCGCTCGCGGCCTACCTGCCTCCCGGCGCAACGCTCGATACCCTTTCCAAGGGCGGGCTCTTGATCTCGATCGGCACGCGCGACGATGGGCTGGCCAAGGCGGCGGTGGACGTATTCGGCGCGTCGGTGGCCAACAACAAGAGCAAATCGCCCAAGGTCTCGCCGGGCGCCGTTTCGATGGGAGACAGCGAAGCCCGGCTGGAGGTCGTAGCCGAAAAGGGTCGCGTGTTGATCGTGGCCGGAGGTACCGCGATGGTCCCGACGTTGCTGGCCTCCGCCCGCAAACCGAAGGCCAAGCTGGGCGACAGTCGCGGCTTCACCAGCGGTCGCGCGCTGGTCGCAGCCCAGCAGCACCTGGTCGCCTTTGCCGACTTCGCCGCGCTGCAAAAGCTGATTCCATCGGAGGCCGGGCAATCGTCGGTCGCTGTAGGCAGCGACTCCACTGTGTTTGCCGAGCTGCTGCTGCGGCCGAACACGCAGGGGGTCGATCTAGGCGCACATTTGTCCGGAGAAACGGGCATCGCTGCGGGCGTTGGCACGCTCAGCGCACTCGCCATTTACGGTACGAAACGCTACCTCGCTTCGACCAAGACCGCCGAAGCCAAGAGCGGTGTATTCGCCATCGCACGAGGGGCGCAAGGGGCTTATGAGCGTGAGCAAATGGGTGTTGCTGGAGCTGCAGCGCACAAGCTCTGCGAGTCTGCGCAGGCCGTCCCGGCCACCGTGCCGAAGGGCGCTAAATATCAATCTTCAGAACAAGACGGCCGCGACTACCAAACGGGTTCACCGCTGGCGGGCTGGAAGTGCCTCAAGTTCTCGATGGTGAATTCGCAGTACTTCCAATACGACTATCGCCGCGGCGGCGGCTACAAAGGCCCCGCGCGCGGTGGCCCCAACCCAGGCAAAGAGGGCTTTGAGATTTCGGCCGAGGGCGATCTCGACGGCGACGGTAAGACCAGCCTTTTCACCATCACCGGCTCGGTCGATCGCAAGACCGACTCGGTGAAGCTGGGCAAGCTGTTCATCGTCGACGAGTTCGAATGAGCTCGCCCCGGCGCTTTCTCTTATGCTGCGCGCCCATGCGATACCAGCGTTTGAGTGGGTGGGTGGTCTCGGCTTTGATCGTGGCGTGCGGACCTTCGGGCGGTTCCGGTAGTGGATCGTCCGCGGCGAGCGGCGCTCCAGCGAGCGCTGCGGCCAAGTCCTCTTCCAGCGCGGCTGCTTCAGCCGCGCCCAAAGCCTCGGCTTCCGCGGCTGCGAGTGCCGCAACAACGGCCGCTCCGCCCAAGCCGGAGGCCTTCGGTCCGGACGTCACCAAAGAGGTCGTGGAGGCGGTCAACGCTTCCAACGGCTTCGACACAAACCAACCTGGCTTCGCCATTGACGGCAAGCCGGCCACCTCGTGGAGCTCACCGCCGGAGGGCGCCTGGATCGAGTTTGCGCTCTACCCCGGGACCCGCGTGGACGGCATCGAGCTGGCCGGCCAGCGCACCGGTAAGACCTCCAACGGCGAAGAGCGCTGGGAGATCAACGGCGTGATGAAGCAGCTCAAGGTCGAGTGGGATGGCGGCCAAGCGGAGCTCGGCTTCGACCGTGCGACCGACAAAGGCGTGCGCAAAAAGCTGCCCATCGGCGCAACCACGCGCAAGCTGCGCATCAGCGTGTTGGCCTTCGACAAGGGCTCCAAGAGCGGCGACATCGACATCGACGAGCTCGCCATCTTCGGTGCCGCCGGCTCGCTCAAAGCGCCCGACAAAACCGGCCTCACCAGCTTGTGCAAAGCCGAGTCGGTCGCGGTGCGCTTCAAAGACGGCGCGGTCTACGGCGGCGAATGGCTACCCCCGCGCGACAGCGGCGAGCGCGCCATCCACTGGGACTTCACGCCCACCAAATCGCGCGTCGACGACGGCGAGTGGCACACGCTCGGCCTCAAGTACGCCGAGGACTCCACGGTGCTCCCCGACGGCACCAAGGCCTACGCCTCGGAGACCAAAGCCGTGCGCAAGATCGCTCGTTATCGCGTCGCCGGAGACACCTTCGAGGGCGAGCTCGACGGCCAAAAGCTCGCCGGCAAATGTGGCGTGACGATGACCGGCCAGTAGAGCGCCGAGTTGGATCGGCGCACTCTCGCGCCAGTGGCATGGCCGGGCGTCGTATGGGGGTGTAGATTCGCAACGATGTCTGCGCCCCGTAAGGCCGTCTACGAGGATCTGTTCACGATCCCCGAGCACCACGTCGGGCAGATCCTTCATGGGACGCTGCATTCGCACCCTCGGCCGGCGATGCCCCACGCGCAGGCCTCGTCTGAGCTGGGCTCCGATCTCAACCAGCGCTTCGGTCGCGGGCGCGGAGCCCTTCGATGAAGTGGAGCTCGAACTCGGATGGCACTGGGGAATGCGCAGCGCGTAGGCAAGTCGCAGCCGAAGCCGACGCGCACCTGCGGCTCTTCAGCCTTGGCCGGCCTGAGCCTCTAGCTCGGCCAGGGCGCCCTCGAGCGTGAGGCCCGCCGACTTGGCCCGCCGCAGATAACGCACCAGCGCGCCACGCACCCGTCGTGGCGGCTGGTCCAGCTCATCGGCGGCGTGCAGTAGGGCCAGCGCCAACGCGTCATGCGCCGATAGCGCCGGTGGTGCGGCTGGTGCGGGCTTCGCCTGCTCTGGCTTCTGCGCCGCTGCACCCAAACCGATCGAGAGCTCGTTGGCCACCTCACGATTGAGCTCCGCGACCGCCACCACCAGCCGCCTACGCTTGTTGCGGCTCGGTTCACTTTGCCCGGACTCCCAGCGGGTGACCGCCCGATCCGACGTCTGCACCAAGGCGCCCAGACGCTTTTGTGTCAGCCCCAGCTTCAGCCGGGCTGTGCGGATGGCCTCAGAAAGTCGCGACATCACCCTCTCCCAACCCGGTTCCGACCCGATGTCTAGCTTGAAGTGGCTAACTGGCGCCATTGTGGCGTCATCGGCGAGAATAGACTCCGAGAAAAGCCAACGATTGGCGTCATTGGTGTGATGTTGATTCAAAACAGTCGCCTACGGGTGCCAACTATCGACGCAATAGTCAGAAGATGGCGCCACGGAGGCGTCGTTGATAGTTCGTGGTTCTCGGTTGGCGCCAGCGAGGCGTCGGGTCGTGACTGCGGTGTACCCGGTTGGCGCCATCGTGGCGACAGTCAACTCGACGCCACCGCCGGGTGACGCCAGCGTGGCGACAGCACCAAGCCGTCGCCGTTCGCCGTGGTTCAATGCGCGCATGAGAAGACTCGCAGCTCCTTGGGGGGCCGTTCTCGCGCTGTCGGCCTGCACTGCGGTGGAGCCGAGCGTGGTTGCGCCGCCGAGGGTCACAGCGAGCGCCAGCGTCGAGGTTCCTCCACCAGTGGAGGCCGGCCGCGTCGAGGAGCTGGGCGCCGGCGTGTGCGAGCTGGAGGCGCAACAGACTCCGAGCACGGCCCCGCCGTTGCGGCTCTACGCGACCCTCTCCGATGTCGGCCTCTCGGCGGTCTGGGTGAACTCGTACTTTGAGCTGGCCCGCTTTCGCATCGCCGCTGGGGATGGGAGCGTCGGTATGGCGGAGGTGGACGGCTTCGGCACGAGCGCGATCGGGCTCGTGGACATGACCAAGGTTCCGCTTTGGGTAAAGCCCTCCCGCCGGCTCGTTGGAGGCATGCTGACGCCGAATCGCAAGACCCAGGTGGAGCTGGTCTCGGTCGACGCGAACGGTGTCGTCGTCAGACTGTCGCGCCACAGCCTGATCGTGCCCTCGCTATTGCCGATCGAGGAGCGACTGCGCTGCAGTGAGCTCGCGACGACGGCGCCCGCTGCGCCCGACGCTTCCTCCGGAAAACCGATTCACCTACTGGCCAAGGACGGGCTCTTGCTGCGCTCTGCGCCGGAGCCCGAGGATCGCGGCGGCTTTTCGATCAAGCCTCCTGTCGGGACCACGCTTGAAGCGATCGAACTCGAGCGTCGCGGGAGCTTCGTGCGCGTCGAGGTGCCTTCGCCGGAAGGAGCGTTGACCGGCTGGGTCGCCGCTAACGCGATAACGAAGCCACCGCCCGGCGGCCACGGGCTGCTCGGTCCGCTCGCTCCAAGTGCGCGTAAGTCTGCGGAGCCGGAGCGACTCACCCCGCGCAATGGCGTTAGCTGCCAGAGCAAGGTTCGAATCGCCGCTGACAGCGCGCACGGACCCATATGGCTCGGTGAGATTCGCGAGGGCGTCAGCTTCGTTCCGACGCCCAAGCCGCAGACCCCGCCGGGCTGGACCCCAATCCAGGTGGCAGGGTTGAACGGCCGTTTGTTCGTCCGCGACACCGACCTGCAGGAAGCCAAGTGCACAACACCGCAGCCATGACGTGTTCATCCTGCGGTGCCCTGCACTCAATGCGGCGTAGGTTGCGGCAAATCGGCCACCGGTGGCTCGGCCTGGTCTTCGGGCGGCAGACAGGTTGACGGTGGCGTTGAAAAAAGCCCGCCGTTTTCCAGCGTGAGTTCCCCTACGCCGTCCAAGCTCTTGGCGAAGAGCGCACCGACCACGAGCGTGTCCCCGACCAGCTCGATGGCCGCCGACGGCGCATAGATTTGGCCGTAAAACGTTTGCTCCCCAACCGCCAACAGCACCGACTCATTGCCTCCGACCAGCAGACGGAAGGGCTTGTCCGGAGCGCCGGCCGAGAGTGCACCGACGCTGCTGACGTCACCAGCAACGTAAAGGTCCAGCGACCCACCCTCTGCGATCGTCAATTGCGAATCCCCAACCAGATCGAGGGACCCATCAACGAATAGCGCTACTTGCCCCGCTGCTGTGATCGTGGTGTTGCCGACGAGCTCGGTCGCCTTAATATAATATCTTCCAGAAGGGAGGCTGAGCTCGGTGGTCCCAGCCGTCCGCGCGCCCTCCTTGTCGAGCCCGACCTCTACGTTGTTATTGCTAAGCGCAGCGTCGGCGACTGCGGTTGCCACATCAAAGTAGTTATCGCCGCTGCACGCACACGGAGCCGCCTGCGCGTCGTACGAGCCCCAACTTGCGATGCTTTGATCGCCTACCACGGAGACCTCGCCAGCGACGCCGGCGGTGCCGCTAATGGTCAAACCACCCACCGAACTAAGATCCCCGCCGGCCTGAAGGTTGCCCCCGACCTCAAGCTCACCAACGGACGAGACGTCAAAGGCGGAGCTCAGGTCCCCTTCGATCAAGGCATCGGAGACAGAGTCAAAGCCTCGATAGGCCAGGACCGAGCCTTCAATCGTGGTTTCACTGACGAGGAAGATGGCTCCGTTGGCGGCAATCGATGATTCGCCGTGGACGCTCCTGCGCGTGGTGACTCGGCCTACGCCAGAGAGGTCATCGCAGATGCACAGGGCGTGCTGATCGATATGTTGCTCCGGAACGCAGCCTGCCGCCTGCACAGCCGAGCGAGCCTGACTTTCGGTCTCAGCCTCCGAGTCGCTTTCTTCATCTACGCCCGGCAAACCGCAGCCCGCGATACCCAAGGCCAAACCCAGCAACAAACTTTTAGCTCTCATCAACGCCTCCGTTGTCCGCTTTTGCAGACAACGTGCCGCGCCAAATCCCGCATAAAGCGGTGCCGAACGCAGCGCCCTGCTGCATGGATGCAGCAGGGTGCGAGGCGGATGCAGCAGCTCAGGACCGCGCACCATTTCTTCTGAGCCCACGCAACTTCGGAGCTCGGTGGGTGAAATGGAGGCATGAGCACCCTCGGCCATCACCTGACGTTGCGGCTCTGCAGCCTCCCGGAGCTGCTGGGCCTTCGTTGCCCAGAGTCGCGCCTGGCGCATCTTCGTCAAAGACCGCACCCTCGCTGCACGCAGCGCTCGCACCTTGCTCGCCTGGCCCATCCACCAGGTGATCCTCGCCCACGGCGAGCCAATCGAAGGCGACGCGCTCGCTCGCCTGGAGCAGGCCCTCCGCTGGATGACCAGCGGCGACGGCCTCCTCGCCCCTGCGTCGAACCGCACGTGAGCCGTTCATTGGCTGTTTCCGTGGCCTTCCTCCTCCAAAAACGCTGACCAGATAGCGACTCGAATCAGCTTGGTAAAAGCGTAGATACTCCACCGCGCGCTGCGCCTCCCGCTGAGCCGCGAGGCCCAAGTCAAAGGCCCCATTGCGCGCTTGGGCATGAAGGTTGAGCTTCTTGTTCCTTTGACCTGAGCGAGCGGCCTCGCAAGTCAGCTTGTGCGCGAGCGCCATGGCGTCCTCTACGCGTGCGAGAACTCCGCCAATCGCCGGCTCAACTCTCGACCAATTGGCCAAGAACAACGCACCGATCGCCCGAATGTCCCGCGCGGCGTCACGATGCGAGCTGCTGCCCGAAAGCCTGACTTCGTCCTCGCGCAGGACCCCTCGCATCACCGCCAACGAGTATTCGGTGATCAAGACCCGGCGCTCTTCAAAGACTCTCGCGGCCGTCCTCGCCACGGTAGGCGTTCGACTCTCTGCCGCTGAATAGAGAGACTGCGCATAGAGCAGCGCCTCTCCGCACGCCCCCAATTGCTGAATCAGCTCTATGTTCGTCCGAGGTAACGCCTCCCGAATCTCCTGGAGCACAGGCTTTACTCGCGCGTGCGTTGCGATCATGGCCTGCGCTGCAGTGACAATGTCTGCCGTGGGGGTCCGAGCGCTCTGACCTCGTCGAAGGATCTCCTCCTTCAACAATTCGAAGGCTTGGGCCGACCCGCCCGTCTCAAAACCATTCGATGTGTTCGTCATGAGAGCTAATTCCCTGCGGCCAACCCCAGCGCTCACCTTTTTGTCGAAGGTGATGCTCCGAGGGTTAAAACCCAACGATCGAGGCGGCTACGGCGAGCCGGAGGTTTAGACCCCGCCGCGGCGCGTTTGCACGGGCCAAAGGCAGGTTGATAACCACTTGTCTGTCATCCAGTTGCTGTGCGCAAGGGATTAATTGTCTATCACAATAGTGCGTTAGGTTTGTTTTCCTGGTTGACGCTCAATAGTT
>CAITIQ010000651.1 GCA_903892415.1 uncultured delta proteobacterium | reverse complement strand
TTGCGCGTGGGGTTGGGGCCCGGGTCCCATGCGATCGAGCCACGGTGCAACCCACCGTCCAATCCGCAACGACGGTCGGCGCAGTCACTCCAGGTGGGTCGACCCCGGGCCCCACGTGAGCTATGTACAAGCGCACCATAGGTCTGACCCGAGAGCGGGCTACACGCACACGGCTCATGCGGTTTGCGCGTGAGGCTGGGGCCCGGGTGCCATGCGAACGAGCCACGGTGCAACTGCTCTCGCAGCTTTAATCAACTTGAAGGAGCACTGGCATTCGAGTGACACAAATGATTGAATCCGAGTCGAGGCTACTTTCCGAAGTTCCCCGGAGCGAGGAGTCCTTCATAGTGCAAGACGCAAAAGAGATACCAGGTAGCTTTTCCTTCGGCGTCGGTTAGGTTGAACTTGAAGTATGACTCACACAAATCGCCGAAGCCTAGGCCGGTGTTCTTGAAGGCATATTGCGAGTGCTGCAAGCGACACTTGAGGTTGTGCATGTGCTCGTGGAAGCCACCGATGAAGAGCTTCGTGAAGGTGCCGAGATCGCCGACCTTTGGATCGTTGCCGAACAACTCGCGCCAAATCTCAAACAGATTGACCTCGACCTTGCACATGACGTCGTATGCCAAGCCTAGGAGCTTCATCAGCTGCTCCACGTCGCCGTCCTGCTCGTACTGCTCGAAAAAACGGAAGGATTCGTCGCCAAGGACGTGCCGCAGTACGATGTGAAACAGCGCATGGCACTCGTGCACCTCGGAGAGGAGAGCGCCGTTCTTGGGCACGATGCGGTGCGAGCAAAGGCATAGGAAAAGCTTCAAGCACACCTCTGTTGGCTCACCCTGCTTCGGCGCGCTCGCATGGTCCGGTTGCTTGCTCTTTGGCCTATCAGCGTTGAACTTGTGACCCACGCAGTGCGAGCATCCGGGCTGCTTTTCGACGCGCACTTTGTCGTCGGCTGCGACGCCTGCGCGGACGGTGGCCGCGGGCAAGAGGAGCGCACCATGCGGCACGAGGAGAGTCGCAGCGCTACCCTCGGCAGAGTGTGCAGCGTCAGCGACGTTCGTCAAGGCACTGGAACCGTCGAACGTCAGGAGCCTCACGCCGTCATTGCAGATCGGGCAGTTCGCTTTAGCGCCTTGGATGTAGTTGTCGATGGTCATTCGTCCGATACCCCACTCGGCCAGTGCTTGGTTTACGTTACCGATGTTGGACGAGGTTTCGAGGACGATGTTCGGATCCAACTGCGTCGCGCGGTTGGTCGCCGACCGCATCAAGGTGGCCAAGGACTGGTGCCCATCGAAGCGGGCGTCGAACCATCGCTTTAGCAACGTCACCTCAATGAACACTAACTGCCGACTTATGCTCCAAACGAGTGCATCCTGCTTGAAGTCGCAACCCAAAGGCCATAAGCTCTTCGACGCGAAGTCCAAAATGGCCGGTTGTTGTTTGTGTTCGCACTTCACACACACACCCTCATGTGGGATGAGGTCACGCATCTGAACTTCCGCGGACGGATGGGTACAAAGGGCCTTGTCGGTGCGGCCCATGGGCGTGTAAACAATTTTGTTCGTCTCACCGCATTTAGGACACGGAGCGGTGGGCCGGATGTGGATCGGACCAAACTTCGGCATCTCACCAGGCGTGTGTGCGCAAAGCTCCTGCGCATCACAGCTTGCTGCCATACACGCTCTGGAGCAAAATGACCGCGACGGCGCGACGTAGCCGAGATTCAACACCGGCTCGATCTGGAGCGCGGCGTTGCACGACAGGTTGTCGCACCTCCGGCCCGCAGCCATCGTCGCCAAGACCAGCTGTGCGCACACGTCTGCTCTCATCGGCAACTGCCCCCGTGGCTCCGCTTCGAGTGTCGGACGCTCCTGCGTATCTCGCGTGCCTTGCCCCTTCACGAGGGCGATTTTCGCGCAAGCCGCCGCGATTTCCTCGTAGGGCTTTGTATCGTCATAAAGGTCTGCGGTCGACACGAGATTGCTGGCCCGTCCCCCTCTCTTCTCACACCGATCGGAACGGCCGAGCGAATTCCGCGCTTCACCATCGTAGACGACGGAACGCCCCAAGTCCTGTTGCCTGATGGCCTCCTCATAGTCCACAAAAGCTGGTTTCCTTGCTGCAGCAGTACCGAACAGCTCGAGGGTGCCAGCGTCCAACGCGGCGAGCGCTTCGTCCATGCTCATTGCCTTCGATGCTTTCTCATCGACGCTGCGGTGCCGACTGCGACGGACCGCCTTTGGTTTCTCGGATGGGTGATGCATCTCCCTTTGTTGACCTGTACTAGGCATGTGAGTGGCCACGCCTGCACGTGATGACCGCTGCCCCGTGAATAATGCGGGATGTCGTGCACGTCGTGCATGTCGCGGACATTGTGCGGGAAGTGCCTTCCGTCTCCCGTATCGGCGCCATAGAAGGCAAAGCCAGCAGATGTATCGGACGACAAGCCGGCACCTCGAGAGAATTGCCGCCTCTTCGGCTGCGGTGCACCTCGCGGCGCGGTACGTGAGCGATCCATCCAGGCCTCGTCGCCGTTGTCTCTCCAACCAAGGAACACGGCGTTTGGATCGGAGTCCATCCGCTCAGTGATGTCCGACGAGAGCTGTACAAACTGCGTATACCTCTCGTCGAAGAACAAGGTCTCATGCCCGAGGCGGAGCACCATTGGCGTCATGAGCGCAGTCGGTGACCCGCGCGTGCGCCTGAGCCTACGCTGCATAGTTAGGAATGCGTTAGTGTGCATCGTAGCGATCTGCAGTGCCTTCTGACTGTCCGCCCATGCGAATACTTCCTTCACGGCATTCTCTAGCTCCTGTTGCGCGTCGGCGGCATTGTCGAGGCCCACAGCGCCCGTATGCACATTGCGCCAGAACTCGTGGACTTTCGCAGGGAGAGAGCGAAGGACTGAATCTTCATTGACGCCGCAAGTGATCGTGATCGCCTCCACTACCTCAATAGGCACGCCCCGAGCTTCCGCCATGGCGGCTTCCCACGTAACCAGTGCCTGGTCTCTCTCTGATGATGATGAGTGCACCGGCATCGTTCCGTAGCTGGTTCCGTACTCGGTTCCGTAGTTCTGCTCGTGATGCTGGCCCGGGCCGCCATGCCAACTGCAGGGTAATGACTCGAT
>CAITIQ010000650.1 GCA_903892415.1 uncultured delta proteobacterium | reverse complement strand
GAGGGCGCAGGTCCGTGCCAGGTGCTGGTCTCTCGACCGCAACGGGGCACGCTAGGCACTCCTCGGGAATTCGCCACGACACTGGGAGCAGGAGTAAACCCATCCCCAGCTGAAAGAAACGGTACAGGGCACGGGCACGGGGAAGAGCGAGAGAGCCTCTCGCGCTTCGCAAGGCTCTACCGAACAGGACCGTACTTTCTTTTGACCTTCGCGTTCTTCGACAATCCCTTGCCTGTGAGTTCTTGCAGGGCATCGATGAAGCCGAGGGATCGTGAGCCTTGATCCCCTTCGTAGTCGACGAGCGAGTCGCCGAGCAGGACGCCGACAGCTCCGGTTTGGGCTGAGCCTGCGCCGCGGAAGGAGATGAGATAAACCTCGCTGCGATCATTCAAGGCCGCGGAGACGCTGTAGGCCTCGAGCGAATCGTGGATATTGCCGAGGATATCCCAGCTGGTCGCGAGCGAGCCGTAGCGATACTCGAAGTGCGAGAGGTCGCTGAAGGGGATGACCTGAGAGTTGTGCAGCGCCCAAAGGGACCGCGTCTCGAGCGTGAGCGTCTCGGCGTGAGGATCGACGAGCACGCGACGCTTGGAAGCTCCGAGCAGCAAGACCTTGCTCAAGGTCGAGGTCTCGGCGATCAGCGTGTCTCCCTCCATCCACACTTTGGGTGAGAGCGAGTGGAGGGGCGAAGTAACGGTAACCAAACTCACGGTGCTGCTGCCTTCAGCACGTCTTTGGCGTGCTCGCTTGGACTGACGCTCTCCCAGACCGCTTTGACCGTGCCGTCTTTGCCGATCAAGAACGACTGCCGCGCGGCGAGGCCGTTCTTGAGCGGAACTCCGAAGGCTTTGGCGACCTCACCGCCAACGTCGACGACCAAGGAGAAGGGCAGGTTGTGCTTCTCGCTGAAGGCGGTGTGGCTGGCTGCGTCTTGGGTCGAGACGCCGTACACCTCGATGCCTGCGGCTTTGAAGTCGTCCCACGCATCGCGGATGCCTTGGGCCTCGACGGTGCAGCCCGGGGTGTCGTCCTTCGGGTAGAAGTAGACGAGCACGTAGCTGCCTTTCTTCGACGCGAGATCCACGCTGGCGCCATCCTCGAGTTGGAGCTTGATGGCCGGAGCGGGGGCGCCTGGTTTGAGCGCGCCGCCGGCTGTTTTTGTTGCGGACGAAGCGGCCGACGAACTCGAGGAGGAGGTGGCGGTCTTCTCGCCGCAGGCGATGAGCACGAGGGCCAGCGCTATCAAGGTGGTTTTCACGCGGCGATGGTATCAGGCTGCGGCGCTCGTAGCGCTCTCAGCTTGACTACCGGCACCGCGCACGCGGTGAGCTTGGTTGGCAACCCGCGGGATCGGAGGGATGATGCCGCGCGATGTCGCTTGCAACTACGACGCGCCGCTTTGTCGTCGGCACGGCCGGCCACGTGGACCACGGCAAAACCACCCTCGTTCAGGCGCTCACCGGGGTGGATACAGACCGTCTGCCCGAAGAGAAGCGGCGCGGGATCACGATCGAGTTGGGCTTTGCGTCCTGGCCGCTCGGCGAGGGCGTGGTCGCCAGCGTGGTGGATGTGCCGGGGCATCGGCGTTTGGTCCACACCATGATCGCCGGTGCGGTGGGCATGGAGCTCGTGGTGTTGGTGGTCGCCGCCGATGAGGGCGTGATGCCGCAAACGCGCGAGCACATCGCCGCGTGCGAGATCCTCGGTATCAAACGCGTGGTGGTCGCGATCACCAAGCTCGACCGGGTGGACCGTGAGCTGGCCGAGTTGGCCGGTGCCGAGGTATCGGAGCTCTTGGGCGAACGCTTCGAGCACGAGTGCGTATTGGTTTCGGCGAAGACCGGGGAAGGCCTACCGGAGCTGGTTTCGGCCGTGCGCCTCCGGCTCTTGGCGTTGCCACCACCGCTGGCGACCAAGGTGCCGCATCTTTGCATCGACCGTGCGTTCTCGATCAAAGGGGCCGGCTCGGTGGTCACCGGGACCTTGGTGCGCGGGGAGCTCACGCTGGGCAGCGAGGTGCGCATCGTCGGCGACAAGAGCGCGACCACCTCGGTGCGCGGGCTGCATGTTCACGATCACGCTGTGACGCAGGTGGAGGCGCCTTCGCGGGTGGCGGTCAATCTCGCCAGCATCGCGCTCGAGGAGCTCAGCCGCGGCGACGTGCTCACGAGCGATCCGGCGTTGGCGGTCACGCGTCGATTCGACGCCGAGCTGCGGCTCTTGCGCACGGTCAAAGCTGGAGCGTTGCTCGAGGTGTACGTGGGGACGGCGCGCAGTCCGGGCAAACTGCAGCTGCTCGTCCCGGCCGACGAGGAGGCTGGGAGGCCTGCGCTCGGCCGCGTTCGTTTGGATCGACCGCTGCCGGTGACCGGGGGAGATCGGTTTGTGTTGCGCGCGGGGCAGAGCAAAGGGCCGAGCGGCGCAGTGCTTGGCGGTGGCATCGTGCTGGACGCCAAGCCGCCGCCGCTGCGCAGCAAGCCGCTTCGTCGGGCGGCGCTGTTGGCGTTGCAATCGGGCGAGCCGGACGCGGTCGCCAAGGCGCTGGTGCTCGAGAGCGCACCTCGCGCGCTTGGGCGCACGGAGCTTCAGGCGCGCTTTTCGGTCGAGCCCGCGCTGCTCTTGCAACGGCTAGAGAAGGCGGCCGATCGCGGCGAGATGGTGAGGTTGAAGGAGGAAGGCTTCGTCGATCGAGCGGCGCTCGGCAAGCTCGCCGAGAACGCGCGCAAGCTGACCGCGCAACACCACGCGGAAGCTCCGCTCGAGCGCGGGATCAAGCTCGAGACGCTGCGGCAGAAGCTGGCCCTGCGCAGCTCGGCGTCGGTCGCGGCCGAGGCCATTCGCTTGGCCGCGCGCAAAGGCGGCGCTGGTGAGCCGATCGTGGTGGAAGGCGATATCGCGCGTCTTGTAGACTTTGCGGCCGGCGCGTTGCCGGCGGTGAAGGGGCCCACCGGGGAAGTGGTGCGCTTGCTCGCCGAGGTCGGCCTCAAAGGGATGGGCGAATTTGCCTTGCTGGAGGGCTCGCGGCTGACGCCGAAAGAGCTGCGCACCATCCTCTCGCGGTTGGTGAAAGAGGGTCTGGTCATAACGGTCGGAGAGCAGTGGTTCGATGCGCGCGCGGTGGCCAGCTTGCGTGGGCGTTTGGTCGAGCATTTTGCCAACAAGCCGGTTTTGACCATCGCCGAGTTCAAAGAGCTCTCCGGCTTGGGCCGCAAACAGGCCATCCCGCTACTGGAACTTTTTGATCGCGACGGTCTGACCCTGCGTCGCGGGGACGACCGCGCCCCCGGCCCCAAAGCCGTCCGCTAGTCAATACGTTGCCGCGGCCCGTTCGGGTTCGGTTAGTCTCCGCGTCGTGCATTCCTTCTCGGTGTTGCCTCGCGGGCTCGCTCTTGCGCTTGCCGTGTCCCCCCTCCCAAGCGTCGTGCTCGCCGAGGAACCCTGGTCCGACCCGGACCCTCCCGGGGCGCGAGAACGCTACGAGGCTGGGGACTTCGGCTTTCAGGTCGGGGCGGAGTATCGCGCCCAAATGACGTACATCAACCCGATCGCCCTCAACACCATCAACGAGCGACGGCTGAGCTACATCGATCATCGTCTGCGTCTCGACGGCGGCGTCGACTACGACAAGAAGATTCGCATCGTCACCAGCGTGGACATCCTCGACGGCGTGCTTTGGGGTGATAACGGTAGCCCGCTGGAAGAGCCGAAGTCGGTCGCAGGTACCACCGTCAACGCACGCAACCCCAACACCGCGCGGCCCTGCGTTGGCTACAAGGGTGGCGCCACCGGAGATCCGCTCAGCCCGGCCGACTATGGTTTTGCGTTGTGCGAGGGGGACGTGTTCAAGGTGCGCCGGCTTCACGGTGACGTGGTCACGCCCGTCGGTTTGATCCGTGTCGGCCGGCAACCCTTCAACCTGGCTAACACCATCCAAGGCACGCCAGGCGACGGTCGTTTCAACCGCTTTGGCATCGCTCGCGAAGGTAACTTCGTCGACCGCATCGCCTTCGCCACCAAGCCGCTCGAAGCGCTCAAAGAGAAGGCTGACCGCGATACCTCGGAGGACCAAGGCTTCTTCATCGCTGGCATCTACGACCACCTCGTGAGCGACGATCTCAAACTGTTCGGCGATGACGAGATGCAGGCCGGTGGCAGCGCCTTTTTCAAGGCCAAGGAGTATCCGCTCGGTACCGACCTCGAGCTCCAGGGCTACTTCGTGCACCGCTGGAGCAGTGAGTACTCGACCACCGTAAACATCGTCGGCGGTCGTGCGGTAAGTCGCTTTGGGCCGGTCTACATCGGGCTCGAGGCAGCCGGGTTGGTTGGCTCCACCGAGGAGGTCGCCGCCGCGTTCAAGACCATTTCCAACGATCCCGTCGTAGCGCAGGAGATCTTGCAGTTCGGTGGGCGAGCGGTGTTTCGCTACGACTACCCGCTGGTGCGCGCCGGGGACGAGCGTGAGCCCGGTATCTCCGCGTATCTCGAGTTCGATTACGCCTCCGGTGACGGTGACCCGCTCTCGCGTTCCTCGCTTTCACAGTTCACCTGGGCTCCTGACGTGAACGTGGGCCTTTTGATGTTCGAGCACATCCTGCAGTTCCAGACGGCTCGCGCTGCGGCTGCCGCCAAGGAGACTTGGCTCAGCTCAGCGCTCCTTCCTTCCCGGTCGACGCGATCGACACCCGCGGTAGCTTCACCAACGCCTTCGCCATCTTTCCGCAGTTTGATTTCAGGCCGCATGGGGATGTGCTCTTTCGCGTGGGCGCGCTGCTCGCTTGGGCACCCGAGCCGGTGATCGATCCGGTGCAATCGCTGCTTGGTCGTGACGGGGCAGAGGTCCAAGATGACCTGGTGAACTTTGCCGGCGGTAAGCCCGGTCAGTTTTACGGTGCCGAGATCGATCTGCGCGCCCAGTGGCGCTTCCTCGAACATTTTGCGGCCGACTTGGAGGGCGCCGTGATGTTCCCCGGGGATGCGCTCGAGGACATCAACGGTGACGCGGCGAAAAGCGTCTTGCTCACCGGGCGAACCACCTTTTTCTTTTGAGGCAACCGATGAACGACCGAGCTCTTCGAGTTTTGCGTGGGGTGACGAGTTTGGCGGCCTCAGGCTGGCTTGCGCTCGTGGGCTTCTCGTCCGCGTGCGAGTACGATTCACCGCCGCGGACCGAGATCGTCGGTCTGGTGGACGGCGCGCTCACCGACACGACCGTGCCGATCGTGCTGCGCTTCAGCGAGCCGATCTCCAAGGATTCACTCTCGATTCGCGTGGTGCGGCTCGACCTCGATAACGAGGGAAACCTTGGGGACGAGGACAGCGACGACGCCACCGAGTTGGTTGAGTACTTCCGACATGACCCCAATGAAAAGATCTACACGGGTGGGTTCGGAACGCTGAGCGAGGACGGTAAGAGCTTCACCATCAACATCAATTCGAGCTTGCCGGTGGGGCCGAGCTTGGCGGTGCTGATCGAGCCTGGTCTCGAGGATGAGGCTGGAAATAGTTGGGAAGTTCGTCAGCGTTTGGTGTTCGCCTACACCGTCGTGCTCGCGTGTGAAGCGGGTCAAGGCGCTCCCACAGTCTTTCCTTCCGGGGCCTACTTCATGATCGCCAATATCGAGAAGCCGATCGGAACGCAGATTCAATTGTTCGCCCAGCTCGAGGTGGACCCAGAGACAGGGAGCTTTGTCGGGCAATTCACCAACGCCGATCGTCTCCCGGGCTCGAGTTGCTCGCCTGCGTGCGGCGAAGCAGACTCCTGCCAAACCATTCCAATGCAGGCCTGTGTGCTCCCCTCGGCAAAGGTGGGGTCGGACAAAGAGTTCCCTGATTTCTTGCCCAACGCCGCCCCGCCCACCGGCTACTCCTTCCGCGTCACCGGCTGCATCGTGGACACCGAGGCTGGCTCGGTCTTCCTCAACGCTCCCGCCGACATCGATGTGCAGCAGCCTGACGTTTTCGTCAAAGGCATCAAACTGTCGGCCTCCTTCGTCGAGCAAGACGGCGTGTTCGTAGGAACGGGCCTGGCCAGCGCGGTGGACGTCTTTCTCGGGGTGACCTCAGCCGGCGTGGCCGAAGGTACGATGATCGGGCGCCAGATTCCTCCCGGTGAAGAGCCGCCGGGGATTCCCTTTCCTGCCGCCGAGTGATGACTGTGACGTTTGTGCGGCGTCGTTTGCGCGTGGCTATCGCCGTGTTGGCGCTTTGTTGGGCGCCGGCCGGTCTAGCCGCTGCGGACGAGACCAAGGCCAACCAAGCGTACGCACGCGGGGACAAGGCCTTCGCCGAGAAGCGTTATGCTGAAGCCGCTAGCGCCTTCGCCGAGGCCGACGCTGAGTCGCCTCACCCGATCGCGCTCACCTCCGCTTTGAAGGCGGCGATCCTCGCCGATGATGCGGTGCTGTCGATGGAGCTTGCGGACCGCGCGGCGCAGCGGCCGAACGCGCCGGAGCTCGAGCAGCAGGTGCAGCGGGCGAAGCAGACGTTTCAAACTCGAGTCGGGCGCTTGTCGGTGCTTTGTGACGCCTGTTCGCCGCAGCTCGGGCAGCGGCTGCTCACGCCCGGAAAACGTGTGTGGGTGAAGACCGGCACGCAAACGGTCACCGTGGGAACGCGCAGCTTCGAGGTGGTGGTGACCGACAGTGAGCCCACCGATTTTGTCGTGCCACCGCTGCCCGCAGCCGCTGGCTCCGAGGAGCCGAAGCCACCGTCACAATTATTGCCACCACCTCCGGTGCAGCCACCGCAGACGCCCGTCGTCGAGGACGAGGGTAGCGGAGTTCATCCGGCCCTGTTCGGTTCGCTGGTCGGGCTTACGGCGGTCAACGCCGTCCTGCTCACGGTGTTCGGCGTTCGAGCGCTCAGGTCCAACTCGGATTATCTCGCTGGTGATGACAGCGCGCTCGATCCCGGGCAGTTCTCCCAAACGCTGGCCAATGTGTTCATCGCCACCACGGCGTTGAGCGCAGCCGGTGCTGCGTTGGCTCTTCCTTTCACCAACTTCGGTGGTTCCTCGGTGCGGGCGAGCGTGGGCCCGCTCTCCGCTTCGCTTCGTGTCGCTCTGCCCTGACCGATGGAGTCTCGCTACGAGCTTTTGTTGAGGATTGCCGCTGGCGGCATGGCCACGGTCTACCTCGGTCGGCAAAAGGGCCAGCTTGGCTTTTGGCGCTTGGTGGCGATCAAGCGCTCGCACCCGCACCTTACGGGCGATCCGAAGTTCGTGCAGATGACGTTGGACGAAGCGATGTTGGCCTCGCGCATCCGTCATCCCAACGTGGTCAGCGTGCTCGACGTCGACCGCTACGACGACGAGCTATTGCTGGTGCTCGACTACATCGAGGGCGCGAGTTTGCAAGAGCTGATGGAGCGGGTGAAGCCGCAGCTGTTACCGCCGGAGATTGCCATCCGCGTGGTGCTCGATGCCTGCAACGGTCTGCATGCAGCGCACGAACTAAAGGATGAAAGTGGCACGCTGCTTGGGCTCGTCCACCGCGATGTCTCGCCGCACAACATCCTGGTCGGGCTCGACGGCGTGGCGCGGCTAACCGACTTCGGCATCGCAAAATTTGCCAAGCCGGACAAGGCCACGAGCATCGGCGTATTGAAGGGCAAGCTGCGTTACATGGCGCCGGAGTACATCAACGCCGGCACGCTCGATCGGCGCGGCGACGTGTTTTCGATCGGCGTTACGTTGTGGGGCGCGCTCACCGGCAAGGCGCTGTTCGACGGGGAGAACCCGATCGAGATCATGCGCTCGATCGTCTCGGGAAAGCGGCCGCAGTTGCGCGAGCTAGTCCCCGAGTTGCCGGCCGATCTCGAGGACCTTTTTCAAATGGCGTTGGCGATCGATCCCGATGCGCGCTTCGCTACGGTACAGGCCTTCTCCAACGCGCTGAACAACGTGGCGCAGAAGCATGACCTCTTGGTTGGTCCGGACCGAGTAGCAGCCCACGTGGAAGCGGCGTTCGGCACGATGTTGAGCGACAGGCGCAAACAGGTGCAGCTCAAGTTGAAGCCGGAGGACCCGTTGCTCAGCACGCTCGACGAAGCCTTTCGCCTGCCCAGTCTGTCGGACGGCGGAACGCGCAGCTTGACCGGTCTTGTGGCAGCCCAATCGGTGGACGCCCCACCGGTGCGAACGGTCGCTCGCACGCTCGATATGGCCGAGTACGCTTCGTCCGATCACGCTTCGTCCGATCACGCTTCGGATGTCGTCCTCGCGGCGCCGGCTCCCAAGCGGCACGCCTTGCCGTTATGGCCGTTCGCTCTGGCCTTGCTGCTCGGCGCAGGCGCGGCGGTAGCGGTGGTCATGAGCCGCAAACCAGCGAGCGTTGTCACGTCGTCCACTACGACAGGCTCGGCGACCAGCCCGCTCGGCGCCAGCGCCCTTGCCCCGAGCGTTGCTCCAACGGCCGCGCCTGAGGTCAGCCCCAGCAAACCGTCCGCGTCACCGAGTATGCGCTCGCCGCCTTCGTCGGTGCGCCCAGTGATTCCCACCAGCAAGACGGTGCCCTCGGTTGACCCGAACAGCACCATTGCGCCCAATCCGTTTGGGCCTCCGCGGCGCTGAGAAGTCGGCGCTCATATCCGTCGTTTGAGTGGAAACTGATTCGCACAGGGGGAAGAACATGAGCCACGACGTTCAATTGCTCGCTTCAACGGCATTGCCAGAAAGACCAGGCGGCTACCGGGGGTACGTGGGCCCAGCACCTTTGTGGTACGCCGCCGTCAGCCTGCGGGTCGAGCCCTTCGATGCGCTGCGCCACGCCCATTTGGCGAGCCAAGTTGCCTTGTCAGCACCGTTCGCGCAGGTGCTTCACCTCAACTACCAATACGGCGCGGCAGACTTCGCAGACCGATACATCGGTGTTTTGCGTCGGGCGACAGGGGCAGCGCGCTTCAACGAGGGGCGCCTTGTGGGAAGCGGCGCGGCCACGGCAACGCCCATGGCGGTAGAGCAGCTGGAGCGGGCCTTGTTCGATGCTGACCTCGAGGAGCTCTCGCAGCTCGAGTCCCCACCAACGGAGTGGGAGTTCGAACTCGATGATGTGGATTTCGAACTGCAGTTCGAGCGCCCTCGGACCTCGTTGGACGAGGTGATGGTGGTGGCTCCGGACAAGCACACGAACGTGGAATCACTGTTGGCCAACAGCACGAACTTGCGGTGCGTGTCGCTGTTTGACTGGGCGAGGGCTGAACCAACGTGGCTGTCACGGCTGGCGAAGCGCTGTTCGAGGCGAAACGTCCGCCTGAACGAGCTGACCCACGTCATCGTGCCCATCTCCCCCGCCGGTTGGGGAGCCGACGGCAAGCTGCAGATGAAGCTCTATGATTCGTGTCTCTTCGAGCTCGAGTGACTCACTGCCGCGCAGTCGCCGCGGGTTGCAGTGACGCCGTCAGGCCGCCTCGGTTGACCCGAACAGCACCATTGCGCCCAATCCGTTTGGGCCTGCGCGTCGCTGAGAAGTGGTAGAGTCGGCGCTCGATGCGCTTGGTCTTGTTCCTATCGATGTCGCTGTTGACGAGTGGTTGCATCCTCGATTGGGAGCGCGGTTCGTCGGCCGGGGGCAACGGAGGTAGCGGTGGCGAGGCGGGGGCCAGTGTCGAGGGCTGTGAACCAGCAGGTGTTTGCGAGTGTGAAGGCACGCCAGGAGTCACGCTCAGCTGCACTTGTGACGGTGGCAGCTGTTTTGTGGACTGCGGCACGACCACGACTTGTGGACTCAGCTGTGCCGGCGGCGGCTGTGAGATGAGCTGCACGAGGAGCGCCACCTGCGGAATCAGCGACTGCACTGACTGCAGCTTGGATTGCGGTGGTTTGAACTGTTGCTACGAAGACGGTGAATCCACCTGCTTGGCGCTGTCCAACTGCACGCCCTGCTGAAGGCTGCAGCCGCCTTTGGCGGAATGCTCCCGTAACGATCTCCCCCTTCCGTAGCTGAGCGTCGCGGCTATCCTGCGCGGCCTATGTCGAATGCCTTACCCTCGAGCGCCCGCGTCGTCGTGATCGGCGGCGGTGTGATCGGTTGTTCCGTCGCTTATCACCTGGCCCATATGGGAGTGGACGTCGTGCTGCTCGAGCGGGACCGCGTTACCTCCGGGACCACGTGGCATGCGGCGGGCCTGATGGTGACCTTCGGCTCCTTCTCCGAGACCTCGACCGAGATGCGCAAGTACACGCGCGATCTCTACGCTCGTTTGGAAGCGGAGACCGGGCTCGCGACTGGCTTCAATCCGGTCGGTTTCATCGAGGTCGCTTGCGAACCCGACCGTCTGGAGGAGTACCGCCGCGTGTCGGCCTTCAACCGTTATTGCGGCGTGAACGTGCAGGAGATCTCCCCGCGCGAGGTCAAGGAGCTGTTCCCGTTGGCCCGCGTGGACGACATCTTGGCGGGCTTCTATGTGAAAGAAGACGGCAAGGCCAACCCGGTGGACGTGACGATGGCGCTGGCCAAAGGCGCAAAAAACGCTGGCGCGCGCATCTTCGAGAATACGCCGGTGGTGGACGTGTTGCACAAGCGCGGCGCTGTGACCGGCGTGCGCACCGCCCAAGGCGATATCGCCTGTGAGGTGGTGGTCAACTGCGCTGGTATGTGGGCGCGTCAGCTGGGCGCCAAATCAGGCATCACCATCCCCAACCAATCGGCCGAGCACTACTACCTGATCACCGAGAAGATCCCGGGCATGAGCGCTTCGTGGCCGGTGCTCGAGGACCCAGGCTCGTACGGCTACTTCCGTGAAGAGGTCGGCGGGTTGATGGTCGGTTTGTTCGAGCCAGTGTGCGCACCGTGGAAGGTCGGCGGCGTGCCGGAGGACTTCTCCTTCGGGGAGATCACGCCCGATTGGGAGCGCATGGGTCCTTACGTTGAGAAGGCGATGAGCCGCATTCCGGCCTCGCTCGAGGTGGGCGTGAAGAAGTTCTTCTGCGGGCCAGAGAGCTTCACACCGGATCTGGCGCCCTGCGTCGGTGAGGCGCCCGAATTGAAGAACTACTTCGTGGCGGCCGGGCTCAACTCGATCGGCATTCTCACCGGCGGCGGGCTAGGGCGCGTGATGGCGCATTGGATCGTCAACGGTCGGCCCGATGTGGACGTCACCGGGATGAACCTGGACCGACTGCACAGCTACCAGATGAACCCTGAGTACCGAAAGACGCGCACCGTGGAGTCGCTGGGCATGGTCTACCAGTGCCACTACCCGACACGCTCGATGATGACCGCGCGCGGCGCCAAACGCTCGCCGATCCACGAGCGGTTGGCGGCGCGCGGGGCGTACTTCAAAGACGTGAGCGGCTGGGAAGGCGCTGATTGGTTTGCCGCGCCGGGCACCACGCCCACGGTGGAGAAGCTCTCCTGGGGCCGACAAAATTGGTGGCCCAACTGGCAGGCCGAACACAAGGCCGCACGCGAGGGCGTGATCCTGATGGACATGTCCTTCATGGCGAAGTTTGCGGTCGAGGGCCGTGACGCAGGCCGCCTGCTCAATCAGCTCTCGGCCAACAACGTGGACGGCGCCGAAGGCATGATCACCTACACGCAGTGGTTGAATGAGGGCGGCACGCTGGAGGCCGATCTCACCGTGACCAAGCTCGGGGAAGAGCGTTATTGGGTGGTGGCCTCGGATACGGCGCATCGTCACGTGCTCACGCGAATGCGCCGCAGCTTCGAGAACGCGCACGCCTTCGTCGCCGACGTGACCAGCGGCTGGGCGCAGATCAACGTGCAAGGCCCGCGCTCGCGCGAGCTGCTCGCGGCCGTGACCAGCGCCGACGTCTCGAATGAGGCCTTCCCGTTTCGGACCGCGCGCGAGATCGATCTCGGTTATGCGCGCGTTCTGTGCGTGCGCATAACCTACCTCGGTGAGCTCGGTTACGAGCTTTACATCCCGTCCGAACAAGCGGTGCACGTGTATGACCGTTTGGTGGAGGCGGGCGCGCCGCTCGGCTTGCAACACGCGGGGCTCAAGGCGCTGGCCAGCTTGCGTATGGAGAAGGGCTACCGCGACTACGGTCACGACATCGACAACACCGACTCGGTGCTCGAGGCCGGGCTCGGCTTTGCCGTGGATTTGAAGAAGGAAGGCGGCTTCATCGGTAAAGAGGCTGTGTTGGCGAAGAAGGCCGAAGGTCCGCTCAAGCGCCGCATTTTGCAGATCCTGCTGAGCGATCCCGAGCCGATGCTTTTTCACGGCGAGGTGATTCGGCGCAATGGCAAGACGGTGGGCTACGTGCGCGCGGCTTCCTACGGTCACACCGTGGGCGGCGCTGTGGGCCTCTTCATGTGCGAGGCCGGCGAGCCGATCGACGCCGCGTATTTGAATGGCGGGACGTGGGAAGTGGAGGTCGCTGAGAAGCGAGTGGCGGCCACGGTCTCGATGAAACCGCTTTACGACCCCGAAAATAAAAAAATTAAGGCCTAATCTCGCGGCCGGCCGCGCGCATGGTCGACGGCAGAAAGCCCTCTCCGCTTTCTGCCAAGGCGCGCGCCGCCGCGAGCTCGTCCGCCGGCCAGTCTTCCACCACACACTCGAAGCGCCCGTAGTCGAAGGGCAGGCCCTCCGGCTTTTCTACCTGCCGGATGATCTCGCGTTTGCCCTCGGCCAAGAGCTCCAGCGCGCGGTGATGACAATACGGATTGTTGCCGCGCTTACCGAACAGCACATGCGCCGTCCACGAGCAGCCACCGAGACACGCATCGGCGTAGTAGCAGCTTCCGCAAAAGCCCCACAGCTCGCGTGACGAGCGATCGCGGGTGAAGCGCAGCGCCTCGGCGCGCTCCCAAATCTCGACCAGCGCAGCGTCGCGAACGTTGCCGCCGACGTAGTCCTTCGAGGGCAGGGAAGGGCAGCCTTTGACCGAGCCGTCTGCTTCGATCCCGAGCGTTAGGCTGCCGGCGGAACAGGCTGGCCGATGCCCTTGCGGGAAGTGCCCGCGCAGCTGCTCTTCGTACGGGCCGAAGTAACCGATGTCGTTGCCCGGCGCGACGTCGATATCGCGCGCCCGCAAGCGCCGCTCGATGCGTGCAACCAGCGGTAAAACCTCCAGCACTTGATAGGGCTGTAACAAGAGCTCCGGCTCGTCGGCGGCGCGACCCATCGGCACCGTCATCGACACTTGCCACGCGGCGATGCCTTCATCGGCCAAGAGCGCGAGCAACGGCTCGATATCGAGCAGGGCGGGCTTGGCGATCTGGGTGTTGCTGGTCACGCGCAGACCGGCTTCTTTGAGCACGCGAATGGCGTTGATAGCCGAGTCGAAGGCGCCGGCAACGCCGCGCAGTTGGTCATGCCGAGGCTGCAGCCCATCGACGCTGACGCCCACCCCTTTGCAACCGAGCGCCGCCAAGCTGCGGGCCTTTTCGGCGTCCATGCCGCGACCGCCGGTGACCATCGTCATCTGCAGACCGTGATCGGCGATGGCTTTGGCCACCTCCAGCCAGCCGTCGTGCAAGTAGGCCTCCCCGCCGATCAGGGTGACCTCCTTGGTTCCCAGCGCCGCGAGCTGCGCGACCAGTGCAACAGCTTCCGCGGTCGAGAGCTCGTCCGGCCGAGCGCGGCCAGCCCGCGAACCACAATGCCGACAGGCCAGATCACAGCGCAGCGTCAGCTCCCAAACGGTGTAGATCGGGCGCGCCTGCCGATCGATCTCCCGCGCCGAAGCGGCCAGTGGGAGGTTGCGGCGCGCAGGCGGCGCTTTGGGAGCGATGGGCAGGCTGCGGGGCCGCGGACCGAGCATCGGCTAGTTGCGCGAGGGCGCGATGCCGTAGCGGGCCATCACCGGACGGCTGGGCTCGACCGGCTGCGGAGGAGGCTTGACCGCCGTTGCCGTGGGGGCAGGCGTGCTCGCCACGCTGGTCGCCGAGGCGGAGGCGCTGGTTGCGACGGTGGCTGTGGCTGTCGCAGTTGCTGCGACGGTGGCCGTGGCTGTCGCCGTCGAAGCGGCCGGGGTCTGCGTCGCGGAGGCTGTGCTCGTGGCTTTGGTGGAGTCGGCCGAGGCGGGCGGTACAGCTTCCGGCTGACAACCGCTCAGGGCCGCACCAAGCAGCAAGACCGCGGCCGCGCCGGCCTGTTTGCGGGCGCAAAACGGACAAGCGCCAGCCTTTACGTGACGTCGACAGGATGCACACGGAACCAGGGACATTGTCGTTCGCCGCTGGGGATGACCCTCTGAAGCGGCGCTCCTGTCCTGCAGGTGACCACATCCGGGTGAATCGTGACAAGCCACTGAAGATCGACGGAGATCGGCCGGAGCGTCATAAAGCTGACGCAGCGGTGATCCGTTCGCTGAGGCATGCGAACCCACCCTCTGTCTCTGATCACCGCGCTGGCATGCTCCCTGGGTCTGGCCAACTGCTCGACCTCGGAGGCGGCTGAAAAGAAGTCCGATCCGCACGCTGAAGGGTCCGCATCGGGCGCCCACGGCGATGCTTCGGGCCATGCCTCGGCACACGCCTCCGCTGAGCATTCTGCGCATGCGGCCCACAACGATCACCCCTGGCTCTACACCGGCGACAAGGGCCCGCCGAAGTGGGGCGAGCTCGATCCCAAGTGGGAGGCCTGCAGCATCGGCAAGGACCAGTCCCCGATCGACCTTCCGAGCGTGGGCGAAGACGCCAGCGGCACCCAAGAAAAGCTGAGCGTGGACTACATGACGATCCCGCTGCGCGTGAAGAACAACGGCCACACCATCGAGGTGCAAAACCGCACCGACAGCTTCATCACCGTTGGGACGAAGCGCTACGACCTCTTGCAGTTCCACTTCCACTCACCGAGCGAGCACACCATCGGTGGGCAGCGTTACCCGCTCGAGGTGCACTTCGTGAACAAGTCCCGCGACGGCGAACTGGCTGTCGTCGGCGTGCTGTTCGAGACCGGGGATATCAACGAGGCCTTGTCGGAGATCTGGAAGAAGATGCCGCGGCAGGAGACCCAGGATTACGTGAACAACGAGAAGAAGTTGGTCGATGTTTCCTCGGTGATTTCGCTCAGCGAGGGCTACTACCACTACCCCGGATCGCTCACCACGCCACCGTGTAGCGAGGGCGTGCGCTGGTTCGTGATGAAGGAGACCAAAGAGATCGAGAAGCGCTCAGTGGACTTGTTCCGCGAGGTGCTTGGCGGTCGCTCCAACCGCCCGGTTCAACCGCTCGGATCACGCAAAGTGTTGTTCATGAGCCACTGACCCTGCTGGCTAAAAGATGCACAGCCCACTGGCCATGTAGTCCGGTGCGCTCGGCAGAGCTTGGTAGGCGCCAGCGTCCCGTCGCCCCAGATCGCAGCGGTAGATCGATAACAGGTTGGGACTGGGATCTTCGGAGATGGTGGCTGGCGTGAGCATGAACTGGCCGTTCAAACTCGGAGCGGGATCCGCGTCAGGGCCGTTGAACACCAGCGCGTCGATCAGGCCGCCAGGGGGTGGCAATGAAAGCGGAGGAAGGGGCAGCGGTGATTGGTAGATCGCTACAGCATCGGTGCCCGGCGGAATGTCGATGAAGGGCAATGCCTGTTGGGCTGCTGCTGGAACGCTGGGACCAGCGATCAGGTACGTTCCGCCAAATGTCGTCACGCCCGTCAAGGGGAACGATGACGACACGCGATTGATCCCGCCTGGTCCTGCACCATCGAAGAAGGCGATGCTATAGCCGTTCAGCGGGTGGCTGAGGAAGACGCGCGTTTGCAGTTGTAGGAAGTCGGAGCCAGCGCTCGCGTTGCGTGCGTCGAGCTGCCGGATCATCAGATCGATCACGGTCAAGCCGTCGCTGCTGAAGTTCGAGGCCCCGGCGAAAAGCGTGACAAACTGCTCCCCCAGCGGAACGCCTTCACTGATCGACGAAATGAAGATGTGGTTGTCGTCGACGAAGGTGAACGGGTGCGAAACGTTGCCGATCCACACTGCGGTTACACCGGTAAACCCACCGCCGTAGATATCGAGCCGGCCTGTTAGTGTGGCGAACGGCGGATCGAAACTCGTGATCCCGACCGTATTGCACTGGGGATCCCCGCTGCAGTTTAGATCGGCGCAGTCGGTGGCTCCGTCGCAGTCGTTGTCGATCAGATCGTTGCACACCTCGGGGCCCCCGAGGCAGGTGCAGATCAAGGCGCTGCAGCGAAGGTTGTTGGGACCACACACCTCGAGCTCGCAGCTCGAGACATCGGAGCAGTCGATCAAGAAGTCGCCGTTGTCGTCGAGCCCGTTGTCGCAGTCCTCAAAGCAGGCGGGGTTGCCGGCACAGCTGGCGTCGGCGCAATCCACGAAGGTGTTGCAGTTGTTGTCGATGCCGTCGGTGCAGTTCTCGAACAGGCTGGGGCAGATGCAACCTCCGTTCAGGCATTGAACCCCGTTCATGCCGCAGGAAGCGCCGCTCGGGCATTGCGGGTCAGCGCAGTCGGTCAGCATGTTGCCGTTGTTGTCGGAGCCGTCGGAGCAGATCTCCCCGCACACGGCCTGGCAGTTGGGGTCGGCGCAGTCCTCGAGGCCGTCGCAGTCATCGTCCATGCCGTTGTTGCAGCTCTCAACGCCGGCGCCGGGGCAGTCGCAGACGTTGTTGATGCAGATAAGCCCCAAGGGACCACAACTCTCATTGTTGCACTCGGAGTCGGCGCAATCGCTGGCGTTGTCGGTGTCGGGATCGTCCATGCCGTTGTTGCAGATCTCCTGACAGTAGGGCGTGGGCGAGCACTCGTCGTCGGCGCAATCGATGTCACCGTCGGTGTCGGGATCGTCCATGCCGTTGTTACAGATCTCGTCGCAGATGGGGAGGATCGAGCACTCGTCGTCGGCGCAATCGATGTCACCGTCGGTGTCGGCTTCGTCCACTCCGTTGGTGCAGATTTCTTTGCAGTGCTCGGTCTCGTCGCACTCGTCGTCGGCGCAATCGATGTCACCGTCGGTATCCGAATCGTCGACGCCGTTGTCGCAGATCTCGTCGCACGCGGGATCGTCCAAACAATCCT
>CAITIQ010000649.1 GCA_903892415.1 uncultured delta proteobacterium | reverse complement strand
CGCATTGTGCTCGAGATGGTTTATCTCCGCGCGAATCGGCGTCGCTGGAGCGGCGTCGCGCGCAAGGTCCGCGGGCGCCCGCCCAAGCACGGCGGGAAACAAGCGTGCGGGGCAAGCCTCCCAGCCTGCGGGTCGAGCCGCCAGCCAGAGGGAATGGCGCATTGTGCCCGAGATGGTTTATCTCCGCGCGAATGGGCGTGCGGCTCGCGACGGCGGCGCCCAACCTGCAGCCGAGTGCACCCGCAGCGCGCGGATGATCCATGTAAGGCCAGAATGCGGATAGCGTTACCGCTCCAGCATGGATTGTACGCAAGCTCTCTTCCTTCTTTGCGCTGTTGCGGCGCTCGCCGGCTGCGGCGGGGTGACGCCCCAGGACGCTTCCGCTGAGGCGGCTTCCGCTGACGCGCTTGCCTGTCATCCCCTCACCGAAGAAGAGCGCATAGCCTTGCGGTTCTCGGCCGACGCGGCGCCGGCGACGTTGTGCGGGTCGGTGGAAAGCGGGACGTTCTCCTACTCGAGCGCGGGACCTTGCTCCTGTGTCGAAAGTTTCGTGGATCACGTCCAGCAGGCGCCCAAGTGCACGCCCTGCATGATGGCAGCGCCACCGCAGGGTCCGATGGGGCCGCCGTCGCTGCCGCTCACGTATGTCACACCGCCCGGTGGCTGCCCAGCAGCCGTGGGCAACTACGGACCAGCCCCCGATCGAACGCCCGCACGCGTCTACACCCGGCAGCGGGATTCCACCGAAGGTGGATGCAGCAACAAGAATGACTCGTGCCTTCTTTGAAAAAAACGGCCGAAGGCCCCTTGAACCTTCGACTTGGCACGAGTCATTTGCCCCTTCGCGCAGATTGCTCCGTCTCACCGAGCGCCGTCGAGATCGACGGATCTGACCACCACATCGTCGGCATTCCGCTGCCCGGATCGTATCTGGAAGCGTTGAAGGTGGACGGCGACACAGTGACCGCCACCTTCATGCCGATCCCGTGCGGAGCGGGCGGTGAAGACATGCCGCGCCTCCCTGGGCAGGACGATCCGCCCGTCGTCGTGCCGGACCTTCGACCTTTGCTGGTCGTACCGGCGGCGGTCACCAAGATCGTCCTCGTGCCGCCAGCCCGTCTGGTCTGTCCGCCCGCGGGCCCGCGAACGCCATGAGGCTCGATCGCCGTTGAAGCTCGGGTGCTCACAACTCGTGTATCGTCGTGGCGTGCGCGCTTCCTCCATCCTCCTCGCCGCTGCAACGTCCTCCCTTCTGATCGGCCTCGCGGGCTGCGACAGCGCCGAGACCGCGAGCACCGGTGACACAGGCGGCGGCGGTGGAAGCGGCGGAAGCGGCGGAAGCGGCGGCATGGCTCCCGCGACCACCCCCGACGCCGCGTTCGTTCCGAAGCCGACCGGCGCCTGCCCCGAGCTGGTCGAGGGCACCATCTCAGTCGCCCCCGACGGCAAGGCACGCGACGTAAAGCTGTGGATCTCCGAGGCCGCGAAGACCCTCGACGGACCGGTGGTTTTCTTCTGGCACGGCGCGGGTGGCTCTCCCGACGAGGCCTCGTACGCGCTCAGCTCGGACGTCATCAAGGAGATCACCGATCAAGGCGGCATCGTCGCCGCCCCCGTGCAGGCTCCAGAAACAGGAAGTTTGCCGTGGTACCTGTCGCTCGGCGGCTCCGACGACTCCGATCTGCGGGTGATGGACGAGGTGCTGGCCTGCGCCATCGAGAAGGTGGGCGTCGACCTGCGACGAATCCACAGCGTCGGCTTCAGCGCCGGCGCCATGAACACCGCCCAGCTGGGCTTTCGGCGCTCCGGGTACATCGCCAGCGTCGTGACCTATTCGGGCGCGCACGTCGGCTGGCCCAGCGTGCAGGACGAGTCGAACCTGTTCCCAGCGATGACGCTCCACGGCGGCCCGAACGACATCGTCATCCTCGAGTTCGAGACGCAGACCGAAGCCTACGTCCAGCTCCTAAAAGACAGAGGCCACTTCGCCTTCATCTGCGACCACGGAAAGGCCCACATCGTCCCGGCCGACGCGCGCCCCTCCGCCTGGCAGTTCCTCCAGGACCACCCCTTCGGCGTCTACCCCGAGCCCTACGAGAAAGCCTTGCCCGCGGGCTTTCCGGCGTATTGCTCGCTGTAGCGAGAAAAGGGAGAGCGTGAGCGTGTGACCCGGCCCGGCCGGCCCAAGACCGCGCGAGCATTGCACGGTCCGCGGAGACCGCCGGTGGTAGACGGAGCGGCCTGGCCGGCGGAAGCGAACCGGCCTGCGACGCCGGAAGCGAACCGGCCTGCGACGCCGGAAGCGAACGGGCCAACGACATTCAGGCGTCCGATGGTTTATCGCCCGGCCCAATGTCGCTCGCGCGCCAGCAGGCTCGATGAGGCCCCGCGCAATCGAGACCCGCACGAGTAGGGCGCGCGAGACTCCGCGCGAAAATCCGCGCGAAAACCCGCACGAATATCCGCAGAGACCGCGCACCATGCAACGCGAGGTTCCCCGAGCGCGCCGCGCCGCTGACGGACGGAGCGACATTCGGGCGAACGATGAGTTATCGCGGGGCTCAATGTCGCTGGCTGGTTGCACGAGTCGGCTGCGCCAGTCGAGCTGGGATTACGTCGCGCCGCGCTGTCCGTGAAGGGTGGGACTCTACGCAGACCAGCTGCTCGAGGCAGTGAAGCGTGGTTCGGACATTTCTCAGCCCATCGCTGCACGCCCGAGCGGCACCGCAGTCCTGGGTGATGCCGTAGAACCGAGCCTT
>CAITIQ010000648.1 GCA_903892415.1 uncultured delta proteobacterium | reverse complement strand
GCGAAGGCCGGCCAGCACCACCACAGTCTCGGTAGTAGGTGCACTCAACGAATGGGAGCCCCAGGTCGAGGAGCCGGCATGATTCCAGCTCCCTGCCAGCGAGCGAGAAGGCCTCGCCGCCTGCACCAACGCTTGTGGCCGCGCCTCCGCTTGCGCCTGCCCCGCCCGCGCCTCCGCTTGCGCCTGCCCCGCCCGCGCCTCCGCTTGCGCCGGCGCCTCCGCTTGCGCCGGCGCCTCCGCTTGCGCCGGCGCCTCCGCTGCCTGTAGCGGTGCTCGTATCCAGCGGACAGACCGCGGCGCATTCTTCAAGCGAAATGCCGTCGGGACCTTGCTGTTCGAGGAGCGCCACGTAGCTCTCGTAATCGAGCGGTACCATCTGCGTCGAAGGTGGACATGCGCAGCTGTTGCAACCACCGGTGAAGAACGAAAGCACGAGCAGCGGTGTTGGTAGGCGATAGGTCAGCAGCGCTTGAGCCCATCGATCCGAGAAGGCAGCAGCTTCGCGCATGACACGCAGTATAGGGCGAGGTCACTTCACCGCAGCGGTATTGCGCGTATGCGGACGCAGTTTTCCGTCTTCCATCTCGTACAACTCGTCGAAAACCTCCAGCGCGCGATGGTCATGGGTAACCACCAACACGGCTGCGCCTCGGTCGTGCGCGACCTTGCGAAAGAGTTCCATCACGCTGCGGCTGCGCACGCTATCAAGCGCCGCGGTGGGTTCATCCGCGAGGATCAAGGACGGCTCATTGGCGAGCGCGCGGGCGATCGCGACGCGCTGCTGCTCACCGCCGCTCAGCATCTCCGGGTAGGAGTGCTCACGCCCCGCTACGTCGAGGTACTCGAGCAGCTCGCGGGCTCGTTTACGACCGTCAGTTTTGCCGCCAAACTCGCAGGCGATCTCCACGTTCTCGCGCGCGGTGAGGAAGGACGTGAGGTTGGCCTTTTGAAACACGAAGCCCAGATGCCGGCGACGCAGATAAGCCAAGTCCGCGAGGGGAGCGCCGTCTTTGACGACCAAGCGCCCCTCGAAGTAGACCTCCCCGCGATCGGCCGGGGAGACGAAGCCGAGCGCTTTGATCAGCGTCGATTTGCCGGAGCCGCTCGGGCCGAGCAGCGCGGCGACGGTACCCCGCGCGATCGTCAGGTTGACGTCGTCGAGCGCGTGCACCGCAGACGGGCCGACCCCGTAGGTCTTGAACAGCGCAACAGCGCGAACCGCTTCGCTCATGATCAGGACTCCAGCGCGCGCGAAGGATCGATGCGCATGACATGGGTGAGGCCGAGCAAGCTGGCCAAGGTGACGATGGTCATGGTGGCGATCGGGGCGACTAGCGAGATGGTCTCGGTGATCAGCACGCGCCGGGGAAACACCGGGAACAGCGCCTCGCCGAGAATGAAGGCCACAGCGTAGGCCAGCGCCCCGAGCAGCCAGGCCTGCTGCAGTACGAGGCCGAGCAGTCGCAAACGCGGCGCGCCCATCAGCTTGAGCACCGCCAAATCATGCGTCTTCTCGAGCGTCAGGTTGTACATGATCATCATCACGATCACTGCCACCGTCAGCGTGAGGATGACGGTGAAAAGCCCGATCTGCATGCGAGCGCGTTGCACCACGCCGCCGAGGAGCAACGCCTCTTCATCCTCCTGCGTATAAACGCTCACGTCGCCCCAACTCTTCAGCACCTGCTGAATCTCAGCTAGACGCTGCGGCTCGGCGTCGACCAAGACGGCTGCCACCGGCGGGGAAGCGAGCGCCGGAGCTCGCCAGCGCGTATCCATCACCAGGTCCTCGAGGCCGGGCTGGCTGCGCCCGAGATCGGTGCGACGCAGCCGTTCTGCCACGCGTTGCCGCTCGAGCAACGCTGCCTCCGGCGGCTGATCGAAGGCGATCAACTCGGCATCCGAAACACTTACGAAGGCGACCGATTCACCGCCCGAGGTGAGCGCATTTTTGGTGAGGCCAACGATGCGATAGGGCTCTCCGGCGAGCTCGAGCGTCTCGCCGATAGCGAGCCCCAGCGACGCATCGGCGATCATCTCCCCGTGCGGTTCTTGAAGATGGCGGCCGCGCAGGAGCGGCAAGGTGCTGCCGCGGTCATCGGGCCAGCCCAGACCGACCAGCGCGATGCGCATCACGGCTCCGCGCTGAACACGCTGAATCAATTGATAGGTATACGGCCGAGCGCGCTTCACGCCCGGGATCGACGCTGCACGAGCCTCCACGCTGGGATCCAAACGCGAGCCCTCGGCAAACGGGCCGCTGGTATCGCGCTGAACCAGCCACAAATCCGCCTTCATCGCTCGCGTGAGGACGGTCGCGTCGTCCACCATACCTGCGTAAATGCCCTGCATCGCGATCACCACGCTGAGCAGCAAGCCGAGGCCCGCCGCAGTACCGACGAAGCGCGCGAGCTGCCGGCGTACATCGCGAAGGGCGAGGTTCATTGGGCTGCCACCCAGCGTCGGCCAACCGGGAGCTGCAAGGTGCTGGCTTTGCCCGACAACACCGCCTCTCCTTCCGCCAAGCCCTCGAGCACCTCCACGTAGTCCTTACCGCTCAGCCCGAAGCGCGGTCGAACCACGGCGATGCGCCCGGCTCGATCGGCGTAAACGAAGGGGCCTTGGGCGTCGTGATGGATCGCGCTGCTGGGGAGACGCAGCGCTTGTTCTTGACGCGCGAGCTCGACACGAACGTCCACCCGCTGGCCGATCGCCACGCGCCGTTCGAGCCGTTCGGGGGTGACCTCCACCAGGAGTTCATGGGTTTGTCGATCCGCCTCCCACGAGATGCGCGTTACGCGGCCGGAGGTCGCGCCGGCCGTACCTGGAAAAAAGAGGGCAGCTGGCTTTTCGAGCGCGAGCTTCGGTAGCAGGGTCTCGTCGAGCGAAGCGTTCACATACACCCGACTCGTGTCGACGATGCGGAGCACGGTTGAACCTACGGTCACGGTGTCTCCCGGCTCGCGCAGACGCCGGGTGACCAGCCCATCGAAGGGCGCCAGCAACGTGGCCCGCACGATGGCTACGCGACGTTGTTCGGCGCCGCCCGCCGCTACTTCAATCCCGCGCGTCGCCTCGGAGCGCTGGGCCAATACGCGATCCAACTCGGCGCGAGCGATACGCACTCGATCATTGGCGTCGTCGCGCTGTTGGCCAGGGATGGCGCCTGTGTCGAACAGGGCGGCGGTGCGCGCGGCGTCGCGCTCGGCGGTGGCGAGCAGCGCACGCGCGCGCTCTTCTTCGGCGGCCAACCTGGTCAACGACGCCCGTGCTGCGCCCACCCCAGTCTGCGCCGAGCGCAGCTCGGCCTGGGCTTGATCGGTCTCCAGCCGGGCGATCTCTTGACCAAGCGTGACCCGCGAACCTTCTTCGACCAGGACCTCACTGAGCCGGCCAACCAGGTCGAAGCCGACCGCCGCTTCACGTTGGCTCTCGAGCGTGCCGCGACCGAACGCCTCCTCCAGGATGACCCCACGTTCGACCTGAACCACCTCCACTGGCACCGGCGACCACACGCGGAACCAAGCCACAGCGAGCGCAACGCCGATCAGCGCCAGGAGCCACAAACTGCGACGCAACACGCTCAGGATGCGTCGCCCGATTCCTACGTTCTCTGAAGCGGTCATGACTTCACCCGTTTTGTGCGTGCGCCGCTCGTCTTGGGCGTCCCGCGCGGTTTGGTTTCTGCGCGCTCGGGTGGCCGAGCGAGCGGCCGTAAAAGAGCGAGCAGCGTTTCGATGATCAGCCGCGGCTCAGCGATCCTGCGGTCTGGGTTGGAAGGCGCGAGCGCCAGCATCTGCACGGTTCCCATCACCAGCACGGCCAACGGCCCCGCGGGCAGGTCTGCGCGGATCTCACCGGCCGCCTGGCCCGCGCGCACGCACTCGATGATGAAGGCGCGCGTCTTCTGCACGCAGGCGCCGAGGCGTTGCGAACCTTGGGCGGGCAGTGCGAGCATGAACTGGTCGGAGAGCACCAGCCGCAAGATGCCCAAACGTTGACCAACGGCGCTGCTGCGCGTCTCGATGAAGCGCTCCAAGCGCTCGAGCGGCGGCAGCGAAGGGTCGGGATAGGTTGCATCCAGCACGGCCTCCACGCGCGCGACCAACGCCTCGAGCAGGGCGTCCAGCGAGGGGAAGTGCTTGAAGATGGCGCCCGTCGAGAGGCCGACCTCCTCGGCGAGCCGCCGCGTACTGAGCGAGGCGATGCCCTTGCTCGCGATGATGCGTAGGGCAGCGTCGGTCAGTTCGACCTGGCGGATCTCGGAAGCTCGGCGTTTCTCAGTCACCTCCAGAGAGTAAGCACTTACTTACCTACGGAGCAAGCCCCAGGGCAAAGGATTTGCCTGGCGGACGGGATAAATCGGGGCCCGATCTAGCGCGGCGTGTAGCGGCGGTAGCGCTGGAGGCTACCCTTGTCTTTCGCGTCGATAAGGCTGAGCACGACGTGCGTCTCGTCGATCGGGATTGCGGCAACGCAGTGGCCGATGAAGCCAACGGGCGTCATCCGCTTACCATCTTTCACTCGATCCCCCTTGCTGCTCCATACTTCGTCGCGGAAGACGTCCACTCCGTCGAAGTCCGAGCCGAAGCGTGGGTCTTCGGTAAGATCCCTTGCACGAAGCCAGCGCCGACTAGTGATCACATAGGTCTCCCCAGCAAGCTCGACAAGCTCCGCAGCGTGTTCAGCGATGGGCGGGGCACTGCCGCCGGAGTCGTAACGCGGAAGCCAGGTAAGCGAGGCGACACCGTCGACGATCCTTGCGAAGCCGCCGTCCTCCCCCTTGTTGGTGATACCCACATACACAGCGTCAGCTGCCAGTGCGATGAGACCGTTATTGGCCACGCCGGTGAGCCGAGTCGGAGGCTTGTCGTCAATAGCGACGATGCAGCCCAGCTCGCCGTTCTCTTCTTCAGCGCGAACAACGACCGCGCGGTTGGCAACGAGTACGCCGGCGTCACAAGGCCCCAGCTCGGAGAGGACCCGTGGCTTCTTGTCACGTGCCCCAACCTCCATCAGTCGACCATCACCCAGCAAGACGCGCAGCGTGTTGGCGTCGGTGAAACGTAGATCGTGGTAGCCGTCGACCTTGGACCGGAAGACCTCCGAGAAGTCGGCCAGGTCGACGACCACGAGCTTGCCCTTCCGGTCGTTGATCGCGACACGTGCAACCCCGTCCCCACGGAACGTCGCAGCAACCCGACTAACCCCCGGAAGCGGCAGCGGCACCCCGTCGGCGCACCAGACCTCTCGGGGAGACTCGCTCAAAAACTGGTCGGCGACAGCGCCGAGTGCTCCACCGGT
Source organism: uncultured delta proteobacterium (assembly GCA_903892415.1). Lineage (GTDB taxonomy): Bacteria > Myxococcota_A > Polyangia > Polyangiales > Polyangiaceae > Xiheicaenibacterium. The sequence goes on along the minus strand of CAITIQ010000648.1, from coordinate 16,457 downwards.
CTCAACACACGTCTGAAGAACCTGGGTCGACGTAGGCGTCAGGTACTTCCACCCCATGAGGGCTTTTAGCGGGGCCCAGGTTTCTTTGTCCCGCTTGCTAGCAGCCGCAAAAACCTTCTTCGCGGGTGCCCATTCGACGTTGTCGCGATGAGCGAGATCGAGCGCTTCAACAATCTCTCGCAGCGCCGTGACGGACGGGTTCGTCATGCCGAGGGTTCTAGCATTCTCGGCGGCGGAAAGCGCTGCTTGAAGGTGAAAGCGCGCTCGCTTGGCCCTCGTGCGGTGATGAGCTCGAGACGTTCCTTCGCCTCGTTCGACGTTGGTAGGGTGCCGGCTGGGATCCACCACAGCGCCAGCGCGTGCCCGCCGATCACCTTGTGATCGCCGGTGAACCAACGCTTGCGATCGGCGTACACCTGGGCGTGCGCGGTGCGGTAGGTGTAGCGGTGCAGTTCGTCGATCGACTCCCAGACCGACATATTGAAAAGCACCAGCGGGTCGTCGAACTCGCGTTGCTGCGGGTCCCGTGAGTCGGTGAGATAGCGCCAAACGAAGCCCGGGCTTTGCTCCGCGAGCAGGTTCAGCTCATCGAGCCGCGCCATGAAGTCGGCGAGCAGCGGGTCGTTGTGAGGCGCGAGCGCGTAGGCCACGTTGGCCTGCGCAAGGTGGTAACGAGCGGGGGACTGAGCGGCTGTCATCGATCCGCCGCTAAGGCTATGTCAGCCGGCGCAGGCGATCGACGGGAACCCTTCCTACGCAGCCATGACCATTTCGAGCTTCTCTCGTTGACCTGCACCAAAAAATCTGCGTAGGTCTTGGAGGCGGGCGGGGGCGCTTGGTCGGGTGCTTAGCTGGGTGACGAAGCGCGCGGCTAGTTGATTGGCGAGGCGGTAGCGCTCGCCGCGTACGCTGCCGGCTTTGTGTAGGAAGCGCACGTTGGAGAACAGGCGCTCTTTCACGGCAGCGTCGGCGGTGGCGCCGGCGGCGCGTTTGACGAGGACGAACTTGTCGACCTCCGCTTGCAACTCCAATTCGAGCTGGGTGGTGGGGAGGTCGCGCCGAGCGCGCTCGACCAGCGTCAGGAAGTGGCTGACGCCCTCGACGATTTGGCAATAAAGGTCGAGCGAGATCGAGCCGTCATGAGAGAGCGCTTGCTCGGGGAGATTGACGCGCAGCTCGAGACTTCCGCGGGTTTTGCGCACCAAAACGGTCTCGCGTTCGCCGTTGGCTACGCGGACGAACGATTCGACGGGGGGCGCCTCCACGGCGTAGAGGCGCTCCAGATCGACTTGGACTTTGCGTGCGAGACAGAGCGACGGCGGAGCCGCCGACATCAGTGCACCGTCTCGTCGCTGGCCGGCAACAGGCCGCGCTGGCCAAGCTCTTCACGTAGGACGGCCGAACCGGTCTTGCGCCAACGCTCGTAGAGCTTCATCAGCGCTTGCTCGTCGCGCGCGCCCTTCGCTAGCACCCAATCGGAGACGTAGCGCAGGACCTGAATGAAGCGATCGAAGTTGGCGGAGAGCTCCTGCAAAACGTCCGGGCCTTTGGAGCAGCTGTTGGTGCGCAGCATACGCGCTGCGTGGCCGTAGGCTCCGCGGCCCACGCTGGCGATGTAGCCCTCGTCTGCGCCTTTCATCTGCGTGCCGTGGAAGAAGCCCATCGAATAGAGTACGCCGTCGCCCAAGAGCTGCAGCCGGCGAAAACGGTCTTGGCCCGCAGCCGAGAGCGCGTCGCGATAAAGCAGCGTGACCGACTGCGAGAGCGGTGAGGTCGATTCCTGCGTCGGCTTGGCGTAGTCCGAAAGGAGCTGCACCAAGTAGGACTGGGTGGCCTCCGATGCGAACGCGGGGCCTCCTCGAAGGGCCTCGACGACGGGTTCGCGAAAGTAGTCGTCGAGACGCGTGCTGATTGCGATTTGAGACGAAGACTCCGTCATGACCATCACCTCCGTGATGCCTCGAGAGCCGTCGCCGGCACCGAGGCCCGAGCGTTTTGCTCGGTGAGCGCCGGTGTTTGCCGACGCTACCGAACAAACAAACGGTACCAACTGCAGCGAAGATGACCCGTTTTCTGTGCTTATTTTGTAGCGCGATCGTCATGCATTTGGCACCGACTCGAGCAGCGCGCGAGCTGAGTGCCAAACGCGATGACAGCCTTTTTTCTGCCTTTGCTTGAGATCGCTGAGGCACGCGGCGTTAGCACTCAAACAAACCGAGTGACAACAATCGACCGAGCCGTCTCGCGCGCGGAGGTAAACCGGCTCGTTGGGCCTGCAGATTTCTTCGCGATCAAGCGGCGGAAACGTTCCCGCGTCGTCGCGTCGACGTTGCCTTCATCCGCGAAGCTGCACGGCATGATCGAATGGATTGTGCTTGGACTCGTGATGTCGCTCGGCTTCGTGTGCTCGGGCCTCGAGCCGACCTGAGCTCAATCGGCGCAGCCGATGCCGACGTCGAGCACGTCGATCCCAGGCGTTAGCACGGCGATCAGCGAGCCGTCGGCGGAGACCAGCGTTAGTTCATGAAGGCCGGCGCGGTTGTTCGGCCCGTCGAGCCAGAGCAAGCCGAAGCGACCATCGCGCAGCCCGCAGGGCGAGACGGCGTTGGTGAAGCCTTCGCCGATCGGCTCGGGCACGCTACCGCCTTCGGGGAGGAACCAGATGGTCTCCGGCTTCACATCGCCGATAGGCCAGTTGCCCTGAAACAGCAGACCGCCGACGGCGGCGTGGGGAAACTGCGTGAAGGGCGACTCGGGGTCGGGCAGAGCGTCCGCAGCGACCACGACGCTGAAGCCCGAGCCGTCGAGCGCGACCGAACACGAATCGGTACCGCCGTCCTCGGGATACTGCGTAATGCCACAGTCGAAGTAGACCCGGCCCTCATCGAAGGAGAGCGCCGGCATATCGTTGAAGTCGTAGGTCGAATCAGCCGTAAGCAGCGTCGGGAGAGTCCAACCGTCGCCTTCGCGGTCGATGCGATAGAGGTCCACGTCGTGCGGGCCACCGTCCGACGAGTACACGATGGTGGCTCCGTCGTTGGTGATCGGCGAGGTACCGAAGGCCGGCACTGGGTTGCCATTGCTGAGCACCGCCTCGAACGAAGTGAGGTCTCCCGAGACCACCGCCAAACATTGACCGTAGTCGCAGATCACGCGGTCGGTCGTAAGGGTGAGCCACGCGCCGTTGAAAGAAGGGACGAGCCGGCGATCCAGGGTGCCGGGTTCGAGCGCGTCGAGCGCGAGGCTGACGTCCTCGATCGCGGCGCCGGCGGCAGCCTCCACGCGGAAGACGCGGCCCTCCTCGGTGCCGAAGGTGAACTGCCCATCCACCGGGACCCCAGCGCCCGAGCCGCCCGCGCCAGAGGAGTTGCCACCGGTGGAGTTACCACCGCCCTCCCCGTCCCCACCGCCGCCAGAGGCCCCACCGCCCGAACTACCCGAGTCCCCGCACGCAACGACGGCCAAGAGACAACCAAGCAAGAGTGCACGCATGGCGCGCAGCCTACAACAAGCTGAAGCTCGCTCTCCGCTCGTTAGCCACTGCAACTCGGCACTTGCTCTTTATCGTCCTCACAGAAGATGTCGGCGGCGGAACACGAAAAATTCACCCACTCAAAGCCGTCTTTGCAGGCAGTTGACGACGATGCGCCGTAGCAGCTCGCTGGGCTGATACACGACGCGTCAATGTCGGAGCAAGAGGCGTCGCCCTCGGTCTCGTTGACCCGGCACGAACAATACACGCTGCTGCCCGCGTCCTTGCAGGCGGCCACATCGCATCCACACGAGCCCGCCGATGGCCAATCCCACGTTGCGCAGCAGCGTTCTGCAACATGGGGGAGGTCTGGGGTGCAACCCGGGGAGCTCCGCTCGCCATCCGAAGCGACTTCGCAGTAGCAGGAGTAGCCCTGCGTCTCGCAGTGATACCGAACCTCCGAGCCGTCGGACTCCTCGCTCGCCCGCGTTGGCGGGTCCGAGACCAGCAGTGGACAGCCAGCTGTCGCAAGGGCGAGCAAGAGTACAGGCGCCCGGGTCCTCGCTAAGGAAGTTAGAACTGGGGTCGTCATTGCTTCTTGGGGGATGCTAAGCGCTCGCAAAGCTCGGCGATAGGATCGGTACGCTGGGTTGGCGGACCTAACGGCCAGGCAGGTCATTGCTGCTGGCCAGACAGCTCAGGATCGCCACCGACCCATCCGAGCGCGTGAGCTCACCGCGGACCAGGCCGTCGGCTTGCGCAATCAAGCGCAGCTGCGCGGGCTTGTGCGCAAAGGCCCAGGTGCTCTCGCAGCGGATCTCGCTCCTCGTCGCAGCAATGCAGCCCTTGAACTTCACGTTGTCGTAGTTGTCGTTCCCGTTGCCTGCGAACTGGCTGCCGTCGGGGCTACGCTGGAGGCTCGCGGACAGGTTGTCGTTCAACGCCTCGCATTGAACGGAGCGTGGCTGCAGCGGCGGCGGGTCTTTGCCCAAAGGCGTTGGGAGCGCCACGACCGGCTGAGCGGTAGCGATCGGAATGGTCGGACAGGGCGCTGGAACAGTCGCGGGAAGCGTGGCCCGAAGCGGCTCCGGCGGCGCCGCCGCTTGCGGCGTCACGCAGCCGCTCAGCGCGACCAGCACAATCGCTGCGAGCGTCGCCATGGGCTCAGTAAGCGGAATTGCCAACGCGCGGACGTTCATCCTCCGATGGTACTCGCAATGCGCTCGTGGAGGCTGGGACCGCCTGGTGCGCGCAGACTCCGGCCTTGACGACGCGAAGGTCATCCCCATGATGCGCGGCTCGGAGGTCCTCATGAGCGAAGCCTCGTGCCGCTGTTTCGAGCCTCTGCCCCGAGATCGTTGGGCGGAACATCCCCATTTCCCGAGTCAGGTCCTTCTGCTTGGCTCCCATCAGAACTTTCGCCGACTCAGCAAGACGCTGGTCGCAGCGGGCAGCGTGGAGCGAGACGTCGAAGCAGGCCGCGGACGGCTCGAAGCACGCCAAGCGAGTTTCGACCAATGGCAACGCTCGATGCGCTCCCACGAGCACTACGAAGAGCACAAACTTTATCCCTTCCTGAGGCATCGCTTCGGCGTGAGCACCGCCCAGCTCGAGCGCGGGCATGAGGCGCTCCACGCGATCGAGCGGGTGCTCCGCAGCGCGGCGAACGACGGAGACGCGGCCCGCTGGGCGGCCACGATGGCGCGCTTCGACGTCGTGCTGCACGAGCACCTGCGCGACGAGGAAGACCTGGTGATCCCGTGCCTCCTCGCGCTCGAGCCTCGAGAGTTCACCCGGTACTACCATTCGTCGATTGGGGAGCTGCTGGCGACCCCGTCGTGTGGTGCGGCGCTTCAAGCGTAAGAAGGGAGCAGAGCGGCCGGCTGGAGCGTGCAGCGCGGTCGCTTGCCGGTGATGTAAGGCACTTGTAAGGGGTTGGCAGGCGCGCGCGAGCGTACGGGGAGCCATGAAATCGATGCTCAAGCGGACGCTGCTCTGGCCCCTCGCAGTCGTGGGGTGCTCAGCCTCGAGCCCGGCGGTTAGCGGTGGGGCTGGCGCGACTCCCGACGATACCGCCGCAGCGGTGGAACTCGACGCGCTAAGAAGCCGACTCCCGGTCCCACCTGTCGGTGCGTTCGTGCTCCCCGGAGGGAAGCTGTACCCGTCCACAGCGCTGCAGGAGGCGCCGCAGCCAAAGCGCTTCGCGGTCGAAGGGATGGAGTTCGGGCGTGGCTTCAAACTCGTGGAGAATCAAGGCAGCGCCCTCAAGCTCGAGGTCCAAGGTGGCAACCTCAAGATCCAGGTCTTCGTTGCACGCGAGCAGCTCCTCCCGGTGCTCGCCAAGGAGGTCGCTGAGGTCTTTGCGGATGGCTCCGGCTACGTCGCCTGCCCAGGGCTCCGAGTTGGGCTCGTTGAGGATCGGCTCGTGGCAGCCGCGAAGGGGCTGTCCGAGCTGCCCATACAACTCCCTGAATCGAAGGTCGCGTTGGGGTTCGATACGATCGAGTGCAAAAGCCTCCCGGCGCTGCCGCGGGAGAGTCAAGTCGCCTGTGTGGCCGGCAAGCCGCTGCAGGCGCTCGAGTCTTTGAGCGAGTTCGCGCAGCATCACAACAACTGTAGTGTTCGCGATTGGGCCGGGGAGCTCCTGCCCCCGACGCTGAACGGGGCGCCTGTGGCGGCGTCGATTGTCCCGCTCGCGTGGAGCCCGTCGGTTCATCGTCACGAGGCTCGGCTCCTCATCAGCATGTCGCTACCAGCGCTCCAGCTCCGTATCGTCGGGCGCCCGAGCCACGTGGAGGATCCGTCTGGCATGGGAACGCGTGTCGGTCCCGCGCGAGGCGGTCTGGGAACGCTTGGCCGTGGTCCCGCGCGAGGCCCGCGCGTTCGTTCGGGCGCCGCGGTCTACTTCCACGACGGTACGCTGGCAGGGCGCTACGTCGGACCAGGGATCACGCTCGAAGCCGAGCCCGCTGGCGACACTCCGGCAGCCGACGCTGACTCGGGCAAGGTGTGCGTCGTCGCACCGGTCGAGGGCGGGCTGTGCTTTGCGCGCGCCGACCTAGGCGGCTGAGGTGCGACAGCCAGCTGCTCACCCAACGCCCTGCGAGCGACGCGCGCGTACGACCCGGACGCTGGTCGGGATCGTCCAACCGGCGTCGCCGTAGACGATGGCGTCCTTTAGTCCGAGGCTGCGCAGGCGGCACATGGTCACGTAAACGCGGTTCGTCGCGCTCGATGGGGCGACGCGCTCCCCAGGCCACCCCACCGAAAAGAGCTCGTCGACGCCGAGGGACGCGCCCTTCGCGCGCGCGGCGAGCAGGCCGCCGAAGACCCTGCGCAGCGTGTGCATCTTCTTCAGCGAGACCTCGCGACCTTCGTAGGCGAACCAGGTTTCCTCCTTCCCGATCACGAGCGTCCGCGACTCCTCGGGGCGAGACCGCTCCCGACGCAGCTCCGCGCCCTTCGCGCCGGCGCGCACAAGCCGGTCCAACAAGCGGACCTCGAAGGCAAAGAAGCCCGGTGCGGCGCTGAGCTCCGGGACCTGGTCGCCCTCGCCCGCGAGGAAAGCAACCATCGGCTGAAAGCAACCGTGGAGACCACGCAGGCTCGGCAGCGCGAGGCGAGCCGACTCGGAGCCGGTCGCAGCAGCGGCTACGACGGCCAGTTCGCTCGGGGCGCCGAGCATGCGGCTCAGCCCACCGAAGTCGTCGAAGTCGAGCAGCGCTTGGTCCACGTCGCCGCGGAGTGCGTGGGCAAGCCCTCTGTGGAACCGGTGCCAGCGTTCGTATTGGCGGAAGCCGGAGTTCGCGAGCTGCTCGATCGCCGCGCTGAGATCGTCGATCGCCGCAACGTATTGACCTGCCTCGACGAGCGCGCAGCCCCGCAGCCCGCGCGCTCGCGCGACGACGTCGGCCCGGCTCGCACGAGTCCCTTCGACTTCGAAGTTCGTTGCCAGCTCACACGCCAACGTCACCTCGCCCGCCCCGACGGCGTTCGCCGTCATCGCCCCGAGCAAGTCCAAGCGAACGACCTCGTCCTTGCTGCACGAAAGCGACTGCGCCTCGATCCCAGCGGACAGGGCTTCGAACGCGTCGCCTTCAGCCCAGCAGCGCGACATCCGCGCGCGCGCGGCGAACGCGGCCCAGGCAGGGTTGGCGCGATCGAGACCGGCGATGAGCTCGTTCGCGCGCCGCTGAGCCGCGGCCATTTCCGCCGCCTCGGGCGTCGACAGGCGCGCCAGCGCCAGCGCAGCCTCTGCAATGCTGCTGGTCGAGACGCCGTCCAGATCCTCGACAGCCGCGACCAACCGAGCGACCGCGCGTCCGCTTCGGCCCATGCTCCGCTCCAGTTGCGCGCGTCGGATCTCGAGCGCGAGGCGGGTCTCGCGATCGCTCGCTTCTTCGAGCGCCGTCTCGGCGATCGTGAGCGCCGTCAGCAAGCTTCCCAACGGCGCCAACGCGTCAAGCAGCGCTACCGCGAGCGAGGCCCGCGTCGGGTGCTCTGTCGAGCGCGCCCACCCGAGGACGTGTCGCGTAAGGGCTCGATGGCTCGCGCTGAAGTCGGCCTCGGAGAAGCGCTTCGCTCCCCTGCACGCATCCTGCGCGAGCCCGTCCGCCAAGCGCCCCATCCACGTCGAGCGCAGCGCCGCCGAGGGCGGGTGCCGCTCGAGCACCGCGCGTCGCACGGCCGCGGGCACTTCAGCGACGATCTCCAGCGCGTCGATCGAGTAACGCGCGAGGCCTCGTCGGCGCAGCGCCTCCAAGCTCCTTCCGAGCCCGACGCCATCGCGTCCGGTCATCCAGCCGAGAGCGCGCATCGGCAACCGAACCGGCAGCAGCGAGAGCTGCACCAGCAGGTCGAGATCCCCGCCCTCCTCGAGCTCGGCCATCGTTGCGCGGTCGGTACGCGTAGCCCGTGCAGCGAGCGACGACGCGAGCGCCTCAGGCACCGACTCGGCGATCAAGAACACTGTTGCGTCGCTGCCCTCGGTCCATCGGCCGAGCACAGCATCCCCGCCGGCCCGCAGAAAAGGATCGGCGTCGAGGAGCACGAGCGACCGTACGTTCATCGACCGCAGCGCGTCCGCGGCGGCGTCGACGACGCCGGCAACATCTTCTCGCGGAGCGACCGCGGCGCCGCTCGCACGCGCGATCAGCGCTGCGACCTCCTCGATCACGTAGGCCGCGTCGACGCCCGGTACCGCTAAGACGAGAGGAGGCTGTTCAGGCACTACCGCTCGAGCCAACCGCGCGGCTTGGTTCTTTGCGACCTCGCCTACAAGCGCTACGACGCGATGCAGCCCGGCGATTCGGGTCGCTTCGGTAACCCACGCGTCGAACAGCTCAACATCGTCCGGCTCTTCGACGTACGGCACCACGGGGGCAGTCTAGCCGACCGCTGACACAACCGTCCTCATGGCCCTCCACGCTCGTGCTCGCCGTTCTCAGAAAACCTCTTCGCGAGGGCCGGGCCGGGGCGCACGCGGGCCCGGCTTTTGAGCGGCCGGTGCGACGGGCGTGTTGCGCGGCGGCGCTGTAGCCTCGGTCGTAGGGCGCGGGCTCTGCGGGGATCCCGGGACAGCCGGGACGGTGGAGCTGCTCGGAGGAGCGACAAGGTCCGTAACCGAGTGCACGCCGACAGCTTCAGATCATCATATCGACCAGCGTGCCCATGACCTCGGACGCGGTGCGTGCCACAGCGACGTTGGCGGCGTTCGCGGCCTTCGCCGTTTGCAGCGAGACGATCTCCTTGGCCACGTCGACGTCGGCGCCGGGGACCGAAGCGCGCGCTAGGTTCGAAGCCGCTTGGTCGAGCTGCCGTTCGGCCAGCTGCATGCCCACACGAGACACCTCGAGCACTCTCATAAACTGAAGTGCGGATCGATCGCGGCAGACTTAAGTGGCCGCGGAACGATTAGGATGCCGGCGTGGATTCGACGAGGTTCGGCCCGTACCTTGTGCTGCGCGAGCTCGGTCGCGGAGGCAGCAGCGTCGTGTACGAAGCACAGCGCGACGGCGAGCCGACGAAGGTGGCGCTCAAAGTCGGCGTTGCGAACGCTGACGACGCCGAGGGCCGCTCGTCGCATAAGCGCTTCCTCGACGAGGCCGCGCGCTTGTCGCGGGTGGACCACCCGGCGGTGGTGCGCGTCGTCGCGGCCGGCGAGCTCCCCGACGGCGCGCCCTTCATCGCGATGGAGCTCTGCGAGGGTGAGTCGCTCGCGGCACGCTTGGCCCGCGGCCCGCTGCCCCTCGATGAGGCAATGAAGCTCTTTGGCGCGATCGCACAGGGCCTGCAGGCGCTGCATGACGAGGGCTTGCTCCATCGCGACGTGAAGCCGGAGAACGTGATGCTGGTCGCGAATAGGCCGGAAACGAGCGGGAGCGATGGCGGCGCGGAGGGCGAACCTGACCCCTCGGATGAATCCGCCGCGCGGCCCATCCTGATCGATCTCGGCATCGCCAAGGACACGCGAGCGCCCGCGTCGACAACGACGCAGACCGGCATCGTGCGAGGCACACCCGCGGCGATGGCGCCGGAGAGGTTCTTCGGTCAAGGGGCGTCGATCGCGACCGACGTCTACGAAGCGGCGCTGCTGTTCTACGTGATGATCGCCGGGCGCGCGCCCTGGGAGGACGGCACCGACGTCGATCAGCGGCTCGACGCGAAGCCTCTCGCCGACGTCGCCGACGTCCCCTCCTCGTTGAGCGACGTCGTCATGCGCGCCCTGGCCGTTCGCAGCGCGCGGCGCCCTGCTTCGATCCGGGCGCTGCTGGAGGAGCTGACCGCCGCGCCCGTCGGGCTCGACGAGCGACGGGTGACCACCGAGATCGCGACGCGCCCATCCGATGGTCGAACTGCGCCCCCGCCGCAGGCGCAGAAGCCCCGTCTTGCGAGCGGCCTGGGGCGGATCGTCGTCGGCAGCCTGATCGGCGTTGCAGGCCTCGGGATCGGGCTCGCAGTGGCTGGCTCGCGCGACCCTTCGGCGCCCGTCGCTGCCGCGGCGGCCGTCGCTTCCGCAGCGCCCGTCGAGTCGGGAGCGCCCGCCGGTGCGCCGACCGTCTCCATACAAGCGACGGCCGCGAACACCGAGAACTCACGCCCCGCAGCCGAGAGCGCCAACGAGCCCGCGAACGAGGCTCCGGACGTGGCCCCATCCGCGACCGCTGCCCCATCAATGTCGTCCGGGGCAAGCAACAGCGCCGCGCCGCAGCCGCGCCCGACCGCCGGTGCAAAGCCGCTGCCGCCGCCGAAGGCGTGCGTCGCGCTCGACGACTTCATCTGCGCAAACAAGGGTCCAGCGATCTGCGCCCAGGCTCGTCAGAACAGCCAGGAGACCGCGACGATCAGGACGTCACCCGCTTCGCGCGACGCTTGGGGGCGCGGCTGTCGCATGACGCACATGGAAATGCAAACCGAGGTCTGGCGGGTCGACGATCGGCTGAAGGACGATGCTCGACGACGCGTCGAGGTCCCTCCGCCGAACTGAGCTACTTCGAGCCGAGTTGGAAGCACAGCTTCGCCCCGAGCAGCCCGAGCGCCGCGCAGGTCGACCCGGCAGGTCCCGGGAACGCGCTCGACCGCAGCAGCCTGAAGGGCAGTCGTACACTGCCGGCCGCGCGACCGTCCTCGAACGTCACGGCGGTGCCCTCGGCAACCCACGCCCCGTTCGCTCGCGGGTCCAGCAGGATCGTCGGGCCCTCGTTGCGCGCAGCGTTGCCAGACGTTCGCAGCTGAGCGGCGAAGCAGCGGTCCCGCGCGTCGACCAGCGTCGAGCCGTTCGTTATCGGCTCCATTGCTATGGGCGCCGGCGGCTTCGGCAGCGCCCCGGAGGCGAAGCGCTCGCGCGCGAGCGAAAGGCTCACGTCCTTCCAGCCCGGACCGACGTCGAGCTCGGAGAGCACGCCGGAACGAAACAGCGGACGGTCTCCCGCCACATCCACCTCGAGCCCCGGCAGCACCACCACGCCGGTCCCATCGGGGTGCGCCCGCTCGAACCGCGTGCTGCTCATCGGCAGCAAGTCCGCCCGGCGTACGAACCCCTTCAAAGAGAGCTTCCAATCCTCCACATCGTCGTCACGACACACGTGCGTTGGTTCGTGACAGAGCAGGGCGTCACCGCCCACCAGGCGTCGTCCAGCGAGGGTGATGGTGGTCTCGCCCGACTCGCCCGCTGGCCACTTGAGATGTTCGCCGATCACCCGCTCGAGGCAGCCGAGATCGGCACCTTCGGGGAGCGCATGCGAAAGCACCGTCAGCTTTGCGTCCGCATCAATCCGAAACGTCAACTCGGCGCTGCGAACGGTGTGCGTGCAGGCCATGAACAGCTCTGGAGCCTCGGCGAGCACCCCGGCGAGCTTCGCGAACGCGACGCGCCCAGGGGCCTTCACGTCGCCCCACGACATCTGGACTCCCGCCTCCTCTAGCTTCCCGGGAAGTAACGGCCCAACGACCTCCACGACGCCGGCGCGGTCAGCGACGACCGAGAAGGCGAGCGGCTCGTGCTCGGCGCACGGCGAGGATGGAGACGGCCTTGCCGCGGCCGCATCCTCGAAGGACGGGTAGAAGCCGGCGCCGGGACGCACGAGGACGATGCCAGCGAGGGCCTCCTTCGCCAGCCGCGCTCGCGCCGCGTCGGCCTCCGCGGAGGGGGCCTGTGCGGAGTCTTGTGCGGCCCGTGCGCTCGTTCGCGGCAGTGGATCGCGTGGCTGATCGGGCCTCGCCGCGCAACCGCCGGCGAGCAGCAGCGACAGCAGCGACAGCAGGACGACGGAGCAGGACGCAGAAGGCACGGGAGGAAGGTTCTCACACGGGCCTGGCGCGCACCACCGCTCGCAGGTGAGAGAGCCAGAGCGGCGGCACGCGGCTCGCCCCGGCCATCAGTCTCGGGCTACCATCGCCTCGTGATCGAGCGCATCATCCGAGTCGTCGATGTCGAAGAAGCTGACCTCCAAGATGCAGACGCCTGGAGCAGTAAGAGCCCCAGCGAAAGGCTCGCGGCGGTCGAGGCAATCCGACGCGCCACCTTCGCTCTCTACGGCTGCGCTGTTCCAGGATTGGAGCGAATTCTTACGATTGCTGACGCGCCATCGAGTGAGGTTCCTGCTGGTGGGGGACCACGCACTCGCCGTCCATTCAAGACCGCGGCACACCGAAGACCTCGACCTGTTCGTTGATGCGACGCCAACGAACGCGGCGCGCATCTTGCGCGCGCTGGAGGATTTCGGGTTCGGGGCTGTAGCGCCCCCGATCGAGCTTCTCTCCCGGCCCGGAAAGGTCTTCATGTTGGGCCGGCTCCCATACCGGATCGACGTTCTCACGCGCATCGATGGAGTCGTCTTTCGCCAGGCGTGGGCCAACCGTGTCGAAGCCCTGCTCGGAGACCTGAAGGTCTACGTCATCGGCAAGCGCGAACTCGTTCAGAACAAGCTCGCCGCTGGTAGGCCCAAAGACTTGGCAGACGTTGCTGCGCTTGGGGAATGACTCGTGCCAAAGTCGAAGGTCCTAACGGGGCCTTCGGCCGCCCTTGTCGAAGAGGGCCCGAGTCATTCTGTTCACTCATCCACCTTCGGTGGAATGACTCGTGCCAAAGTCGAAGGTCCTAACGGGCTTCGTTAGCCCCATTACGCCTGGGGATGGGCGGTCGAAATGGACGTTTTGTTGAATTGGGCGGGCGATCGGCTGGGGATCGGGCCCCGAAATTAACAAAACGTCCAATTCGACCGCCCATCCCTCCTCGACCGCCCATCCCTCCTAGACCGCCCATCCCCTCTCCGCGGGCGCGAACGCCTCGACCGCCCATCCCCTTCGCGGCGGCGCTGCGGCGCCCGCGACCTCGACCGCCCATCCGCTTCGCGAACGCCGTGAGCCCCGCCCTCCAACCAGCTGACGCTCGCGCCGTTTCGTTCGATCATCGGCGCATGACCGATCTTCGGCTCCGCTCGCTCAGCGCGATCGATCCCACGCAGGTCCCGTTGCCCCACGGCACCGAGGTGGCGACGCGCGCGGAGGTTGCGCTGGGGCCAACCTTCGATGGACGCGTTTTGCCGATCGGGGCGGTCGGGCGGGTGACGCAGGTCGAGGGCGAGCAGGTTTGGGTCGACGTGGTCGGGGTGGGCGTGGTCGAGCTCGAGCGGCGAGCGCTGCACGTGCGCAAACAAGGGCAAGCGCGTTATGCCGCGCGTCGCTTCGCGGCCTGGCAGGCGCTCGAGCCGACGATCGTGTTGCGCACGGTGGTGGGTTCGCGCGCGTGGGGGCTGGCCGAGGAGCACTCCGACACCGATGAACGCGGCGTGTTTGCGCTGCCGCTAGCCTGGACGGCGGGCCTTTGCGAACGCACCGAAGACCTCGTGAGCTTGGACGGCAGTCAGACCTACTGGGAGGTCGAGAAGGCCATTCGACAGGGTTTGCGCGCCGATCCGAACACGCTGGAGATGTTGTTCGTCCCCGGCGCGCGCGCGACCGATGAGCTTGGACGCTGGCTGCTGGAGGAACGCGAGGCCTTCGTCTCGCGCGAGGTTTACGGCAGCTTTGCCCGTTATGCGGTGTCGCAATTGCGCCGCCTCGAGCAGAGCGCGCGGCTCGCGGAACATCGCGCGGTGGTGCTGGCCTGGCTGCGCGCCGAACCGACGCTGACGCTGGACGCGGTGGCGCACAAGCTCGCCGCCGCGACGCTCAGCAGGGAGCCCAGCGCGGGCGAGCCCAGCGCGTCCAGCGCTCACGCTCCGCCGCCTGCGGACCTGCATCGCGCCAAGGAGTACGTCAAACAGCTGTACCGCTCGCTTCACGATCAGGCGCTGATACCAGCCGCAGACTTTGCCTCGCTCGTCGCCCATGCCCGCGAGTCCGACGCGAGCTTCGAGTTGCCGCGCGAGCTGCGACCGAAGAACGCCTACAACCTCTTGCGGCTGCTTTACGTGGCCCAGGACTGGCTCGAGCACGGCGCGCCGGAGTTCGCAGCCAGCGGCGCACGGCGCGAGCGGCTGCTGGCGATCAAACGTTCGCAGGTACCGCTGAGCGAGGTGCTGCGCGAAGCCGAAGAGCTGCTGCCCGGGCTCGAAGAGGCTCGCACGCGCACCCGCTTGCCGCGCCATCCCGACGTCACCCGCGCCGACCGGCTCTTGCGCCGTGTCAGGATCGAGCTCGCTCGGCGGTCCTTCGACGGCGCCGCTACGCCGTGGGGCGAAGCCGCACCGCCCGCGCCCGAAGCGGCCTGGGAGGAGGAACCATGAACGACTCGAAGCTGCTCAGCGACCATCAACTACGTATCGTGGAGCGCGTCCTCAACGAAGAGCGGCGCGAGCATCTCGTCGTGTATCTGAGCGGGGCGCACGCCTACGGCTTTCCCTCCCCGGACAGCGATCTCGATCTGAAGGCCATCCATATCGAAAAGACCCAACACCTCGTGGGCCTGAGTTCGCCGCGGGTGACCTTCGATCGCGCCGAGGTGATCGAGGGCGTGGAGATCGATTACACCTCCAACGAGCTCAGTCTGCTGCTCGGCGGTTTGATCGCTGGGAACGGCAACTACCTCGAGCGCGTGCTCGGAACGACTGCGCTCGTGGAGCATGAACGGCTCGCGAGCTTGCGGCCGCTGGTACGCCGCTCGCTGAGCAAGCGTTATCACCATCACTATCGTGGCTTCGCTCATAGTCAGCGGCTGGCCTTGGCGGCCAAGCCAACGGCGAAGAAGGCTCTTTACGTGCTGCGTACCACGCTCACCGGGACGCACCTTCTGACCACCGGCGAGCTGATCAGCGACGTGCGCGAGCTCCTCGACCTGTACGGCTTTGGCGAAGCGCGCAGCTTGATCGCGATCAAACAGCGCGCCGAACGCAGCGAGCTCAATGAACGCGAGGCCGCCCACTGGACGAGCGAGATCGAGCGCGCCTTCGCCTGCTTGGAGCGCGCCGAGAGCGAATCGAGCTTGCCGGCGGAGACGCCCAACGTCGAAGAGCTGGAAGCGTGGCTACTCGAATTGCGGCGGGAGAATTGGTGATAGGGCGCGGGCTGCGCGCCCCCGCCATCCCTCACTCCGGACTGCGCAGGAAGCACTCGCCCTCACCGCGGAAGTGCCCGACGGTGCGCGTAAGAAACTGCACGAAGGCGTCGAGATCGTTCACCCCGTCGACGCCGCCGGTGCCGTACTGATCGGCCGGCAGCGAGACGAGCTGCACCGCGGCGAGCTCCTCCCGGGTGACCACGCCGTCGTCGTCGGCGTCGGCGTCGAAGATCGCTTGGCCACGGAGCACGGCGTTCTCGGCTTGGAGGTCGTCGTAGAAGAAGTGATCGCCGTGGATGGTGAGCTCGATCACATCGTCGCCTCCCTCGGTGACGACGGCGCCCGGGGTCACTGTGCCGTCGCGCTCGCCTTCGCAGTCGTCGAGCAGGGTCGGGACGCCGTAGCCCCACTGGAAGGTCTTCGAGCCCATGCTGCCGGTGAGCGTGCCCTCGACGTACACGTGGTAGCCCATGCTCGCCATCATGTCGGCGTCAGCCGCGCTGACCGAGCCCACCGGGTTGATCGCGTCGCGCGCGGCGGGCGAGGTCTCGTAGCTGACGACCGTGTAGGACCCAGCCGCGAGGCCCTCGAACTTCACGAGTTCCTTCACGCCCGCCTCCTTGTGATCGAGCAGGAAGAAGCGCTCGTCGCTCGCGGCGATCGCGCCGGCGTCGTCGGCGACCGAGATGTTGCCGACGAGCACGAGGAACTTGTCGAAGGTGACGGAGAAGCCGTCTTCGAACTCGCTCGTGGGCAGCTCGACCTCGATGTACTCCTCGCCCCAGGAGGTGAAGGTGATGGATCCGGAGCCGCTGGGGGTGGTCTCGCTATCGCAGGCGGGCGCAAAGAGAGCGAGCGAGGCGGCACAAAGACCAAAGGCGAGCAACTTTTTCATGGGAGGTTCCTATTGTTTGCTAAAGCGGAAGGTGAAGGCGGTGGACTTCTTGATGCCGCGTACGAAGGCGCGCGCGGCCTCGAGCTCCGCGG
>CAITIQ010000647.1 GCA_903892415.1 uncultured delta proteobacterium | reverse complement strand
GTTGCGGTGGGTGACCTCGTGCTAGCGGCCTTCATCAGCAAGGCGGAGTGCGGGCGAGTTCGCGCGCTCGAGGCGGGTAAGGTCGAGGTCGAGTTTCTCTGGGGCTCGACGCCGAAACGAGAGCGTGTCGCTGCCGACGCTATTCTCCCTCTCCTACCGAGCGATCCCGGAGGCGATTTTGCCTTCGGTTCGGTGGCGTTGCTGCGTAGCGACGGGGGCATGGGGGAGTTCTACGAGCGCTACTCGGCAGTGTTTGCTGATGCTGACCACGTCTGGCTCGCTGCAGGCACGTTCGGTAGCGAACCGGAAAAGAAGGCCGCGCGCGCCGACGTGCTCCCGCTCGCGCTCGGCCGCTTCGTCAAAGGCGACGCGGTGATCGCGTGCGGCGGCCTAGCGCTCGGTTGTTTCGAGACCACCGTGCTAGCCGATCTGCACGACGGTCTTGCTGTGGAGGTCGCGATTCCGCAAGACCTGGCCGATCGCGTAGAAGGGAAAACAGCCTCGATTTCGGCCTGCGCGGTCGGAAAGCGTCCGGTGCCTCGGGCCTTCGCTGGGGAGGCACCGAGCGAAGCGTCACCACGCCCCTCGCTCCCGGGCAGCCGCGCGTGGGTGTATCAGCCGGGCGAAGGGCTGGTCGTGCGCACCATCGCCAAGCAGTCGGGCGGGCGTGCGACCTTCTTCACGGCTGGTGACTCCGGTCAGACCTTCGAGCTGCCGCGCGCGTTCACCGCGCCGCCCAGCTCGGCGAAGCTCGGAGCGGGCGACCTCGTCTGGGTGGGCGGGCGAGCCAAGGGCCCGGCGGCTTGTGGTCGGGTGGTGCGCGCGTCGGGCAAAGACGTCGAGGTGATGGTCGCGGGCGGTGCAACCAGCGCAAAGGAACGTGTGCTGCGCGAGCTGCTCTTGCCGCTGCCCAAGGAGATGACCTTCGGCGCAGCGATCGCCGACGGCAGCGAGCTGCTCACGGTGGTCTTCGCCGACGACGCTGAGGCTTGGGCGTTTTCGCCGTCTTCGCCCAACCGCGAGCACGAGACGCGGGCTCCGCGTTCACGCGCCGAAGTGTTAGCGACCTCGTCGAAGCTGAAGAAGGGCGATGCAGTGCGAGCGTGCGACTTCATCGTGACAGTGGTAGCGCTCTCCTCGCGGCCGACGATGCGCAGCGTGAAGCTTTGCGGCCCCGGGTCATTGGGCAACTCCACGCCAATCAGGGAGGCGCTGACCTCAATGCCGTTGCGCAAAAGCACGAGCCCGTTGCGTTCCACTGGCTGGCCTTGCTCGTCCTTTTCTGGCAGCAGCAGGGTGAGCTGCGGAAGTCGAGGTAGCAGCTCGTCCGCTCGCTTCTTGGCCTCTGCCTGGAAGTCCGCCGAGCCCGATTGTTCCACTTCTCGAAAGAGTGCCCAGGCCGTGGCAATGCGTCCGCGCTGCGCTTCACAATCGGCGAGGTTGAGCACCGTGCCAGCCGCCGGATCGAGCTTCTGGCTGTCGCGGAAACGGCTGCAGGCCGTATCGAAATCCCCGCGCTCCAACGCTGTTCGCCCTTCGCGGAAGAGCACATCGGCGGCCGCCGGATCCGTCGACTGCGCCCGAGTCGGAAGAACCACCGTCAAGGCGGGCACTACCACCGCCAAAGCACCTAGCCACTTGAACACTCAGAGAGTTTACACGTCGGCCGATTATTTGCGGCGGTCGTAAAGCTTTTGCGCTTGAGGTACGCCCGTTGCGCCCGTTGCCGCAGGATTAGCGGTTGACCGCGGTGGTTGCGCGCTCGGTTTGCTCGAGTTCGTTTGCGCCGCGTTCGGGTTTGCGCTGCTGGATGCGCTGGCCGTTGAAATGGGGCTTGCGGAGGTGGACGCGCTCGCCGTGGTTTGCTCAAGTTGGACGCTGGTAGCGAGCGAGACGGTGGGCGACGTCTGCAAGCTCGCCGTCGAAGCTGTCTCGCTCTCTGCCACTGGCGTCCCGCTTGGATCAGGGCTCAGCGCAGTGAAGGCAACCGCCGCGATGCCGCTACCGAGCGCCGCAGCGAGGAGCGGCCAGAGCAACTTGCGACGAGCCCCAGCCTCCTCCGGCGACTTGGGGATGGTGATCGCCGCTTCATCCGTGGCGGCTGGGTCTTCTCGCGATGCAGCCGCTTGGTTGCTTTGTTGCAACTTTGGCTGCCGGGCAGCAACCGCTAGCTGCGACGAGACGCCCGCTGCCACCGGCGCCGCGCTGCGTAAGGCTTGCTGCATCTCGTGTGCATTCGAGAACCGTGCGGTCGGGTGGAAGGCGAGCGCCTTGTCGATGACGGCTACGAGTGCAGGCGGAAGGTCGGGGCGACGCAAAGCGATCGAAGGTGCCGGCTTGGTGATGGCGTTCACCATGACCATCTGCGCTGTGTCCCCATCATGCACGATCGCCCCGGTGAGCAGCGTGTACATCGTGGCTCCAACCGCCCACAGATCGCTGTGCGCACCCACCTCACTCCAACGTCCGGCAGCTTGTTCGGGCGCCATGAACGCTGGCGTTCCCATCGAGTTGCCGGTGCGCGTCTTGAACGCCGATTCCCCTTCGCGGAGTTTGGCGATACCGAAGTCGAGCAGTTTGACGCGACCCTCTTGCGTAACGAAAATGTTCTCGGGCTTGATGTCGCGGTGGACGATACCGGCTCGATGCGCAGCCGCGAGCACATCCAGCAGCTGGTCCGCGACGTTCAGCGTCTGCGGGAGATCGAGCACGCAATCAGCGCGTTGCTCCGATAGATCCGCGAGCGAGAGACCTTCGAGCAGCTCCATCACCAGGAAGATCGAGCCGTCTTCGGCAGCGGCGTCATCGAGCACTGCCACGGCGCCAACATGGCCTACCTTGTTGGCCACGTAACCTTCACGCAGAAAGCGGTCGCGCGCGTCGACATCGAGCGAGAGCTCGAGATGCAAGAGCTTGATCGCCACGCGTTTGCCGTTGCGATGGGTAGCCGCATACACCGCCGCCATGCCGCCGACGCCGACCAGCTGGTCGAGCTTCCACTTGCCTTGGAGCCATGTACCAACGCGGGCTTCGGCTCGACGCATGACGAGGTCCATCTTGCTTAAGCTTACACAGCATTGGGGGTAGCAGCCCGCGGTTTGCCAGGCCGCGCGGTTGTTGCGCCCTGGGGCTCGTGATAGCGCCGAGCGCGAAACAACGGTGGACGCAGCAACTATGTCTCGAGCGCGGCTGGTCCGCGGCGCACCGTTGGCGTTGGTCCTCGGCGGCTGGCTGGTTGGCCAAGCGTTCGTGAACCACCTCACGCAAGGTGGCGCTTTGCCGGTGGCTACGCCGGAGCGCGCCCGAGCCGATGGAGCGGATCGCAACGCCGAGTGTGAGCGCTGTCACCAGGCCGAGGCACAGGCGTGGCGCAGCTCGCGGCATCGCGAGGCCTTCAGCAACGCCGAGTTCCAGCGTGCGTACGCCGTCGAGCCGGCGAGCTTCTGTCGCGATTGTCATGCGCCGGAGAGCGCCTCGTTTGCCAGCGCTGAGAACGACGCGCTCGGCGTCGGTTGCATCACCTGTCACCAAGCAGGGGAGGCGGTGATCAGCAGTCAGCGGCACGGGCTCGAACGCGGGCTGCCCGCGCACCGTCTCGAGCGCAACGCCGAGTTCGGCGGCAGCGGCGCTTGCCGCGCTTGTCACGAGTTCAGCTTCGGCGATGACGCGCGCCGCGAGCAGCCGCTCTTGATGCAACGCACCGCGAGTGAGCACGCAGCGAGCGGCGCCACGCAGAGCTGCGCCGACTGTCACATGCAAGGCGGCTCGCACGCGTTCGCCTCCACGCGCGATCCGAGCGCGCATCAGCGCGCCGTCGAGGTCGAAGCCACGGCCCTCGGCGCGAGCGGCCTGCGCCTTACCCTGCGCACGCGCGACGTCGGTCACTCCTATCCAACCGGGGACCTCTTTCGCCGCGTTCGTGTGGTCGCCGAAGCAGTGGGACCGGACTTCCAAGTGCGCAGCCGACGCGAGGTCTTTTTGCAGCGCTGGTTCGAGGACCAACCCGACCGCGACGGCCGCCCGATTCGCAGCGAGGTCTCCGATACACGGCTGCAGCCCGGCGTTCCGAGCGTGATTGATTTTGATTTTGCGCAGACCAACGAAAGCCGCTCGATTCACTGGTCGGTGCGCCTCGAGCGCGTCCTTCACGTGAAGGACCACCAAGAGGCAGCTGCCACGATCGCCGATGAGGTGGTGTTAGCGGAGGGAGCTTTGTAAACGCGTTGGGTGGCGGCCCGGGGTGGTCGCTCCGTACGCGTTGGGTGGCGGCCCGGGGTGGTCGCATCGAACGCGTTGGGGGCGGCCCGGGGTGGTCGCTTCGGAGCGAGGCCGCATCGAAACAGGTCGCTCAGCGCGAGTGGGCCTCTCGTGCTGCCCCGCGCTGGCGCGGGGCCCCACGCACGCGAGGAGCTAAAGGATTATTGGTTTGGGCGCGCTTCGCTCAGCTGGTCTCAGCGGCCACGTTCCGGAGCGACCACCCCGGGCCTTGGGTCGCGGGGTGGGGGAGGAAAGAGGGAGAGGAAGAACGGAGAGGCGTTTGGACGGCCCGCGGGAGCGGCTGTGACATTGGGGCGTGCGATAAACCATCGCCTGGCTCAATGTCGCAGCGAGGGCCGGCGGGTACGGGTGCGCGCTGACGAGGGTTGCGCCCTTGTGAGATTCCCTCGAAAAATCGAGGCAAGTTCGTGGCCAGCGCTGCCTCCCTTCGCACCGAGGGCTGGCGGCGCGGGTGCGTACCGACGGAGGCTGCGACATTGGGGCCTGCGATAGCGCATCGCCAGCCCGAATGTCGCACCGAGGACCTGCCGTGGCGTGTGCGCGCGTGAACAAGACGTGCTTGCCCCGCGCTGGCGAGGGGCGGACGTGTGCGTGGGAGGTGTCCGCCACCAACGTCGCAAGCTCAGTCTGCGGTGAAGCCGACTTTGCTGTGGGTTCCGTCGCAGTAGGGTTTGTTGGCGGATTGGCCGCAGCGGCAGAGGGCGGTCTTTGTTACGCGGTTGATGGTGCGACCGGTGCCGGTGCAGATTTCGAGCGGGCCGTTGACGAGCAGGGGGCCGTTCTTGGCGCAGCTGATGGTGAGCTCGCCGTTGCGGCTAGCCAGGGGTGTGGAGTCTTGGGTGTCGGGTTCGCCGCTGGCCTTGAAGCCTGCTGCGGTGTGGCTCGCGTCGCAGTAGGGCTTGTTCTTGGAGGCACCGCAGCGGCAGAGGGTTGCGCGGAAGCTCTTGGGTTGGCCGGGCAGGTTGAGATCGGCTTGGATTGCAATCGGCCCGTTTTCACGCAACCGCGCGACGTTGACGTGCGGCGCGGCCTCATTGGCGCCGCCGTCGGTTCGCTCGTAGGCGATGGCACCCGAAGGGCAGGCGAGGGCGAGCGCGGCGATCTCTTCGGGCGTGGCGTTGTCGGGGTGGATCCATTCGCCTTGGACGTTGGGCACGAACACGTCGGGCCGACCGAGCACGCACTGGCGTGAGTGGATGCACTTGGCGCCGTCGAAGTGGAGGGTGACCTGTTTGCCCGCGACCGTTTCTTTGCTCATGGCGTGGCATGCTAGCTCACTCGACCGAAGCTTCACCAATCGGCGACGAGCGGGCTCGGCGAGCGGGGGTTGGCATCCGCTGGGTAGTCCCGTTCGGGAACTTTCGCGTGACCGGGGTGTCGGTGGCGCGCCATGCGTTCTTTCCGCTCCCTTGCTAGCTTCGTCCTGGCCTGCGCGTGGTTGGGTTGTGAGCCTGCCCCGGTTTGGTGGACGCCCAGCAAGGGATACGCTCCCTGTGAGTACCATCGATGCAACAACGCAATTTACGCCCCGATTCATTCAAGAAGGACGCCGTACGTCGCCTGATGGCACGCG
>CAITIQ010000646.1 GCA_903892415.1 uncultured delta proteobacterium | reverse complement strand
GGCGACCACGGCGTGACGCCGAATCACAACACGAAACACGAATGGCAAAGCCCAAGACTCTCATCACCGAAGCCGAGTTCGCTGCCCTGCCTGAGAGCGTGACGCTCTCTCGCGCCGAACTCTACACCAAGACCGAGGACGGCTACGTCCTCAACGCCGAGCCCGTGAAGGGCTGGGACGTGAAGCCTGTCGAGAAGCTGATGGCGGCTCTCGGTTCTGAGCGGACGACACGTGCGGAACTCGAAGCCAAGATCAAGGCGCTCGACGGTCTCGACCCGAAGGCAGCGCGTGAGGCGCTCGCCAAGGTCAAGGAGTGGCAAGACTCGCCGCCCGAAGCGCGCGCGAAGGCCCAAGCCGAGGCGCTGCTCAAGGAGGCGCAAGGCAAATACCAGCAGGAAACGTCGAAGCTGCGCGGGCAGCTCGAGCGCGAGCTGGTCGAAGCGAAGGCGCGTGAAGCGCTGGCGAAGCACAAGGGCAACGTGGACCTGCTGCTGCCGCACGTCAAGGGGCGGATCAAGGCCGACGTGGAGGCCGACGGTGAGCTTCGCGCGTACGTGGTCGATGCGAACGGCAACAAGGCGCACGTGATGGGCAAGGACGGCTCGATGCAGCCGATGTCCATTGAAGCGCTGGTTGAGCAGATGCGCGGCCAAGACTCGTACGCGCCGGCCTTCCAAGGCTCCGGCGCGAGCGGTGCTGGCACGCAGACCGCCCGTGGCGCGGGCGCTTCCAGCCCGTTCACGATCTCGGCGACGCAAGCGCGAAACGATCCGCGCGCGTACCAAGCCGTGCGCGAACGCGCGATTGCGGCTGGGCAGCAAGTCCAGATCACGCAGGACTAGAACACCGACGAGGCCTGTCGCCTCGACGGACAAGCGAGCAGCGTGACGCTCTCGCGCAGCGACCGAGGAGTGATTCCGAGGAGCTGAGGACCGACACTCAAAACCAGTTAGGCGGGCACAGTCCCGCAAGGAAGCACTCTTATGCCGACGAACACTCTCGGCTATTACGATCCGGCGTTCTACGCCAACGAAGCCCTGATCCACCTGCGCAAGGCTCTGGGCTTTGCCAACACCGTTCACGTCGGCTTTGACGCCGAGCGTCGCAGCTTCGGTCGCGGCGATGTCATCAACATCAAGCGCCCGTCCACCTTCACCGCGCAGTCCGCTCCGTCTGCGGCTCAGGACATGGCCACGCAGTCTGTGCAGATTGCTCTCGACCAGTGGCAAGAGGTCAAGTTCAGCCTGACGGACAAGGAAATCGCGTACACGGGCGACCAGATCATCACCGATCACATCGCTCCGGCAGCCTACGCTCTGGCCGACAAGATCGACTCGGACGGCACGCTCCTGTACCGAAGCATCGGCAACACCGCTCTGTGGACTGGTCCCGCTGGGGTCGCGGACGTGACTGGTGCACGTCGCACCCTGTTCAACGCTCAGGTGCCGATGAGCGATGCCTCTCGTCTGTCGATGATGGTCAACGGCACCATCGAGAAGGAGCTTCTCGACATCACGGCGTTTAGCCAGTGGCAGGGTGCTGGCATGGTCGGTTCGGAAACGCAAGTCACGGGTGCTCTCGGTGGTCGCTTCGGCTTCGGTCGCATCTTCGCGAACCAGAACGTCGCGTCTCACACCGCTGGCAACTGGGCTGGCACGTCGCCGATCGTGACTGCTTCTGCCGGAGCCACGTCCATCACGATCTCTGGTACCTCGTTCACGGGCACGATGAAGGCTGGTGATGTTCTCACCATCGCTAGCCGCAACTACGCCGTGCTGGCCGAT
>CAITIQ010000645.1 GCA_903892415.1 uncultured delta proteobacterium | reverse complement strand
CGGGTGGGCCACAGCCCGGCCGCCTCAGGAAGCTCCGTGCCACCGCTAACGGCCGGGTTTCTCTGTGCTTCATCTGGCTCGAGGGGTGACGCTCGCCAAATTCAGATTGACGGCCGCCACCCGCAAAGAGGAGCCCCAAGGAGGAGCTCTCCCTCGATAGGGCGCGTGCCCGGCCGTCGCGGCTCACCGGGGCCCATCACGCAGACGTCGTGGGAGTCGCCCCGGCACCTGACGGGCCGTGCCCCTCACCTCGATGGGGCCAGCACCGGGCAAGACGAAGGAGACGACGAGGACGCGGACCACGTCGTCGATGGCGCAGACGATGCCGCCGGAGCCGACGGAGACGACGCAGCCAAAGCGCGAGACAGGCTTCGTCGTCGCCGGAGCAAGCACGCCGGTCGGCAAGCGCGGGAACGAGCCCTGGTCGTCGATGATGCGGACGCGGGGTGGCCGAAGATCTGCTCTGGGGCAGCATAGGCGGGTGTACCCACGATCTCGCGATTGCCGGCGCCAGGCGCGAGCTCGACGGCAAGCCCGAAGTCGGTGATGCGGCGGCTCTGCCCGACGCTCAACGCCACCGCCAACTGCTCTTGCGAGAGCCGCCGCGCCTTGCGCCGCCCACGAAAGATGTCACCGACCTGGCCCGGCGTACTGATGAGTTGCTTCATGGTGCGTATATGTAGGGAAGATACATCACGTTTATGTGCATTCGGAATACTTGCGATTTATGTCCCTGGCAGATGGACAGCGGGCACGCGATCCAAGGCTTGCGCGTCGAACCCGACGTGCTATGCGTCAGGCGACCGAACGGTCGCGGAAGTGTTCGCATGCGGAAAGATGTCACTAAATGGTCCCGAGGCGTGAGCGCTTGCCTTGCTCCTACGCGGCCCGTCGCGCTGGGACTCTTGGTACTCGGCATGGGCTGCGCTGGACCGTCGCGTAATGCTCCTACACCGCCTGCGAACGTGCGCGAAGCGCTGAGTCCGGCGTCATCGCCCAGTGGCGTTTTCCTTCGACCCGATGCGGTCGGCCTTCGGGCGAGCTTCCGCACGCAGCAGCCCAAGCAAGTCTTTCGCTTCGACGACGACGCAGCGGAGATCCGCAAGGAGACGTGGAAGGTGCTCGGCGCCGGCCTTTCGCTCGTCGACGCCGGGGTTGCGGCTACGATACCCGTGAGCAGCTTCGACATCAGCATCGCGCCCGACTCGAAGGCACACGACCGTGTCTATCCCGCGCTCACTCGAGCTGGGGAGGGTTGGATGATCTATGCACCACACCTTCACATCGAAGGCGAGGCCATTGCCGGTCGTCTTTCCATCGAGGTGCCGTCGGATTGGACCGTTGTGGGCCGACGAGACGCGACCGGAGCGCTCGTGGGTGATGGCTACGTTTTCGCCGGTCCTTCGGCATACGTTCATCGCGGCGCCGCAGACGTGGTGAGCGCGCCGGGTACACCATCGTGGCTTCTTCGCGAGATCGACCAGGCGGCCAGCAAAACAGCGGCCTTTTATGAACGAAGGCTCGGAGTGCCCCTCCGGGAGCACCCCACGATCCTCGTCGCGCACCAACCCGAAAGGCAAGGTTCGTTTCATGGTGACACGACGTCCGGGGCAATGATGTCGCTTCGGTTCTACGGCTCGGGGTGGAACGAACGTGATCCGGCCGCAAGCGAACGGCTTGCGGACTTCGTCGACCACGAACTCTTCCACTTCTGGAACGGCGAGCTCGCGCACCCGTCCAGCGGTCATCCGTGGCTGCACGAAGGCGGAGCAAACTACGCGGCGCTCCTTGCCTCTAGGGAACGCGGCACCATGAGCCAGGAACGGTTTTCCGAGACACTAAACCGGCACCTCGAACGTTGCCAGGCCGCACAGGGCAACCGCGATCTACGAACCAACGGACCAAAAGGCGGCTTCGCTGTCTACGCATGCGGCACCGTCTTCCAATGGGCCATCGATATCGGCTTGCGCAAGACGTCGAACGGCCAGCGGGACGTTCTTTCCTGGTGGAAGGACGTCCTCGCAAAGGCGCAGAGCGACGGTGGAACGTACTCGGTGCAGAGCTCCTTCGGGCTCATCGGACCCGAAGCGGCTAGAGCCGCAAGCGTTCTGCTCGATGGCAGCGACGAGCGAACCTGGGCTGCCTTCGCGGAAGCCGTGGGTCGCTATGGCGTGCCGCTGGTGTTGCGACGCAAAGCGGAGAGCGACCTGGCGAGCGGCCTAAGCCATGTCTTGGCCATTCACTGCGGACGAAACTACGGCTTCTTCCCTCTGTCCGATCACGTCAAGCTCGATACCGGCGACCACTGTGGTCCGCTCAACGGAGTTATCGAGGTGGACTCGGTGGCGGGATTCAATCCTGTCTCTGATTCGTCGGCGATGTACGACAAGGTTCGACAGCTCTGCGCCTCGCAAACACCGATCGACTTTCGGTGGAAGGGCAAACTCGTGGCGCGGGTTCCGTGCACAACGTCGCTCCGAGAGCCAACCATGGGATGGCAGATTCCGAAGGGCAGCCACGAGCTTCCCGTGGGACCGTGAGCGCTTAGGAAATACGAACTGCGATCTGACCGGAAGGCGGGACTGAACCTGGGCCCCTTGGACACGGATCGGCGGTCCGGTTCAGGCTCGATGGGAGGAGATCGGGTCTGCGCACGGGCCCCTGAGGAGGGACGGGAGCGG
>CAITIQ010000644.1 GCA_903892415.1 uncultured delta proteobacterium | reverse complement strand
CTCGAACTCGTTTGCGGGCGACGCTGCGACCTTGCTGTCGCGCACAACTTCATCGCGTTCGCTGGCGAGGGTCGCTTGCGGCGCACGTGAAGGCGGCCTTTGGGAGGCGGCGGCTGGGCTTGGGATGGGCGGTTCACGCGCAGGCGGCGCGACGGAGGGCAGCGTTGTCGCAGCGTTGGACCCGGTGGCCGTCGCGGGCGGTGAAGCGACCGCTGTTTGGGCACTCGGGGCCAACGTTGCCGGAAACTGAAGATCCAATACGCCAAACTCCCGCGGTGGGGCGGGCTGTAGACTCAGCCGTTGGGGCCTTCGCGGGACTGGCAGTCCGAGTCCAAGCGCCTCGAGGGCCTCTCGCATCGCGCGGGCTGAATCGAAGCGAGCATGTTTGTCGAAGGCGAGGCTCCGATCGATGACCTTGGCGAGTCCGTCTGGCAAGGACGGGTTGATGCTGCTGACCGGGGGAGCCTGCTTGGTGGCAGCTGCCACCATCATCGACGCGACGTTCTCCGATTCGTGAACGAAGCGAGCGCTCAGCAGGGAGAACATGGTTGCAGCGACCGCCCACAAATCGGTGCGCGCATCGATCTCCTGGTTTTTACCGAGCGCCTGCTCCGGGGCCATAAAGGCAGGGGTGCCCAAGGCGCGGCCGGTTTCAGTCGAGCTGACCGAACCCTCCCTTTGAACGCGAGCAATACCGAAGTCGAGCACCTTCAAGCTGCCGTCGTTGGTCAGCATCAGGTTTGCAGGCTTGAGATCGCGATGAACGATGCTCTTGCTATGCGCGGCCTCGAGCACCAACAGCAGGTCGCACGTTAGCGTGACCACCTCCTCGACGCTGAGCGTTCCACCCAGCCGGTCGGCGCGAGCGTCGAGCGTCTCTCCCTCGAGCAACTCGAGCACCAGGTACACGCTGCCATCCTCGGTCTCGTCGTCATCGAGCACCTGCACGACGCCGGGGTGGGCGATGAGGTTCGCCGTGTAGGCCTCCCGCACGAAGCGGCTGCGCAGATCGTCGTCGAAGGCAATGGCAGCGTGCAAAACCTTCAGCGCGGTAGCGTGGCCGTTGCGATGAACGGCCCTGTACACGGTCGCCATGCCGCCGATGCCAAGCACGCTCTCGACCGTGTACTTTCCGATCGTTGTTCCGATCCGCTTCTCGGCAGCTCGGTTCTGCGAGCTCGTCATTCGGCGTCAATGTAGACGAAGCGCGACCGAAACACTTCTGTTCGATCGCGCTCGCTCAATCGCAAGATACGAAGTGCTAAGCTGCGCGCGGTGGCAAGGTCTGCGGCAAATCCCGCAGCGCTCCGATCAGGGGCAGGCTGATGCGTACCGTCGTTCCTTTGGTGCGTAGGGTTTGGACCTTCACCTCGCCGTTGATCGCGTCCACCGCCGCTTTGAGCGCGCTCATGCCGACCCCACGACCCGACACGTCGGAGGCTACCTCCTTGGTCGAGAAACCATCGGAGAACAAAGCATCGGTCAGCTGCTGATCATTCTCTGCAGCCATGCCGAGCCGCGTTGCCTTTGCGCGGACGGCCTCCCAGTCGATGCCGCGACCGTCATCGCAAACTTGAATCACCACGCGATTCTCTTCCTTGCGAGCCTGGAGCAGGACCGTCGCGCTCGAGTCCTTGTCGCTGGCGATTCGTTCATCGGCGGTCTCAACTCCGTGATCGACAGCATTGCGAACCACATGGGGCAAGGCAGCCCAGACCTCGGCATACTCGACGGGGAGGCGCAGTCCGCTCGGATCGACCAACACCTGAACGTCTTTGCCGAGGCGCTTGGCGAGACTCTTGGTCAACTCGGCGAGGCGCTCGAGGCGGCGGTCAGCTGGCTCTAGACTCCAGGTGGCCATCTGGTTCGCGAGCTTGCGTCGATCGCCACCTCGCGTTAGCGCTTCGAGCACGGCGGCGAGCTCGGACTTCTCGACCGAGATGATGTCGTCGGAGCGCGTGCCGGAAAGCGCAGCTGCTCTGGCGCTCACCGATGCGAACAGTTGTTGCAGCTCTGCGGCCTCCGATGCCGAAAGACCCTCGCCACGCTCGGCCATGGCCTCTTCGACCTTGTGGCAGAGCGTTGCAAGCCGCTGAACTCCGAGAATTCCAGCGTTGCCCTTCACGGTGTGAATCGCACGTTTTACCGAAGCCAGCTCCACTGCGGGATCGCAGGCCGCATCGATCTGTCGACCAAGCTCCTCGACCATCTCGCGCAGACCGTTCGGATCGTTGGTGGCCAAGCGGAACAGCGCGAGCAGTTCGAGTTGTTCGACCTCTGCGCGCTCGCGGGCGACTTCACTGGTGATGTCGGTTGCAACCAGCAGCATTCGCTCGAGCTTTTCACCCTGCAAGATCGGTCGATATTCGAGCGCAACAGTGCGCTCGCCCACGGTCGCCCGCTTGGGAAGTTGATCGACCAAGACCTCGAGTGGCAAGAAGGGCTCGGCGAGCTCAGGCCAGCCCATCGCCAGGCTCATGCCAGCGTGCTCGTCGGCGCGCTCGATCCAGCTAACGAGCGTATCGTCCGCTCCGATCGGCCCGAGTAAGTGCGCCACCGCGGCGGAGGGCTCGCTACCCAAACGACCATCGAGTTCG
>CAITIQ010000643.1 GCA_903892415.1 uncultured delta proteobacterium | reverse complement strand
GAACTCGCATCATGGCTCCTCAGCGTGGACGTAACGTCCTCAGCCCCCTATCAGAAGGCAGCCTTGGGCGTTTGTCGATGTCTGATCGATTTCTGCCGACCCAGCACGAGTCACTGCGTTACCGATCCCACTGCTCCCGCTTCGCACACGTTCTCTTGCTTCGACACGGCGCCAAGCGCTCGCTCTACGCGCTCGAACAGCCCATCCCCGTCCAGGTCCTGTGAGGCATAGCGCGAGCCTAGGTCCCTGGGGGTTGCGGAACAGTACGGTGCCTGCGCCAGGACAGGGTTGATCGTGAAGATGTTGTTGCACGCAACGAACTCTGTCTCGCTCAGCCAGAACGGCTCGGCCCAGCCGGAGCCAGTGCACGCCACGTCTGTAACCAGCGGTAGAGTCCACCCTTTGTCGGTTTCGTGTGCAAGTCCAACGGTCACTTTATTGGCGCTCCGCTTCACGAGCACAAAACCTCCAACTGCGCTGATGGCGGCGCTTTGGGTGGGCACTGCGAGCAGATACTTGGCGTCGTTCGGGGCGAGCGCGGGCGCGGTCGGAGTCTTCTCCAACAAGGCAAGTGCGGAACCGCCGTAGACGCGGAGGCCTTCGTCATCCCAGACCGCGAGGTTGCCGGTCTCGGTCCGAACGAGCTGACCTCCCAGTCCCAAGGTGACCGAAGTGGGCTCCTCCGTTACTTGGTTGGCGCTTACTTTCAGTCTCACCGCCTCGGTTGCACCGGCTTTGTCGATGAAGACCAAGGCTAGGTCCTCTGCATCGGCGTTGGCGCCCGCTAGCGGTACGATCTTCTGAATCGTGCCGCCCAGCGCAAAGGGCGACGTCAGCTGCCGATTCAAGTCACCAAACAATGCACCGATCGAGCCGTCGCAGGCTTCTCCAGGGGTTGGGCAATTGCTTCGAAAGAAGGCAACGTCCTCGACGCCATCACGCTGGAGCACGAGGTGGCTGGGCAGCATCTGATCGATACAGGCCCCGGAGCCTACTGGGATCGGGCTCTCGAGCTTCGACCCGCCGTAGAGCACGAGGAGCTGTCCGTCGTCGTTGGTGCAATCGCCACTCCCTACTGTGCGTATCACCGCATCCTTCACGCCATCACTGTCGAGGTCGGCAAAGACAACCTCTCTCGCCCTTGCGCTCGACTCCGGGGGAGTGACGTTGAACGACACCTCGGCGAAGGGGACGGTGGGCCCACCAAGCAGCACAACAATCCGGTCGTCCTTACTTCCCACGAGGTCCGCTAGCCCGTCCCCGGTGACATCCTCCGCGCCCAAGATCTGGTCGAGGGAAGACAACGTCGCGAGCTGCGCTGGGTAACTCAAACTGATTCGCGGTGGGTCCTCGTTGGTTACGTAGTCCTCAACGCCGTCCCCGGTCACGTCACCCTGCTGAATGAAGCTGATGGCTTCAAGATCGACGTCGTTGGGAAGCGGGAACACAAGGGCCGTCGAGGCCAAGAAGGCAGTCTTGCGAACGCAGCTCGCTGCGTCGGTCCCGCAGTTGCTGAGACCGGTGTGATGCGCGCCGAAGAGACCGACGTACTGCTCACCGCCCAACGTAAATCGGACGAAGAAGCCCAGCGACGAGCCGTACCCCGCCGAGGGTTTGGCTGATGCAAAGGCAATCTCGAGCGGTTCGATCGTCAGGATGCACTCGGCTGGGCACCCGACACCCACTTGAGGTTCCACGTCGCAGTCCGCCCAGCACGGGAGGCTGCAATCACACGGGGAGTCGGGCTCACCGCCAAAGACGCAAAACTTATTGCACGCTACGGTCTGACCGCAGCATGCGGGCACGGGGTAACACAAGTCTGGGTCACAGCCAGCGGCGATCGTCTTCGTCGAGAAATCGAAAAGCTCGATGGTGGGCGGGAGCCCTGGTGAAGCGGGCGCGTCTACCGCGATGCCCAATAGCGTCGACGTCGCCGGCACCGTGAGGCCAAACGGCACTACGCTGGACTTCAGCCAAGAATCTGCCGGCAAGTTCGCGTTGCTGTAGATGCTGAAGGGCACCACGGACCCAGCCACCAACTTGAAGTTGGTCCCCGCCGGAAGTTTGGCGCCGCAATCGAAGCCATCGCCCGCCCGGCGACACCGAGCAAACTCTCGCTGCTTGCAATACCGCCCGCGGAGTCGAGCGTTGCGAGCGTCAGATCCGGCCCGTTGCGGTACAGCGCGACCACCGAGCCATCGCTGTTTTTGCGCAATTGGAGGAGCTCGCCGCGGCTCTCTCCAGCGTCACCGAACACGGCCGAGGCCGCGTAGCAGGCTTCGTCCAGGCCAAAGTGCAGGCCGGGCGGGCAGTTGCCGGTGTTATCGGGCACGAATTGGCAGGGGTTCGTTTCGCCTGGCTTTCCACAATAGTTCCCGTCCGCGGTCACACCTCCAGGGGCGTCGCAGGCCTCACCCTGGTCGACGACTCCGTCGCCGCACACCCCGCCCGTGCGCTCGTTGAGCGTTGCACAAGCGCTGAAAGCGAGAAGCCATGCGCTGCCTACGATCCTCGCGAGTGATGGTAGCGGCTGCTGATAGGGGCCGTTCATGCCCCAAATCTCTTGCACTCGAGGACCCGCGTCTAGGGCCCGTGCGCCACGCTCGGCTTGTATGCGTAGATGTGGTTCAATAGGCACTGCTTTTGCCGCGGAGGTTTTCGTGAGCTTGCGTATCCTTTTGCTCATTACGGTGCTGGTCAGTCTTGCTGGCTGTCGCTCGGACTTACTCTGGGTTCCTGATAACGACGGGGGAGGCGGCACAACGCCCTGCTCGGAGTGCGACACCGGCTGCTGTGACGAGTCGGGATGCCAACTCGGAACGAGCAACACGGCCTGCGGACTCGATGGCCAAGCCTGTGTGGATTGCAGCGCGAGCGGCGAGGTCTGCAACCCAGCCTCCGGAGAGTGCAACGCAGCTTGCGTTTGTGGCAACGCAGTTTGTGAGGCGGCGACTTGCGGCGAGGACTCAGTCGTGTGCCCCGCCGACTGCACGAGCTGTGACAACAGTTCTTGTGGGGATGGCGTATGCAATGCGCCGTGTGGCGAGACTGCCGCCAGCTGTTCCTTCGATTGCGGGAGTCAGTGCATCTGCGGTGATAGCTTCTGCGACCCCAGCTGTGAAAACGGCGCCGTGTGCCCCGAAGACTGCGGCTGCTTCCAGTGTGGTGATGGCTTCTGTGATCCGGGCTGCGGGGAAGACAGCTCCAATTGTCCGAGCGACTGTGGCGCTTGCGTGTGCGGTGACTTCTTCTGCGACCCCGAATGTGGCGAGTCCGGCTTCAACTGCCCCAGCGATTGTGGCTGTTTCAACTGTGGCGACTTCTTCTGTGATCAGGGCTGCGGTGAGAGCCAATTCAACTGCCCGAACGATTGCGGCAGCTGCTTCGCCTGCGGGGACTTGTTCTGCGACTTCAAGTGCGGGGAGAGCTCCTTCAACTGCCCAACGGACTGCGGTAGTCAGTGTGTGTGCGGAGACTTCTTCTGCGACCAAGCTTGTGGCGAGAGTCAGTTCAATTGCCCGAATGATTGCGGCAGTGATTGTGTTTGCGGAGACTTCTTCTGCAATCAGGCCTGTGGCGAGAGCCAGTTCAACTGCCCGAACGATTGCGGCAGTGATTGTGTTTGCGGAGACTTCTTCTGCAATCAGGCCTGTGGCGAGAGCCAGTTCAACTGCCCGAACGATTGCGGCAGTCAGTGCGTGTGCGGAGACTTCCTATGCAATCCCAACTGCGGTGAAAACCAATTCAGCTGTCCGCAAGACTGCGGCGGACAATGTTTCTGCGGGGATGGACTGTGCAACAGCGCTTGCGGTGAAAACCAGTTTGGTTGCCCGCAAGACTGTGGGGGCTGTGTTTGCGGGGATTTCTTCTGCAACAGCGCTTGCGGCGAAAGCCAGTTCAGCTGCCCCAACGATTGTGGCGGCTGCGTGTGTGGGGACTTCGTTTGCAACAGCGCCTGCGGCGAGAGCCAGTTCAACTGCCCCAACGATTGTGGCGGCTGCGTGTGTGGGGACTTCGTTTGCAACAGCGCCTGCGGTGAGAGTCAGTTCAACTGCCCCAACGATTGCGGCGGATGTTTCTGTGGGGATGGTCTTTGCAACGCGGCCTGCGGTGAGACGTCCTTCAGCTGCCCGTTCGACTGTGCGGCGCCCGCCTGCGCTCACGACAAGTGCCTGCAGGGCACGTTGCTCAACCCCGCTTGTGACCCGTGCGTGGCCGCGATCTGCCAGGCGGATCCGTTCTGTTGTCAGAGCTCATGGGACAGTCTGTGCGTGAACGAAGTTCAGAGCGTTTGCGGCATCTCTTGTGCTCTTCCCTGCGTCTGTGGCAACGGCAGTTGTCAGACCTCATGCGGTGAAAGCCCGCAGTTCTGCCCCACCGATTGTGGCGGCTGTGTTTGTGGGAATGGCGCGTGCCAGAACAACTGCGGCGAGAACCCGGGCACTTGTCCGAATGATTGCGGGTTCCAGGACTGATCGAGAGACTAGCGAGCGCCGTCTCGTTCGAGCACGGCGCTCGCGAAGCCTTCAGCGATCGCCCGCGCACGTGAGCCTTGCACGAGCGAGTCGGCGGCGCGCCGCAGGGAGTGGACGACGCTTTGTAGACTCTCACGCGCTAACGCGCGCAGCGCTAGGGTCCTGCCGATCGGGTAGGACACCAAGGCCAAGGTTGGCGTTGACCACGCGAAGGGCGGCGTGGCCCGCGTGAGCGTGGCCAAGTCCGAGAGCGGTGAGAGGGCCAGCCACGCCCTTAGCGCGTCAGCAAAGTTTTGCGCGGGAAGTGCTTTGAGGCCATCCGCCATACTGGCGAGCGTGACCGTTGTTCGGTCCTCGGTCACTCGTCGCAAGTCCTTCCAAAGGAACAGCCGCTTGGGTGGAAGTTCGCCGCGGAAGCTCGAACTCGTTACACGATTGCGCACGATCACGTCGGAGCGGCAGGCCTTCTGGGCGTTACTGAAGGCTGCGTGCCGAGTTAGGACCTCGAGCGTGGTCTGCGGTTGGGGAATGGCCTCAAGCAGCGTCTGCGTTGCGGTGAGTAACTTCTGGTGCCGGCCTCGCGTAAGCGGGCCCGACAGGAGGTGGTTCGCGCTCTGCAGCAGGTCGTTGAGAGCGGCAGCCAGGGCGAACTCGGCGGCGGAGATCGGCGGTAAAAAATCGAGCGGCGCAACCTGCCTGACGACGCGAATGCGCATCAAATCCATCCGCGAGCGAATCTCGTCGTCGGGCACACTGCGCCCAACTCCGATGGTCAACGCCAACGCCGGCCCAAACGGCTTTACGAGGCGCATGGGGCCACCCAGAATCAGCGTCGCCAGCACGCCCTTGGTGAGGTCGTCGAGGCGGGAGGCGTCCACTCAGGAACCTGCTGGTGGGAGGGCGGGCGGAACAGGCTGCTCAATGTCCGCGAGAGGGCGGAAACCTGGTGATTCAAACACGAGCGTCGGCACCTCGCTCATCAACGCGGGCTCCAGCTCGGCGGCCGGCAACAGCGCCCACGTCTGCGCTTCCAAGAGGCCGGCCTCGAGCGGAACGAAATGGGCGGTCTCAATGCCGATCACCCGCGAATCACGCATCACGAACAGTGAAAGCCCCGCTGGCGCGCCAAGGCTGCGCAGCAGTACCTCGGCGGACACCGCTGGAATGGCGTCATAGCCGGCGGGCAAATAGAGCTTGGGCCCGGCTTCGCGGAACATCTCGCCCACAGGAATGGCCTCGATCCCTGACTCCAGAGACAGGAATGCGCCGTACTTGGTGAACGCTATCCGAGTGCGGCGCAGCGTGTCTGCGCCGAGCGAGTAGGCGATGCGTCGCAGCAGCGGGAGCTCCTCCGGACGAATCCAGGTCGCACAAACGTTGCGAAAGGGATCAGTGGTGGGAGTCAGGCGCAACGTGAGCGAAACCCCTCCGCCTTGCGCAGGAGCGCTGGTTGCGAGCTTCTCCACTCCCTCGTTGCGGAACTCCACCCGAGCAAAGCTCGCGACCGGACCCAGCGCCGGGAGCCGCTCCAGCACCAACGGATCAACGGTGCCACGAAAGAACACCATACTGCCGGCTGGCCAAACGGGGCATGAACGCAACTCCACAGGGTGGCGGAAACCAAGCTCCACCGAGGCGGTGGGGCTCACCGATTGGTACACCGTCAGCCCCGGCGTGCTGAGTAAGAGCGGCAGCATTCGGTCGGGTAACGCGTTGGTGCGGAATAGGTAACGCATGACCGGCGCGTCATCGAAGCTCGACTCGGGCGGCCATTCCGCGAGCCCTACGTCCGCCTCGACCGAGGAGCGGGTGAAGTAGGCAATCAACGATGGCCCGAGGCCTTTCTCCGCCGTGATCCACTTGGTTCCGGGGGCGTGCCGCGTCTTTGGGTCCAGGTGCAATCCAAGCCGGAGCAGCAGCTTGCCCAGCGCCAAGGTCCTTTCCACTGCGTAATCCTGCGAAAAGGCGTTGTGATAGAGGGCGTAGGAGCCGTCGGTCGTCAAGAGCTCGGAGGCGTCATAGCCAAACGGCGCTGCGGCATCCCGGTACTGGACGAAGTGCCGGCTCGTTCCGGTGAAGGTGAATCCACCGGCCAAACGAGCGATTTCGGCGATGGCATCGAGCCGAGCGCTCGAGTCCGAGGCGAAAGTGAGCACTACTTCACGGGCGCCCAATTTGCTGCGCACGAGCTCGACCGTGAGCGAGCGCAACAGATCCTCGAGCGACCGCTCAGCGGTGAATAGAGCGAGAAACGTCACCAATCGGTCCAAGCTCGGCAGCAGCAAAAGGCCTTTGCTGCCCAGCGCCACTCCTTTGGTGTCGATGCCCAGCCCCGGCGTGCGAAGGCGCGTTTGATTGAGAGCGACGCGGAGCAGCATGGGCAGGTCGTGAAGCTAGCGTGAAGAGGCGCGATCTTCTAGCCTCGCGTCTTGCTGGAGATGAAGCGTGGAGGCTGAGGCACGCAGTTGGCTCG
>CAITIQ010000642.1 GCA_903892415.1 uncultured delta proteobacterium | reverse complement strand
GCGTGGGCGCGCCGAGTTCGACGTGCTTTCGGCGGTGGTGAGCGGCGTGATGCCGCTCACGACGCGGCGTCGACCGGACTCGGAGAACTCGAGCTTCGTCGGTCGGGAAGGGGAGTTGTTCACTGCGCTCAACGCCTATGACCGCGCCGTCGATGATCGCATGCCGATCGTGGTTTCGACCTCGGGTCCGCCGGGGATCGGCAAAACGCGGCTCGGCCAAGAGATCTTGAGCCGACTCGAACGCCACGCTTCGCCGCCGCGAGTAATGTTGGTGCGCTGCGAGAGCTACTCGCGTTCGCAGGTCTTGGGTACCGCCTGTGACGCCTTGCGCTCGTTGCTGATGTTGCCGCGGGGCGCCTCCCTCGAGGCTGCGCAAGCTGCCATTGCGGCGGCCTACACACCGCGCACCTACGCCAGCGAGATGGGGCTACTGGCCCACCTTCTCTCCAATACGGTCTTCCCCGAGGGCGTGGATCCGCGTGCACTGCGTGATGCTCTGTACGTGGCGATGACCGAGCTCGTGCTCGAGACGGTATCCAAGCTGCCTTGCGCCATCGTGATTGAAGACGCGCAATGGGCGGATCCAGAGTCGATTGCCTGGGTGGACCATCTGCTCGGGCGGGCGCACGGCCTCTGCCTTTTTGCTTTGCTGTTTGTCAGACCGCTGTTCTGGAAGAATCACCCGCAGCGTTTTTCCACGCGCGAACACGTGCGCATTGAGCTCAAGCCGATGGCGAAGCGTGCAGTGCGCGAGATCGCCCGCTCGCTGCTCGGGGTCAACGCGACCGAAGCGCAGCTCGAAGAGGTAGCTCAACAAGCCGCGGGCTCCCCGCTGTTCGCCGAGGAGCTGGCGCGCCTGGTTGCACAGGGCAAGGGGCTACGCGGCGCCGCGACGATCGAAGCGGCGATCCAGGTCACGTTGGATTCGCTCGATGACGCCGTTCGAGATGCGGTCGGGAGGCTCTCGATCTTTGGTCAGGCGTGTTGGGACCACGGCCTCGAGTCTCTTTACGATCCCACGCGCAGCATGATCGGCTTTCTTACCCCCGACGTAGCGCTGTCGCGGCTGGTCGCGGCTGACCTTTTGGTGGAGGTCGGCAAGCCACGCTTCGCGGGTACCCACGAGTACATGTTCAAGCACGCGCTGATCCGCGACGTTGCTTACGCGATGGTCGGTGACGAGCTGAAGAAGCTGTACCACGCGCGCGCCGCCGCCTGGCTTGCCTCGGTGGGTGAGGGCGCAGCAACGATCGCCAGTCATTACGATCTTGGCGGGCGCAATGAAGAAGCCGCGGTGCATTGGGAGGCGGCCGCACGGCAGGCGCTCGCGACGAATTCGCTGATTGAGGCTGTGACGATGAGTGAGCGTGCGCTCGCCTTCGCAGAAGATCGGCCAGTGGGGTTTGCACGAGCCGCCCTGCTCGAGGAGGCCCACGCTCGGCTTGATGCTCGCGGCTCCGAGCGCGACACGGCGATCGCGGCGATGAAGGAGAACGTCTTCGACGAGGGCAGTGAGCTCAGAACCGATGGAGCACAGGCTCGCTACGACGATGCGCGAGCGCAAGGCGTTGATATCGCCGGTCGCTTGTGTCGCGTGCGTGATCGCGCGCTCGTCATCAACTTGGTGGAGGAGGCCGCTCGTTGCTCGGCGACGCTGGCGTTGCGGCTGGCCTTCGGCGGTGATTTGCCTGCAGCCGAGGCCGAAGCTGAAGCCATCCTCGAGCTCTCCGAGAAGCACCACATCGATTGGGCACCCGTCGACGCGTGGCAGACCTTGGCCGTGGTGCGTCAGACCCGAGGGGAGCTGGCGGCGGCGCTCGAGGCGCGCAGAAACGCGGCGCGCTCGGCGCGCACGGCAGGCTTGATGGAGCGCGAGGCGACGCTGACGATGAACCTCGGCTTCGCCCTGTCGACCATCGGTGCACGCAATGAGGCGCTGGTAGAGATCGAGACCGGCCTCGCGCGCGCCCACGCCATCGGCAGTCTCGGAGCCGTGCGGCACGGTCAGATGAACCTACTTTGTTGGGCGGCGACCTTCGGCGCCGACACGCGCATCTCGGCGCTGCTCGAGGAACCGCGTGCCAAAGCCGACGAGGCCGCGCTCGGTGGTTACGTGATCCATGACCGAGCCACGCTCGGCGTATTGTTTTATCGCGCGGTCGAGCTTCTGCGCGGTGACAGCGCCAATCTCGCTCGCGCACGCGGCTTGCTCGAGCGCGTGTCGCAGGCCTATCGCAGCACCGGCAACCTAGACGTGTTGCCGGCGAGCCTTGGTTTTTGGTCGGAGGCCGAGCGTCGTCTCGGTAACGCCGAGTCGGCCCGTGAACTGGCGAAGGAGGCCGCGACCTTGCTCGATCGCGGGGCACCCAGCCTGCTGAATGAAGCGCCCATCTATCTTGCGCTTCACGACGCATGTGTGGACCTCGGAGATCTGGAGGGCGCACGCAAGGCGATTGAAAGCGGGATGCCGCGGCTCGTGCGCCGCATTACGGGGCTTGAGGCAACCCCGTATGCGCACGCCTTCCTCTCCGGTCTGCAACACAACGCCGGGCTGATCGCCGCAGCTGAGGCCTACGGTCTCGTGCCCGAGCTGGTGGAGCGCCACCTCGCCCGGCGCACTAGCTAACCGCGCGGATCTCGATTTTGGAAGGCCACCATCCAACCCGGGTATTCGGGCGGAAGCGCGCTGGCGTCGTCCAACGCTTGTAGCTCCTCGGCGCTCAACTTGAGCTTGGTCGCGGCCAGGTTGTCGTCCAGCTGTTGCTCACTCTTGGCCCCGATGATCACGCTGGTGACGTGCGGCTTTTGCAACATCCAGGCGAGAGCAACGCGCGCTACGCTGGTGTCATGCGCTGCGGCTATGGGTCGCAAGGCGCGCAAACAAGCAGCTGCTCGGCTGCGGTCGACCGGCGGAAAATCGAAGCTCGCGCGGCGCGACCCTTCCGGCCCTTTGTCTTCGGACTCGAGGTCGAACTTGCCGCTGAGTAGCCCGCCGGCGAGCGGGCTCCACGGCAAAATGCCGAAGCCCTGATCGAGCGACACCGGCACCACCTCGCGCTCGATGTCGCGGCCTGCGATCGAGTAGTAGACCTGGGCGCTGACGAAGCGCGCGAGCCCGCGGGCGTCTTGCATCGCCGCCATCTTCATCGCCATCCACGCCGGGAGGTTCGACCAGCCGAGGTAGCGAGCTTTGCCCGAGCGCACGACGGCATCGAGCGCGTCCACCGTCTCCTCGAGCGGCGTGGTCGGATCCACGCCGTGGATCTGGAACAGGTCCACGTGGTCGAGTTGCAGCCGCTTCAAGCTCTCGTCGATCGACGAGAGGATGTGCGCGCGCGAAAGACCGACCTGATTCGGCCCAGGCCCCATGCGGCCGCGCACCTTGGTGGCGATCACCACTTGGTCGCGCGGGCGCCCGAGTCTCGCCAGCGTTGTTCCGAGCAGCCGCTCACTCTCGCCCTCCGAGTAGACGTTGGCCGTGTCGAGGAAGTTGACCCCAGCATCGAGCGCCCGGCCCACGATGCGGTCCACTGTTTCCTGGCCGAGCTCGCCAACGACCTTCCAAAAGCCTTGGCCGCCGAAGGTCATCGTACCGAGGCAGATCTCCGAGACATAAAGGCCGGAACGGCCGAGTGCGCGCAGCTTCATCGAGTGCTCCTTGGATTGAGCCGCGACTGTAGCAGAGCAAGTCGAAGCAGCACGCGCTGGGCCCTCACAAGAGCTTGAGGAAGGCGACCAAGTCCTCGGCTTGATCGCTGGGTAGGGCGCTCAAGCCTGCTTCTGAGTCAGGTGCACGATGCCAAAATGCGCTCGTACCAAAGCGTGCTTGCGTGACGACTTGCTCGAGCGAAGTGGCCGAACCGTTGGTGAAGTAGGGCGTCTTTTCGACGATGCGTCGCAGGGAGCTCGCGCGCGCTCCTTGTGCGTGGACGTAGGGCAGCACGCCAGTCTGGTGATAGCCCTCGCGGGCCCAAACGATCGGTCCGGACGGCGAGGTGATGAGGGTGCGCCACGCTGCCGCCGACACTCGCGTGGCTTCGTCCTGCGCGACCAAGCGCGCGCTGTGACATCCCTCGCAAACACGCTCGAACACGGCTTGACCTTGCTCCACCTGCGGACTCCAAGCGCCTGCGCGCAAGGCGCGCGGATTCGGCGGAAACGGCCTCTCGGCGAGCGTTCGAAGCAGCGCCATCCGCAGCGCCACCGGGCCATCCGGTGGCCCAGCAAACGGGGCTTCGCGCGTCCACGGCAACTCGGCTTGTTCACGCGAGAACCATTCGCTGTGCCCCGTCCCGCGCAACGCCACGCGGAATTCGGCGAACGCCATCGAGGCGACATCTGGATCGAGCGCGCGCGTGAATAGCGGTGGATTGTTGAGCAGGCCGAACAGCGGCTTGGTGGTGGCGTAGACCTGCTCACGGCCGGTGTGGTGTTTGCGCCCGTCCCCC
Organism: uncultured delta proteobacterium; assembly: GCA_903892415.1. Lineage (GTDB taxonomy): Bacteria > Myxococcota_A > Polyangia > Polyangiales > Polyangiaceae > Xiheicaenibacterium. The sequence continues at coordinate 32,508 of CAITIQ010000642.1, read as the reverse complement.
CAGCCTTCGAAGTGGCACGCCTCGCAGGTGAAGCGGCTCGCCTTGCCCTCGCTCGTTTGGAAGGGCGCCATCAACTCGGTAAACAGCAACGCCTCCCCGAGATGGAGCTTGCGTTGCTCCTCGGTCTTCTGCGCTCCCGTGCCCAACTGGACTGCCTCGTCGACTCCAAAGCGAACAGTCCGATCGAAGATGGTACTTACGCCAAGAAAGTGGTTGGGCTCTTTCGTGAGCACCGCCGTAAGGCCCGGGATGCTCGCGAAGGTGGTCGGCTGAGCGCGCGGGGCGTCTGTTCCGGCCGCCGTTGGAGCGTCCACCAACGCTGCTCGCCCCGAGCCGAATCCAAGCACCAGCAGGCGTCCGTCGGCTTGTGGTGCGACCACTTTGGGCGTGAGCACGCCGAGCTCAGACAGGTTCAACGCTTCGACCGAATCCGCGTGCCCTTCGCCCAATCGATAGAAAAACAGGAAGGAGTCGATGTTGCCAAAGGCCCCGTCGCTGCGGTCCAACGGGTGGTCTTCAAGCCCACCTAGGGCTAGCCACGGTTGCCCCTTTTCGTGGCTCGGTAAGAACTCTGCCGTGTAGATCGGTGCGTCGTGAACGATGCGTAGCGGCGCCGACCCGACCGGCCGCGCTGGATCGTAGAGCTCGACGCTGTGATCGATGGCGCTGCTGATGGCGACCCAGCCATTGCGTGCTGTCAAGGCGCTCGGGCGGGCTTGGGTCCTGCGCAGCTCGATTCGAGCATCGCCCTGACAACGTTTGCGTAGCTCCTCGGCCTCCGCGTCCAAGGCGTAAAAACAGCCTCGGTCGAAGGCCAACGCGCGCACGCCAAAGCGCGCCATCCCCGCGAGGTCGTCGCGCTCACTGCGGGCCAAGGCAGGCAAGCTGAACGCGAGCAGCTCCGAGGCGTCGCGGCGTGCGATCCACACGCGTTCACCGACGACCACCATCGCCGAAGCATCGCCATCCAGCTCCACACGGCGGCGCGATGCGAGCTCTTGATCGAGAAGCGACAGCGTCGCGCGCCCAGCCGCGCCGTGCCGTTCGAGCAGCGCGTACTGGCCGCCGCTCACCGAGGCGATCGCAAGCGGCTCCGTTCCAAGAAGGCGCCCACCCTGGGGCGGCTCACGATGGTCCGTCTTTGCGCGGAGTATCGGCTCGCACGCGCGAACCGCGGTAAGGGCGAACTCCGACCCCAAGTTCGCCTGGGCCGGCGCAGGCGAGCTCGTCTCGCTGGCCTTGCAACCAACCGCAGCGGCGAGGCTTAGCAAGAGCGCCAGCCTCGAGCCGCCGAGACGGAGCCCAGCTGCTACCAACCGCCGCCGCTGTCCTTCGCGCTCGCGGTAGCGCTCGCGGCAGCGGTGCTGGCAGCCGCGGGCTTGGCAGAGGCTGCGGCCGAGGGCTTGGCGCTGGCTGCGTCGGGGGTGGCTTTGTCGCCGCAAGCGACAAGGAAAGTCAGGCCAAGAACAATCGCTACGATTTTCATGGTCGCGTCCTACCCGGTCCGTGTCTCAGAAAAAAGCAATCTCGCGAGGAGTGCGGCTTGCGCGGCAATCCCTGCGATTGGAAGATGTTCGACATGCGTAGGCTTGCTTGGTCAGGGGTGTTGCTCGGGCTCTTCGGGATGGGCTGCGGTGACTCCAGCGCCTCGGGTAACGGCGGTGCGGGCGGAGTTGGTGGTGGAACTGGCGGTGAAGGCGTCGAGCTTTGCGACGGACATGCGACCTCCGGGGAGACCTCCTTCACACGTCGTAGCTCCGAGTGGGGACTGGACGGCGTCGTCGGTGGCCGGGTGATGAGCGGTGATCTAAACGCCGATGGCTACCCCGATTTGGTCGTGCACGGCTTCGCGCCCAACGTGCGCGAGGTCAAGGGCTCGGAGGTCCGGCGTGTGTTCGTGTTGATGAACGAGGCCAGTGGCAGCGGTAGAACCTTCGTCGACCGGACCTATGATTCGGGCTTTGCGGTACCCACAGACGGCTCTACCACGGAACTCAAGGCTTCGCACTTTGCCGTGCTCGGCGATGTTGACAACGACGGAGACCTCGACGTTTTCAGTGGCACCTACAGTGACGTTCCCGCCCCCGAAGAAACGCCTGCCGACCTCGATCGCTCGGAGATCTACCTCAATAACGGCGATGGCACCTTCACGCTCAAGGCCAACTCGGGCGTCGCCTTCGACAAGCCGCGCAGGACCTCGTCGGCCACTTTTACGGACGTGGATCGAGACGGCATTCTCGATCTCTTCGTAGGCGTTCACTACTCAGCCACCGGCTCACTACAAGTTCCGGCGCTGTTTCTCGGCAATGGTGACGGCACCTTCGTCGACGCGACCACCAGCTGGGGCGTCAAGAGCGAGAAGCGTGCAACCTTCGGGGTGACCTCCTGCGACTTGGATGACAACGGCTATCCCGAACTCTTGATGAGCGCGTACGCGCGCGGCCCCAACGTCCTCTACACGCTCACGGAGAGCGGCTTCGTCGATCAAGGCGAGGCTTCCGGCTACGCCTTCGATGAAAACCAAGACTTCAGCGACAACCAGTTCTTCCGCTGCTGGTGCACCGCGAACGAGGCCGATCCGAAGTGCGCTGACGTCCCGCCGCCGTCGACGAACTGTCCCTCTCCTCCGGGGGCGAACTGGGGCGGTGCTGGCGATGAAAAGCCGGCGCGGCTCGGTGGCAACACCTTCAGCACGGTTTGCTCCGACATCGATGGGGACGGCAAGTTGGATCTTTACGATGCGGCGATCACGCATTGGTGGGCCGGCGGTAGTTCGGATGTTTCCACGCTGCTGGTCAATCAGAGCACCGGGCCAAACAACTTCGCCTTCGTACGCCCCAACCGCACGGAGATCGGCTTGGACGTTCCGCGCGTGGGCGGCAGCTGGAACGAGGGCGGGATCGTCGCAGCTGTAGCCGATCTCAACGGCGACGCGCGCAACGACATCTTCCTCGGTACCAGCGACTACCCCGATCAGTTCGGTTGGATCTTCAGTCAGTCCAGTGAAGGCACCTTCTCCGAGAACGGGGAGAGCTTGGGTTTGCATCACCCTTGTGCGGTTGGAACGACGATGGCGGACTTCGATCGCGACGGCGATATCGACGTCGTCGTCGCCTCCGGGACCGCGCGCGATTGCGCCGAGATCTGGGAGACCAACGAGGTGCATTTGTACGAGAACCAAACACCGACGTCCGGAAGTTGGCTTGCCATCCAGCTCGACGGCGGCGAGGCAGCCGACGTGAATCGCGCGGCCGTTGGTGCGCGCGTTAGCGTCGAGGCTGGTGGCGTAACCCAACTGCAAGAGTTCAACTCGGGCTACGGCCATTTTGGTCTGCAAAACGATTCGCTATTGCACTTCCGGTTGGGAGATTGTGCGGCGGCAGCGAGCATCGAGGTCGTATGGCCAGATGCCAGCCGCAGTCGCAGCCGCTTTGAGAAAGTGCAAGGCGGACGCATGGTTCGCATCACCAAGGGAGCCGACGCGGTGGTGGATTTGACCGCGCCGAATCCATGACAAAGTCTGCATGCGCGGCCTCTCGCTGAGTACACTGCGCGCGTGACAGGGGTGAGGGATCCGTTTGGCATCGTGGGCACTACACAGACGCGCGTGTTTCGCGTGGAGGCCGCCGTCGCCGAGGGAGGCTTCGGCGTCGTTTATCGCGCCTACCACGAGGCCTTCCGCTCTTACGTTGCGCTCAAGTGCTTGAAGGTTCCCGACGTCCTTTCGGATGAACAGAAGCTCGGCCTGCTCGAGAAGTTCCGTACCGAGGCCGAGCTCCTGTTTCGCTTGAGCGCGTCTCTGCCCGAGATCGTCCGGCCGCTGCAGTTCGGCGTGTTGGAGCTTGAAGACGGTTCCCCCGGCACGCCGACGTTGGGCGCCGGCGCCGTGGTCCCGTATTTGGCGATGGAGTGGCTGGAAGGCCAAACACTCGGGGCCTTCGTCGCCGGTCGGGTGGCGCAGTCGAAGCCGCCGCTAACGCTCAGTCGCGCGGTGGAGTTGCTTACACCCGTCGCCAAAGCGCTCGCGCGCGCCCATGATTTCCGCGGTACCAACGGCGGCGCCGTGACCATCATCCATCGCGACATGAAGCCGGAGAACGTTTTTCTGGCGAACATCGACGGTGAGCAGCGACCCAAGATTCTCGACTTCGGCATCGCGCGCATTCGCGCTGACGCCTCCGCGATGCTTGGCCGGGCAACTGGCGCTGATCCGTTGCATGCGTTTTCGCCCGCGTACGCCGCTCCCGAACAATGGAACCCTTCGGTGTACGGTGCGACTGGGCCGTGGACCGACGTGTACGCGCTCGCCCTCGTCCTAACGGAGGTGTTGATCGGCCGCCCGCCGATTGACGGTGATTTCACGGTGATGATGGGCTCGGCGCTCAACAAGGATTGGCGGCCCACGCCGCGCGCTCGCGGCGCCAACGTGACCGATGAAACAGAGCGCGTGTTCGAGCGTGCGCTGGCCGTAGATCCGCGTTTGCGTACCGCATCGATCGAAGCGTTCTGGACGCAGGTGGAGCTGTCGTGTGGTCGCGGTCCTTCAATCACGCGACGGCACGAGCCCATCCTCTCCAATCTGCCCAGCACGCCACCGCCGCCCGAGCTCGACTTGGAGGCCGACATCCCAATGCAACCGAGCTCTGCCTCTGGCGCAAGTTCAGTGGGCGCGGCGCGAGGCTGGAATCAATTGGAGACGCCCACGCGGGACCCAAGTTTCGAGGCGCCTGCAGCCAGCGTGCGTGAGCCTGGGTTTGCGCTCGAGCTCGGCGGTGCACCCAAATCGATTGCCCGACCGCGCGCCAACCAGCTCGGTCCCGGCGTATGGCAGCCGCAGTCTTTGGCACCCACGCGGACGCTTTGGGAGCGTTTCTCGACTCCCCTGTGGATCGTGGTCGCCGCGGTGGCGGTTGGCTTGGCGGACCTTTACATGGTCAGAACCACTGGCCACAAGCTGCCGCTTGGCCCGATCTCGGCAACCTGGATTGCCGGCCCTCTCGCGACCGTTGGCATCGGTCTCGGGATTGTGCGACTGATTCAGGACTGATGATGGTGCTTTCACGGCGAGCCACGCTTTTCTCGATCGGCGCGCTGGCGGTGGGTTGTTCCGATCCTCGGCCGGAGCCCTCGGCGGGCTCCTCTCGCGCGCAGAGCATGGTCAAGCCGATCCTCTACGCAGTGCCACCCGCCTGGACCGAAACCGAGTCGAGCCCCACGTCGGCGCGCCGGGCCGGCTATCGCGTTCCGCGGGTGGGCAACGACAAGGAGGACGGGGAGATGTTGGTGCTGTTCTTCGGCACCGGCAGCAACGGTGATCGGGACAAGCAGTGGGAGCCTTGGTTCGAGCAGTTCGACGGTACGCCCAAAGAGTCAGCTGAGCGGGCAACCTTCGACTCGAAAGCCGGTCCCGTGGAGACGTTCGAGTTCAAGGGCGCCTACAAGCTCAACCTCGGAAAGCAACGGCCGGGCATGAAGAAGTCGCCGGTGCAAATGGTCAAGCAGGACTTCCGCATGATCGGTGCGGTGGTGAAGACCGAGTCCCGTGGCAATTGGTTCTTTCGCCTGGTAGGCCCGGACGAGACGGTGCTCGCAGCGAAAGGCACCTTCTTGGCGATGTTGGAGGGCTGCGCTTAGCGCGCCCTCGGCCGCTCATCAAAGAGGCGCGTTGCTCGAAGAGGCGCGTTGCCCGAAGAACTCAGTTGACCGGCGTTGCGCTGGGCGAGACCTGCACGACGCGCACCGGCTTGGCGCCAATGTCCGCGACGTCAAAGCTTTGCGTGAGGCTCAGCTTGAGGCCTGCATCCACTTCGGCGCCGGAGGGCATCTGCATCTTCGACACGACGCTGATTTGAATGATGGCGCCGCGGACGTAATCCCCGGTGAGGTTCAACTTCTGAGAGGCGAGGGCAGCCTTGACCGAGCGTGCGACGCCTTCCCAGGTTGCGCTGTTTCCGGCGCTCGCTTGGTTGAATTTGACGCTTTTCACCTTGCCGCCCGGGCCGAGCGCCACGGTGTAGCTGGCCTTTGCGTTGCCTGGCGCGTCGGAGCCCTCGACCGTGGCTTTGAAGATCGAAGCGACAGTTCCCGCGGCAGGAAGACCGAGCCCGAGCTTCTTGTCCTTCTCGCGGAGGACGTCTTTGAGTCCCTTGTTGACCGAAGCCGCCGTGGCGGTCTTCTCTTTTGGAGCCACCGTCTGGGCGGGAGCACCGCGCGTGTCGAACGCAACCAACGACGGGTCCATGTAGATCGGCTTATCCCCGAGGCCGGGAATGCCCTCTTCATCCGTGGGGCCCCAGCCGTTGTCTTCCGGTTGGTTGCCGGGATTGGGCTCATTCCCCGTGCCGCCGTCCCCACCGCTATCCGTGCCGTCCGACGTTTCAACGCCGTTGGTGCCGGCCCGACCTGTGCCGCCGGTCCCTGCGTTGCGTTTGGCCTCGACCGGCTGATCCGGGTTGACCGGGGTGCTCACTCGAGCGCCCAACGCGGACACTGGTTGCACCGAACTCGCGTCTACGGCGCGCTCTTTGCGCGGCTCAAACTCGAACTGGATCGACTGCTCGGGACGGCCCTTCTCGAGCGCCAGCAGGTTGTACGAAGGAAACAACGTCGCGGCGTAAAGCCCGCCAACGTGCGCGAGCGCAGCCAACCCGAAGAAGACGCCCTCGCGTGAGTTCAACGCTTCCTCCGAATGGCGGCCGCCAGTTGTTGCCCCTGAACCTTAGACACCGCCTATCCTTTTGGCGGAGATCAGGAGCGATTGCAAGGTTCGGGCAACATTTTTGCCGCGCCCCCTGGGCCAAAGTCCAAACCGGCCTTCCCGCACAATATCGTCCAGGCCCAACTGCATGCTGTTTACTACGTCACGATGCACCGCCTCGACGAGGGCTTCATCGTCGGCCGCAGCGGCGGAGAGCTGAGGGCGGATGGCCGGCAAGATGCGGGTGTGGATCTTGACCGGTAGCGGCAGGTGAGGGAGCGGTACGCCGAACAAGAGCCCCCAAGGTAGCGCAGCTCCAATCGGAAAAACGTTGGAGCGAAAGTACTTGGGCAGCCCCAACGCCGAGGCGATGCGCGACCCCCGAAAAGCGACAAACAGGGACTCGTGCGCGCCCGCGCTTACCACCGGAACGATGGGCACTCCCTCGCGCAGCGCGAGCCGCACGTAGCCACGCCGCGTGCCGAAGTCGATGCGGTGACGCTGTGTGAAGGGTTTGCACGCGTCGTGATCTCCCCCGGGAAAGACCAACAGCGCCGCTCCGTCTCGCAGCGCACGACGGCCGTTGTCAGGGTTGGCTGCCAGCGCCCCAGCGGCGTTCAACCACGGACCAGCCCAGGGAACCCGGAAGGGCACGTCGTGCATCAGGCCGTAGGCCTTGCGCTGCGCGCCGTAACGCCGCCAAAAGGCTGTCATGTGGCAGAACATGTCGGGCGTGCCGGTGATGCCGTTGTGATTGCCCACCACCAACACCGGGCCTTCCGGAATCTCGGCCAGAAACTCGGTCTCGCACTGGAAGTAGTGATCGTAGAATGCCTCGAGCAGCGGCATCACCTCGCTGATCAGCTGGGGATCACGCGCAGCGAGCGAGTTGGCCGCTACCTTGCGTCCGCGAGCAGACATCAACGCCGAGAAGGCCGCCTCGAGTTCGCCCGGAGCGGGCCAAGGACATCTCTCGCTCAAGGCTGCTCCCGGACCGGCGTCTGAAGCGGGAGCCACCGCCTGCTCAAGGCAGTCGAGCGCGCATGCCTGCGCGAATGCCGTTTTTTCTCGCCCACCCTGCATTTACTTCCAGAACGTAGCGCGACTTGCAACCCACGCTGAACTCCTGGTCGGTCAACGTCGGCGTGTTCTCCTCGATTCCCACGATGGTGCCGTCGGAGGCGATGAAGAGCATGTCGAGCGGTAAACAGGTGTTGCGCATCCAGAAGGTGAGGGTGCTCTCCTCGTCGAACTGGAACAGCATGCCGTCGTTCTCGGCCATAGCGGTGCGATACATCAGCCCGCGTTGACGATGCTCGGGCTCTTTGGCCAGCTCGACCGATACTGAAGCTTTTGCGCCCTCGAATTCCACCACGGCTCGAGCGAGCTCCGGTACCGGTCCGGGGTCCGCCGGACAGTTCTCGGCCACGCCAACCGACTGCCGCGAGGCCTCGGCGGGAGTGGCTTTGATGCAACGGCCAGGCAAACGTTTGGGCTCGACAGCTGTCCCTTGGCTGTCACCGGTCGGACGCTGCGAATCGGCGCTAGCACGCGGCATTCGGTTCGGCTCACAGCCCGAACAGGCCAGCATCGAAGCCAACACAAAGCCATAGCCCCACGTCCTTCGGAACATGTGCCTGCTTATGCTGGCCGGCAACGATGCAGCAACAAGAATGACTCGTGGCGCAAAAAAACCGAAGCCTCGAGGTCGGCTCAAGGAGGCTCAAACCGTGCTTAGAGCCACCTCAGCGAGCTATCTTTGGCCTATGATGCGCAGATGCGTCGAACCTTCTTCCTTTGGACTGCGGCTGCCTGTGTAGCTCCAACCGCGCTCGTGGCTTTGCTTGCGCCGGCTTGCGACAACAGCGTCATTGTTCCGGACGGAGATTCGGGTGGAGGCGGAGACGGCGGTGGGCCGACGACCACCGGCCTCCCGAACACGACCAATACGGGCGGCGCCGACGCTGGTCCCGATGCCCTCAACGACTTTGAGGATCCCGGCTGTGAAGACAAGCCGCCGCCGCTCGAGGACTTTCAGTGTGATCCCGAGGCGCAAAACAACGGTCAGTGCATGTTTGGTGAGGGCTGTTACATCTACGTGCAGTACCCCGATGACCCGTGCGGCCAAGAGATTTACGGCGCCGTATGCCTACCCCAGGGCGTTGGCCAACAGGGTGACATCTGCTTCGGCGCCACCGACTGCGCCGGCGGTTTGGCGTGCGTCGTAACGGGCTCTGGAACGCAGTGCGTGGTGCTCTGCCCGCTGGAAGGCATCAGTGATTGCCCGAGCGGTCTCGTATGTGAACCCATCGATGTTGAAGGCTTCGGCGGATGTCTGTGAAAATGTCTGTGCGTCGAGCTATCGGTTCTGTGGGTGTGCTGGCTGGTTTGGCGATCCTTTTCGGAGCCTGCGGTGCTCGCGATGAGATCCCGGTTCCTCCGCCACCACCGCCGCTCCCAGATTGCTTGGTCGACGCTGATTGCGAGGGCTTCGACGACCTTTGTCGCAACGTTCGTTGCGTGGTCGAAGAGGACGCGGGGGGCGGAGGGTTCGGCGGCGGTGACGAGCAAGCTTTGACGCTACCGAGCGCGAGCTGTCGTGAGGTCAACCCCGTGGACTGCGACGACGGGGACATCTGCACGATCGACACTTGCGCTCCCGTAGATGGCTCGTGCAGTTACGCGCCTGCCACGCTCGACAGCGACGGAGACGGCTTCAACGGCCCCCGTGAGGGCACAGTGGCCGGTGATCCCGACTCGTGCGGCGATGATTGCGACGACACCAACGAAGACGCCTTCCCCGGCAATCCCGAGGTTTGTGACGGCGCCGACAACGACTGCAATGGCGTGATTGATGACAACGCGACGTTCGTCCCGATCGACGGTGACGCCGTGCAGATCTCCGAGAACGATCAGACGCCCGCGGGCGCTGGTGGCATCGCTTGGAGCGGAACTTCGTACGTGGCGACGTACACCGGGACGTCGGCGGGCTTCGACATTTGGCGCTCGCAGCTCGCTCCCGACGGCCAAAAATTGCAGCCCGATGAGCTGCTGAAGGTATCGAACAGCGACGGCTTCGGCGGGCCGTTGATTTGGACGGGCGACCGCTACGGCGTCGCTTGGCAGGAGCGTCGGGATGGCGATTACGAGGTCTACTTCCGTCTGCTGAACGAGTCGGGCTCCACCGTGGAGGTGCCGCCAGTGCAGCTCTCCGACGCCTTCGGCTTCTCGATCAACGTCGATCTAGGCTGGACGGGCACGCGCTTCGTGGCGGTTTGGCAAGACGAGCGCAACGGTCAGTTCAACCTGTTTGGACGCACCATCTCGGTCGAGGGCGTGCCGATATCGAATGAGGTCCAGCTGGTGCCCGACAGCAATTTCCCGGATGAAGCGCCCGCTGTGGCTGCGAGCAGTGATGGCATCGGCGTGGCCTGGGGCCACGGGGATGCGCAGGCTCACTTCATTCAGTTCCAGACCTTCGACTTCGACCTCAATCCGGTCTCCCCGGTGGTCACCTTCAACGACGGCCTAACCGACGCTGTGTACCCAACGGTGGTCTGGAACGATGGCAACTACATCGTGGCCTGGTTCGATCGGTCGGCCTCGCCGGCCGGTGTCTACGCTTCGGTGGTCGACCCAGCCGGAAACACGGTGGTCGCGCCTACGGCCATCTCTTCCACGCCGAATGGTTCGTTCTCTCGCTACCCCACGCTCAAGGCGCTCGGGGATCGGGTGCTCGTACTGTTCTCCGACGATCGAGACGGTAACCAGGGCTATGAACTCTACGGCCGGATGGTGAGCGACCTTCTCGTGCCGCTGACCGAGCCCACGCGCATTACTCAAGCAAGCGGGGACTCGATCAATCCCCGAGCTGCCTTCGGCCCGGACGGCAACGTCGGCATTCTGTTCCGGGACGACCGATTGGGCGCTCAACACGTGTTTTTTACGCGTCTCGGCTGTCTAGTCGGCAATTGACGGTCACGAATCACGAGCCCAACGACACAAGGGGTCGTTGGGCTCGTTCGTCGTTATTGCGCCCACGTAAAGCTCAGGCCGCCTGGCCACCACAAGAGGTTCTCATGCGCATACGAAGGTTTGCTTCAATCGGTTTGGCTTTGTCTCTCGGTTTGTGTTCGCTGCTTTCGAGCACGGGCTGCGCTAGCACGCTGACGACGCATGTGGAGTCCAAGGCTTCGCTGGGCCGCGTGGTGGTCTACCGAAACGGCATTGCTTACTTCGAGCGTACCGCCGAGGTGAGGGGAGACACGCTGGAGCTGAGCGTGCCCGGCGACAAGGTGGACGACTTTCTCAAGTCGCTGACCGTGATTGACGCCGAAACCAAGAAACCTGTGCCCATCTCCTATCCGACCACGCCTCCTGGCTCGGAGACGGGCCTTGTTGCGATGAAGATTCAGCTGCAGGAGCCCGGTTCGGAAGCGCGCCCCAAAAAGTTGCTCCTGACCTATGTGACCGAGGCTCCGAGTTGGAAGCCGAGCTATCGCGTCGTGCTCGGGGACAACGGCAAGGTCGAGCTCGAGGCCTGGGCCATCGTCGACAACACCAGCGGTGAAGATTGGCGCAGCGTGCAGCTCGGTGTGGGCTCGAGCTCGGCGCTCTCCTTCCGTTTTGACCTCCACTCGGTGCGCACCGTGCAACGCGAGATGCTCGCGCCGACGGACCTTTTTGCGCAGGCCCCGCCCACCGGTGCGCCCGTCTACGCCGGTAACTACCAAGCCTACGGCGGCAGCATCGGTGGCACCTTCGATGACTCGACCATCGCCGAAGTGGAGCGTGCTCAGCTGCTCGCACTCGGGGATGGGGACGCGCCTGCGCCTGCGCCGGTGCAGGCTCCCCGCGGTAAGGCAAAGCCGACGAAGCCGACGATCGTATCTGGACGTGGAGAATTCGGTGGTGGCGGCCTGGGAGCGGGAAGCTCCACTCCGTCTCCCGCTCGCGCCCAGACGCGTGCCGAGCAAGAGGTGCAAAGCATCGCTCGCCGCGCCAATAGCGAGAACAAGAAGATCGTCGTCGAGGGCTTTGCCAAGAAGGATGACGCCGACCGAGCGGGCTCGGCGCTTGGTCGCGCCAATCGGCTTCGCGAGCAGTTGATCGCGAACGGGGTTGCACCCGACCAGATCGAGGCCGTCGCCAACACCGAGGTGACCACCGACAAGGGTGGCGCTCGCGTGCTCGAGGCCGCCGCTCCGCAGACCCCCGCCGACGCCAAGCCGGTCGATCCCAATACCGGCCTGCTCGAGCCCATCGGCGTCAGCCACTTCGAGTCGAAGTCGCCGATGACCGTCAATCGCGGTACGAGCGCGATGGTCTCGATCCTCAAGAGCCAGACGCAAGGGGACGTCGTCTACCTCTACGACGCCGAATCGACGCGCGGCAACGACACCTTCGCCTTCAGGGCCGTGCGCCTTTCCAACCCAACCGACAGCACGCTGGAGACCGGGCCCGTCACCGTGTTCGGCCAAGGCCGCTTCATCGGAGAAGGCCTCACCGATCCGATCCCCGGGAAGAGCGTTAGCTTCATCCCCTTCGCTTTGGATCGTCAGGTCGTGGTGGAAGAGGCACTCGATACTTCCGACGGCATCGCCCGCATCATCACCGCTCAACGCGGCGTGCTCTCGACCGAGATGCGTCACACCAAGAAGCAGAAGCTCACCATCACCAACCGACTCGATTCCCCGGCCTCGGTCTACGTTCGTCACACCGTCCCCAAGGGCTTCAAGCTGTCCAAGCACCCAGAGGCCGTCGAGCGCATCGGCGACGCTTACCTGTTCCGCGTGGAGGTCCCTGCGAAGGGCAAGATCGACGTGCAGATCGAGGAGGAGACGCCCGTCTTCAAGACGGTGGATATCCGCTCGGCGGGCGGCATGGAACTCGTGCGCGCCTTCGTCTCGAGCGCCGCACTCGAAGGGGACGTTGCCGGCAAGCTCAAGGGCCTACTGCAGTTGCAGAAGGACCTCGGCACGATCGAAGAACGCATCCTCACGCAACGCGAGCAGATGGGCGAGTATCGCGCACGCATGGATGAACTCCACGCCCAGCTCGTGACCTTGAAGCTGGTCAAGACCGCCGGTCCGCTGATGAAGAACCTCGAACTCAAGCTCGCCGAGGTCTCCGACAAAATCTCGAAAGCCACGGTCGATCTCGTTTCGCTCGAGGAGCAGCGCATGATCTCGCGCATCAAGCTGCAAGACGGCGTTGCCGAACTCTCGCTCGACAAGAAGGAAGAAGTCATCGCGTCGAAGTAGCTCGTGGGCCGCTACGGGAGCAGCTCGTAGCGGCCGTCTTTCGCGACCTTGATGCGCGGAATGCGATGGGTTGATTCGAAGGCCTCGAAGCCCGGCCGAAGCTCCTGCCAGAAGGCGTGATTCGCTGCGTGTCGAGGGTTCTTCAATAGCCCGTCGAAGTCACGCGACGGGAAGATGTGCACGTGGGTCTTCTGGCCAAGCATGAAGGCCGACCAGCCGATGAGGTAGATCTCCTCGATGCGCTCGTCGGTCATGGCGATGCAGCCGATCGAAGCGCAATGACCATGGATCAGGATGTCGCTTCCTGGCTTGGGCCCGCCTCGTACCTTGTCGGACGCGTTGGGGTAGTTGACCATCGCTGCGAGGTAGTATGCGCTCGTTGGGTGGTAGTAGCTGACTTCGTAGAAGCCTTCCGGCACCTGTCGATCGCCCTCGTTGCGCTTGGGCCCTAGCGCGCCGCTGGCTGCGCAGATGCCGTAGCTCGCGATGCGCGAAAGCTCGTGGTCGCCGTCTCCAGCCCACACCTCGAACTGCCGCTCGGCCTTGAACACGCGGAACAGGACGTGCCTCGCCGGAAAGGTTACGCCCGCCTGCCTAAAGAGCTCGACCACCGTGTCTTTGCGTGCAGCCTTGGCGTGGGTCACTCGCTCGGGGCCTGTCATTCCGAGGTCACCAGTCCATTCGGTTGGCAGACGCAAGTCTTGGGGCGCTTCAGCTGGAGGACTCGGTGTTGCGACCTCCACCGGCGCCGGTGGAACGACCTCGCTTGTCTGAACAATCAAGCGCGAGCCGGTTGCTACGTTCGGTTGCGGAGAAATGGCGGAAGCTCCAACCGAGTGCGGGCGCTTGAGCGAGGAGCCAGCGTCGGCGCAACCCACGAGCGCAAGCAGCGCCAAGCAAACGTTAAATCGCATACTCCTCAATCCGCTTTGGGCGGCGCATTGTGACATGCACGCGACGCTCGCTCATGGGGCTTTACGGATCCACGTCGGACCGACCAGCAACCTACAGGCTCCTCCAAAACTTCCTCCGCTGCTGCATCGTGATGAGAAAGGGCAGCCCAATTCTGCGACAATCGTCGCATGCGTACCTTGTCCTTTGCCTCGCTGATGACCGGCATTCTCGTGACCGTTCTTGCTGCTGCATGTGGTGACTCCGGTGTTGGCGGGAGCGCAGGCGAAGGGGCTAGCGGCGCCGTTGGAACCGGGGCGAACGCCGGTGAGGCGGGTGCGGGCGCGTCGAGCTCCAGCTTTGCAAATCCAGACATTGTCTCGGTGGTGATCGATCCACCAAACGCCACTATCGTGGTTGAGAACGGCGTCATTCCGGGGCCCACGCCGTTCAAGTTGATCGGTACCACCTCGACCGGTAGCGAAGTGGAGCTGGTTGCCGCCTGGAGCTTCGACAGACCGGACGTTGCCACCTCGAGCGCCTCGGGTGAGTTGACCGCCACAGGCTTCGTGGGCGGGAAAGGCAAGCTGCGCGGACAGTTCGAGAACATGTCGGCCACGGCTGAGCTCACCGTGAAGCTGGTCTTCGTTGAAGACCCGCTGGCGATCGACGTGAACATCAAGGACGCCTTCGACAACGCCTCGGTGGACGACGCCTCGCTCAGCTTGCTCTACCCCTACGACCAAACGGTCTTCCCGCGTGGGCTGGCGGGACCGGTCGTGCAATGGAACGGCGGCGGCGCTGCAGACATCTACGAGATTCACGCCGACAGCGAGACCTTCGCTTACACGACGTGGGCTACGGCTGCACCGCCTTCACGCTTCGCTTTGCCCAGCGCCCCGAGCGACATCTGGAAGTTGATGACCAACTCCACCGAGGGCAACGTCGCGCTGAGCATTCAGCGTTACGACGGCGCGCAGGCTTATCTCGCCAAGACCCAGACGTGGAAGATCGCCCCGGCGAATCTCGCTGGCACGATCTACTACTGGGAGATCAACCAAGGCAACGTGGTTCGGCTCAAGCCTGGGGCTACTGCGCCTGAGGAATTTCTTCAGAAGCCACCGGGGGTGACGTGCGTCGCTTGCCACAGCGTCTCGGCCAACGGCAGCACGTTGGTTGCTGGTTTTCATGGCGGTTACAGCCCGTGGGGAACCTTCAACACGCTCGACGGTGCCTCCATCTACGCAACCGATACAGCGTCGGGCTTCGAAGCGATTTCTCCCACCGGCAGCCACGTCCTCTACGGCCAATCCACCGGATCGAACACGCTCACTCTGTCGACCAGCACCGACCTAGCGACCATTGCTCAACTCACGCCGCCGGTGGGCCAGCCAGCCCATCCAACGTGGTCAACCGATGGCGGTAAGGTCGCGTACGGAGTTCGAACCAACGGCAACTGGCTCGATTTTACTGCCGCCTCGCTTTACTCCGCGGACATCGATACAGCGGTGCCATCCATCACCAACCAAGTCGAGCTGGTCCCTTCGAGCGCGGACGCCGCCTATCCCGTCAACACCTATCCGTCGTACAGCCCCGACTCGAAATGGATTGCCTTCCAACGCTCCAACACCGCACGCACGCGAGCGGCGCTCGGGGAAGTGTGGATCACCAACGCCGACGGCTCGGTGCGCCTGCCGCTGACCAAGATGAACGGGACGGGGCTGCTGCCCGGCGTTGAAGGCCAAGCCACCTATCAGCCTACTTTCTTGCCGGTGGCGGTGGGCGGCTACTTCTGGTTGGTGGCCGAGTCGGAGCGTACCTACGGCAACACCCTCACCGATACGAACCCCAACACCAGGCGGAAGCAGCTCTGGGTTTCCGCGATCAGCACCGATCCGCAGCAGGGCGCAGACCCGAGCAATCCCGGCTTCTGGTTGCCGGGCCAAGAGCTCGGGAACCAAAACATGCGCGGCGCGTGGGCGCTCGATCCCTGCAAGCCGCTTGGTGAATCGTGTGAAGCAGGCTTCGAGTGTTGCGAGGGCTTCTGCGTCTTCGACCCGGAGGTGAATGACTACGTTTGCGGCGCTCAAGAGGGCTGCTCCCCGAGCGGCAGCGCGTGTGACACAGCCGAGGATTGCTGCGACCCCGGGGCGCAATGCATCAACGGCTTCTGCGCAGGCGTCGCGCAGTAAAACGGGAAGGTTGCAAGCGGGCGGTCGTAGCAACCTCGCGCCCGCCTACCTTCGGCGTACTGGGAGTACCGTGAACCCGTATCAACCTCCGCACTTCGGCTATCCCCAACAAGGTCACGGGGCCCCGCCTGGCTACGGCTATGGCGGCCCGCCGCCGCCCTATCCGATTCAGGGGATCGTCAGCCTTGCAACGCCGACCATCGGACTGTTGGGGGCGCGCGCAGCTCTCCCGGTGCTGATGCGTGCGGTTGGCAGTTTCATTCCCTGGAGCGAGGGGCTGAGCAAAGGCTACGAGGCTCTGCGCGGTTTGCTGGGCATGGCGGCGATCGCCTGCTTCCTGTTCTGGTTCGTTCGGCTCTACTCGTGGGTTCGCGCCACTCGTGCACCCACCGCCTTCACCAACACCATGGCCGTCGTTTGGTGGTTCATCCCGTTTGGCAACTTCGTCATGCCTTGCATCGTGGTGCAAGATGCGTGGAAGAAGGCGGGATTTCCCTCTGGCGCAGTGGTGGCGATTTGGTGGGTTGGCTACATGTTCGCAACCTTTTGGACAAGCTATCTCGGGTTCGCCGAAGCGCTACACTGGCACCCGTTTAGTCCCGGTGTCGGGCAAGCGCTCGGTTGGCTGTTCACGTTGTCGCAGGTGATCGCCTACGGCTTGCTCGCCTACATCGTTCAGGAGCTGACCAAGCGCGCCAAGGCTGGCTGAGAAGCGTGCTCGCCGTCTCAGGCTCCTGCGAGTTGAGGCCAGACTCAGGGGCACACCCAGTCGGGTACGAGGCGCACATTGTCAATGCTCCAACCGCTGACGACAGCCGCGCTTTCGTCGCGCTGTAGGTCAACTCGAAAGCGCACTCGAAAGTCAGCCGACTTGAACGCCGTTACGTCTGCGGAGTGTGCAGTCCAGTCGGATTCAGCGGCTTGGCCAGCGTCTTCAACCACCTGCCATGCGCCGTCACGCCAGACTTCAACCACCGCTGTTTGGTATTGCCCGTCGACGTTGAGCACGCTGTCCCACTTCAGGATCACGAGCCCGCTTTCGCCCGAGAGATCCACAGTTTCGCTCGTCGCCGTCTCCGGATTGGCCCGGTCCGTTTCGGCGTCGGGTAAGTTTTCACCGATGCGGGTCCCAAGCAGATAGTGGCTGCCATCGGCATCCTTCGCCGGGTCCCCGTAGGTGTCCTCGCTCTGGCCCTTGGATAGCCTGGGCTGACCAATCTCGAACAGCCCCAGCGGTCCGCTCAACTTGAACGCCGATGTCTCGCCGAACGTCTCGTGGAACATGCGGTGAACGGGAAAGACGCAACCAGTTTGGACGTCGCACAGGTCCAGCGTGCAGACGTCTTGGTCGCTGCACACAGCGGGTTGATGCGCGAGCCCGGTGAGAGCATCGCAGCTATCGACGGTGCAGGCGTCTCCGTCGGAGGTTTCTCGCGGTAGCGAGACTACTTCGCCAGAGCTCGGCTCGCAGCGCTCCACAGTGCAAGCGTCACCGTCGTCGAAGCTCCGCTCGAGGTGAAACGGACCCGACAGGCTATCGCAGTCGTCGATTGTGCAGGCGTT
This sequence comes from uncultured delta proteobacterium, assembly GCA_903892415.1. Classification (GTDB taxonomy): domain Bacteria; phylum Myxococcota_A; class Polyangia; order Polyangiales; family Polyangiaceae; genus Xiheicaenibacterium. Next base: position 14,902 of record CAITIQ010000642.1, on the reverse strand, counting down.
GCCGTCGTCGATATTCACCGCGTCGGAGACGCAGGAGCCGCTGACGCAGCGGTGCTCGGTGCAGGCGTCACCGTCCTCGCAATCCGCGTTGCTCTGGCATGGCGTTGGACCGCTGTTCGGGTCTTCGAAGCTCGGAGGGTTGCTCGCTTCAGGCGCGGAGGGCGGATCCACGCTGCTTCCACCTCCAAAGCTAGACTCTGCGCTGCTCTCAGGGTCACACGCGGGGAGCCAGAGCAGCGCAGCGGTGCATAGTAAAAACGAACTGTGGTGTTGGTTTCGCATTTCAACCTCGCAAAGATGGGAGCTTCGAGTGACTCAAGGACAATCACGGGCGGGGATGAGCCGGACGTCGTCCACGCTCAGTCCACGCAAGTCCGCGCCTGCGCTAACGGCGAAACGAATGCGAAAATCAGCGTTGGCGTAGGCTGAGACGTCAACCACCTCCGAACTCCAAGCCGCCTCCTCGAGCTCGGGAGAGAAGCTCTCTGCCCAAGGCGCGTTGACCGTGATCCAGCTGTCGCCGTTCCACACTTGGACCTTAAAGTCGCCGACCCCAATAGTGCCGCCAACGGCGAAGGAGTACTGGAGGAAGACCTCGCCCTTGGGTGAAGAGAGGTCGACCGCTGGGCTCGAAGCGACGATAGGCCCGCTGAATTCGGAGAAGGGAAGCCCGTCTCGTTGGGCTAGCCAGAGGATGCGGTTGTCCTCGCTCGGAGTGTGGTCGATGGCAGGCGCCGCTACGTCGACGTACTCTGGCTCGTCTCGCACACTACCGATCGTCCACAGCCCGTCGAGCTGCCACGCGTCCCCGCGTTCGTACGTTTCGTGAAAGTAGACAACGGGAAGATGGAAGCAGCCGACATCACTTTGGCAGCCATCCTCGGTGCAGGCACTCGCGTCGTCGCAGGCCAGCGCTGTGCGAAGAATGCCAGCGTCGCTGTCGCAAGCGTCAATCGTGCACGCGTCGCCGTCGTCGAGTCGCACCGGCAGATGAAGCGTCGCGCCGAACTCAGCGACGCAGATGTCCTCAGTACAGGCGTCGCCGTCATCATCTGCAACCACTTCCCACGACCAGCCGAACTCGGGATCGCAGGACGCCACCATGCACGGATCTTCGTGCTCGCTCTCAGCGATGGAAACAGAGCAGAAGCCTGAAACGCAGGACTCTGCGGTGCACGGATTCTCGTCGTCGCAGTCGCTGGCGGAAGCACAACTGCGATGCAGACTTATTGGGCCGTCGGCCGCCTCGGGGCCTGAGTCGTCAACCCAATCAACTTCAGGAAACGTTGATTCGGGTGACTCGGCTGGGTCCTCAAGCTGGTAGCCCTCGGCGCAAGCGGAAAAAAACAAGGGAAGTACGAGTCGGTTCAGCAAGCGCATGGGCAGTAACCTCCGTTTTTGAAGACGGTCCGCTGCCCGGTCAGCTCAAGAGAAAAGCGTCAATCGGTTGACAGTCGCCTCGTGCACCGTGATAGCCAGGGTACCCTCAAGGACCCTATGGAACTTTCCGCTCGCATCTTCGTTGCTGGACACAGAGGCCTGGTTGGTCGGGCGATTGTTCGCAGACTTCAAGCCTTGGGAGCGACGAACCTGTTGCTGCGTTCACGCTCCGAGCTCGACCTAACCGATGCCCAAGTGACTCGCCGCTTCTTCGACGAGGAAAAGCCGGAGTATGTTTTTATGGCGGCCGCTCGCGTGGGGGGCATCGCGGCGAACAATCGCTACCCAGCAGACTTCATCCGCGACAACCTGCTGATTCAGACCCACGTGATCGACAGCGCTCACCGCGCTCAGGTCAAGAAGCTCCTGTTCCTGGGCTCGAGTTGCATCTACCCGAAGTTTGCGCCGCAACCCATCCCCGAGTCGGCGTTGCTCACCGGAGCGCTCGAGGCCACCAATGACGCCTATGCGGTCGCCAAGATCGCCGGCATCCAGATGTGCCAGTCCTACCATAAGCAACACGGCATGCGCGCAATCTCGCTGATGCCAACGAATTTGTACGGTCCGTTCGACAACTTCGATCTCGAGAACTCCCACGTGCTACCGGCGCTGATTCGAAAGTTCCACGAGGCAAAAGTGCGAGGAGCGAAAGCTGTGGAAATCTGGGGCTCGGGTTCGCCGCGACGAGAGTTCCTGTTTGTCGATGATCTGGCGGACGCGAGCATCTTTCTGATGAACGGCTACGAGTCACCCGAGATCGTCAACGTGGGAGTCGGGGATGACGTCACCATCGCCGAGCTAGCTGCGTTGGTGCAGCGCGTGGTTGGCTTCGAGGGCGAGCTCACCTTCGATCGCTCGCGGCCCGATGGCACTCCGCGCAAGCTACTCGATGTGTCGCGCCTCTCTTCGCTTGGTTGGCGAGCCAAGACTGAGCTTGCGCAAGGCGTCGCCGCTACCTACGAGTGGTACCGTTTGAATGGAGCAGCCGAGTGACCGCAAGCAAGCCCCTTCATATTGTCGGTTTTGGCGGTACGTTGCGGCCGCGGTCTTCCACCGTTCGCGTGCTCGAGCGGGTGCTCTCCGAGGTCGAGTCACAGGGAGCAACGGTCGAGTTGTTGCAGCTGGAACAGCTCGGTTTGCCGTTCTACGAGTGGGGAGTCGAGCCAACCGAGGGAGTGCATCGGCTGGTGCGAGCTTTCGCCAGCGCCGATGCGCTGGTGTGGGCGAGCCCGCTCTATCACGGCACCATCAGCGGAGCCTTCAAGAACGCTCTCGATTGGCTGGAGCTGCTCGCGCAGGAAGTTCCGCCGTACCTGAGTGACAAGCCCGTCGGACTGATCGGCGTGGCGGGAGGCGTTCAATCCTTGCAGGCGATCTCGACGATGGACCACATCGTTCGGTCGCTGCGCGGCTGGACGATACCAATGGTGGTCGGTATCAATCGCTCGCGCGACCTCTTCGCTGAGGACGGCTCGATCGCCGATCCGCATGCGCGTGCACAGCTCGCGATCCTCGGATCCGAACTCGTGAAGTCGGCCGGACTGTTTCGCGCCGCGCGCGCGTCAGTCGCTCAATCCGGCTCGAAGTAGACGTCGGCCTTCGTGCCTGTGCGGTAGTAGCGCTCATACTCCGCGCGCTGAAAGGTGAACGCTCCGAAGGCGTTGATGGCCACCGCTGCGGCTGCCGCGAGCGTTAGCCCCGGCGTCCACCGACGACGAGCGAAGGGCAACATCAGCAACAGAAAGACGATGAAGTCGTTCGAGAAGCGGTAGCCGAATTGAACTCGGCCGGTGTTCTGGTAAAGCAACGAGGGCACAGCAACGAGTGCCGCTGAGAGGCCCAGCGCAAGGAAGCTAGAGCGCGCCGCGGCGCCGCGAAAGCGCGGGAATAGCAGCCAAAGCAGAAACGGGGAGGTGAGCCACAGCGCGAGCCCGTGCTGACTGATGCGCAGCCCATCCTTGCCGTGTCCCCAAAACGGCATACTGGCGAGCGCGACGCCCAGGTTTCGCCCGAGGTAGTGAAAGCTGAAGAGTCCCCACTTCTCGATGCGCGGCTTCCAAACGATGTCGAGGTGGCGATGCCCAAACTCGAGCGGATCGTGGAAGCGCACGTTGTTGTGAAAGGCGATCACGAGCAGCACTGCACAAAGCGGCGCGAAGAAGAGTCCGAGCCTGCGCGCGAGCAGCAGAGGATCAACCGTGCGGTAGTCTCTCAGGGCCTCAAACAGAAAGAACGGCGCAGCAAACAGCAGCGGCACGCGGGTGGCGAAGGCCAACCCCAAAAACAACCCCGCGAGCAGCGGCCGTCTGGCATCGATGCTGGCGAACACGTACAGGGCGCTCAAGCCAGTGCCAACGACGTGCGCTGCAAACCAGACCGTGCCTTGCACGGAGCTGAACCAGAACACCGTGCCTAGCGGAAGTAGCAGCGCGATCGCTGCACAGCTGATCGCTGAGTGCTCCACGCGTTTGGTTTCTCGAAGCTTCACCAGGCTGAGAAAGGTGAACAGCGGGGCGATGGGCGTGAGCAACAGGAAGAACAAGCCATCACGCACAGCGTGCGCGCTCCCAGCGAACCAAACCAAAGGCGTGATCAACAGCGCGGGGAACGGCGGGAAGGTGACCCAGTGTTTGCCCGCGAAGATCGCGAAGTCGTCATTGCCCGTGTAATCCGGCGGCGGACCACCCAAGTCGAGGCGACCGTGAAGCCAGCTCTCCGCGAGCAACGCAAAGTGATTCTGCGCTGTGTGCTGCCTGAACAGTTCGCTAGGGGCCGCCCACAGATTGGCGACGAGGGTGAGCAAAGCCACCGCCACTGCAAGCTGCCAGTGCTTGACGTTCCGCCAAAGGCAAGCGGTCGACGGCCCGTTAGGTCCATCGACTTGGCACGAGTCATTTCGTTGAGTTGGCGGACTGGCGGAGGGTGAGGGCACTTGCGTTCGTCCAACTTTCGTGAAAAGACCTGCCGCTCGTAACACGGAGAGAACCCGAGAGAATGGCTGAGTCCAACGGTAAACCAGCAGAGCATCTGATCGTCCTTCAGGCGAATGACATCGAGACGACGGGCATTGAGGTCAGTGAAGAGCTGTCCGTCGAGTGGCTCAACCAGCATTTGCGTGAAGCCGAAGCTGAGGCGCGCGCGGCCGGCAAGTTCTCCGGTCGTCTTTCGCGCAGTGGCAAGGCAGACATCGTCGTTCGCGGAAAGCTCTCGGCCTCGGTGTCACTTCCATGCGCCCGTTGCCTGACGATGACGCCAGTGGACGTGGCGGCTGAGCTCTCGCTCTTGTTGCGCCCGCGCAAGGAAGAGCCGAGGGGAGGGCGTCGTGCCGTGCCAGAGCCGGCGAAGCAGCGAACACCCAAGGCCGTTGAGTACGAATTTTCGTCTGAGGAAGCGGAACTCGACGACTACGACGGCGAGAAGGTCGTGCTGGATGGCTTCATCCGCGAGGCAATTCTGCTCGAACTGCCGAGTTTTCCGCTCTGTACCGAAGATTGTTCGGGCATCAGTGAGCCTTTGCCACGCAAGGCTGCAGGGTCTCAGCCGGGGTCGCGCGGCGGTTCTGCGCGCGCCGCAGCCTCCAAATCCGAGCCCGGCAAGATGGAGCGGCCGAACCCTTTTGAGGCGCTTCGTCATTTACTCACCGAGAAGCCCTTGCCTTCGGACGAAGGGTTAGGCAATAGTGCGCGCCCTTCGGCTGCCGAGGTGCGTCGCGCTACGCGAACGCTCCAGCGAGAAAAGCCCAAGATCCGGTCAAGCATGACCGGTCGCAGCAGCAAGAAAAGTTAATCAGAGGAGTTTGCCGTGGCTGTCCCCAAGCGAAAAACGACCCCCCCGAAGCGTGACATGCGTCGCGCCAACCACGACAAGGTGACTCCCGTTGAGATCGTCGCCTGCCCGAACTGTGGTGAAGCAACGCGGCCCCACCGCGCTTGTGGATCCTGTGGGCACTACAAGGGCAAGAAGGCTGTCGCTGTCAAGACGACGGGCTGATTCTCCGAAGGGGTTTGGCCGCTTCCGCAGAGGGGGAGTTGTCGCAACTCGCGGCAACTCCCAACCTTCTGCGGCGTGGAAGCCTCGCTCGCGCATCGCCGGCACGGGTAGCTACCTGCCGGCGACCGTCGTTTCGAACGCCGATCTTGCTTCGTTTCTGGACACGAACGACGCGTGGATACGCGAGCGTACAGGCATTGCGGAGCGTCGGATTGCCGGTGAAGATGAAGCGACAAGCGACCTAGCCGTAGTCGCGGCGCGCCGCGCTCTCGCTTCAGCTGGACTACAAGCGAGCGACATAGATCTGATCGTCGTTGGGACGATCACGCCCGACGGTCCGATGCCCGCGTGTGCGGTCAGGGTTCAGACCAAGCTTGGTTTGGACAAGGTGCCGTCGTTCGACGTTTCGGCGGCGTGCGCAGGCTTTTTGTACGGCATGGTGATCGCGGACCAGTTCATCAAGACGGGCGCTGCGAAGAACGTGCTCGTCGTTGGCGCCGAGCTGCTGAGTCGGGTGGTGGACTGGTCGGACCGAACCACCGCTGTGCTCTTTGGTGATGGCGCGGGTGCGGTGGTGCTCACAGGAGCCGAGCGCGGTGGGTTGATCTCGGCACGGCTCGCGAGTGAGGGAGGCCTCGCCGACGCGCTGGGGATCCCGGCCGGTGGAACCTTCGAGCCGCTCACCGTTCGGGGGATGTCCGGACATCGCGACAAGATGAAGATGGTCGGGCAGGACGTCTTCCGCGCGGCCATTCGCGGTCTCGCTGAGATCGGCGAGCAGGTCGTGCGTGAGGCTGGTCTGTCGATGTCCGACGTTGATTGGTTCGTGCCCCACCAGTCGAACATGCGCATCTTGAGCGCCGTCGCCGATCGCTGGCAGGTCGGGCTCGATCGCTTCATCCTCATGCTCGAAGCAACGGGCAACACGTCCAGCGCTTCGGTTCCCATCGGGTTGGACGAGGGCTTGCGTGATGGGCGGATTCGATGCGGGCAGAAGATCCTGATGTTCGCTCTCGGGGCAGGTATCTCCTATGGAGCGGTGCTGCTCGAGGTCGGCTGAGGGCAGCGCTGCACCTCGAGTGCAGAACGTGTACACCCTCGACGCTCCAAGGCGAGTTCTTGTGCACTGCGTCGCTCGCTGCTCCGAAAAATTGGCGTGAATCCCTCTACCAACAGCAGGACTTCTGTTCTAAGAACCCAAGTCTTACTTGGAGGGTGCTGAAGCGGCATAGAGCGTGCTCACCGCGCGTCGCATTCCTCGGTTGTTGCTGTCGCCCGGATCGTAGTTGTTGGAGGTCCCATGTTGCAAATCACTGCTCCCCGTTCCGTATTTCTCGCCACCCTCAGCTTGGTGCTCGCCTGTGCTCAAGGGGACACCGGAACCGGTGGGGGCATTTCGAGCGGCGACACTGACTCCAGCACTAGCTCGATCACCTCGAGCTCCAGCGGCGACACCAGCGACACTACCTCGACGTCGATGGGTGGCACGACGAACACCGGCATGGGCGGCACGCCGAACACCACCAATTCCACTGTGACGGCCGGCGGTAACAATGACGGCGGAGCAACCAGCAACGTTGTCACAGCCACCAACAACAACAACGCAGCGACCACGAGTTCGAGCAGCGGCGCGATGTGTGATCAGTTCACCTGCTTGCTCGTCTGCCTGCAAGGGCCGCAGGGCGCTTGTGATGAAGCGGCTTGCATGTGTGATTCGTTGATCTCGAGCGTTTCCTCGGGTCTGGCGGGCGGCTTCCCGAGCTCTGCAGCTGGCCTCGGAGGCTTTCCGAGTTCTGCAGCTGGCCTCGCCGGCTTTGGCGGCGCTCCCTGAGCGCTCGCGCTTCAATCGCGTCGTAGCGCGCACGAATTGACGCACGCAAACGATCCCTTCATAGCGTTGGCCATGAACGAGCGTGCACTGGGTTTTGTGGAGCTTGGACAATGAAGGTCGCGTGGATCTTCCCGGGCCAGGGTTCGCAGGAAGTTGGAATGGGGCGGGAAGTCGCTGCGGCCTACTCGGCTGCAGCAGAGGTCTATGCGGAGGCAGACGCTGCGGTCGCAAGGGAAGGGGACACCGCGAAGCTGTCCCAACTCTGCTTCGACGGACCGATCGAGGCGCTGACACTGACCGAGAACACGCAACCCGCGCTGGTGGCGACCGAGCTAGCGTTGGTCGCGGCGATTCGGCAGGCACATCCGGACTTAGCGCCGCCGGTCGTCGCTCTCGGGCACTCGCTCGGTGAGTACAGTGCGTTGGTTGCGGCAGGTGCGCTGAGCCTAGCGGATGCCGTTCGTCTGTGCCGGATTCGTGGAGAAGCGATGCAGGCTGCGGTCCCGCAAGGGGCCGGAGCGATGGCGGCCATTTTGGGCGCCGAGCCCGAGGCGATTCGAGTGTCTTGCGAGGAGGCCTCACAAGAGAACTCGCCGGTCTCGGCTGCTAACTTCAACGGGCCGGGGCAGACGGTCATCGCTGGCGCTGCCGACGCGGTGGCGCGCGCAACAGCGTTGCTTGCGGCGCGCGGGGCGAAGGTCATTCCACTCAAGGTGAGTGCGCCGTTTCACTGTGCTTTGATGAAGCCTGCGGCGGTTGCGTTGGAGAAAGCGCTTGCGGAGGTAGCGCTTGGTCCACTGTCTTTCCCTGTGATTGCCAACATCGACGCTGCAGCCAACGCCGAGTCCGGGCGAGTCAAAGAACTCCTGGTGCGTCAGGTCGACGGCCCGGTGCAATGGATTCGCTGTGTCGAGCAGGCAGTAGCGCTCGGTGTCGACGTGATGGTCGAAGTAGGTCCGGGCAAAGTGCTAGCCGGTTTGATCAAGCGGATCGACAAGAAGCTGCGCGTGATTTCGGTATCCAGCCCGGACTCGGTCGCAGGACTGAAGAGCGCTCTCGCTCAAGGCTGACTTTGCCCATCGCTTGTGCGATGAAGCTCTGACTACGAGGAGTAAAGATGTTCCGGCTCGATGGTAAAGTTGCTCTGGTAACTGGCGGTTCGCGAGGCATTGGTCGTGCGTGTTCGGAGGCGCTCGCCGCCCAGGGCGCGACAGTGCTCGTCAACTACGTACGCGGTGAAGAGGAGGCCAAGAAGACTGTCGCTGCGATTGAAGCAAAGGGCGGCAAGGCAGAGGCTGTCGGCTTCGATATCGCGGATGTTGAACGAACCGAGGCCGCGATCGCCGAGGCGGCCAAGCGCCACGGTCGGCTCGATATCCTCGTGGCGAACGCTGGCATCGCGATCGACAACCTCGTGCTCCGGGTGAAGGAGGAGGAGATCGACAAGCTGTTTGCGGTGAACGTGAAGGGCTCGATCTTCGCCGCAAAGGCCGCGATCAAGGTGATGATGCGCGCCAAGACGGGGCGCATCGTTTTCCTCAGCAGCATCGTGGGCGAGATGGGCAATGCGGGGCAGACGGGCTACGCGGCGACCAAGGCCGCAGTGCTCGGGGTCACCAAGTCCCTCGCGCGTGAGTATGCGTCGCGCAACGTAACGGTGAACGCGGTCGCTCCGGGTTTCATCGACACCGACATGACCACGCAGATCAGCGGTGACATGAAGGACGCAATGTTGAAGTCGATCCCGCTGGCTCGCACCGGCCGCTCGGAGGAAGTTGCCGCAGCTGTCGCCTTCCTTTGTTCGGATGAGGCCAGCTACATCACCGGGGACGTGTTGCGGGTGAACGGCGGCATGTTGATGGGCTGAGCGCCTATGTCGCGGCCAATTCCAGCGAAGGAACGGCCAAATCGATACTGATTCGACGTTCGGTTGAATTCACGTGGATAGCCCACGCGAATTGGGGTACTAGGGCGAAGCCCAAACAAGGTGGGCTCATTGGCGGCGCCGCCGCTCGGAGGAAAGACATGGCAGACGGTCGCGACATCACCGCCGAGGTGAAGCGCATCATCAAGGAGCAACTCGACGTCGACGAGAAGGACATCAAGCCTGAGTCCACGTTCATCGACGACCTTGGCGCTGATTCACTTGGGCTCGTCGAGCTCGTTCTCGCGTTTGAAGAGGCCTTCGAGATCGATATCCCGGACGAAGACACGGAGAAAATCCGTACCGTCCAGGACGCAATCACCTACATCGAAACGCACGCCAAGAAGTAGGCGCGCTATCTGCCGAGTTCAGCCGCGTTGGTTGAGGTCGGCGGTGGTGGGCCAACGCTTTGAGAGTTGGCCCGCCTCGACCACAAACTTCATCGACACATGAGCGCGTCACGAAAGTGGCGCGTTCGTGCTTGCGGCACCGCTAAGTCACCCAAACGGTGCGGTAGCTCGAGTTTCCTCGAGCCAGATAGACGGCAAAACCGACGAACGTTTTGAGGACGTTGCTCGCGAAGAGGGTTGCATGGAACGAGTAGTTGTATCGGGAATCGGTTTGGTGACTCCGTGCGGAGTCGGTACCGCTGAGACCTTCGCCAATGTCGTTCAGGGTAAGAGTGGCATTCGGACCATCACGCTGTTCGATACTACTGGCCACTCAACCACCATCGCTGGGGAGGTGCCCGACTTCGACGCTGAGACGTTCATTCCGCGCAAGAAGCTGAAGGAGATGGGCCGCTTCGCACATCTCGCGGTCGCAGCCTCAATGCTGGCTTGGAAGGACGCGGGCTTCAGCGAGAACCCTCCTAGCGAAGAGGTGCTTGAGACCACTGGTACCTTTTTGGGCGTTGGCCTCGGTGGCCTCGAGGGCCTTTACAACCAGTCGATCAAGTTGAAGGAATCCGGGCCCTCCAAGATCAGTCCCTACTTTATCCCTGCGGTGATCGGAAATCTTGCGGCCGGGCAAGTGGCGATGGCGCTTGGCCTCAAAGGCCCCAGCTACGCCAACACCAGCGCCTGCGCGTCGAGCGCACACTCGGTGGGTGAGGCGTTCGAGTGGATTCGCCGCGGTCGTGCACCGCTGATGCTCGCTGGCGGCGCCGAATCGACGATTACAGCGCTTGGAATCGCCGGCTTTTCAGCCATGTTTGCGCTGTCCCGCCGCAATGACGCTCCAACCGAGGCAAGCCGGCCTTGGGATGAAGGACGTGACGGCTTTGTTTGCAGCGAGGGCGCTGGTGTTTTGGTGCTCGAGGCCGAGTCCCGAGCGCTTGCGCGCGGTGCGACGATCTACGCAGAAGTCACCGGCTACGGTGCGTCTTGTGATGCCTACCATCTGACCAAGCCTGCCCCCAACGGTGAGGGTGCACGGCGCGCGATGAAGGCTGCTCTGGAAGACGCGAAGGTTGCACCTGGGGACGTTGACTACGTCAATGCCCACGGCACCTCCACTCCCCACGGAGACGTCGAGGAGGCGCGCGCCATCGTCAATCTGTTCGGTGAACACGCCCTTTCTGGCGCTCCTGACAAACGCTTGTGGGTCAGTTCGACGAAGTCGGTGATGGGTCACTTGCTCGGCGGTGCCGGCGGCGTCGAGGCGGCTATTTGTGCCCTCGCCATTCGCGACGGCGTCGTTCCACCAACCATCAATCTACATAAGCAGTCGCCGGAAGTTCCGCTCGACCTCGTGCCGCATGAGGCTCGTCGTCGCGCGCTCCGCCACACGCTCAGCAACTCGTTTGGCTTTGGTGGTACCAACGCCTCCGTGATGATCTCTCGCTATGAGCCCAACCGATGAAATGCCCATATTGTGGGCACCTCGAGAACCACGTCACTGATTCACGCGCCTCCAACTCCGGAGACGTGATTCGGCGGCGTCGGCAATGCGAGTCGTGCACCACGCGCTTCACCACCTATGAACGGGTCGAGTACACCCTGCCAACCGTGGTCAAGAAAGACGGGCGACGGGAGCCTTTTGATCGCACCAAGATCGCCAAGAGTCTTCGCGTCGCCTTGTCGAAGCGGCCTGTTTCGCTCGAGCGCATCGAGAGCATCGCTGACGAGATCGAGCGCGAGCTGGTGGAGGCAGACCAGCGTGAAATGGCCAGTTCGATGATCGGTGAACGGCTGATGCAGCGCCTGCGCGAGTTGGATCAGGTGGCCTACGTTCGCTTCGCCAGCGTTTATCGGTCCTTCCGCGACATCGATGAGTTTGCGGCCGAGCTCGGCAGGCTTTCGGGGGATCCGGGGGAGCGTGCACCGTGAGCAAGCGCTTCAGCCCAGCCGATGAAAAGGCGATGCGTGCCGCTATTTCCGCTGCTGAGCGCAGCCTCCCTTCGCCCAACCCACCGGTCGGGGCGATCGTGGTGGACGTCAACGGCAAGACCGTTGGCGTTGGGCATCACAAGGTCGCGGGCGGTCCGCATGCCGAGGCTGTTGCGCTCGAGGCCGCTGGTGAGGCGGCGCAAGGTGGAACACTCTACGTAACGCTCGAGCCCTGCAACCATCAAGGGCGCACGCCCCCGTGCACGCTCGCGATTCAGAAGTCTGGCATTTCACGCGTGGTGGTGGGCTGCCGAGATCCCAATCCGCACGTAGACGGCGGCGGGGCCGACCGCTTGCGCAGCCAAGGCGTGATCGTTGAAGTCGGTCTGCTCGAGAGCGACTGTGGCGCCTTGATCGAGCCGTGGTCCACCTTCATTCTCACTGGGCTGCCGTTCGTCTCACTGAAGCTCGCGCTCTCGCTTGACGGTCGCATCGCCACGCGGACGGGGGCCTCGCGTTGGGTCACTGGCCCAGAGGCCCGCGGTAAGGTTCAGGAACTCCGTGCGATCAACGACGCCATTGCAGTCGGTATCAACACGGTGATCGCCGATGATCCTCGGCTCACCGTCCGTGATCCTGATTGGGCCGGGCGCCGTCCGCGCCGGGTCGTGTTCGATTCCAGTCTGCGCATTCCGTTGGACAGCCGCCTTGTGACGGAGGTGGAGCATGCGCCGGTGCTGATCGTGACTACGCCAGAGGCCAATACGGAGCTTGAGTCGGCTCTTGTCGATGCGGGCTGCGAGGTCATCCGGGCTGATTCAACGGCGGAAGGTCGAGTGGATTTCGAGTCGGCGTTACGAGAACTCGCGGGCCGCGGCATCGTGGGCATGTTGGTGGAGGGCGGTGCTGAGCTCGCCGGAACCGCGCTTGCAGCGCGGCTGGTGCACCGCCTTCACGCGTTCGTCGCGCCCATTCTGCTGGGCCCTCGTGGCCGGCCGGGGGCAGTGGATTGGGCAGGCCCCGACACACCTCAAACGGCGCCGCGAATTCTTGACCCCAAGTGGGAGCTGCTGGGCGCGGACGCGCACGTCTACGGCCCGCTCGTGTTCCCCGACGAGTAGGCCAAGCGCGTTCGCACGCCGCGCACGCAACCGGTGTGTTCGTCACACCGGTGCGCACGCAACCGGTGTGCTCGTTGGTGCGCCTGAACCTAGGAACGTTACGCTCTGCGCTCAGAGCCGATCGTCTTTTGGACGGTGCGAGCCATCATGCGCTTCTTGAGCGGCCCGACGTGGTCGATCATGAGCACGCCCATCAGGTGATCGTACTCATGCTGGATCGCCACTGCGAGCAGCCCGTCCGCTTCGAGTTCGAAGGGCTTCCCGTCCCGGTCGAGCGCTCGCACGGTCACGCGTTCTGCACGCTTGATGTCCTCCGAGACCCCTGGAAAGGATAGGCAGCCTTCCTCCCAGGACTGGTTGCCCTCGCGTTTCACGATCTCCGGGTTGATGAATACGCGCAGGTCCGACGGCTGGTCTTCGCCAGCGATGTCGATCAGAAAGATGCTGAGCGCCTCTCCAATCTGGGTAGCAGCCAGTCCAACGCCGGGTGCTGCGTACATGGTTTCAGCCATGTCGTCGATCAGTTGATGAATCGCGGGGCTGACGGCTTCAACCGGCAGACCTTTGTTGCGAAGTCGTGTGTCGGGGTAGTGAAGGATAGTTCGGATCGCCATGGCAAACGTCAGCGCTTAAAGATGGACCGATCGATGGCAACGCCGCGCGAGGTCAGGTCCTCTGCGATGCGAGGCACCGTTCCCGTCGCGTGGAATGACCCCTCGACGAGGCCGCCAGCGGCGGTTCGTTCGACAGTGAAGTTGAAGATTTCGCGCGCCTCCAGCGGGTTGGAGCCTGATTGCGCAAACTCGGCAACGCGGGTTACCCGCTGACGACCGTCGCGCAAGCGGCCAACCTCGATCACTAGGTCGAACGCTCCGGCCAGCCATTCGCGAGCGGTGTCTGCGCTGATGCCCTTGCGGGAGGCCGCGATGTCCGCGGGCAAGCGAGCGGAGAGGTGTCTCAGGGTGGGGGCACGCGCTGCAGCGAGTACGCCGTCGAGCCCGTCGCCCACCGCGTCAACGATCTCTCCGACCACGTGCCCTGCGAAGGAGCCAACGATCAGGCGGTCGGGGCGCACGCGGATGGCTGCGTGTACCGTTTTTGCGCCGGCTTCTGCCGTGTCCCCGATCAACAAGGACACCGCATGCGGTTGGTTGAGAACCAGTTCGTCATCCTCCTGAAGAAGGACAACCCGATCTTCCATGCTGCCAGCCGCAGCCAGCGCACCCAGCAGCAACGTTGCGCCCGAGTTGGTTCCGCCAGTGACGAGGACGTTCGCACGGCCTTGCACCACGTGACTGAACAACGTGGCCATCTGACGGGAGACCATGCCTGTTCGCACGAGGTCTTCCAACGTCGAAAGAGCGCGTTGTGGCTTCCGCAGCACCAACATGTGGGTGTCACCGGATGCAGGCGGAAGCACGCCAAAGAGGCGCGCCCCATGTTCGAGCCGACGCTCAACGAACACCTCGCCTGGGGTCAGCGGCTTACCGGCGCGAATGGCCAATCTGCGAACCAGACGCGCGACCGCCGCTTCGCTGGTAAAGGCGATCTCGGTGGCAACCTGCTTCTGCGCGTGAAGGGCAACGATGTGATCGTGGCGAATGACCTGAACCTCGTCCACGTATTCGTCCTCGAGAAGAGGCCCAACGGGCCCAAGCTCGAACAGCTCTCGTCGCGCCTCTGCGAGCAGAACCTCGGAGTCCACCCCGGGCGGTAGATCTCCGCTGGCGCGCAGGGCCGCCGCCTTTTCGGAAAGGGCACGTTCAATGGCCGCCACCATGGCGGAGCTCGGCGCGTCACCGCTCGCCAGCGCTGCCAAATCTACAGCTGCCGCAGTTCGCTCGATCAGCTTGCCCAACGCTACGCGATGGGAAGCGGCGATCGAAGCGTCAACCAAGCCCTCACTTGCCACCGCCGAGCGAACGCTCGAGCGCGGAGGATTGGGCCCGGAAGAGACCGGAATGGATGAGTGTGCGGGAGCCGCGTTGGGCGGGACAGTAGGCTGCGCGCTTGCTGCCGGAGGCTGCGTTAGCGGTGCCACTGGAGCTGGCGCCATGACTTGCGGAGGTGCGGAAGGCCTCCCCTCCGTTTGAAACACCGCTGGGGTCATCGCTACCTGAGCAGGCTGCGCTGGTGTGACTGGCAGCGGCGCAACGGGCGCTGGAGCAACAGGCGCTGGAGCAAGAGGCGCTGGAGCAACGGGCGGCGGGGCAATGGGCGCTGGAGCAACGGGCGCCGGCGCAACGGGCGCCGGAGCAACGGGCGC
>CAITIQ010000641.1 GCA_903892415.1 uncultured delta proteobacterium | reverse complement strand
TGCTCTATGTCGTCGCGGTGCCCGACCTCATGTATAAGAGTTACGAAATAGCCTCCAGCAGTTATCGACCGCTCGAGACCTACACAGTCGTTGCAGTCATCTACTTCGTCATCCTCTATCCATTGACGAAGCTCGCCAAGCAGCTCGAGGTCCGCTCGGACCACTGAAGGATCCACCCATGCCAGTGCCAAACCCCGATCGCCCAATTGGACGACCGATGATCGAGCTCACCAACCTTTGTAAGCGCTACGGAGCGCAAGACGCGCTTAAGGGCATGTCGCTCTCCGTCGATCCGGGTTCCGTCCATGTGTTGATCGGGCCAAGCGGCTGCGGCAAGTCGACGTTGCTTCGCTGCGTCAACCTTCTCGAGCAACCTGATGCAGGATCTTTGCGGGTAGGGGAGGCAAACTTCGTTTTCGCGCCTGGTGGGCCAATGCCGCCCGACAGCGTGCTGGAGCGCTTTCGCAGTCGACTCGGAATGGTCTTCCAGCAGTTCGACCTTTTCCCGCACATGACGGCGCTCCAAAACGTGATGGTCGGTCCGCGCCTTGTTCGAAATATGCCGGCTGGGGGGGCGCGTGAGAAGGCGCTTGAACTGCTCGACAAGGTCGGCCTATCCGACAAAGCCGACGTCTATCCGCGTAACCTCTCCGGGGGTCAGGCTCAGCGGGTCGCGATAGCGCGCGCGATGGCCATGGAACCCGACGTACTCCTCTTCGACGAAGCGACCTCCGCCCTTGATCCCGAGCTAGTCGAGGAGGTACTGAAGGTGATGGCCGGTCTCGCGTCGGAAGGTAAGACTATGGTCATCGTGACGCACGAGATGGCTTTTGCACGCGACATTGCCCATCGCGTGACGTTCATGGAGGCTGGAGCTATGGTCGAGGAAGGATCTGCGGATGACATTCTTACCCGGCCCGAGAATCCACGCACCCAGTCATTCCTGTCCCGCTTTCACCTGCGTGCAGGCGGGTGATGCCCAGTCTTTTTGGTAGGCTATGAGCGCTGTCTTGCACCGAAATTTTCGAAAGTCGTTGCGTTTCGCCGTTGGAGGTGAGGGATGCTATCTGATCGACGATCAGGGCAAGCGCTACATTGATGCGTCAGGCGGCGCTGCAGTGTCGAGCCTCGGCCATTCGAATGCGCGGGTAATCCAAGCAATACAGCGCCAGGTCGCTCAGTTGCCATATGCCCACACCTCGTTTTTCACCAATTATCCGGTCGAAGCGCTCGCTGAACGCTTGATCTCCGGGGCGCCATCGGGGTTCGGCGCGGGACGTGCGGCGTTCGTCGGCAGCGGCTCCGAGGCAATGGAGATGGCTTTGAAGCTCGCACGACAATACTTCGTCGAACGCGGCGAGCCTGAGCGCAGTCACTTCATTGCAAGGCGATCGAGCTATCACGGCAACACGCTGGGCGCACTATCAGTCGGCGGCCATTTTCAGCGCCGCTTGCCCTACGCGCCGATGCTGATGGACGTGACACACATTGCGCCATGTCATGCGTACAGGTTGAAGGCCGAAGACGAGAGCACGGAGGCATACGGCCAGCGGGCAGCCGACGAACTCGACGCGGCGATTGAGCACGTGGGCGCTCATCGCGTGGCTGCGTTCGTCGTCGAGCCCGTCGTCGGCGCAACTCTCGGCAGCGTTCCCGCAGTACCCGGCTACTTTCGGCGTATTCGCGAGATTTGCGACCGCCACGGAGTGCTATTCATCGCCGATGAAGTCATGTGCGGCATGGGTCGTACCGGAACGATGTTTGCGCTGGAACAGGAAGCCGTGTGCCCAGATATCATAACTTTGGGCAAGGGCTTAGGTGCGGGTTACTTGCCGATTGGCGCCACCCTCGCGTCGGGAGGTGTCGTAGACACCATCGATCGCCATTCGGGTGTGCTCGCCAGTGGTCACACCTACATGAGTCATGCTGTAGCGTGTGCAGGCGCACTGGCGGTACTCGACTGCATGGACGATGACTTGCTTTCCAACGTCCGCGTGCAAGGTGCCTACCTGGACGCCAAGCTTAGAGAACGTTTCGTCGCGCATCCGAGCGTCGGCGACATACGGGGTCGCGGCTTGTTTCATTCAGTAGAGCTGGTCGCCGACCGAGCGACGAAACAACCGTTGCCGGCTAACCGAGGGCTCGCCGAGCGTATCAAGGCGGCAGCGCTCGAGCATGGCCTAGTTTGCTATCCGTCAAGCGGTAGCGTCGACGGCGAAGCGGGCGAACATGTACTGCTGGCTCCACCGTATATTGTGACGCACGCGCAGATCGACGAGATCGTGGACAAGCTGGCCGCCACTTTCGACACAGTGCTTTCCCCGTCCCTTTGAGATCCCTGATTTACAGCGGGATCACAAATGCCAGGTATCCAATCACAACCCATGATTGCAAGAGAGTATGCATGTTGTGCTGCAGTTTTCTCAGATACAGAATATTCTTTATAGATAT
>CAITIQ010000640.1 GCA_903892415.1 uncultured delta proteobacterium | reverse complement strand
CCTCGTCGCCACCGCCGCCAACTACCATTCCTGCATCAGCGAGTGTTCCGCCGTAGCCAAGTCCTACAAGGACATCAATCACAAGACGCTCAAAACTCGCTGGTGAGACTGTCTTTACTCGCTCTAACAGATGCCCGCCCAGCGACTCGCGTAAACGCTTGTAGCCGACGCGAATCTGCTCGTCGGGCGTAAGCGCAGCGACTTGCACGGGCGATGGCGCAGGCGTTTCTAAGTCGCCAGGTCCGCTGGGCTGGCGGAAGGCCTGAAACTCGGGGAAGCGCGAGAGAAAGCCGATATCAATTCGGCTCGGATTTTTGTTAAGAACGGAACGCCCGCGTTCTGTGATCTCATATGTGCCGCGACGCGGTGACCCGATCAGTCCGGCTTGCTTAAGGTACGAGTATGCCCACGCGACTCGATACGCAAAGGTCGTTTGTCTGCCACTCGGCAGCAGCTCCGCGAGGTCCTGCTCAGTAAGTGCAAACTCACCGGACAGCGCCTGCCGCACCTCACTTGTCGTGCGCGGTGAGGTCTGCCCAAGTACGCGAAGCGCGGGGAGCATTAGGGTCTGAAAGTCAGGAACTGGCATTTCATAGTTGTGAAGGCGAGCTAACGCTGCGCTCTGCTGCAGCCACAGTTAACAAACAGCCGTAAACGAGGGCGCGCCAGCGCCGCAGTTACGCACGGCACTGACACCGTTGCGGGCGGCGGCGAAACGTTAGATCGCTGCAGCACGGCGGATCGCTCGCGCCAGTGGGTTGAGCAGCGGCGCTCCAGCCGACAGCACCCCACGGCGGATGGTTGCCTCCCACTCCCGAGCCTCCGCACCGCCGCTCGCCTCCGCGAACCGGTAGGTCAGGTGTTCGCGGATATACGTGCGTGTGAGGCCATCCATCGCGAGTTCGCCGCGGCCGATTGCCTCGATCTGATGGGGGGCGAGGGTCGGTAGGACAAGTCGGTCGGCGACGTAGACGCAGAATTGGTCACCGCTTCGACGGCCGCATGCGTGGCTGTTCAGTCGTGAAAACAGCCCCTTGCCTCTAGCCGACTCGGAACGATGCCGCGCCACGTCATCGCTCGTGAGACTTCGGCCGGCCATCCCGACGTACAGGAGCGCGTCGCTGCGCCAAATCGTATACACGCCAGCGGCGACCTGGGGAACAGCGTCGTTCGGCCAATCAGCGAACCGATGCAGCGACCCATGAATAAGGGCTTTCGGCAACATGATTGTATGCGAAGGGCAGAGGTGGTAGCGAGCTAACGACGATTAGCCTGCAGGGAATCACTACGTGCCGCCGATCGCACAGTGCGATTCCGCGGCCTATGCCGACAACAGAATCGCGCTCCTTCTGCACTAACATGTTGCTATGCTGCCACTTGCGCCAGCGGTCGACTAGCAGCCCTAGGCGTGTTACTCAGCAAGTATTGCCGGACAGGCATTTATCTCGCGTCGTAAGGCGGAGGTGGGCATTGATTCCGCGTTGTAGGTTACCCATTCCGTTTCCGGAGGGCTCCGCACGCCCTCGCGTCTTCCGTTTAGAACGTGTTTGTGGAGCCTGGTCGTCGATACAGCGCGACGGACAAGCAGCTCATTGTTGGTCCAACGCTCTGGAACTGCTTGCAGTTCGTCAAGAAGCAGCGTATCTTTTAATGGTCCCACCGCGGCGCTTTCTAGCGATTGCTGGCCGCGTTACAAATTCAGCTAAACCGCTCCCCGTCCAGCACACCGGCCCGGCAGCGAT
>CAITIQ010000639.1 GCA_903892415.1 uncultured delta proteobacterium | reverse complement strand
GTTCCACAATCGACTTCACGATCCCGCGGTCGGCGCTGTCGTTGCCAACCTGCGCGATGTCACCGACAAGAAGGCTCTGCAGCATCAATTTTTGCAGTCGCAAAAGATGGAGGCCATCGGCAGGCTGGCTGGAGGCGTTGCCCATGACTTCAACAACATGCTCTCGGCCATCCTAGGTTTTGCAGGCATCGTTCACTCGGAGTTGCCCGAGCAAGATCCGCTGCGCAGCGACGTAGCGGAGATCGTCGCGGCGGCGGAACGCGCCTCGTCGCTGACCCGTCAGCTGCTGGCCTTCAGTCGCCGTCAGATCCTCGAACCGCAGGTGCTCGACCTGACGGAGCACGTGGTCTCGATGGAGGGCATGCTGCGGAGGCTGTTGGGTGAAAACGTCGAACTCCACCTGGGCCTCGCCCAACGGCTTGGTAGCGTGCGCGCCGACCCGGCGCAGATCGAGCAGATCGTCCTCAACCTCGTGATCAACGCGCGTGACGCCCTCCCCGCGACCGGCGGGCGCATCACGATCGAGACGGCCAACGTCGAGCTCGACGAGGAGTACTCACGTCAACACCTCAGCGTCGCCCCTGGCGAGCATGTACTGCTGCTGGTCGCCGACAACGGGCAAGGCATGGAAGACGCCGTGCGCGAGCGAATCTTCGAGCCGTTCTTCACGACCAAAGCGCTCGGCAAAGGCACTGGGCTGGGCCTGGCAACCGTGTTTGGCATCGTTAAGCAGAGCGGCGGTCATATTTGGCTCTACAGCGAGCCGGGCCGTGGCAGCACCTTCAAGGTCTACCTTCCTCGCGTGCCAGATGCGGTCACCACGGGCGCAAAAAAGGCGGGCCCCCATGCCCGTCTGCAAGGCAATGAAACCATCTTGTTGGTGGAGGACGAATCGGGCGTGCGCGCCTTCGCCAAACGCGCGCTGCAACGTGAAGGCTACGTGGTGCTCGAGGCCGAGAACGGCGGTGAAGCCTTGCTGATCGCCGAGCAGCACCGCGGGCACATTCACTTGCTGCTCACAGACGTGGTGATGCCGCGCATGAATGGGCGCGCCCTCGCCGACCGACTGCTCAGCATGCGGCCCGAGCTCAAGGTCATCTATATGAGCGGCTACACCGAGAACACCATCGTGCATCAAGGTGTCCTCGACGAAGGCACCGAGTTCATTCCGAAGCCGGTTTCACTTGGGGGGCTTTGCAACAAGGTGCGCCAGGTGCTCGACCGCGGGCGTTAGCGCGGCTTTCTTGGGGGGCTCGGGCGCAGCGTGCACCACGTGTTCGACGGGAACACGGAAGAAGGGGGCACTCGCTTGTCCAACGCGGTCAGGTTTTGCATTCTTACGGAATGAAACCTTCATTCGCTTCGATCACGTTGGGTGCTTGTCTGCTGCTTGCATGTGGTGATGATGCTGGTGGTGGCGTTGGCAACGAGGGAGATGTCGTAGGTGGCCCCTGCACCGCGAACAGCGAGTGCGCCGACGGCAGCGAGTGCCTCGATGAAGGGGACTTCCCACAAGGGACCTGCACGGTGGAGTGCGCCAGTGATGAGGATTGCCCCAGCGGCTCGGTCTGTATCAGCAGCGAAGGCGGCGTGTGCCTGCTGAGCTGCACCAGCGACGACGAGTGTCGCAACGGCTATGAGTGTGAGGGCAAGAGCCGCGAGGACGGCGGCGGCGAGGTCAACGTCTGTAACGGCGAGTAAGACAGCGGCTACCATGGCGGCGCCACGGGCGTTCAGACGCCCGTGGCACTTTGCCGCAACGTGACCGGCGACTCTTCGTCGTCGGCTTGGGAGGACGCCGGGAGCGGGGTCAACAGCACTCCGAACGCGGCGTCGTAGATGGCGGGCCCAATGCGCACGCCGTCCGAGCTGAGCAGGCCACCGCGACGCAAAACCGACCGCAGCGACATCACCCGGCCCGTTAGGCCGTACGGGTCGCTGTCCCCGTCGCGCCGACCAAGGATGCGCAAGCCATCCACCAAGCTGAAACGCGCACCGTCCGAGAGCTGGAGCAGCCCGCCATCACGATTCGTAACTTCGCGATCGGCGAGACCGTTACGCAACCACTCATCCAGTTGGGCGTCAGCGATGAAGCCATCTCCGAGCACGGCTCCGCCCGCATCAACGCGCGGGTAGGTAGAGCTTTGGCGAATCGGCCTTTGAGTGTTCACGGTAACTTCCGAGGTGCATTCGTTGTGCCATGCCGGTCACCCGACATGATGGAGACAATCCGCTGCGCGTAACTATTCCTGGGCGAAGTTAAGGACGCGTGAGCAGCTCAAGAAGATCCGTTTTTCCTCTTGGCGCGGCGAAAAGACTCGCGCGCAGGGAAGAACTGACGAAGTCCTAGTTCGAAAGCACACATAAACAAGCGCGAACGCTTCGCAGCAACTGCGACGTCGATGTCAGGCCTCAACCACGTTGGTGGGTTGCGTGCTGGAGGAGTCAGCGAAGCCAGACGACCGTGACGCCGTCTCCGCCCTCGCGTGGCTCTCCTGGTCGGGACCGCTGAACGTAGGGGCTTGATTGAAGTGACTCTCGCAGCGCTTGGCGCAGGGCGCCTGTGCCATGCCCGTGGATCAGGAACGCGACCGAAAGTCCGCGTTTGGTGCATGAATCCATGAACTGTTCAGCGCCCTCGATCGCCTCATGCGCGCGCAGACCACGCAGGTCCACTGTGTTCTCGGCGGTCTGAATCGGAACGTCGGGATCCGCAGCCGCATCAAACGATAGGCGCGACGAATCCGACCGGAGCTTGTTTGGACGAACAGCCTTGGCCTTTGATTCAGCCTTCGACTCGCTCTTCGTCACGCGTCGCAGTTCCTCCAAGGAGACGAGCAACTTCATCGGACCAGCGGCCACGCGCACCTGACCGGAGGCAAGCACCTCGAGCACGTCGGCCTCGGTGCGCAGCTTGGGTACATAAACGCGCGCGCCGGGGAACAGCGCTGCCTTTGCAACCGACTCCACCGCCGGCTCGCGACGCGGAGGCTCGAGCGGACCGCCGATCGCCACCGAGCGAGCGACGCTCTCGACGATCGCCGAAACGCTCGCGAAGTCCTTGGCCTCGAGCGTGGCGGTCTTCATACGCAGCTCGGCCATGCGCAGATCCTCGCGCGCGCGCTTGACGGCCGCGACCAGCGCCTCGGTCTCGCGTTGCACAGCGCGCTCATCACGCTCGTCCCAACGCTTCTTCTCGAGCGCCATCTGCGCTTTGGCCTCGGCTATGACGGCCTGCTCCCGTTCGAGCGTGGCCTTCAGCGAAGCCAGTCCGGCCTTCTCCTCGAGCAGCTCAGCCAAGAGCCGCGAAACGTCCAACGAGCCCCGTTCGAGCAGGCCTTCAGCGCGCGCACAGACCGCCTCTGGGATGCCGAAGCGACGGGCCACGGCCAACGCGGCGGAGGGCCCCGGAATGCCATCGTGAATCTCGAAGGTGGGCGCAAGCTTCTGCAGGTCGAACCCAGCCGAGGCGTTGTGGAACCGCCCATCGGTCGAGGCCAAGACTTTGAGCGCCTCGTAGTGCGTCGTGCAGGCCACGGTGCCGCCGGAGTCGGCCAAGGCGCCCAAAAACGCGCTGGCGAGCGCCTCGCCTTCACGAGGATCGGTGCCGGAGGCGATCTCGTCCAAGAGGATGAGCGCGCCCGCATCGGTGTGGGAGCTGATGTCGGCGAGGTTCTCGATGTGGGCGCTGAAGGTCGAGAGGTTCTTCGACAAGCTTTGCTGATCACCGACATCGCTCAGCACCTGCTCGTACAGCCCGACCGCAGCGTCATCCCCCGAGGCTACCGGCAAGCCCAGCCGCACCATCAGCGCCGCCAGCCCGAGCGCTTTGAGCGCGACCGTCTTTCCGCCTGCGTTGGGACCGGAGAGCACCAGCACCTGACCGCTCTTGAGCGTTAGATCACTGGGAACCACCTTCACTCCATCGAGGGCGAGCAGCGGATGCCGCGCCTTCGGCAGGGAGATCCCGTCACGCGGAGAGACCACCCGCGGCGGACGCAGGTCCAGAGACTCGGCCAGCTCGGCGGAGGCTTGACGGACATCGAGCACCGCGAGCGAGGCCACCGCCTGTTCGATCGCCGCTGAAGACGCGGCTAGCTGCGTGCTCAGCCGAGCCAGCACCAGCTCCTCCTCACGAGCAACGACAGCGTCGAGCACCTTGAGTCGGTTGCCCAAGCTCACGATCACCCGCGGCTCCACAAACAAGGTGGAACCACCCGAACTAGCGGCATGCACGATGCCCGGAAATCGATTTTCGGCGTCGGCGCGCACCGGCAAAACGAAGCGACCATCGCGCTCGGTCCAATAGGAATCGGAGAGCGACCCTGCGTAGGAGCGCATCAACTCGGTGAGCCGCTCGACGATGTGGGCCTTTGCACTGCGTTGTTCCCCGCGCACCTCGGCCAAACGAGGCGACGCTTCATCGGCGAGTTCGCCTTGGTTGGTGAAGCAAACCCCCAGCTCGGCCACCAGCCCATCGAGCGAAGGATCGATCGGGCAGCGACGCGAAAGCGCCGCCAGCGCGGCCTCCTGCTTGCGCAAGAACTGACTCGCGGCAACGCACGCGCGCAAGCTACAGAGCGCGGTGAAGACCTCGCTTAGCGAAAGCGACTGACCAATGCGGGCGCGCCCGAGGCTGTCCGAGAGCTCGCTCACCTCTCCGATCGGTAGCGTCAGCCCGCGCACGGCGAGCGCACGCAGCTCTTGGATCTCGGCGAGTGAAGCCAGCACCTGTTCCTGCTCACCCAAGAAAGGCAGCTCCAGCGCGTAGCGCCGCCCAACCGGGCTCTTCGCCCGTTGCTCCAGCGCGGCTAGCAGCCGATCGAGTTCAAGGTCTGCGCGGGTTTTCGCCGGGCAAACGGCCTCTGCGAAGGTCACGTCCGAAGCGATGGTGGGCACGTCAACTCACTCGTCACGTGAGCCCGAAGCACCGCTTGGCATCGGATTTTGTTCCTTCTCCAGGTAGCGGAAGATGGTGCGCGGATCGACCCCGAGATCACGCGCGGTCTGGGTGCGGTTGCCGTTGTTGCGCTCGAGCACCTCGAGCACGTACTTGCGCTGAAACTCTTCTTTCGCCTTTTCCAGCGGCATGATCGCGTTCTCGGCGCTGGTCCCAAGATCGAGATCCTCGGCCGAGAGCAGGTTCTCATCGCAGAGCACGAGCGCCTTCTTGATGCGATTTTCGAGCTGACGAATGTTGCCGGGCCAGGCGTACTTGCGAATCGCCGCCAGGGCGGCTGGGCTGAAGCCCTTCACCGGGCTCTTCAACTCGTCGGCGTACTTGGTCAGCAACGCCTTGGCGATGATGCCCACGTCGTCCCCGCGGTCGCGCAGCGGCGGTAGCCAGATGTTGACCACGTTGAGCCGATAGTAGAGGTCTTCACGGAAGTTACCGTTGCGGATCTCCTCCTCGAGGTTGCGGTTGGTCGCCGCGACGATGCGAATATCCACCTTCTCCGGCTTGGACTCGCCCACGCGAAAGACCACGCGCTCTTGCAACGCGCGCAGCAGCTTGACCTGCAGGTTGAGCGGCAGCTCGCCGATCTCGTCGAGAAACAGCGTGCCCTTGTCGGCGATCTGGAACTTACCCGGGCGTGAGGCGATGGCGCCGGTGAACGCCCCTTTGACGTGACCAAAGAGCTCGCTCTCGATCAGGTTCTCCGGAATGGCGCCACAATTGATCGTTATGAACGGCCCTTCGGCGCGCTGACTGCGCCGGTGCACCTCGCGGGCGATCAGCTCTTTGCCAGTGCCCGTCTCTCCGGTGATCAGCACGCTGATGTCCGTGCCGGCGACCTTCTGCAGCTTGCGGAAGACCTCCATCATGCTCGGGCAGGCGCCGATGATCTCACCGAAGCGCTTGTCTTTGAGCTCCGCCTCGAGCTTGGCCTTGTCTGCGCGCAGAGCGCTGAGCAACATCGCGTTCTGCAGAATCAAGCTCGCTTGCGAGGCAAAGATCGACAAAAGCTCCAGCTGCGTACGTTCAAATAGGCTCTTCACCTTGTCGTTGCCGACGTACAGCCCGCCGATGATCTGACCTTGCGATACCAGCGGCGCGCACATCACGCTGGAGAGCTTCATCGCGATCACGCTCTCACTCTTGCCGAAGGTGGTGTCCGCTAGGGCGTCCGAAACGATGATCGGCTTACCGCTCTGCAGCACCTGCTGGACGATGCTGTCGCTGATGGCACCGACGCTGTCCACGATGCTCTCTTTGCGCACGTTGCGTGAGGCCCGTACCACGAGCTTCTTGTTGGCGTTCTTGTCCAGCGGGGCCGAGACCATGTCCGCCCCCTCGACCAAGATCAGGAAGCCCTTCTGCGCGTTGGTCAGCTCGATCACGTCGTCGAGCATGGCCGAAAGCAAGGTGTCTACGTCCTTCAGGTTGATCAGCTTCTCGCTGAAGGAGAAGAGCTTGCGCACGCCGGCGAGCTCGCGCGAGACCTGGCCGTCGGGCGCGCCTTTCTTGTGATCTTCCTCGTCCTCGTCGTCGTCCACCGGACGCTTGGCGTTGTTCTCCGCGAACATCGAAAAGGCGACTTCAGCGGCGCCGAGCTGCAAACGATCTCCGTGGACCAGCCGGGCGCGCCGCTTCTTTTTGCCGTTGATCGCGATCTCGGCCACGCGGTCGGCCTCCTCGAGCACGAAGTCTCGACCGTCGAACACGATCTGCACGTGGTGCTCAGCAACACCGTCAGCCTTGAGACACACGTCATTACCGAGCGCTCGGCCGAGCGTGGTCACCGGCTTGTGCACGCTGTAGGAGAAGGGCGCGCCGCGTTCCAGGAAGTGCTTCAGTGTCGGCATTGGCGGCGCAGCATAGCAAGAAGGGCCGCGCGTTACCGCCCAAGAAGGCGGCTCTTGTGAAAGCTCAGCGCAGAATTCCGACGGCCTGCAAGCCGAGCCCGTTCTCGCTGATGGTTGGGGAAACGCCCATCAAATGTGCGAAGGGTCCATCCCCGGTGGCGTATGGGTCGGAGCTCCTGTTGCGAGGCCCGAGCAATGCGCCAGCGCCAATACCGAGCAGACCACCGATGCCCTGCGCAATCAGGCCGGTTCGCGGATCTGCGTCGGGAATGGCGAGATATACGAGGTAGATGGGCGTGGTCGCTGCAGCGCCGATCCCAAACCCAGCCCACATCGCCCCGAGTTGACCCCACGAAGGGACCCACGGAATCGAGGCTCCACCCGAACCGAGCATGCCGACGCCGTAGCCGACGAGGCCACCGACTGTGACAGCGTCGTTCGCTTGCTTCCAGCCGCCGCTCGACGCTGCACCACCAAACGCAGCGCCAACCATCGCGCCCCAACCTGAAGCCGAGAGCACGAACATGCTGGTCTTCGGCGAAGGCTCGAGCACGCCGCCGATCACGCCTCCGCCCACGCCACCGACCACCGAGCCAACGAAGGCCGCCCGCCCGAGGCCAGGGAAGCCCCATTCTTCACTGGTGCTCGAGACCGCCGATTGCACGACCCAAATGCCTGCACCAAGCCCGGCGCCGAGCCACATCCCGGTGGCCAGCGAAGCGGGCACGCCGCGCGGAAAATCACCGATCGCGTAGTCGGCGATCAGCACGCCAATCGGTGCGGCCGCGCCAAACAAAGCCGGCATGATGATCGCCAGACCGGGGTTATCGATCTCAGCCTCCACATCGAGCCAAACGCCAGTGCCGATGCCCCAGGCGATCGACGTGCCGTACAAATAGCCGAGCTCCAAGCCCGTCGCGTTGGGTCGCGGCGGAGGGCCGTAGCCGTAAGGCGGTTGCCCATACGGAGGTTGTCCCGGATAAGGCGGTTGACCTGGATAAGGCGGCTGGCCGGGATAGGGCGGCTGGCCCGGATAAGGTGGTTGTGCAGGCTGGCCGAGCCCCGGAATGCCCGGCAAACAGAATTGACCCGGCGGGCATTGGCCGTACACGGGCGGAGGATTCCACGTACCGGGAGGCGGCTGCTGTTGGGCCTCGGCCGAGGTGGAAGCACAAAGTGCAAAAGCCCCGAGCAACCCAGCAGCGGCGCGAAGCCCCCAAGTCATCTCTCACTCCGCAATTCACGCGTCATGATGTCAACCACGGCCTGCCGAGGATCTTTCTGTTCGTAAAGCACACGGAAAACCTCATGCGTGATCGGCATCTCGACCTTCTCCCTCACGGAGAGGTCGTACGCGCTCTTGGTGGTTTTCACTCCCTCCGCGACGTGGCCGAGACCGGCCAGAATTTCCGGAAGCTTGCGGCCCTTGCCGAGCTCGATGCCGACGGTGCGATTACGCGACAAGTCCCCGGTGCAAGTCAGCACAAGATCGCCCATGCCGGACAGCCCAGCCACCGTCAGCGGGTTACCACCGAGCTTGGTCGCGAGTAGCCCGATCTCGAAAAGGCCGCGGGTGATCATGCCGGCGCGCGAGTTGTAACCAAAGCCAAGGCCGTCGATCGCCCCGGCTGCGATCGCGATCACGTTCTTCAGCGCCCCGCCCATTTCCACGCCAACGACGTCGTCGGAGCTGTAAACGCGCAGCTTGTCAGTGGCCCAAGCACGTTGGCAGGTCTTGGTGACCGCAGCATCTTTGCCGGCGACGACCACCGCTGTAGGCATGCCTGCGGCCACCTCTTTTGCGAAGCTCGGTCCCGAGAGATACGTGAGACGAGGAACCGCCTCATCACCGAGCGTGTCGCGCAGGACGTCGCTCATCAGCATCAAGGTCTCGTTCTCGATGCCCTTCGAAGCGCTGCAAATGATCGACCCCTTCGGGATCAGGTCCTTCGCTTTGAGTGTGACTTCGCGCATGGCGTGCGAAGGCACGACCAACACGGTGAGTTCAGCGCCCTCGAGCGATTCCGCTAGATCTGCTGTGGCCGTGAGGTTCTCCGGCAACTTGAAGCCCGGCAGATAACGCTTGTTTTCGCGCGCTTGGTTGATGTTGCCGGCTAGGTCCTCGCCCAGGGCCCAAACCTTCGTTGGGAAGCCCTTGTCCGCGAGAGCCTTTGCCAACGCCGTTCCCCACGCCCCTGCTCCCAAAACGCTGACTCGCATAGTGACCCGAAAAGCTATCACGCGATTGGACGAATGGTGCACCGAAGCACGGTCTCGCTCTCCCCTCCGATCCGTGCTCAAACTGAAGGCGGATGAAGCTTCGAACGGTCCTCTCCTCACTCGCGCTTTGTTGCGGCCTCCAAAGCTGCTCCCCGCAGAGCTTTTTGGCTGTCATGCCCGGCGTTCTCAACGACCCGTCGAACCGTACGTTACGTCGCGAGCTGCTCGCCTTCGGCACCGGCACCCTGTGCAAAGAGCTGCTCCAGCGCAGCGTGCCGCTCAAGCTCGGGGTGGACGATCCGAGCCTCGGCCGCTTCTTCCCGCGGCAATGCAACATCGAGACGCTGGAGAACAACGGCGATCTCTACATTCAGTTGGGCGGCCTCGGCTACGGCTGGTCCAACCTGACCAAGCGCGTGGGCTTCAACGCCAGCGCGGCCGTCCAGTATGAGCAGGACTTCAAGCTCGACGGCTCGACCATGTACATCTACTTCCGACCGGCCGCCGTTACCGCCAAGAAGTTCGAGCAGCTGATGGTCGAGGGTGGAGCTTTGCCCACTGGGCCGATGGGCAGCTTTCTGCCCGGTGGTTCGGCGCAGGGCTTCGTGAATCAGGTCGGGGAGGGCATGCTGGCGTACGCGCTCGGTCAGGGTTTCACCGTGATTCGTGAATCGGATGGCGAGGTAACCTTCTCCCTCGGCTACGTCGCTCCGGGTGAGCGACCGCTCGCGCCGTTCGATCCTTCCTCGAGCGATCGCGAGCTCGTGCTCAACGAGCGCATCGAGATCCACGACAATCAGCGGGATTACGTTGGGCCCTTCGAGCTGCCCGACTCCGGCATGGCGCTGTACGTGACCGCCGTGCTCGAGGGTGCCCGCGATATCGACGTGATGGTCGTACAACGCGGTCAAGGCGAGCTGTGGGCACAGCAGTACATCACGACGGCGGCCACCAGCGCTCCCCCAGCCGCCCCGTTGCAAAACGACACCATCACCGATGTCGGCTTCGGCGTGCCTAGCGCTGGCGGCGTGGTCGCAACGCCGCAGCCCTTCCGTCGCAAGCTCCCGCTGCCGAAAGGCAGCTATTTCATCGTGCTGGATCGCACGGCAACGGCCGGCAACACCGCGCCGCAGTCGGTCGCTTTTGACGACCGCGCAGCGCTGGTCAATCTGGCCGTCGAACGCGGCAGTGACTGACGCCGCTTGATCAACGAACGCGGGTGAAGGACGCTTGCGCGATGAGTGCAAGCGATGAAGAGCCCGAAGCGGCGTTGCCGCCCACCAAGCTGGCCGACTTTGCGCGCAAAGCGGTAGAGCGGTTGACGCCAGAACCGGATCTAGCCGGGCCCGCGGCGATCCGCACCATGGCGGCGATCGTCAGGGACCTTGACGGTCTGCCCGAGGTTTCCATCACCCGCGAGAGCAAGCATCGGCTGCGGCTGGGGAGGCGGGGCAAAGTGTTGGCCCTCGCGCTCGAATACAAGCTGCCGATCCGTGCGCTCGAGCTCGAGTACCTGAACCTGCCTGGCGCCGACCCGACCTCGCCCAAGTTCCGGCGTTACACCTTCTACGCAGACCGTGGGGCGAACGGCTCGTGGCATCGCATGGATGACGGCGGAGAGTTGATCGACGACGTTCAAGACGCCTTCGCGTTGCTTTATCCCGAACTCGGCAAGCCCTGAGGTGCAGCGCTCGTTCGCGCCGAGTTGGCTGAGCTTTGTGCTGGCGCTACTGCCTGCGCTGAGCGGCTGCGAACGGAATGAGCCGCTAACGGCTGCGTCGTGCGAAAAGGCCATCGTCACTGCCAAACTCGAGCGACCAGCAACGGGCTGTTTGACGTTTGAATTGCCAAGCGAAGCGACCGTGCGCGTGGACGGCGAGGCGCCAAGCGGAGATGCGCCACCCGAGCTGATGTTGATGCCGCTAGGCGAACATCGGGTGGAGGTGCTCGCGCGCGGTTATGAGGGCTGGAATAGCGTACTGGAGCTCGAGGCGGGCAAGCTCACGGTGGTCGCTCCGGAGCTCGAAGAGACCGGGCAGCGCAAGGCAGCCTACGCACTGATCGGCACGGCCGCCGCGAGCACCGCCTTGTCGATCGTGCTCGGCGTGCTCTCGGTGGTTCGTTATCGCGAGAGCCGGGATATCGCACAAACGGCGGACTTTAGCGATCAGGCCACGCAAACCGAATACGCGGCCTTGGTCTCGGCCAGCGAGGATTTCCGGCTCGGTTCGGGCGTTGCAGGCGGAGTTGGGCTGGGGCTTTTCGCGGTGGGTGCATCGCTGTTCGTGTTCGACCAACCGCAGTCAAAAGACGCGCAAGCGACAGCCGGGCAACTAACGCTGAGAGCTGCCTTTTGACGCAGCTCCAACGCGCGTTGGCTTCGCTAGCCTTGCTCGGCCTCTGGCCGAACACGGCCGTTGCACAAACAACCTCGAGCAAGCCGGCGGAGCCACCGTCCGAGCCCACGCAAGCCGGACCCGCTGCCGAGCCAGCCGCAGAGCCAGCCGCAGAGCCGCCGGAGCCCGAGCCAATCGAGGTCACGGTGGACGGCGTCAAGCATCCGCCCTCGGTGAGTTCGCTCACGCGCGAGGAGGTCCGGCAACTGCCAGGTGCTTTCGGGGACCCTTTCCGCGCGATCGAAATTTTGCCCGGCGTAACGCCGATCGTCTCGGGGTTGCCGTTCTTCTACGTGCGCGGCGCGCCTCCTGGCAACGTCGGCTACTTCTTGGACGGCGTGCGCGTGCCCTACCTTTTTCACGCTGCCGCAGGCCCTTCGGTGATCCATCCGGGGCTCGTCGAGCGCGTGGATCTGCACGCTGGCGGCTACCCCGCGAGGTTCGGTCGCTTCGCCGGGGCGATCGTTACGGCGGTGACCAACGAGCCTCGCACCGACGCGCACGGAGAGGCCAACCTGCGTTTGGTCGACACCGGCGGGCTCGTGGAAGTTGGCTTCGCCGATGAAAAAGCCAGCGCGCTCTTAGGCGGCCGCTTCTCGTATACGGCCCTGCTTTTCTCGGCGATCTCGCCGGAGATCACGCTCGACTACCGCGACTACCAAGCGCGCTTTTCCTACGATCTGACGCCCAAAGACCGCATCTCGCTGTTCGCCTTCGGCGCGTACGATTTTCTCTCGCAGACCGAGGCGGACATCGAGACGGTGATCTTCGGCTCGGAGTTTTATCGCGTGGACGCGCGCTACGATCGCAAGCTGCCGCAAGGTGGCAAGCTTCGAGCCGCGGTCACCAGCGGCTTCGACCAAACGCGCGTCGCCGATGGCCGCAACACGCGCGACATCTTCATCGCTAGCCGCTTGGAGCTCGAACAACCTTGGCTCGAGAATTTGACCATGCGCGCGGGCTTCGACCTGCAACAGGACCTTTATCGCGCCGATGAGCAACTCTACGCGGACCCGGATGACCCCGACACAGAAGCGTTCAATTCGCTCTTTCCACCGCGCAACGACGCCGCACTCGGCGGCTACTTGGACTTCGTTTGGCAGCTCGATCCGCGGCTGCAACTGACGCCGGGGCTGCGCGTCGACGGCTTCTTCTCCAACGGCGCGAGCGCCCTGGCCGTTGACCCGAGGCTCGCTGTCGTAGTCGATCTGACCAAGGACATTCGGCTCTTGCACACGCTTGGCCTCGCGCACCAACCACCGTCTTTCCTCGTGCCCGTCCCGGGCTTGGCCGTCGCCAGCCTGCGAGATGGTCTGCAGCTTTCGATACAAGCTGCGGCCGGGGTCGAGCTCGACCTGCCCCTCGCGACCACCGCAACTGTCACCCTCTTCAACGGTATCTCCGACAACCTGAGCGACACGCTGGGTGTTCGCCCGGGAGGTGATGCGCTCACCACCATCCCGCGCAGTCGCGGTGCAGCCAAGGGTGTGGAGGTCTATCTGCGTCGTTCGCTCTCGAGCCGAATTGGAGGCTTTATCGCCTACACCTTCTCGCGCGCCGAGCGCAGTTTGGATGGCTTCACCTTCCCCGCTGCCTTCGACAGGCCGCACGTGTTGCACTCGGCGCTCAGCGCGGACTTGGGGCACCGCGTACGCGTTGGCGCTCGTTTTTCGCTCTACTCGGGCGCCCCGGTCTACGACACGTTGGTGTCGGGAGCCGACGAGAACTTGCGGCTCGCTCCCAGCCGAGACCCGGCGTTTTATCGGCTCGACTTCAGGGTCGAAAAGAAGTGGCTCTTGGGAGACCACGGCTGGCTGTCGTTCGTGGTTGAAATGCTAAATTCGACGCTCAACACCGAGACGCTTCAAGGCAATGAGGTCGGCCCGGTGACCATCCCAAGTCTGGGGCTAGAAGGAGCTTTCTTTTGATGCGGCACAGACCTTCTTGGCACTCGGTATTGTCGCAAGTATCGCTGCTCGTTTGCGTGAGCTGCCTGCCTGCGGACGGCCGGCCCGAGCCTGGAAGCTTACTGCTCGAGGCCCAACCAAGCGAGGGCACGCGTAACGGCTTCGCTACGAGTGATGGCTGGTCGATCTCGCTCGACCGTTTCATCACCGCGCTCGGCGGCGTCGAGGTCGATGATCCGGAGGGCCAAGAGAACGGTTGCGCCGACTATTCGGAGACCAACTACGAGTGGCTGTTCGACTTCCGAGCGGTGGACCAACCCGAGAAGGTTGGCTTGATCTACGGGCTCGGCGAGTGCGAAGTCGAGTGGCGACATCGCGGCCCATCCCCCGATACGCGCTTGGGAACTGGTACCAGCAACCGCGACCTCGAGCAGATGCGCCTCGAGGCTAGCGACGACTACGTGGACGAACGTCCGACGACGCTTCGGGTGATCGGCCGAGCCGAAAAGAACGGCGTCACCAAGAGCTTTGACTGGGGCTTTCGCGCAGGGTTTCGCGTGAGTCAGTGTGAGTCGTTACCGGCGGAAGAAGGGGGCCTTGCCACGATGGTCAGCCTCAGCGCGAACGTCGAACAAGTGTTGACCGTGGAGGTGCGCGCCGAGGAACTTTTTCGAGCGACGACCGAGGAGGATGCGCCACTCTTGTTCGATGGGATCGCCGCTGCAGACCTCGATCAAGACGGTGCTGTCACTCTGGAGGAGCTCGCGCAGGTCCCCACGACACCGCAACCCGAGCCGACAGATCCCGAGCAAACCGCGCCCACTGTCGAATCGATGAGCGACCTCATTTATGAACTGCTGCTCCCACGCGTGACTCGAATCAGTGGTGGAGGTGCCTGCACAACGGAGCGCCGCGGGGGACAAAGAAACTAGCCGGTTGCGCCTCAAGGAGGGCACGTCTAGATCAATCCCGGGGCTACTCAGCCCATCGGACCGCATCACTTGAGTTCACCGAACGACGAAGCACCTGACGACGCCCCTCGCCCTGCGGCGCGGACCGCAGCACGCGGAACGCGCGGGCGAGACGCTTCGGAAGCAACGCCCCAAACCGCGAAAGCCCGCGGCAAGGCAGAAGAGGCTGATTCCAAGACGGAAAAGGAAGAGCTCTCGCCGAACGCTCCCGCGGTGAAGCCAGGCGTCAAAGCTCGTTCCCCGCTGCTTCGTTACGGTTTCTACGCCGTTTGGATCATCGCTCTGCCGGGGTTGATCGGCGTTCAGCTGGTGTCCCTCTTGGAGCCGCCGAGTGACGGCACGCCAGTCAGCGTGCTGCGGACGCTGGTGGGTGAACAGAAGATCCCCGCCGGGATTCTGTTCTTCACGCTGATCGCGATCGTCCTCTACCGCATGCGGTTTCGTCTGCCTTTGGCCGATTTCTGCGGCATCGGCGGGCGGCGCGACGTGCCGGTGGCGGCCCAGGCTCGGTTCGAAGAGTCGGTGATCTTGCTCGAGGAGGCCCGGCGCATTCTCAAGGCCAAACGCAAGGAGATCGCCAAGGAGCTCTTGGTCGTTGAGCGAGAGGAGCTCGAGGCTGGCCTCAGCACCCTCGAGCAGTGCATCGTCGAGGTGCCCTTTCGCCAGGCTGCGTTCGAGAAAGCGCAGGCCAACGCAACAAGGCTGGTTGGAGAGCACTTGGCGCGCTGGCGTAAGGGAGAAATCCGCGAGTACGCCGAGTCGATCGCGATCGCGATCATGGTCGCGCTCGTGCTTCGTGGACTCGTGGTCGAGGCCTTCAAGATCCCCAGCGGGTCGATGATTCCCACCTTGCTCGTGGGCGATCACATCTTCGTCAACAAGTTCGCCTACGGGCCGCTGTTGCCCTTCTCCGAGAAGCGCGTATTCGAGGACTTACCCCCCAATCGCGGGGATGTGATGGTCTTCAAGTACCCGGAGAATCCAGAACAAGACTTCATCAAGCGGGTGATCGCCATCCCCGGGGATACGCTAGCGGTGGTGGATGGTCGGCCCATCATCAACGGCTGGCCGGTGCCCAACTGCCATGTCGGACCGTTCAAACAAGAGGGGGACCGCGAGGGCAAGAACACCCAGCAGCTGTACGTTGAGTTCCTCAATGACCACCCGTACCTCGCGCTCTTGCGTGCGCCGGTGCCCGACCAGGTGTGCGAAACGAACGCCGACTGCCCGCGCGAAACCAACTGCTATTACGGGCTCTGTGGTCGAGACGGCAAAGAGTACCAAGTGAAGGCCGGCGAGGTCTGGGTGCTCGGCGATGCGCGCGACAACAGCCATGACTCACGCTCGTGGAATCGCGGCAACGGTGCTGGCGTTCCGTTCGACAACATCAAGGGCCGGGCGATGTTCGTGTTCGCCACCTTCGGGCCGTCGAGCAACATGTTCGACCGCTTTTTGGTCGATGTGATGGGCAAGCCACGGCTACCAGTGTCGAACGCCTTCCACCAGCCAGCGCTCGAGAAGTGTCTGCGCGAGATGCCGAAAGTAACAGCGCCGCCAGCGCGTTGAGCACCGGCGGCGCGGCTGCAAGGAGCAGGGCGTTTCGCTTAGGAATGTTGGCTCAGGAGATGACGCCGAGCTCGCGACCAACCACCGCGAAGGTCTCCATCGCGCGAGCGACCTGCTCGCTCGAATGGGCCGCTGAGAGCTGCACCCGAATTCGCGCCTCACCCTTCGGCACCACCGGGTACGAGAAGCCGATCACGTAGATGCCACGCGCAAACATCTTGCGCGCCATCTCCTGCGCCAGCTTGGCATCTCCCAGCATGATCGGTGCGATCGGGTGGATACCTGGCTTGATCGTAAAGCCGAGCGCGGTCATCCCTTCACGGAATTGTTTGGCGTTGGCCATGACCTTCTCACGCAGCGAAGACTCTTTGGTGATCAGCTCAAACGCCGCGAGACTCGCGCCGGCGATGGCGGGGGCGACCGTATTGGAGAAGAGGTAGGGCCGTGAGCGTTGCCGCAGCAGTGCGATGATCTCCTTGCGCCCGGTGGTGAAGCCGCCGCTCGCGCCACCGAGCGCCTTGCCCAGCGTGGAGGTGATCACGTCGATCTGAGAAAGCACGCCCATCTCCTCAGGGGTGCCGCGGCCGGTGGGCCCGATGAAGCCCGTCGCGTGGGACTCGTCCACCATCACCATCGCGTCGTATTGGCGCGCCAAGGCGACGATGTCCTTGAGCTTGGCCAGGTAGCCGTCCATCGAGAACACGCCGTCGGTCGCGATCAGCCGCAGCCGCTTGCCAGTCGTCTTCTTGAGCGCATCTTCGAGCGCGGTCATGTCCCCGTTGGGGTAGCGATGTCGCTCGGCCTTGCACAGGCGAATGCCGTCGATGATCGAAGCGTGGTTGAGCGCGTCCGAAATGATGGCGTCCTCTTCACCAAGCATCGTCTCGAACAGACCTGCGTTGGCATCGAAACACGAGGAGTAGAGAATGGTGTCCTCGAAGCCGAAGAACTTGCTCACCGTCGACTCGAGGGACTTGTGCAGGTCCTGGGTACCGCAGATGAAGCGAACCGAGCTCAGCCCAAAGCCATGCGTGTCGATCGCCTGTTTAGCGGCGGCGATCAGCGTGGGGTGGGAGGAAAGACCGAGGTAGTTGTTCGCACAGAAGTTGAGCACGCTCGAGGAGCCGCTCTCAGCTCCGGCTTCACGACTCTCAATCTCGGCCCCTTGCGGCGAGAGAATCACTCGCTCGAGCTTCTCCAGCCCGGCCTCACGGATTTCCTGCAGGATCGCTTGATAGTGACTGCGCTGGTTCTCGAACATGATGCTCCTCTGCTGTGTGCAGGCTCAGTCTTCGGTCCCGGGGACCATTTTTGGTAGTTCAACGACGGGTTGCGGAACGTAAAGACGCGGCTTGTCGACCGAGGCGGCAATGGCCGCTAGCTCAGGAAATTCCCGCGCGACATTCTTCACGAAGGCCGCTCGACGCGCCTCGTCTGGATGCAGCACCGGACCGCCTTCGCGGTGCGCTCGCCAAAGCTCGTAGTACCAAGCGGCCATTGAAGCATGCGCCTCGACCAAGTTGCGAAGCGTGTCCGCCGACAGGATGACCGTCTTCTGCATCGACCGCGTTATTCCCGAGGACCCTTTCTGTTGCAAGACCCCCGTGATTCGGCCCCCCGTTCTCTGCTAAAGAGGGCGCAAGGAGCAGCCCATGAAAACGCGCGCAGCAGTCGCCCACGAGGCCGGAAAACCCCTTGTGATCGAGGAAGTGGACCTTGAAGGTCCCAAAGCCGGGGAGGTCCTGGTCGAGCTGAAGGCCACTGGCGTCTGTCACACCGACGAGTTCACCCGCAGCGGCGCGGACCCGGAGGGCCTCTTCCCCGCCATCTTCGGCCATGAGGGTGCCGGTATCGTGGTGGATGTCGGCGCTGGGGTGACCTCGCTCAAGAAGGGGGACCACGTCATTCCGCTGTACACGCCAGAGTGCCGAGGCTGCAAATCCTGCCTGAGCCGAAAGACGAACCTGTGCACCGCCATCCGCGCGACGCAGGGCAAAGGCATGATGCCGGATGGGACCAGCCGCTTCTCGATCGGCAAGACGAAGATCCATCACTACATGGGCTGTTCCACCTTCTCCAACTTCACCGTGTTGCCGGAGATCGCGCTGGCCAAGGTCCGTGAAGACGCTCCGCTGGATAAGATTTGCTACGTGGGCTGCGGCGTCACCACCGGCGTCGGTGCAGTGCTCTTCACCGCAAAGGTGGAAGCGGGCGCCAACGTGGTGGTGTTCGGCCTGGGCGGAATCGGCCTCAACGTGATCCAAGGGGCCCGCATCGTCGGCGCCGACAAGATCATCGGGGTGGACATCAACCCGGCGCGCGAGGCCATCGCGAGGCAGTTCGGCATGACGCACTTCGTGAACCCGAATGACGTGAAGGGGGACCTGGTCGCTCACTTGGTCGAGCTCACCGGAGGCGGCGCCGACTACAGCTTCGAGTGCGTTGGCAGCACCAAGTTGATGCGGCAAGCGCTCGAATGTTGCCACCGCGGTTGGGGCGTGAGCGTCGTGATCGGTGTCGCTGGCGCGGGCCAGGAGATCGCTACGAGGCCGTTCCAACTTGTCACTGGTCGGGTTTGGAAGGGCTCGGCTTTCGGCGGTGCACGCGGACGCACCGACGTCCCCAAGATCGTCGATTGGTACATGGAGAAGAAGATCGACATCGACACGTTGATCACCCACAAACTCCCGCTCGACCGCATCAACGAGGCCTTCGATTTGATGCATGAAGGCAAGTCGATCCGCGCAGTCGTGGAGTTCTGAGATGAGCGCCGAGAACCTCGTCACTCGCGCTGAGCACAAGCTGTTTGGCGGCACGCTGGGCTTTTACGAACACCAGAGTTCGCTGCTCTCCTCGCCGATGAGGTTCTCGGTTTTCCTACCGGCAAAGCGGGAAACACCTCCGGTCCTCTACTATTTGGCCGGGCTCACCTGCACCGAGGAGACCTTCGTCTTCAAGTCCGGGGCGTACAAAGCCGCCACCGAGCTTGGCCTTTGCATCGTCACCCTCGACACGAGTCCGCGCGCAGTGCGCTACCCAGGGGATGATGAGTCCTGGGACTTCGGCGTAGGTGCAGGCTTCTATCTCGATGCGACTGCAGCACCTTGGTCGGAGACCTACAAGATGCGCAGCTACGTCACCCGAGAGCTGCGCGACGTGGTCGAGAGTCGCTTCGCCGTAGCCAACGATCGCCGTGGCATTTTTGGTCACTCGATGGGCGGCCATGGAGCTTTGACGATCGGCCTGTCGCAAGCCGAGGACTACGCGAGCGTGAGCGCCTTTGCGCCCATCGTCGCGCCCAGCCAAGTGCCGTGGGGCCAAAAGGCCTTCTCGCGTTACCTCGGCGAGAACGAGGCAGAGTGGCAACGTTATGACGCCTGCGCGCTATTGGCTTCCGGCAAGAAGCACCCCAGCAAACTGCTGGTAGATCAGGGCACGTCAGACAAATTCTTGCAGCGTGAGCTGAAGCCGCAGCTTTTGCGCTCCGCTTGCGAAGCTAGCGGACAAGCTCTCGAACTGCGGATGCATGAGGGATACGATCACAGTTACTTCTTCATCTCGACCTTCGTTGAAGACCACCTCGAGCACCACGCGGTACTGCTGCGCTAGATGACGTCCCCACCCTCCACGCCGCCACGAGCAAGAGACTCCCTCGAGCAAGTCGAGAAGCTGGTGGTCGTCGCACGTGACGCTGAACGGTTCGCGGCGGGGCCGCAAAAGCTTCAGCATCTGACCTTTGCTGCGAAATCGCTGGCAGAGGCCTGCGACGTCATCGGCTCACAAGGCTGCACCTTGGCCCTCGTGGAGTGGGCCGGGTGCGTGCCTGAAGGCGTGAGCTTCTGCGGCGAGTTGCGTGAGCGCTTCCCTTCCCTGCCGGTGCTCCTCGTGGTCCCGAGCGGGCACCAGGAACTGCGGCGCGCCGCCTTGCTCGTTGGTGTGGACGCGGTGCTCGCCGAGCCCGTCGATGAGCTCGAACTCGCCGAGACCGCACGCAGCCTGCTGCTCCTGAAGAATCTGCGCGAGTCTCGGCATCGCTTTCGGGCTCGCGCCGAAGCGGACGCGTGGATTCGCCGGGTGTATGGGGCGCTCGGTTGCGGCGTGCTCGTGCTCGATGCGCAAGGCATCGTGCTCGAATGCAACGACGTAGCGGCCGGGATCTACGGCGCTGCTGCCGCGAGCATGGTTGGCCGTCGCATCCGCGACTTCATCAAGCCCTTGCGAGCGGATGGCAGCCCGCTGCCCGAAGCGGAGCGCACCTTGCGGCGGGTGCTCTCGACGAAAGAGCCGGAGCGCCGGATCGAGTCTCACTTCGAGCGCACAGACGGAGAACGCCGCTGGACCTTGCTCGACGCGGTCCCGCTCGACGACGCAGACGGCCAGGTCGAGCTGATTGTCTGTTCGCTCGTGGACGTTACTGACGCTCACCGTGCGCAAGAGGCTATCCAGCGCAGCGAGGGGATCTTGCAGCGTGCGCAGCATCTGGCTCGCGTAGGCAGCTTTGAGCTCGACCTGACCACCAAGGTCTCCTGGTGGTCCGACGAGCTCTACCGCATCTACGGTCTCACCAAGGACGACCTAAAGCCGACGGAGCACACTGCCGCTTTCGATCGACTGGTGCACCCCGAGGACCGCTGGGCGCTCGAGCGGCGAGAAAAGGCACTCAAGGAGGGCGCAACGACCAATGGCGAGTTCCGCATCATTCGGCCCAGCGGCGAGGTCGTGTTCGTTTCCATTTCGGCCGAGGTCGTCCGCGACGAGGACGGTAAGCCGCTGCTCTTCACTGGCGCGTTGCAAGACATATCGGACCGCAAACGGAGCGAGCTGGAGCTGACGCGGCTGCGCGATCACTTCGAGCGGGTGGTGAGCCACATCCGTGACGCCTTGGTCGTGTTTGATGCGGTGGGCACCATCGTTTATGCGAACAAGCAATTTTTTGCGCTCTTTGGGCTGCCGTTTGGTCGTCCGGATCAGCAGGTACTCGGGCCGCTGATGCCCAGCGGCTTCTTCGAGCAAGCCGCTCTGAAGGAGGGTGAGCTCGATCTCGCGCAACAGCTCACCTACGAGCTCTTGCGAGCCGATGGTTCAAAGCTCGCGCTGGAGGCAACCATCACCACCGTGGTCCACGGTCGTGAGCCGATCGGGAAACAGGTGCTTTTCCGCGACATCACCGAACGTCGGCTAAACGAGCGCGCCCTCCACTTCTTATCGAACAGCCTTACAGGCCTGACCAACGCCGACTTTTTCTCCGGGGTGGTCGCCGAACTCGCCTCGCTCTTGGGTGCAGAGACCGTGATGCTTGGCTTGCTACACGGAGCTCTGGGCACGACGATAAGGCCGCTTGGCTTCATTCGGCATGGCAGCCATGACCGTCGGCCCGACTTTCAACTCGAGGGCACCGTCTGCCAAGAGATTCTAAAGAGCG
This sequence comes from uncultured delta proteobacterium, assembly GCA_903892415.1. Lineage (GTDB taxonomy): Bacteria > Myxococcota_A > Polyangia > Polyangiales > Polyangiaceae > Xiheicaenibacterium. The sequence goes on along the minus strand of CAITIQ010000639.1, from coordinate 2,468 downwards.
GTGAAGCCATCGTCGCCGAGGGCTCTCGCCTCCGTTTTCCAGAATGTGAACTGCTGACGAGCCTCGAGGTGGAGGGGTGTGCGGGCGTCGCGCTGTACGACTCTCAGCACCAAGCGATCGGCGTGCTCGCGGTGATGAGCTCCAAGATGCTGCTGCATCCAAAACGCACGGCAGCTTTGCTGCGTCTGTTCGCCGTGCCGGTCGGCGCAGAACTTGGTCGACGACGCGGCCAAGCGCGTTTCGAGGACTTCTTCGAGCACTCGCCCGATGCCACCTTGATGGTGGACGAGAACAACCGAATCAAGATGGCGAACCGGCAAAGCTGTCGCCTGTTCGGTTGCGCGCGCGAGCAACTGCTCGGAACCAGCTTGGACCGCCTGTTACCACCGAAAGCGCTGCCCGATTCGCCGGCCAGCCGCTTTCGTGAGCGGTCTTCCGGGACCACGTCGAAGCGCATGCGAGCCGACGCCCGCCGCTTCGATGGCAGCCCTTTCCCAGCCGAGGTGCGGTTTCGACCCATGCTGGTTCAAGAGGGCAATTGGGTCGTCACCACCATTCGAGACCTGACCGATAGCCTGCAGGCCGAGGAGCGTCGGCGCCTGCTCGAAGCGCAGCTCTTGCAGTCGCAAAAGATGGAGGCGATGGGCACGCTCGCCGGTGGCATCGCGCACGACTTCAACAACGTGCTCGCGACCATCGTGGTGAACCTCGAGTTGGCTCGGGAGGCCGTTAGCGCCAACACACGGTGTGACGCCTTCCTCGATGAAATCGGCTTCGCGACCGACCACGCGACGCAATTGGTGCGACGGATCCTCGCGTTTAGTCGCCAAGAAGAGACACAGAAGATGCTGGTTTCTTTGCAGCGCCCCTTGGAGGAAGCCATCAACCTCTTGCGCACGTTGTTGCCAGCCGGGGTTGAGCTCGCCGTCACGCTCGAGCCAAGCTCGCCGAAGGTGTTCGCCGACGTCAATCAACTGCAACAAGTCTTGGTGAACCTCGGAACCAATGCGTGGCATGCGCTCGACGGCAAACCGGGCCGCATCACCATCATCCAAGACCAGGTCTCGGTGATCGCCAGTGAAAACCCCGATCAATTGCGCCCGGGACGCTACGCACGGCTAGTCGTCAGCGATACCGGCACCGGGATCGACCAACGCACGATTCAGCGCATCTTCGAGCCGTTTTTCACGACAAAGCCCGCCGGAAAAGGCACCGGTCTTGGACTTGCGATGGTGCACGGCATCATGCGCGACCACGACGGCAACGTGACTGTAGAAAGCCTCCCCGGCGAAGGAGCGACCTTCACACTCTTGCTGCCTACTGTCGAGGGTTTGACCGACTCGGAGAATCCAAGCGCACCGCTCGTAGTACCCGACCCTGGTCAACGAATCTTGGTGGTGGATGGTGAGCCTGGACTGGTGCGCGCTGCCTCGCGGTTCCTTGGCAAGCTTGGCTATTCGGTGTCCGGCCATCACGACGCCAAGGAGGCCTTGGTCGCCTTTTGCAGTGACCCCTTCGACTTCGACGTGTTGGTCGCTGACACCGCTTTGCAAGGGACGAACGGGCTTGAGTTGGCTCGCTCGATGCTCGAGTTGCGCCCCGAACTTCCGATTCTGCTCGTAACGACGCAGCTCGACGAGGGCCTACGACAGGCAGCGCGCGCGCTCGGAATTCGCGAGATCATGCAGAAGCCGTATGGCCTGGCCGAGCTGAGCGACGCCATCCTTCGAACGGCGGCGCGAGGGGCAGCGCGCTAATCGCGTCCCGCCCGCGCGAGCGCGATGCACTCGACCTTGCGGGCGCCGTTCGATCGCAGGGTGCCGACGATCTCGTCGAAGGTAGCGCCTGTCGTAATCACGTCGTCGACCACCAGGATGGACCGATCGCAAACGACGGGCGGACGAACTACTTGAAAGGCCCCAGCGAGGTTCACGGCGCGCTCGACGCGACCCAAGCTCGACTGAGCAACCGTTTCGCGACGGCGCCGGAGTACACCAGCACGAGCGGGAACCGAGAGCGCACGAGCGACGGCGCGCGCCAACGCCGAACTCTGGTTGAAGCCGCGCTCGGCGAGCCTTCGCGCGGAAAGCGGCACCGCCACTACGCAGTCCGGTGGTTCAGGTAGGCCCTCGAGCCACGCCCGTGCCAGCAGCTGACCGAGAGAGAACCCCAAATCCGAACGACGGGAGAACTTCACCCGATGCACAGCCTCCCGCACTGGTCCTTCAAACTGTACGGCAGCCCAGTATCGCCCGCGCTCGGCGGGCTGCACCAGCAGTGCACACCCGCTGCAAAAGCCAATGAAGTCAGCCGGTCGGAAGCTTCCGGTACCTGGGGCATCGCAACCGGGGCAGCGTCAGGGCGCGACGAGGGAGAGGGCCGTCTCGACCAGGCGAGCAAGCAACGACTTCGCGTTCATATCCCGGTATCGGCCACCGAGAGCCACAGTTGCGTACAACGCTTTGTGG
>CAITIQ010000638.1 GCA_903892415.1 uncultured delta proteobacterium | reverse complement strand
GCCATCGGAGTCGCTTCCTCACGACGACTTCGCGGCCAACTAGCGGATGCCAAGCGTATCGAACGGTCACGCGATACGAAAGGTGGGCAGAATGTGACGGGACCGACTGGCAGCGGGAAAACCGGTCTGGTTACGGTCCTGATTGAGGAGGCGATGCGCAATCAGGTTCCGGTGCTGGTTATCGATGTAAAAGGTGATCTGCCCAATCTCCTATTGCAGGTACCCAGCTTCGAGCCGAGCGCGATCATGCCGTGGGTGGACGGGCTGAGCGTACAAGAGGACGCGCAAACGCTCGCTACGCGTTTGGCTGAAGAGCGGCGCAAAGGCCTGACCGCCTTTGGTATCGATCAACCCACGCTCGCGGCCTTCTCCGCGGGTACTCACGTGCGCGTGGTTACGCCGGGCGCCGACGCCGGAGAGATGTTGCATGTCCTCTCCGCGCTCGAGCGCCCCTCCAATCGTTGGGCGGCCGATGCGGACGGCGCGCGTGCGGCGTTGTCTGCGGCCATCTCGCTCGTCTTGCGGCTGCTCGGCCGTGACGCCGATCCAGCCAAAAGTCGTGAGCACGTCTTCCTCTCTCTGCTCGCAGAGAAGCGGCTCGCTGCCGGCACGACGGCAGAGCTTGGCGCGCTGATCGAGGACGTGCTCGCCCCGCCGATCGAACGTGTTGGTGCCCTCGCCACCGACGCGTTTATCAATAAGAAGGCCCGCAAAGAGCTGGCCGCATCGCTCAATACGCTATTAGCGTCGCCGACCTTCTCCAGTTGGCGACGCGGCTCGACGCTCGACATCGGCGCTTGGATGGCGCCGGTGGAGGGCAGAACACCGGCAACGATTGTCAGCGTCGCGCACCTCGATGATGACGAGCGAGCGCTGGTGCTCGGTCTCGTGCTCGAGGAGGTCCTTACCTGGGTAAGGAGCCTCTCCGGCTCACAACGGCTGCGTGCGCTGATCGTCTTTGACGAGGTGTACGGCTTCTTACCGCCGCACCCAGCCAACCCACCTACAAAACGGCCGCTGGTCGCGCTGATGAAGCAAGCGCGCGCCTTCGGCGTGGGCGTGGTGATTGCCACGCAAAATCCAATGGACCTCGACTACCGCTCGCTCAGTAACGCTGGCCTCTGGTGTCTCGGCCGTTTGCAAACCGACGCCGATCGCACCCGCGTGCTGGACGGCCTGATCAACGAGGCTCAGTTGGGCGCAGGTCGCGACGAGCTCGATAATCTATTAAAGCATCTCCGTCCGCGTTGGTTCGTTGTGAGAAATGCGCAGGCCAACACCACCGAGCTCGTGCGGCCGCGCTGGGCCATGACGCTCATGCGCGGCCCCATGACGCGGACCGAGATTAGAAAAGCACGAGGTGCACCGTGAGCTTGCGCCTCCTCGCGAATGCCTTGCGCGAGCCGGGCCGTGCTGGTTCTATTGAGGTATGGCGATGGAGAGGAAGCCGCCGCAAACGGTCGACGATCTTGCTGATGAGGCGCTCGAGGGCTTCGAGGAGCTGCTGAGTGTGCGCAGCTATGCGGCGATCCATTCGCTGCTTGGCGACCTGTACACGTCACACCCGGTGATGAAGCGGTTGGCCGATGAGGCGCTCGCTGATGGGCGAGCGGCGACGTTGAAGTCCGAGGAAGTACTGAAGCCTGGGGTCGAGCTTCCGGAGCAGCCGCCGATGAGGAAGCTGGATGAGAAATGAGCGGGCGGAGCTGGTTCGGGCGCTGATCGAGGGGGCACAGCCCCGGGTGCGGCAGATCGCGGCCAAGGTCGCGGGTTCACAGCGCGAGCGGGTCGAGGAGTTCTTTCAGATCGGCATGACGGTGGTGTGTGAGCGCGCACCGGCTTACGCTGACGAGCCGCTGGAGCGCTTTGTGATGCTGGTCCAGCGGCGCGTCTTTGGTCAGATGATGGACATCGCCAAGGCGGAGGCCAGCGAGCGGAGCGTGCGCGCTGCGCTCGAGCGCTGCGTCGAGCGAGTGACCGTCAACCTTGAGGAAGGCGATTACTTCGATCCGGAAGAAATGCGTGCTGCCCATCGCAAGCAGGCCGCCGCTGCGGTGGTTGCGGCCTCCTTGTTTGCGCTGCTGGTGG
>CAITIQ010000637.1 GCA_903892415.1 uncultured delta proteobacterium | reverse complement strand
GTTGGGCGCGCCCGAACAGTCAGCGGCGCCAGTGGTGCTTGCTCGTCAGTTCCGAATGCAGCAGAGAGAACAGTCGGTGCTTCGCATTCAGGTCGGCGATACGCGGGTTCCCGCGAGCGGCGAACCGCAAGTCGCCCAACTAAACTTCGCCCAACCCTTGGGAGCCGCCGGCGTCGAGTGGCGCGTCGTCTATCGACGTATGGGACCTCGGGAGGCGGAGCTATTCGGCGTTGATCTCGCCGGCGAAGAGGTGGAAATCGCATCAGGAACGTTGAGCGGGGATGATGCCCTAGCTCCGTAGGTGCTCCCTCACAAGCGGCTCCTTCGTAGTACTCGCCCAAGTGCCACCACGAGCAGCGACTCCGCATGCGATTCGCTGGCGTCCTCACGCGGCCTAACCTCCACAAGGGCCACCACTGGAAATGAGGGTAGTAGCGGAAGTTTCTGCGCAACTTCTTCAATCACGTAGCAGGGCCAGGCTGTCGCCCCCGGGACGAGAAAGTCACAACGAATGCGAGATTCTCCGAGGATGCCGCGTTTCCTGTAAGCGCGGGTCTCGAGTAGCGACTTTTCCACGCTGTCTGTGACATAGCGAGCCGGAAGATTGAGCCCGACAGTTGCAGACTCGATTTGCTTGAACAGCGAGGTCGTGGTTTCGCTGCTGGGGGGGCTGGTCCCCGCCAATACCTCGTTGGCCACTGCAAGCGCGGAGAGCAGTCGCTTGTCGTTGGCTGCCAAAGGCTGAGAAATACGCACAGCGGCTTTGAGGGCCGCCAATTCATCAAAACTTGGACGCAGCTCTCCACTCACCAGGAACACGGGTATCTCGAGATCATTGGCGTCCTCCATCTGTTGATCCGCCAAAAGACTCAGGTCACTGATGCGCGCAGGCTCCCCGCAGGACAAGACGCGCAACACGTCAAGCTTGGCCCGGTCCTCTCGGTCGCGATCTACCTCAGCCTCGTCGAGTCTTCGGTGACCTTTCGGTGGTGAGAAGTCGGCCAGGACTTGGCTAAAGGGCTTCCCTCTTCGAAGCCTCCGCGGAAGCTGGCTATCGTACCAAAGCAGATCAACCAGACAGCGTCGAATGGCCGCTTCTGCCTTTACGTCCTTATCTAATTTGGTATCTGGCCGCCTGTCTGAGGCTGCATCGGACGCCGACTTGGCGCTCGGGACCGCGGCTGGTTTTGACCGACTTGGGAACGCGGCTCCGAAGGGCGCAGGCTCAGGTGCCTCTCTTCGCGGGCTCTCTAGGGATTGAAAGGTAGCGCGTAGCGGAGCACTTGCCTGCGGAATGAGATTGGTGACGCCGGCGCTCGGGGAGGTCGCTTGCGAAACGATTGGGGGCGGAGGGGGACGCGTCAGCGGTGGATGGAGAACCGAGCTCGGCGCCTGGAGCGGCGGGGACTGCGGTGACGTCTGGAGCGTCGTTACAGGCTGGGGCTGCAGTACAGGCTGGGGCTGCAGCAGTGGCGGCGGGTTCTGAAGTAGCGATGCCGCTCCGGTTATCGGCGGTGCTTGAAGCGGCAGCCCGGATGCAGGAGGTTTCGGCAACGCCGAGGGTGGCGGCGGTGGGGAGAGCGCGGCGCTAGCTACCGAGGCGTGTGGGAGGGTTGAGGCTCGCGATGAACCCACCGCAACCGAGGGTGGCGGTGGCGGTACACTGAGGGGGCCATTGCTCGGCGGCGGTGGCGGCGCCGAACGGAATGGGAGCCCAGCCTCGGGTAGGCCACTTGATCGCGGCGCGCTTGGGGCTCGCGTGAGGAAGGGCAGTACCGCGGCGAGGTCAGGATTGCCGTCGGCGCTGGTTGTGTTCAGCGCTTCGAGGAGTGTCTCCCCTTCGCCATCGTGTGTTTCTGCTTGAGCAAAGTCTTGTGTTGAAGAGACGGGCACGTTCCTTTTGTTTACCCAACTATTGCTACGAGGTCGAACGGCGATGCGAGTTTGTCGACGAAGGTCGATTGCGATCTGGGCGCGCCAAGTGAGCGTGACAATTCCTCTGTCAGAGTCGATCAGGAGCGTGTCAGCCACGAGCTCCGGCAAGGCTCCGCCAAGGGACGAAGTCAGCATCGGAGTAGCTGGAGCTAGACTCGTAGCCAGCCGAGGGAACTGTGGGTGCAGACACTCGAGCAACAAGCGCTCGTCAGGTCGGAAAGGAGCATCAGCGCGTTGGTCAAGCGGAGCTACAGTAAAGTAGTTGGGATCAAAGCCGTTCGGCTGGGGCTTATGTGCCATTGCCTGGAGCCACTCCCGGTCTTCGGGGCGCAACAAGCCGTCGCGGGTTGGCCAGGT